>PXRN01000008.1 GCA_003021045.1 Halobacteriales archaeon QS_4_69_34 | reverse complement strand
GTGTCTGTGCATCATCCGTCATGGTGAATCGGTGGACAGAGACGCTGAAAGATCCATTCAACCACCCCACCCCTTCGCTGTCTAGCGATCAACAGGATATGGCGAGAAGCAGCGCCGCGGCTGTCGATGAAGCTCGAAGTCCAACCCCATCTCACGGAGCCATCGCTTTCGAATACTGTGTCCGTTCTCGATGTATTCGGCGGCCGCCGAGCCCGATCGACCGTCCACAACCGGGTTCACAGCCGATCTCCGGCTCGAAGCAGAGCGAAGCCCGGATCAGTTGGCGGTTGACGAAACCGTGATCCGACTCGCCCGGCTGCCGGCCTCGCCCGGCCACCGACCCCGGCCGACTCGACCGTCGAATCGACCGTGTTCCTCGGCCCCGGTCGCTCGGGAACAGCCCGTCGGTCGACGACGGCGCTCGCGACTCCACACTGCTCGAGCGCACCGCCGCTGACGCCGATCGTGCCGACGACTTCTTACCGGACGCTAGGGCACGAGCCGCTCGATTTCGGTGACGAGCACGTCGCTCGCGCCCGCCGCTTTCACGTCGTTGATCACGGCGAAGACGTCACGCTCGTCGACGACGGCGTGGACCGCGACGCCGTCGTCGCCGGCGATATCCATCACCGTGGGGCCGCCCATCCCCGGGATCACCTCTCGGACTCGCTCCAGTTCGCCCTCGGGCACGTTCATCATCAGGTAGCGCTTGTTCTCGGCGGCGACGACCGATTCGAGCGCCGTCGCGGTCTGTTCGGCCTTCGGGTCCTCGACCGCCCCGGGCCGGGCGAACAGGCGCGCGGAGCTCTCCAGTACGTCGTCGATCACGGCGAGCCGGTTGACCCGGAGGGTGGTGCCCGTGCTCGTGATGTCGACGATGGCGTCGGCGACGTCGACGTGGGGGGTCAGCTCGGTCGCGCCCGAGACCTCGACGATCGCCGGGTCGACGCCGCGCTCGTCGAAGTACGCGCGCGTGACCCGCGGGAACTCGGTGGCGACCGTCCCCCCGTTGAGGTCCTCGACCGCACCGACGGGACCGTCCTCGGGTGCGGCGAGCACGAGCCGGCAGCGCCCGAAACCCAGATCGAGCAGTTCGACCAGCGAGACGCCGGTCTCTCGTACCTGGTCGAGACCGGTGATGCCGACGTCGGCGGCCCCGTCGGCGACGTACTCGGGGACGTCCGCCGCGCGGACGTACAACACCGTGACCTCGGGGTCGACGGTCGAGGCGTAGAGTTTCCTGTCCGCACCGTTCTCGACGTGGAGGCCGGCCCGTTCGAGCAGGTCGACGGCCGGGTCGTGGAGGCGGCCCTTGTTGGGCACGGCGATGCGCATGCTCGGGGCTCACGCCAGCCGGCCAACTGCCTTTCGTTCGTCGCCGACGACGGCGGGAGGGGCCCGGGCGATCGACTCGGAACCGGTACACCGACCCGCGGAATGGGGCCGTCGACGTGGCCGCCGACGTGGGCCCCGCTGCTCGGGCCGGCGGCTCCGGCCCACCGTCTCCCCCGACTGCCGTTCGCGCGGTTCCGTCCCCACTCTCGTCCGCCGAAAGGGAACCCGTTATGTCCCGGGTGGGCCTCCCCACGCCGATGAACCGGCGCGATCACGTGCTCAACGCGCTCGCCCTCGGCGCCGGGCTCGGCTATCTCGCACAGCCCGGCTGGGACGCCGGGACCGCCCGGGCCGTCGTCGAGCTCGCCGTCCCGGTGGTGCTCGGCGCACTCTTCCCCGACGTCGACACCGCCTTCGGCACCCACCGCAAGACCCTCCACAACCTGCCCGTCCTCGGGCTCTTTCTCGCCTACCCGCTCTACTTCGGCAACCTCCGGTACGTCTGGATCGGCGTGGCGACCCACTACGTCCTCGATCTCCTCGGGACCAAGCGCGGGCTCGCGCTGCTCTATCCCTACGAGCGGGAGTTCTCGCTGCCCGTCGGCGTGGGGGTCGACAGCCGGCTGGCGGGCGTCGTGACGCTCGCGGTCACTGCCGTCGAACTCGCCGCGGCCGCCGTCGTGTTCGCCGATGCCCCGGAACTGGCCGCGCTCGCCGGGCTGTGAGACTCGTCTACCGTCCGGCGACCACCTCTCGGAGCGCTCGTTCTTTTCCCTCGCCCTTCCCCGCTCAGGGCGCTCAGTAGACGCGCACGTCGTCGAAGCGACCGCCGTAGGCGGGATGGCCCGGATGGGTGGGCTCGGTCCCCGAGCGCAGTCGGCCGGCCTTCGAGACGGTGTTCTCGTAGCCGAGGTGGCCGAATTCGGCCATACAGCGCGCGCGGTGGCGGGGACCGGAGCGGCGACGCACCCGGCGGTCGACGCCCGCGTCAAGCGCCATCACCAGCGCGTTTCCGTCGTCGAGCGGCTCCGGGAACGCCGTCCACACCTCGCCGATCGTCCCCCGGCGGTGGGCATACGAGGAGCCGAAGACGGGCAGGTCGGCCGCGCCGGCGAGCGCGCGCGCCCGGCGGTTGTGACGGGCCCAGTGTTTCGGGTTGTACGTCTCGACGGCGGCGATCGAGTCCCGATACCGGCGGACGTCGGCCGCGGCACAGCTCACGGTCAGGAACGCGGGATGGGGGATCAGAACGGCGGCGTCCTGCCGTTCGAGTTCGGCCATCGTGCCCGCGAGCGTGAGGAAATCCGGGACCGGCTCGGAGAGCCCGAGCGCGAGGACGTGCTTTCGGTCGCGCCACGAGCCGGTGAACAGTTCGCGGGCCGGTACCACGAGCAGTTCCTCGTCCGAGTGCGCCCGCGCGCGCCGCTCGATCTCGGGGAGGCGGACGAAGTGGGGGGCGTAGACGAGCGCGTCGAGTCCCCGCGACTTCGCCCGGCGGACGACACGCTCGTCGAGGACCTTGACGTGCATGTCGACGCGACACCCTCCGGTCCGCCGCGGTCGTGCAGATCGCGTCCGCGCAGGCTGTGTTCGCGTGGACGTCCCGCTCACGCACGTGGATTCACCCGCTCGGGATTAACTGATTCGACACGCGCCCGGATTCGATGGAGTGGATCGTCGAAACGACGAGGGTCGAGCACCGACACGAGAGACTGCCACCCGTCTCGTCCCACAACGCACAGCCCGCGAGCCGCCCCAGCGATTCGAGCGCTCGGTCCGGTGTACTCGTCTCTTTGTTCGTCGCCATCTCCCTCTGTTCACGATCGCGCGCCTCGCTCGTGCTCGCGGACGCGTTCGAGGAGGGCGTCGAGCGCGCAACGGGCGATCCGCGCTTTGATCTCGATGCGATCGCCCTCGAAGACGTGGTGCTCGACGGTCGCTCCCGACTCGCCCGAGCCCCACGCGCCCGCGTGGGCGACGCCGACGTACACCGTGCCCACCGGCTTCTCTTCGGTCCCGCCGCCCGGTCCGGCGATCCCGGTAGTGGAGAGGCCCCACGTCGCGTCCGCGGTGTCGCGGGCCGCACGCGCCATCGCGCGGGCGACCGGCTCGCTGACCGCGCCGTGGGCGTCGAGGCGCTCCCGGTCGACGGCGAGCAGCGCGCGCTTCGCGCGTGAGGAGTAGGTCACGAGCGAGCGGTCGAAGTACTCGCTCGCCCCCGGCACGTCGGTGATCCGTGCGCCGACTAGCCCGCCGGTACAGGACTCGGCGACTGCGACGGTCGCGTTCGCGGCGCGGAGCGTGTGGCCCAGTCGCGCTTCGACCGGTTCGTCCGCATCGGGCGACATACCCGGTGTGGCCGCGCGACGGCCATGAACCCGGCGGTCGACCAGCGTATGCCCTCGACGACCACCCGATCGGCGCGTGGCCGTCAGCGCGCGGACCCGGCGGTCCGTCGGGCGAAAGACCGAGGGCGGCTCCGCACACAGGGCGGACATGGACTACCGGACGCCCCAGTTCTACCGGCTGATGAGCTATGCGGCCCAAGCGGACCACGACGTGGTCGACATGGTGAGCGGCAGCCCCGACTGGGCGGCTCCCGCGGGGATCGCCGACGGCCTCCAGGCATACGCCGACCGCGGCGGCGCGGACTTCCGGTACCCACCCAGCGAGGGCCTCGACGCCCTCCGCGAGGAGATCGCGGCGCGGCGCGGCGTGAGTCGCGATCAGGTGATCGTCACCAACGGTGCGGGCGAGGCGAACTACCTCGCGATGGCCGCCGCGCTCGACCGCGGGACGGGCTCGGGGGTGCTCCTCACCGATCCGGTCTACCCCTACTACCCCGGAAAGATCCAGCTCCTCGGCGGCGAACCCCGGTACGTGCCCGCCGAGCGCGACGGCACGCTCGACCCCGCGGCCGTTCGGGGTGTGGCGAGCGAGGACACGGGGGCGATCGTCGTCAACACGCCGAACAATCCGACGGGGGCGGTCTATCCCGAAGAGACGATGGCCGAGCTCGTCGCGGTCGCCGAAGAGCACGACGCCGTCCTGCTCAGCGACGAGGTCTACGACCACTTCGACCGCTCGGGCGAGTTCACCAGCGCGCTCGGGATCAACTCGGAGCACCGGGCCGTCACGAACGCGTTCTCGAAGTCGATGGCGATCACGGGCTTTCGAGTGGGTTACGGAGTGTTTCCCGCCGCCCTCCACGACGCCGCGCGGACGCGACACATGCTGATCAACGTGACCGGGAGCCGCCCCGCGCAGTACGCCGTCCTCCGCGCGCTCCGCTCGACCGGGCCCGACTACTACGCCGAGAAGCGCCGGCTGCTCGGCGAGCGCATCGAGACCTTCGCGGCCGCGCTCGAAGAGTGTGGGGCCGAGTTCACCCGTCCGGAGGGCGGCTTCTACGTCATGGCCCGCTTTCCCGACTACCCGGGCAGCTTCGAGAACGCCGAGCGACTGGTCGATCGGGCCGGCGTCGCCGGGATGCCCGGGACGGCATTCGGCGAGTCCCGGGCCGACTGGTTCCGCTTTGCGCTCCTCACCCCGGCCGTAGAGACGGCGGGGCGGCGGCTGGTCGACTTTTTCGAGTAGCACCGAATGGCAAAGAATGGGGACGAACGGGCGACTGCGGGACGTACAGTCTGCGCGGCTGCGGGGCGGTGCGGTCGATATGGTGCGGTGGGGCGCGGTCAGCGCGCCGTCCTCGGCGCGCGACTCGCGCGAGGGACGACCGAGCGAGGGCCTCGGTGTGAACGCGGTGGGGCGGCGAGCGAAGGAATCGGCTGGGAGGCGTGTGGACTGCGGTGAAGCGGTAGCGGAGCGGTGCGACTGCGGTCTCTCGTGTGCATCGGCACCGCGGTCCCGGCGCGTCGCTTACGACACCCTCCCCGTCGTTCCACTTCACTTCCCTCCTCGCTCTCCATCGTCCTCTCACGCTCGCGGTTCGCGTCTCGCTTCGTCCATTGCGAACCCTCTTGCCCTCCCTCTCCTTTCTCCTTCCGTTCGCCGACCGGCCCGCTCACAGGCGGCGGAGAGCGAACCCGAGGAGGCGATCGCGGAGGCCGTCGGGCAGGAGGCGCGCGTAGCCGGCGACGCGGGCGAGCGTCCCGACCGGGTAGCGCGCCGGCGGATCGGGCGAGACTGC
Source organism: Halobacteriales archaeon QS_4_69_34 (assembly GCA_003021045.1). Taxonomy (GTDB): domain Archaea; phylum Halobacteriota; class Halobacteria; order Halobacteriales; family Halococcaceae; genus PXRN01. The sequence goes on along the minus strand of PXRN01000008.1, from coordinate 2,463 downwards.
CGCGTCCACGACGGCCACGGCGACCCGCTCGGGAGCGAGCACGAACGGCCCCTCGCCGCCGAGGTCCTCGCCGTCCTCGTAGAGCTGGTAGAAGGCGTCGTAGGCTCCCGAGCGGTCGAGAGCCGACGACTCGCTCGCGGCACGCTCCGCGAAGCGCGTGTCCACGGGGCCGGGCTCGACGACGACCACGTCGATCCCGTAGTCGGTGACCTCGGGCCGGAGCGCGTCACTCATCGCCTCGACGGCGAACTTCGAGGCCGAGTAGACGCCGAGGCCGGGCGTCGCCACGCGGCCGACGGCGCTCGACAGATTGACGACGACCCCCTCGCCGCGGTCGCGCATGTGCGGGAGCACCGCCCGGGTGAGCCGGTGGACGCCGTAGACGTTCGCGTCGAACTGGGCGTGGACCCGGTCGGCGGGAACGTCCTCGATGGGGCCGTGCTGGACGTAGCCCGGGTCGTTCACGAGACAGTCGATCCGGCCGGCCTCCTCTATCACCCGGTCGACCACCCGCTCGACCCCCTCGCCGTCGGTGACGTCGAGTTCGGCGGTGCGACAGCCGGCGTCGTCGAGGGCATCGAGTGTCGCGGAGTCGCGGGCGGCCGCGTAGACGCGCCACTCCTCGCTCAGGAAAGCGAGCGCGCTCGCGCGACCGATCCCGGACGAACAGTCCGCAATCAGGACGGTTTTCTCGGCCATGCGCCCCTCTCGCGGGCCCCGTAGTTAACTCCCGGCGGTTCACCGGTCGACCTGACGTGCGATCGGGATGGGCGAAAAGGAGAGCGGACGCCCGGCCGTGGGTAGAGCACGCTACGCGCCGTGGTCGCCCTTCGTTTCGTCGGCGTACCGGTCGGCGAGCCGTGTGGGTTCGGGCAGCTTGTAGTCCGTACAGAGCCGCTCGACGAGGTCCGCGGCCGTCTCGGTCCCGACGCGATGGCCCGAGCTCACGTAGATCGGGTTGATCGTCCGGCTTCCCGACCCGTACTGGCGGGTCTGGAGTGCGTAGCCGACGACCGTCTCGGCTGGGAGGGCCGACCCGTCAGGGGCCGTTATCTCCTCGCCGGCCTCGACGGCGACGCGTGCGCCTGCGGGCAGGGCGTCGAGCGGTTCGCGGGGACGGCCACAGAGCAGGCCCTTGGCGACGCCGATGCCGGGCAGGTCGAGGACGACCCCGAGGTGGGTCGCCAGTCCGGCCTGTCGGTAGTGGATCCGCCCGCTGCCGTCGAACAGCGCTAGGTCGGGCTCCGTTTCGAGCGACGCGAACGCCGCGAGCACCGCGCCGGCCTCCCGGAAGGAGAGCAGACCCGGCACGTAGGGGAACCCACAGTCGACGACCGCGGACGCGCGTTCGAGAACCTGCCCGCCGCGGCTGAGGACCACGGCCCCCACCGCCCGCTCGCCGCTCCCGCCGTCGCCGCCCGTGCTGCCCTCGCCGGCGTCGCCCTCGTCTTCTTCGCCGTCCACGCTGCCATCGAGGAAGGCGGCGTCGACGCCGGCGACGACCGGCCCGCCCGGCGTCGCCGACCGATCCGGGCCCGCGCCGGGGCCGTCCTCGGCGAGGGTATCGGAGAGCGTGGCCCGTGCCGAGACGGCCGCCTGATCGAAGTCGAACTCGTCCTCGAAGACCGCGGCGTCAGCGATCTCCCGCTGCATCGTCTCCATCGCCGTCCGCGAGAGCGACGGGTCGGGCACGAACTCCGGGCATCGAGGTTCCATCGCGGCTAATTGAACCATATACATATGGTCCAGTAAAGCTCCAAAGCACTATCCCTTTGAGGCCTTCGGGCAGCGCTTAGTTTTTCTCTTCCTTTTCTCGTCCCCCCACCACCCTTAAATCTACCGACGGACAATAGAATTATTCGTTAGTTACGGTATCCACCACACCATAGCACTCGCACCAACTTTCATCGATTCTACTTCCCCTTCATTTTCGAGTTTACGAAGGCGGTTATTCGCACCCTGGTTACTAAATTCGAGCTCTTCAGCCACTTGCCTTGCCGTTACTACCGGCTGGTCGAAACTATCAATTAGATTTAGTATTTCCTCGTCCGTTACTGTCCGCTTGCGGCCGGCCATACCCCACCCAAATCCTCTGAACCAATAACTACTATTGGATGGACCCGGTTGCTCGGAACAATTAGTTGATTCGGAACAATTAATAGGGTGCAGTCTGAACCTGAGTATGGATCAGATAATGAGAGACCAATGGCAAACGTATATCGGCAGAACAGAGGCACTGTCGTATCGGCACCCACGATGAGAGGGTTAATGGTTGAGGCAAAGCAAGGAGGCACCATCTATGGCGAACTCGTCCACTCTAATTGAGCCGAACGAGCTTCCCAGCGAATTTCACAATGAAATCCGGAACGCTCTTCGGAAGCACATTGTTGGTGAGTCAGAGCACCTCTCGAAGAGCGTGTTCGAGTGCTTCTCTCCCTGGTTTGCGGAAGAGTTGGCGGCGTA
>PXRN01000007.1:44741-52002 GCA_003021045.1 Halobacteriales archaeon QS_4_69_34 | reverse complement strand
TCACTTTCCGCTCGTGGAGGACGAGCACGTCCTCGCCGCCCCCATCATCAATCGAGTTCATCGTCGGCATCTACCATTGACTGACCTCAGGTAGTCATAAGAGTCCTTCTGGCCGGATCTCCTTTCCCAATGACGGTTCACTCCTTGATTTCGAGCGTTGCCTTGACAGCTGCGTGATCGCTTGCATCGAACCCATTGGCGTCCGTCTCGTGGCCATTTTGCACCTCACAGCAAATTATATCGAATTGAGTTTCGTCAGCAAGGATGTGGTCTAATCGCTTGTTGTCTACACCTTCTAGGGGGAAATCGAAGGAGTAGTCCTCAACGCTACTTTGCTTGAGGCTGTCGTCGGCGTACCAATAGGCGTCTTTCATGTTCCAGTCGCTCTTCTCCGAGTCGAATATGTAGCTTTCTGCGTTCTCCCAGCGCTGCCTGAAGGTGAACTGTACAGTGTCTCCCTCTTGTTCTCCAGCGGGATCCTGATATCGGTAAGGATTCCCGTAGAACGGCTTGTCTTTCTGCAAGGCTGGGTGATGAGGCTCGATTTCGACGTCGGTTTCCCCGTTCCTCTGTTCGCTGACCTCCCTCTTTGGGGCGTTGAAATCCCCACCAAGAATCACTTTCCTGTCTGTATATCTGTTTTGGAGGTAGATCCGGCCGTATATCGTTTCGAGTGCATTGATCTTCTCCTCTTTCCATCCGGAACCGTGTATTATCCCCGTGTTCCAAACTTCGAGTTCTACATCGTCAGGAGTTAGAGTGTCAATATGGACGTCGGAGACAAAGGGGCCAGTCAGAAAGTTGGTGTAGAAGTAGTTGAGACCCACTGGTTTACCGTCTCCTCTGTTTCTCAGGTCCAGCGGCTTCCTATCGATCGACCAGCGACTAGCCGTTATCTTGCAGCGGCTAAACGGGCTGGAGATATTGTGATACGGTTGCACGTCTAGTTTGCGGAGTTGATTCGACCAGTCGCGCGTATGCGCTATATGGTAGCCACGGTCTTCGAAGTAATCCTTGAGTTCTTGAAAATGGCTCTCCTTTTCGTCATCGTCTGTTGCATATTGGACTGCCTGAAGAAGAAACAGGTCAGTGTCCCCGTGGTGATCGCTGAAGAAGTCCTTCTGACCTCGGATTCGCTTTTGAGAGACTCCTGCATCGCCATTCGTGTTCCACGTCATGACGGTGATGTCCTCGGTCATGTGTAGGTTCCTCGCTCGAATACAGAGTGAGGTGTGTTATAGGTTGGCGCTGACTGACTGGAGTCGCCGGTAGCGCCAGCACCTAAGGGGGAATCTCCAAACTGGGATCGGAGCTGGCACTTTACGAGGGCGGCCGACTGTATTCAACGGAGAAGAGACGAAAGCATGGACAATGGGCAGGCGGGCTGTTACCGATCGCGGTGGTCCTCAGCTCTGATTTCTCGACGGAAGGTCGATAGGGATCTCACCTCGCTCAACGGCAGGAACGAACTCCCACGCGTGGTAGTGGTTCCAGCCGTCGACATCGCCGAGATCGAGGTCGTCGACTACGATGTGCTCGGCTGCGTCGGGGGACAGCCCCGCGAGGATGCGAAGGCGTTCGCACCGCGGCGGCCAGAACTCGTAGTAGCCACGGTCGTCCTTCTCGCCGAGACGGCCGGAACCCTCCTCGTAGTAGCGCTCACTCAGTTCGACGATTCCTGGAACGTCCGCCTCACGCTTCAGCTCCTGATTGCCGATGGCCCAAACCTCGTGGTCGGTCTCGTGGGCGAGGTGGCGCACCCACGCGAGCGGGACCGCCTCGTAGCCGGGACGCGGATTGACGTCGACCGTCCAGTCGCGGTCGAACGCGAACACCATCATCGGCCGTGTGTCCCCCTATCGTGCATCATTCGGGGTTCCACGGGCCGAGGGTTATAACGTTCAGCCGCCGCTCAATCGGGACATGGATCGAAGCGACCGCGCCGAGGGCGTCCTGCTGGGGTTGGCCTGCGGCGACGCGCTCGGCCGGCCCGTCGAGTTCCGCTCGCCGGGGCAGATCGCCGCCGAGTACGGCACGCTCACGGAGATGGTCGGCGACGGCACCCACGGCCAGCCCACAGGGACGATCACCGACGACACCGAGCAGGCGCTCTGTATCGCGCGCAGCCTCGTCGAGCAGGGTGGATTTGATCCCGAAGACATCGCCGAGCGCTTCGTCGCGTGGTACAACAGCGGTCCGTTCGACATCGGGCTCATGACTGCCGACGCATTGGGAAGCATCGACGGGGGCGCGTCCTGGGAGACGGCCGGGCGGGAGGTCTGGGAGGAGCGCCCGGAGGGCTCGAACGCCGGTAATGGCAGCGTGATGCGGTGTGCGCCGCTCGCGCTCGCGCTCACCGACGATCCCGACGCGCTCCAGCGAGTGAGCCGCGAATCCTCGGCGATCACGCATGCCGATCCACGGTGTACGCACGGCTGCGCCGTGCTGAACCTCACTATCGCCGCGCTGCTCGACGGCGACGAGCAGCCACTGAGCCGGGCTTTCGACGCGCTGAACGCGGACGCTCCCGAGAGTCTCCGCGAGGTGCTCGAACAGATCCCCGACGACATCGACCCGACCGAACTGCGGAACTCCGGGTTCGTCCTCCATACGCTCCAGACCGCCCTCTATCACGCGCTGGTAGCCGACTCCGCCGAGGACGCCGTCGTGAGTGCGGTCAACGAGGGCGGGGACACTGACTCGATCGGCGCAGTGGCCGGGGCGGTCGCCGGCGCGCGCTTCGGTGCGTCGGCACTTCCCGAGCGCTGGCTCGACGCTCTCTCGGTCGCCGAGGAACTCCGCGATCTCGCTGGAGAACTCGTGACGATGGACCCCTCGCACAGTACGTGACCATCCCCATGAACAGCCCACAAAGGGCCGTCGTTGCGACGAGCAGAGTATAATGGTTTCAATCGAGCCAGAGGCGAGACAGGCACCACTGCGACTTGGTGGACTTGTCGTTCATCGATTTCCCCGCAGGCAAAACGTGGGAGTTTACTCTTCGAGCCGATCGCGGACGGGGGCCGGGAGCGCCTCGCGCATCGGTTCGGGGATGCTCGCCGGGCCGGGCTCGGCGGGATCGGCGGGAGCCACGCCGTCGCCGAATTCGGGGTCGAACAGCCCGAGCGCGGTCGTGATGGTCGCCCAGTCGTCGTTCTCGGCGGCGTCCCGCAGGCTCTTGGTGGGCGCGGCGAGCAGCTGGCCGACGAGCGAGTCGGCGAGGGCCTCCACGGTCGCGCGCTGCTCGTCGGTGAACTCCCCCTGTGTGTCGAGCTTCGAGAGCGCGGTCCGGAGCTCGCGGTGTTTCACCTGCTCGGCGCTCTCGTACATCGTCGCGATCACCTCGTCGGCGCGCATCCGCTTGTACCGAGCCATCAGGCGGTCGAACTCGCGGTCGACCATCGCCTCGACGCGCTCGGCGGCCGCCCGACGGCGCTCTCTGGTGTCCTCGGTCACGGATTCGAGCGCGTCGAGGTCACGGACCGTCACGTTCGAGAGGTCGGCCGCCGCCGGCGGACAGTCCCTCGGCTGGGCGATGTCGACGACGAACGTCTCGCCGGCCTCAGCGAGGCTTCGGTAATCGAGCACGGGCTCCCGGCTGCCGGTGGCCGAGACGACGACGCCGGCGTCGGCGACTGCGTCCGGAAGAGCGTCGAGGCCGACGGCTTCCGTCTCGACCGCGTCGTCGCCGACCTGTTCGGCGATGTGGTCGGCGTGCGGTATCGTCCGGTTGGCGACCGTCAGGGTATCGACCGACTCGGCGAGCGCCCTCGCGACGACGGTCCCCATCTCGCCGGCCCCGACGACGAGGGCGCTCGCGTCGTCGAGCTCACGTTCGGCGGCGGCGAGCTCGACGGCGGCACGGCCCAGCGAGACGACGCCTTCGTCGATCGCGGTCTCGGTGCGCGCGCGCTCGCCGACGTGGAGTGCCTTCGAGAGCCCTTCGTCCAGAACGGGGCCGACCGCGCCGACGCCGCGGGCGTCCGCGACGGCCGCCCGGAGCTGGCCGAGGATCTGGTCCTCGCCGAGCACGAGCGATTCGAGCCCACAGGCGACACACAGTAGGTGATGCAGGCTCGCCTCGTGGTCGAGCTCGCGGACGGCGGCCGCGGGAACGCCCTCAAGGAACCCCCTCAGGACCGCACGGCTGCGCTCCGGATCGTCGGCCACGACGTAGGCCTCCGCCCGGTTACACGTCGTCAGGACGAACGCCTCGTCGATGCCCTCGTGGGCGAGGAGGCTCTCGATGGCCGCACGCTGCCCGCGGGTGCAGGCCGTCTCGATTGCCTCGACGCTCGCGTGTCCGTGGGCGACGCTCACGCCTGCGACGACGCCGGTGTCGACGCTCACGCCGTATCACCCCACTCGACCTCGATCGGGAGCACCTCGTCGATCACGGCAGTTGCCTCTCGTCGGGCATCGGGGCTTCCCACACCTAAACCCTTCCAAACCCGCTCCGAACGGACCACCGCCCGAAGCGCCTCCCGGCGCGCGTCCGGTGAGAGGTCCCGCTCGCGGAGCACCGTACGGAGCTCGCCGGTGAGTTCTGCCATCGCGCCCGCGCCCTCGACGTCGGCCGCGATGCGCTCGCGGAGGTGGCGACTGAGCGCCGGACTCCTCGCCCCGGTGGCGACCGCGACGACCACCGGGTCGTCCCGGACCGTCGCCGGCACGACGACCTCACCGGCGCGCTCGTGTGGGTCGGGCGGCGTCGGGCCGGACGCGCCGTCCGCCTCCGTCCGTTCCCGACCCGCGTCGGCGCGGCTCGAATCGGCCCGGTTGCAGAGCACGCCCCGCTCGCGGGCCGCCCGCGTCACGGCGTCGTTCACCGCTTCACTATCCGTCGCGGCGACGACCAGCGCGGGCACGGCCCGGTCGAACCAGCCCGGGACGTCCTCGGGAGCGGGCGCGGCCCGGACGCGATCCGCGCCGCCGAACTCCGTCGCGGCGAACGCGGGGCTCACGACCACGACCCGCGCCTCGCGGGCGAACCGGCGGGCCTTGCGCGCGCCGACGGGCCCGCCGCCGAACACCAGCACCGTCGTCCCGGCGAAGTCGTGGAACAGCGGGATCATATCTCACCCTCTTTCACCGGGGCCTCCTCGGCGCGCTCGCCTTCGGCTCGCGCGCCTCGTCGACCCCGGCCAAAAGATCCGGACCAAAAAAGCCGCTCGCGGGCTCCGCCCGCTCGCGGGACAGCTTGCAAGGCGGGACCCCAGACCGCTCGCGGGTGCAACGCTCGTCCGTGCGGCGCCGTGACCGCACCGCAACGCACTCGGCGGCCGCTCATCGCTCGTTCCCTTCGCGCTCGGTGTTCGCGCTCGCGCGCTCGTCGAGCCGGATGCCGGTCTTCTTCAAGATGTGCGTCGAAAAGAGCGTGTCCCAGTCCTCTTCGTTGACGTCCCAGTAGTCGGCCATCACCTCGCGCACCCGTTCGATCCGGGCTTCGCTCTCCTTTTCGCTCCGGCCGTGGGTCATCGCGAAGAAATTGTAGGGCCAGACGCCCTCGTGGCGCGGGCGCTGATAGCAGTGCGTGACGAAGTCGAGGCCGGCGACCGCCGGACCCACAGTCGAGACGAGCTCGTCCGGCACGTCCCAGACGGTCATCCCGTTTTCCGTGTAGCCGAGCGCGTAGTGGTTCGGGACGACGCCCACCCGCCGGAGCTTGCCTTCCGCGAGGAATCGCTTCACCGTCCGGACGACCCACTCGGCCTCCGCGTCGATGGTCGCCGCAAGGTCCCGGTAGGGCGTCGCCGTCAGTGGGAGTCCCCCCTGGAGTTCGAGCACGAGGTCGCGCTCGGCGGGTGTCAGGCGCTCCCGGTCGGCCGGCTCGACGGCCGGCCCAAGTCCCGACAGATCGACGTCACCCTCCGAAATCGGTCCGTCGAGGAGGAACTTCGCCTCGACGCGGAACTCACGCTGCTTGGGCAAGTTGTAGGTCGTCTGCCCCGTCTCAGCCTCGATGTCGGCCAGCACCGCCCCGACCCTGTCGCTGTCCGCGACGGAGATGACGAACCACATGGTGAGGTGGGGATGCTCGCGCTCGTAGTTGTGGGCGACCTCGCGGTGGGCGTTGACTTTCTCGGCGATCGTCTCGAACCGGTCGGCGGGGGCGTGCATCGCCACCAGCGTCGCCGTCCCGCCGATGGCCTCGGCGTCGACGAGCGCACCGAACCGCGAGAGGACACCCTCCTCGTCGAGTCGGCGGATCCGTTCGAGGAGCTCGTCGGCCGTACACTCGATCCCGCGCTCGTGGAGGGCCCGTGCGGCGGGCTCGAACGGCTGTTCGACGACCGGAAAGCCCCCCTGGAAGGCGTTGAGTATCGCCCGGTCGAACCGGTCGAAGTCGGGCTCGGCGTCCGCCATGCTCGTGGACACTCTCGGGTCGCGTCGAGCATAAGGCCCCTGCTCCCGGGATGACACGCCGGGGATCCGTCGGACGAACCGAAAAACGAGGGGCAACCGAGCGGGGACCGGGTTACGGTTCTTCGACGCCGGTCACCCGATAGCCCGCCTCGCGGGCGGCCTCGACGATGGCTTCCCGATCGGCGCTCGCCTCGTAGTAGAAGACCACGTCATAGGTGCCCTCCCGGAGGAGCTGCTGGCACTCCCACACGAACGCGTCGCCCTCGACGGTGAGTCCCTGGTGCTGGTTGAGCCCGAACTCGGGGTCGTCGGTGCCCGAGTGGACGTAGACGTCGCTCTCGGGGGCGGCGTGGGCGGCGATGATCTCGCCGACCTCGACGGTCGCGCGGTGCATGAGGCTCTCCGCGCCCGAATCGAGGTCGGTGTGGACGATCAGGCCGTCGAGTTCGATCTCCCCCGGTTCGAGCAGTTCCCGTACCCGCTGGCGGAGCTCGGCGTCGACGACGCCCGCGTCGGTGGTCGCGTCGGCCCCGCCCTCGCCCGCGTCGCCCCTGTCGGGCGCGTTCGCGCCGGCTTCGTTCGCGTCGCCGTCCGCACCGGTGTCGGTCATGACCGTCCTTCCGTCCGGCGGGGTGTTACGACTCTCGGTTCGGCGTTCGGTCGACGGTCTCGTCGTGACCGGCGACTCCGGCGCTGGGGTGGAAGCGGAGCCGCTGCTGGACGGCGGGATTTCAGTCGCACCGATCGCCAGCGCGGCCGCTCGCTCGGTGTGAATAACTCGTAGTGTGGCGTCCTCGCTTAGAGCCGTTCGAGATTGTCGGCGCGCGGGCCCTTCTCGGCCTGCACGATGTCGAACTCCACTTCCTGTCCCTCTTCGAGGTCGGGGCCGCCGACG
>PXRN01000007.1:0-44692 GCA_003021045.1 Halobacteriales archaeon QS_4_69_34 | reverse complement strand
TCGGCCTGCACGATGTCGAACTCCACTTCCTGTCCCTCTTCGAGGTCGGGGCCGCCGACGTCTTCCATGTGGAAGAAGACGTCCTCGTCCGCGTCCTCGCTCTCGATGAAGCCGTAGCCGCCGGTGTCGTTGAAGAAATCGACCGTACCTTTCGCCATTGCAAACCGTACGGAGGTACCCCTAGGTTAAAAATCTGCGGTCTGCGCCCGCAGGCGTGGCGCTCTCCGATCGCCGTTCGGCCGGCGTCGCCGCGTCGTCCCTGCGTTCGATACCCCACGGCGGACGCGGGCGGCCGCGCCGACTGCCTCACAAGACTCATTTCCCCCGCCCGAGTGGCCGCGGTATGCCCTCCCGGCTGCGCCGACTGGCCGATAGCGCCTACGAGCGACTGCTGGCCCGGGAGATCAACGGTGCGCCGCGCCACGTCGCCGTCATCCAGGACGGCAACCGCCGGTACGCGAGCGAGCGGGGCAGCGAGGCGACCGCGGGACACCGCGCCGGCGCGGCGACGACGGAGGCCGTCCTCGACTGGTGTGAGGAGTTCGGCGTCGAGGAGCTCACCCTCTATGCGTTCTCGACGGAGAACTTCGAGCGCCCGCCCGAGGAGCGCGAGGCCATCTTCGACCTTATCGAGACCAAGCTCCGGGAGTTCGCCGACGCCGAGCGCGTCCACGAGGCCGCAGTCGAGATCCGCGCCATCGGCGAGATCGAGCGTCTCCCCGAGCGGGTGCGCAGGGCGATCCGGTACGCCGAGGGCCGCACCCGTGGGTACGACCGCCTGCGGCTGAACGTCGCGCTGGCCTACGGCGGGCGCGCGGAGCTGCTGGGCGCGGCCCGCGACATCGCGCGTGCGGTCGAGCGCGGCGAGCTCGCCCCGGAGGAGATCGACGCCGCGACGGTCGAATCGCGGCTCCGCGGGGGGGCCACCCGCGACGTCGACCTCATCATCCGCACCGGCGGGGACGAGCGCACCTCGAACTTCCTGCCGTGGCACGCCAACGGCAACGAGGCCGCCGCCTTCTTCTGTACGCCCTACTGGCCGGCCTTCCGCAAGGTGGACTTCCTGCGTGCGATCCGCACCTACGAGTCCCGCGAGAAGTCGTGGCGGCGCACCCGGGCCCGGCGCGCGCTCGCGCTGGTGCGCGCGCTCGGACGAGCCGAACTCGACGAGGCGCGTGCGGTGCTCCGCCGGCTGCGCGGACACCTCCCGCGGGGCGAACTCGACGGGCTCGACGGGTTCGACGACGGATTCGACGCCGAGGCGGCCCCCACGACCGAGTGAGCCGCTCGCGGCCCACACCGACGCGCCGATAGTCGTGGGCCGACGTGCCCGACCGGACCGTCGGTGACGCGCACGGATGTGGCGTACGAAGGGGCAGCCGTGTGCGGTCGGCGCGTCGCCGTGCGGGCGGTCGGCGCGCGAAGAGCGCCGCGGTGCGGGGGCACTCGCGCGAGCGGAGCGAATCGATCGGAGAGGCGTGTATGCGGACGGCGCGGTCTCTCGTGTGCACCGGCACTCGCGGTTCTCGCCGCATCGCTCGATGGGCGCTCACACCTGCGCCCCGGGGCCCAGCTCAGGCCTCGCCACGCTCCGAGCGCCACTCGAACTCGGTCGCCTCCTCGCTCTCCTCGCCGGCGGACCCAGTGTCGGCGCTCGTCGCGCTCGACCCCGTGGCAGCGCTTTCGGTCCCCGAGTCGGCCCCGGCGGCCGCCGTGCTCGCCTCGGCCTCGCCCCGGGTTCCGGAACTCGCCCTCGGCCTCGCCGATCGAGCGGGCGAGCTTCGGCAGCTTGTTCGCGCCGAACAGCACGACGATGATCAGCAGGATGACCAAAAGCTCCGGACCCCCGGGCACCCCCGGGAATAGCGGGACGATCTGGCTCATGCCACCCGCCGTTGGGCCCGGAACGACGTAGGCCTTGTGCCCCGCTCTCACTGAACGCGCCCGGAGGCAGGTCCGCCGACGGCTCCCGGGTGGTCCCGACGACCACCGGGAAACCCCGGAGGGCGAGCAGTCCGAGCGCGGGCGAACGTCGCCGGGTGGGCGAGCGGCCGGGGAGCGGAGTTTCAGCGCCCGTAGCGGCGCTTGCGATTGGCGTAGTCTCTGAGCGCCCGGAGGTACTCCCGGCGGCGGAAGTCACGCCAGTTCACGTCGGTGAAGTGGAGTTCGGAGTAGACCGACTGCCAGATCATGAAATCGGAGAGGCGCTCGCCCCCGGTCTTGATGACGAGGTCGGGCTGGGTCGGAAAGACGAGGCGCTCCTCGACCGCGGCGGCGTCGATCGCCTCGGGGTCGAGCTCGTCGGCGGCGACGTCGCCCGCGAGCCCGCGGACGGCCGTGGCGAACTCGTGCTTGCCGCCGAGGCCGACGCTGACCTGGATCGGTGTGTCGGCGCGCTCTTGATCCTCCGGTCCGCGCACCGCGAGCGCGCGCGGAGCTTCGCAGCGCTCGATCACCCGCCGGATCGTGGGCACGGCCGCCGGATCGAGGACGCTCACGTAGACGAGCACGCGCTCGGCCCCGAACTCGAACGCCCAGGAGAAAAACGCCTCCAGGGTGCGGTAGGCCCCCTGTTCCAAGAGGTCGCGCTCGGTGAGGACGACCGCGACCTGCCGGGGCAGCGCGTCCGCCCGCCGACGCACGCGGGCGGCGAGATACCGATCGTACAGTCCCACGGCACGACTACGGCGGGGTCCGGTCCTAAACTCCCCGATCCAGTACCGCGAGCGTGACAACGGGCCAGCCAGTCACGGCCCGGGCTCCGGGAGCGTTAAGTTCCCGTCGGCGAAAGAACGGGCAGTGACACCGACGGTCCGGCGGGCAGGCGCGTTCGTGCTCGTCGGCGCGCTCGCGCTCGCCGCGCCAGCGCTCGGGCCGGCGGCCCCGCTCCCCTTCGCGGCGGTCGCGGTGCTCGCGGCGTTCGTCGTCACGGAAGGCCCCCTCTTCGAACTGTTCGCCCGGCCCGGCGACCGACGGGACGGCCGGCTCAACGGGCTGGCGGGCTTCGCGCTCGCAGCGGCCGGGCTCGCGCTGCTCCCCTCGGCGTTCGGCATGCCCCTCGTCGCCGTCGCTGCGGGCGTGCTGGTGCTCGCCTGTGGCAACTTCGCCGAGCAGATCGTCCGCGCACGCCGGGCCGGCCCCCTCCTCGCCGTGACCGCGTTCGTCCTCGGAGGGATGTTCGGCGGCGTCGCCGGTCAGGCCGCCGTCACCGCCGCGCTCGGGTCGTTCGCGCCCGCAGCGCTCCCGGAGCTGACCTTCCTCGCCGCGAGCGGCGCGCTGCTGGCCGCGCTCCTCCGCTCGGTGCTGTTCGTCCGCGACGATCCGCTCGTGGTGCTCTCGGTCGGACTGCTCGGCTGGCTGCTCGCCGCGCTTCCGCTGTCGATCTCCACGGCGGCGATCGCCGTCGCGATCGTCCTCACCGTCGGTTTCGGGTACGCCGCATACGCGCTCGGGGCGGCATCGATCACCGGGATGCTCGCCGGGACCTTGCTTGGACTTCTTACCGTTGTTCTCGGGGGCATCGGCTGGTTCGCCATGCTCGTCGCTTTCTTCGGCGGCGGCGGCCTCGCGGCGAAGTTCCGCTACGAGGAGAAGGCCAGTCGCGGCGTCGCCGAGCCCGACGGCGGCGCGCGCGCCAGCGGCAACGTCCTGGCCAACGCAGCGGTCGCGCTCGCGGCAGTGCTCGCCGCCGCCGCGAGCCCGCTCGTGCCGGCGGCGGGCGCGGAGGCGGCCGCGCTCTTTCGCTTCGCCTTCGCGGGCTCGCTCGCTGCGGCGCTGGCCGACACCCTCTCCAGCGAGATCGGCGGGCTCTACGACACCCCCCGGCTGTTCACCACGCTCGAACCGGTCCCCCCGGGAACCGACGGCGGCGTCACGCTCCAGGGGACGCTCGCGGGCCTGCTCGGCGCGACCGTCATCGGCGCGATCGCGGCGCTCGCGTTCGGCGGGGTCGGTCCGGCCGGCGCGGCCGCCGTCGTCGCCGCGGGCGCGAGCGGGATGATCGTCGACAGCCTGCTCGGGGCCACCGTCGAGGGCCGCCGCGCGGGGAGTCTCCTCCCGGTCGGTGGGGCCGCCGTCGACCGCGCGCTCGGCCCCGGACCGGCGATCGAGCGCCGCGTCGACAACCGCACCGTGAACTTCCTCGCCACGCTCGCCGCGGCACTCGTCTGCGTGGCGCTGGTGGCGGGCGTGGGACTCGTGCCGGCGTGACGCGCGGTCCAACTCACCCGGCCGGCCGGCGGATCCGCGCGGCCCGCCCCGCCGACCTCCCGGTGCTGCTCGCCCTCCAAGCGACCGCGCTCGACTCGAACTGGCCTGCCCTCCTCCGGAGCGCCGTCGATGGCCCGCCGACGCTGCTGGTCGTCGAGCGATCCCCGGCGGCCGTCACGACTGCCGTCGGTTCGGCGACCCCGGCCCCGAACGTCGCGTGCGGCCCGACGGTCGAGCCCGGCGATCCGGTCGGCTACGCCCTCGCCGTCGGGACTACGGACGCGACCTACCTCGCCGAGCTCGCCGTCGCGCCCGGCCACCGCGACCGGGGCCACGGCTCGGCGCTGCTGTCGGCGCTCCTCGCCCGGACCGGGGGCGAGTGCCGGCTGACGATCCGGGCGGACAACGAGGGAGCGAATCGGCTCTACGAGCGGTTCGGCTTTCGCGTCCGGAAGCGACTGCCGAACCACTACGACGGCGACGATGGGCTGCTGTTCGTTCGTCCCGGCTAATCCGGCCGGAGCTGCTCGACGGTCCGGACCCGCACCCCGGTCGGCTGCTTGACGAACTCGCCCTCCGAGCGCGCGACGATCTGTTCGACGCCGCGCTGGGCGGCGACGTCGAGCACCCGCTGGGGCAGCTCGCCGTCGAGCACCACCGCCGCCGGGACCGTCTCGGCCTCGGCGATCGCGTCGAACGCCTCGTCCGCGGGGGCCTCCGCCAGTGCCCCGAACTCGGTGTCGAGCAGCCGGACGCGCCCGGTTTCGTCCTCGACGACCGCCCGGACGTGTCCCCTGAGTGTCTCCGGTTCGGCTGGCTCCGCCGGTTCGGGCGGTGCAGCCGGTTCGACCGGCTCTGTCGACTTCGCCGTCCCGGCGTTCGCCGACGGCCCCTCGGTCGCGCCGTCGGCTCGGACCGCCGTGTCGCCCGTGTCGTCGCTTCCGGTGTCGTCGGTCTCACTCTCGATCTCTCCCGCGCCGTCGATCGGGCCGGCTCCATCGTCCGTGGCCGTCTCGCCGGACGTAGCACCGTCGGGTGTAGTGTCGCCGGCTGTGGGAGCGCCGGCCGGTCCGGGCCGTGCGCCATCCGCCGACGGTTCGGGATCGCTCGTCGCCGGGCTTGTCGGACTCGCAGACTCCTCATCGGCACCCGACTCCGGAGCCGGGCGCGTGCTCCCGTCGGTCGCGGCGACGGCCTCCCGGGGGCTGGTCGCCCCGGCGACGCTCTCGTAGGGCACCTTCTCGCGCAGCGCCGAGAGCACCGCCTTCCGGGAGAGGTCCTCGACGGACTGGCCCTCCGGGGCGACCGCGACGTGATCGACCGTTCCTACCTGTGCGAGCTCCTTGAAGATGAGGTCGCCGCCACGATCGCCGTCGAGGAAGGCCGTGACCGTGCGCGATCGCGTGAGTTCGGCGACGGCCGCGGGGACGTTCGTCCCCTCGACGGCGATGGCGTTCTTCACGCCCGCGCGCAGCAGGGCGAGTACGTCCGCCCGGCCCTCGACGACGACGACGGCGTCCGAGTCGGCCACCTGCGGGCCGGCCGGCAGGCCCTCGTAGCGCGCGATGTCGACGACGCGGGCGCTCTCGCGTACTGCCTCGATCAGCTCCTGGGAGCTCATCACGCTGCCGTCGAACTCGCCTAGCAGCGCCTTCGCGCGCTCGACGACCTCGCGGCGCTTCGCGGCCCGGACGTCCTCGATTTTCTCGACGGAGATCGTCGCCCGGCAGGGCCCGACGCGTTCTGCGGTTTCGAGCGCCGCCGCGAGGATGGCCGTCTTGACGCGATCGAGACTGGAGGCGATGGTGATCCGGCCGAACGACTGGCCGTTCTCGGAGGCGACCTCGACGTCGATTCGCCCCACGCGCGAGGACTGCTGGAGATCCCGGAGGTCGAGGTCGTCGCCCAGCAGCCCCTCGGTCTGGCCGAAGATCGCCCCGACGACGTCCGAGCGCTCGACCACCCCCTCGGCGGTGACGTCGGCGTAGATCAGGTACTTCGCGTTCTCCTCCATGCGTGAACTGCCCCGGGGTCGGGGCCGGTTGTCGTCTCCATGAACGAGATGATCATGAATCCCGCAGTACGTAGCCGCTCGGGACGCATATAGTTGCCGCTGCACCGTTCGCGTGACCTCGGTCGAGGCGTACCCGCTCGTCGCCCGCCGCACGGGACGGCCGCCGCAGTCGGAAGCCGTTTGGTCGACGACGCCCGACACCGCACGTGGACGCCACCTTCCGGGACCGCGCGGTCTATCTCCCCGCGAGCGACGCGCTGGTCTGTGCCGACCTCCACCTCGGGCGGGCCGCGAGCGCGCCGCTCGCGCTCCCGGTCGACGAGCGGGCCCCCGAGCGCCTCGACGCCCTCCTCTCCCGCTTCGCGCCGAGCGAGGTCGTCCTCGCGGGCGACGTCCTCCACGCCTTCGATCGCGTGCCCGAGGGCACGCCGGCGACCGTCGAGCGGCTCGACGCGCTCGTCGAGCGGGCGGGCGCACGGCTCGTCGTCGTGTCCGGCAACCACGATACGATGCTCGACGCGGTGTGGGACGGGCCCGTGAGGAGCACACACCGGCTCGGGGAGACGGTCGTCTGCCACGGCCACGAGTCGCCCGACACCGAAGCCGAGCGGTACGTGCTCGGCCACGACCACCCGACGATCGAGATCGAGGGGCAGCGCCGGCCGTGCTACCTCCACGGGTCCGGCGTCTACCGGGGCGACGACGTGCTGGTGCTCCCGGCGTTCTCCCGGCTGGCCGCCGGCTGCACCGTCAACGGGATGAGGGCAGACGAGTTCCAGTCGCCGCTCGTGACCGACGCGGACGCGCTCCGCCCGATCGTCCGCGACGAGGCGGCCGAGGAGACGCTGTGGTTCCCGCCGCTCGACGCGTTCCGCCGGCTGCTGTGACTGCTTCCCGATCACTCGCGTCGGCCGACCGGAGGACGGTTGGCCACCGCCACCCTGGCCTTCGACCCGTCGACCGTCGTTCCGGGATCGGCGCGGTCGGGTGGGCACGGTCAGCCCCGGATACCGATCCTTTTTAGCCGCCGACGCGGCGGGGACGGGTATGCGCGAGGTGCTCGCCGAGTGGCGGCCGATCGTCGATCGCGAGATCGAGCACCTGCTCCCCCGGGAGATCGACGCCGCCTACGTCGCCGACTTTTTCGGCGAACCCACCTACCGCTACGACCCGGCGGCCATCCAGGGCGCGCTCTCGACGCCCGTCTGGGATCTCCTCGATCGGGGCGGCAAGCGCTGGCGCGCGGTCGTCTGTTGTCTGCTGATCGAGGCCTTCGGCGCGGACCCTCACGAGTACCTGCCCTACGCCTGCATCCCCGAGATCCTCCACAACGGCACGATCATCGTCGACGACGTCGAGGACGGCGCGACGATGCGCCGGGGCGACCCCGCCCTGCATCACGTCTACGGGACCGACGTGGCGCTCAACGCCGGCAACGCGATGTACTTCCTCCCGCTGAAGGTCATCGCGCGCGATCCGGCCGGCCTCCCACCGGAGAGGCGACTCGCCGCCTACGAGATGCTGATGGACGAACTCAACCGCACTCACCTCGGTCAGGGGATGGACATCCGCTGGCACAACGAGCGCTCCATCGAGGTGAGCGAGGCCGAATACCTCGAGATGTGTGCGTGCAAGACCGGCTGTCTCGGCCGCATCGTCGCCCGCCTCGCGGCGATCGTCACCGACCAGCCCCCGGAAGTCGAGCGCCGCGCTGCCCGCTTCGCCGAGCGGATGTCGATCGCCTTCCAGATCGGTGACGACATCCTCGACGTCGAGCACGCCGCCACGGAGGGCGGCGCGTTCGGTAAGGGCATCGGCAACGACGTCCGCGAAGGCAAGCGGACGCTGCTGGCGATCCACGCGGCCGCGAACGCCCCGCCCGAGCGCGCCGCTCGGCTCGAAACGATCCTCCGAGCGCCCGAGAACACCGACGACGAGGTCACAGAGGCCGTCGAGATCCTCCGGACGGGCGGCAGCGTCGAGTACGCCCGCGAGCGCGCGCTCTCGCTCGCCGCCGAGGCCCGGACCCACCTCGACGAACTCGACCTCGCGGCCGAGCCCGCCGAGCATCTCGCCGCGTTCACCCGGTTCGTCGTCGAGCGCGATGCCTAGCACCCGCTTCTCTACACCCAGGTTTTTGCAGGGGGTTCGAGCGAGCGCGCCTCTGGCGCGAGCGACGGAGAACTCCTTGCAAAAACCTGGACTAAAAAGGCCGCTCGCTCCCGACCGCACTCCGTTCGGTCGTCCGCTCGCGGTAGGACGGCTGGTGTCGACCGCGACCGCACCGTGACCGCAACCGCACTACAACCCCGCCGCAGCCGCACCGCAACCGCCACCGCAGCCACACCGCGACCGCTCCCGGGAACGGCGAGGGGTTCGGTGCGGTCGTCGCTCGACGACCCCTCGGGCGGACGGTTCGGTGGCCGAGCCGACCGTCGCCGTAGTCCAGGTATGCGTTACTCGAAAGCGTCGAGGCTCGCCTGGAGCGCCCGCCCGTCCGTGCCTTCGAGGAGTTCGTAGCCGAGGAGGTCGCGCAGGTCGACGGCGTAGGCCGTGCCGGCGCGATCGAGGGCGAGTATCCGCCCCTTCGTGCCGATCACGGTCCCGGCAGCGATCGTCGCGACGACGGGCCGGCTCCCGAGCCCGAGGTCGTACTCGAACTGGAAGGTGGCGATGGGGTCGAAGTCGTCGAGCAGGTCGTTCCAGCGCCCCTCCTCGACCGTTCGGTGGAGTCCGCGGATCTTCGTGGCGACGCGCACGCGCTCGCCGCCGTCGATGGCCGCGGCGATCTCGGACTCGATCTCGCGGGCGACTCGCCCGTCGGGGACCGTACGGACGTGGGCCGCGCGGTCGGCTCCCTGCTCTTCGAGGCGCGCGTCGAGCCGCCACAGCCGGGTGACACCCACCTTGAACGTCCGGGGTGCGAAAGCCGCGAGGTAGATCGCGTGAGGGTCCTCGGAGTCGCGGTTGCTCGCCACCGACCACGGCGTCGTGTGCAGCGGACAGTACGGGGCCTCGGGGCGCTCGCAGGCGTGGTGGCTCCCGTCCTCGATGGTTCCCGCACAGTGGCGCTCGCCGAGGGCGTAGGCCAGCTCCGTTCCCCGGGAGAGGGGCTGGCGGCTGACCGCGCCCGCTGTGGCGAGCAGGAGGGCGGGCTCCTCGCGGGTGTCGTAGCCGACGACCTGCACGTGCCGCGGTAGGCGACGAGCGATTAAACCGTTCCCGGACGCCCCGCTCTCCGACCGGCCGAGCGGACGGGCGGCCACACCCGGCGTTCACCCGCCGGGTCGGCCTCCCGAGGACGGAGCGCCCCGCCGTGCACGCTCGACCGCACTACGGGACGGAAGCGTCGACCACGCGGATCGTATCGACTACAGTTCGGATTTCATTCAGCACGGGCGGAACGTTTACACGGGCCGGCCGACAGCACACGCTCGATGACCGACCAACGACAGCAGTTCACACGACGTGACGCACTGCGACTGACCGGCGGGGCCGTCGGAGCCGTCGCCGCGACCGGGGTCGGAGCGGGCGCGTCCACCGAGACCGTCAGAGCAAACGTCGGCTACGACACCGGGAGCGCGCGCCGGGCGACCCTCGATGCCGCCTCGGAGGTGCTCTACGAGTTCGTCTTCGACGCGCTCACGGTCACCATCTCGCCGAGCGCCCTCGACGACCTCCGGGCGCGCTCCGACGTCCGGTACGCGGAGACGGACGTCGAGGTGGAGGCGCTCGCCCAGACGCTCCCGTACGGGATCGACCGCGTGGACGCGGAAGTGGCCCACGCCGACGGCGAGACGGGCGACGGCGCGGACGTCGCCATCATCGACACCGGTATCGACCGGCTCCATACGGACCTCTCGGCCAATCTCGGGGAGGGAGAACGCTTCATCGCCGGGGCCGGCCTCCCGGTGACGTGGCAGGACAACAACGGCCACGGCACCCACTGTGCGGGCATCGCCGACGCCGCCGACAACAGCCAGGGCGTCGTCGGCGTCTCCACGCAAGCGACGCTGCACGCGGTGAAGGTCCTGACCGGAACCGGCGTCGGCCTCACCTCCGACGTCGCGGCGGGCATCGAGTACACCGCCGATCAGGGCTGGGACGTCGGCAGTCTGAGCCTCGGCGGGGGCGATTCGGCGGTGCTCAAGGACGCCTGCACCTACGCCTACGACAAAGGAGTGTTGCTCGTGGCGGCGGCGGGGAACTCCGGACCCTGCACGGACTGTGTGGGCTTCCCCGCGGCCTACGAGGAGTGCATCGCGGTGAGCGCCACGGACAGGAACGACGACCTCGCGGACTTCTCCTCGACCGGTCCCGAAGTGGAGCTCGCCGCCCCCGGCGTGAACGTCTACTCGACCTTCGTCGGGAACACCTACACCGAGCTCTCGGGCACGTCGATGTCCTGTCCCCACGTTGCCGGCGCGGGCGGCCAGCTCATGGCCAACGGCTACACCAACACGGAGGCACGCGACCGGCTCGGGAGTACCGCAGAGGACATCGGTCTCACCAGCAACGAGCAGGGCAACGGCCTGCTGGACGTTGCCGCCGCGCTCGGGCTCGACTCGAGCGACGACCTCGGCAGCAGCACCGGCGCGAGCGGCGGCGGCACCGCACCGACCGCCACGATAGACGGCCTCGCGGAACGGGAGACCAGCAGTCCACACGCCGAGTTCGTGGTCGAGTGGAGCGCTCACGACGACGACGGGGACCTCGATACGGTCGATCTGACGCTGTCCGACGCGACCGCCGGCGGGACGGAGGACACCGCCGACGTCGACGTGAGCGGTGCGGACGCCAGCGGGACGACGACGCTCAAAGCGCACAAGGACGACGGCTCCGGCCACGACTACGACGTCGACCTCCGGGCACGCGACGCGAACGGCAACGTCGGAACGGACGCGGCGACGGTCACCGAGAGCGAATAGGCCGGCGGAGCGCGATCACGGTTCACTCTACCAGCGCACTGCCGGTTCGACCGGTCCCGGGGGCACCGGACACGAGCGCACCCACCACCTTTTCGTCGTCGAGCTACCACCTCAAACCGATGTACGAACGAGTCTCCCGGCGGAGCGTCCTTCGGGCTGTGGGTGCTGCCGGCGCGGTCGCGCTCGGCACCGCGCCAGCGGCCGCCGCCAGCGAGTGTAAAGGCAGCCGCACGAGCGACGACGACCTGCCGTTCGATACCGGTGGGAGGTACGGCGGCTGGGGTGGCCACGAGTTCCACGGCACCGCGCCGGGGCACGACCGGAATCCCGTGGTGTTCGTCCACGGGAACACGCGAAGCGCCTGTGACTTCTCGAAGCACGCCGACGAGTTCCTCGCGCGTGGATACCTCGGCGACGCGCTCTGGTCGATCAGCTTCCGCGAGGGCACGTCGACACACCCCGAGATGCGCGACCAGCTCGAAGGCTTCGTGGCGAACGTGCTCGCGTACACCGGTGCGTCGACGGTCGACGTCGTGGCCCACAGCCTCGGCGTCACGGGCGCACGGTTCTGGCTCGCGGAGACCGGTCGCTACGCGTCGGTGGCGACGTTCGTCGGGCTGGCGGGGGCCAACCACGGAACGTCGAGCTGCCCGACGTGCACCGCCTATCCCGGGACCGGCGAGCCCTGTCAGTTCATCTCGCCGCTGTGTGCCGACGAGCCCGGCGAGCCGCTCTACGAGCTGAACCACCCGGACGAGACCCCCCATGCCGATACGACGGACTACTACACGATACGGGGCACCGCCGACACCTTCTATTTCGACGATCCCGACAGCCCACGCCTCGACGGCGCCGTTCGCAACGTCGTGCTGGAGGGCGCGACCCACGACGAGGTACGCGAGAGCAGCGAGAGCATCGACCGCCAGTACGAGTGGACCACCACATAGGGCCTTCCCGAACGGGTCGGCCGGTACTGGGGTCGGCCGGGACGTCCGAGCGACGACCGATGGCTTTTGAACGCCGGCCACCGAACGCACCCCATGACGCTCGAAGGCGCGCTCGACGCCGCCGTGGAGGGCGACCGAGTGGCGTTCACCTTCACGGTCACGAACGACGGCGACGAGCCCGTCGAACTCGAGTTCCGCGACTCCGGAAAGGCCGACATCACCATCCGCGAGGGCGACGGGAGCGACGGCACGGGTGCGGAGCGCTGGCGGTGGTCCGACGGGCGAATGTTCGCCCAGGTCATCCAGCACGAGACGCTCGCGCCCGGCGAGACGGCGGCCTACGGGTTCGAATGGCCCGACCCCGTACCGGGCAGCCACGCCGCGCGCGCGACGCTCCGGGCGCACGGACACGACTGCGAGGCGCGCACGGAGTTCTCGGTGTAGTGGCCCGCGGCCGGCGCTCCGCGCTCACCGAGCTCACCCCGACGCGACGAGTTCGCGCGCGCCGCGCCGGACCGCCTCGTCGCTCGAATCTTCGGGGACCCATCCGAGCGCCCGGAGCTTCTCGATCGAGAGTCTCATCCGCGGGACATCGCCAGTCCAGCCGCGGTCGCCGCCGGTGTGCTCGTAATCGGGATCGAGACCCATCTCCTCGGCCACGATGTCGGCGATCCGGTCGACGGACGTGGTGGTTCGGGTCCCGAGGTTGTAGGTGTTGACCGGCTCGTCGGCGTGTTCGACCACGTGACACATGGCGTCGACACACTCGGCGACGTGCATGTAGGACTTCTCCTGACGGCCGTCGCCGAGGATCTCCAGGGTTTCGGGATCGGCGCGGAGCTTCTCGACGAAGTCCGGGACGACGCCCGCGCCGAAGCGCGGCCCGACGATGTTGGCGAAGCGGAACGTCCACACCGTGATGCCGTGGGAGTGGGCGTAAACCGAACAGAGCCCCTCCTCGGCGAGCTTCGACGCGCCGTAGACGCTAATGGGCTCGAGGGGCGCGTAGTCCTCGGGAGTCGGGCGGGGGGCCTCGCCGTAGACCGTCGAGGAGGAGGTGAACAGGAGCTTCGAGACGCCCACCTCCTCCATGCGTTCGAGCAGGTTGTAGGTCATCTCGCCGTTGGCCTCGAACTGTCGGCGGGGCTCGTCGGTGTCGATGTACTTGTCGGCGGCCGCGAGGTGAAAGACGGCGTCGAAGTCGGGCGTGAGGACGTCGCGCACGGCGTCGGGGTCGGTGAGGTCGGCCTCGACGAACGTGGCTCCCTCGGGGACGGATTTCCGGCGACCGTTCGAGAGGTCGTCGGCGACGACGACCTCGTTGGCCTCGACCAGTCGCTCGGCGAGCTGGGAGCCGACGAGTCCCGCGCCGCCGGTGACGAGGAGTCGGGTTCCGGAGAGCTGCATGGCCACCAGTTCCGGCCCCCGAGTATCCCTCTTGTGATCTCGTGGCCGCGAGCCGGCACGCATCGGCCGGCGCGGCGGACCGGCGACCGGAGCCGACGGGGACGGGGCGGCGGCGAACGAGCGCCGGCCCGGCCGGCAGTGCGGCGAGCGTCCGCTGATCGCCGGGGTCCCATCCGGAGACTTATGCCCACCGAGACACGAGGAGGGTCAAATGGACCCCGGCGACGCTCCGAGCGACCCCACGGACGGCAACCGAACCGCCCCTCCCTCGACGACCCGCCGTCGGGCGCTGCTCGGGGCGGCCAGCCTCTCGACGGCCGCGCTGGCGGGCTGTACCGGCCTCACCGAACAGCTCCCCGTCGTCGGATCGGGTGGCGACGGCTCGGGCGACAGGGCACTCGGAACGCTCGCCACGGCCGTCATGGGCAACCCCGACGCCGACGTCACGATCAGGGTCTGGGAGGACTTCGCGTGCCCGCACTGTCGGGAGTTTACGATGGATACGCTCCCGAAGCTTCGAAAGCAGTATATCGACCCCGGAGAGGTCCGCTACGAGCACCACGACATTCCGTTTCTGGGCGATTCGTCGTGGACGGCCGCGAACGCCGGCCGCGCCGTCCACGAGCAGAACAGCGACGCCTTCTGGGACTACTCGAAGCGGCTCTACGAGAACCAGGACTCGCTCGGAGTGGACCTCTATGCCTCGGTGGCGAACGAGATGGGGCTGAACGCCGAGGAGGTCCGAAACGCCGCCGAGAACCGCACCTACGACGACACCCTCGAGGCGGACAAGCAGGCTGCCATCGACAGGGGAATCGAGGCGACACCGGGGATCCTCGTCAACGACACGCGGGTGAAGACGCCTTCGATGCGGTCCATCCAGATCGCCATCGAAGTCGCCCGTGGACCGCGCACCGCCACCGGTCCCATCGGCACGAACTCGACGGAATAGCACCGAACTGACGGTCACCCGTCGTCTGTCCACCATGCAGGACGACCCCGAGGTCCGCGTGCTCCGGCTCGGCCACCGCCCCGGCCGCGACGAGCGCATGACGACCCACGTCGGGCTGACAGCGCGTGCGCTCGGGGCCGACGGGGTGGTGTTCGCCGGCGACGCCGACGGGCCCCACGAGACGGTACGCGAGATCACCGAGCGCTTCGGCGGCCCCTTCGCGGCCGAACGCGTCCCCTCCGGGCGGCGGTACCTCCGGGAGTTCGAGGGCCCCGTGGTGCACCTGACGATGTACGGGCTCCCCCTGCCGGAGCTCGAAGGCGAGATCCGGGCGGCCCGTCGGGACGCACCGCTGCTGGTCGTCGTCGGGGCGGGGAAGGTCCCCGGCGAAGTCTACGGCCGGGCGGACTGGAACCTCGCGGTCACCAGCCAGCCCCACTCGGAGGTGGCCGCACTCGCCGTGTTCCTCGATCACCTCTTCGAGGGTCACGAGCTCGACCGCACGTTCGCGGGCGGCGAGCGCCGCGTCGTCCCCCAGAAACAGGGCAAGCGCGTCGTGGACGCGAACGAGGGGGTCGCGGACGCGGGCCACCGCGTCGACGACGGAACCGGGGAGGCCCCCGATGCGGGCGAGGGCGGCACCGACGCGGGCGACGGCGTCGGCGGTGCTGGCGAGGGCGACGGGTCCGCCGGCGGAGCGGCCGGATCGACGTCCGGCGCCGAGTCGACGAACGACGGCGGGTCGGCCGGGAGTGTCGAGCGAGCGGGGACCGATCGAACGGGTGAGAGGTGAACGATGGGTTTAATCGGCTGAATCGCCGACACCCGGGCAATGGCTTTCGAAGGGCTGCTCGCCGACCCCGTGGTGCAGACGTACCTCCACGAGCTCGTCGGCCCGCGCGGGATGCCCGTAGCGGCCGCGCCGCCCGACGGCGAGGTCACCGACGAGGAGCTCGCCGAGAAGCTCGATCTGGAACTCAACGACGTCCGCCGTGCGCTCTTTATCCTCTACGAGAACGACCTCGCGAGCTACCGGCGGCTGCGCGACGAGGACTCGGGCTGGCTGACCTACCTCTGGACGTTCGAGTACGAGTCGATCCCCGAGAACCTCCGCGAGGAGATGCACCGACTGCTCGCCGGGCTGGAGGCACGCCAGGGCTACGAGCGCGACAACGAGTTCTTCCTGTGTGAGACCGACTCGATCCGCTTCGAGTTCGACGAGGCGATCGAGTTCGGCTTCGAGTGTCCCCAGTGTGGGTCCGAGCTCGTCTCCATGGACAACGACCGACTCGTCGACGCGATGGACGAGCGCATCGCGGCGCTGCGCGAGGAACTCAACGTCGACACCGGCGGAGCCGACGGGACCGGTACGACCGCCTGATGGTCGTCCTCGCCACGAAGTGCTACGTGCGCGGCGACGCCCGCGAGCGCGCCCTCGACGGCCTCACCGCGATGGTCGACGACCGGATCGGCGACCTCGACGCCGAGTGGGAGCTGGGGGTTCGTCACGACGACTTTCCGACCGTGACCGTCGAGGGAGCGGACGCGGTCGCGGCGCGCAACGCCCTCGGCGAGCAGTGGGGGCGGATTACCGACGCGTTCGAGCCCGGCGAAACTTACACTGGAACGCTCGAATCGTGGGACGAGGAGGGGTTCGTGCTCGACGCCGGCCGCCCTGTCCGCGTGCCGGCCGGCGAACTCGGGCTCGGACCGGGCACGCCGTCGCAGATCCGAGCGCGCTTCGGGCTGGTCCAGCATCTCCCGATGCAGTTCGTCTACGGGGAGCCCGCCCGGCTCGCCGACGCCGAGCGCGACCGCCTCTATTCGTGGACACGGGGCCACGGGCGCGTGAATTTCAATAGCGCCACTCGCGCGTCGGTGCGCGCCACGATCAACCGTGCGGGCCACGCCGACGACATCGAGACCGTCGAGCGCTGCGGGCTCCTCGAGGGAAGCGTCGTCTGCCGCGAGGGGACCGACCCGCCCGGGATCCTGTCGAACGTCGGCCCGCACCTGCCCGCCGAGCTGCTGTGTGTCCTGCCATGAGAGGGGTTTTCGGGCTCGGCCTGCTCTGTCTGCTCGCCGCCACGGCCGGCTGTGCGTCGGTCCTCGGTCCGGAGCCGGTCGACCGGGCGGCGATCGGGGCGAACGCCACCTACGACTGGACGACGACCTGCGGAAACGCCGCCTGCAACGCCTCGATCAACGTCACCGGCGGCGAGTACCGGGCGGTCTATAACGTCGCCGCCGACACGGACGGGAACCCCCGCGAGTTCGCGGTCAACCGGCGCGACGGGCTCGGTCGCGAGCGACCGCTCGACGTTTCGGCGCTGAAGTTCCGCTACCCGAACGAGAGCGCCGTCCCCAGCGGGGAACGCGACGGGGACCGGGTGGTGGCGATCGATCCCGCCAACGTTACGAACACCCGCGAACGGACGGTGATCACGTTGCCCGCCGCCGCGGGACGGCTCGCGTTCACCGCGCCCGCCGACGCCAAGCGCTTCGCCACCCGAACGTTCGTGCAGGGCACCTACCGGGTCGTCATCCCGCCCGGCATGCGCGTCGACGTCGTACCGCTGGCGCGGGTCACGCCGTCGGGTTACACGACCGAGACGATCGACGGCCGGGTCCATCTCACGTGGGAGGACGTCCGGGGCTCCGCGCTCGTGGTCCGGTACTACCTCGCCCGGGACCTCTATATCTTCGCCGGCGGGACCGCCCTGCTCGTGCTCGTCGCCGGCGTCGGCGTCGCCTACTACCTCCGCCAGATCCGGGAGCTCGAACGCCGCCGCGAGGAGGTCGGCCTCGACGTCGACGTCCACCCCGAGGACTTCGACGACGGCCCGCCGCCGGGGATGGGGTAGTCGTCGCCGATCGGGCGAGCGGATCGAACGTTCGCCACACCACGATCGCTCGCCGGATCGATCGGAGATCGCAGCGAGAGCGAGACCGAACGTGAGCGGGGAGAAGTAATGATGGCGACGGGCACGCCGCCGACCTGAAGGACGGCGGTCGGCCCGCTCAGTCGGCCCCGACCTGCTCTCTGATCTGCTCTGGCACGCTCGGATCGCGCAGCGTGGTCGTGTCGCCCAGCTCTGCGTCGTTCGAGATGTCCTCGAGCAGGCGGCGCATGATCTTCCCCGAGCGCGTCTTCGGGAGGTCCCCGACGAAGGCGACCTCGTTGGGTCGGGCGAACTTCCCGATCTCCTCTTCGATCGCCGTCACGATATCCTCGCGGACCGACTCGCTCTCCTCGACGCCCGTCCGGAGCACGACGTAGACGTCGGGTACCTCGCCCTTCTCGCTATCCTCTCGGGCGGCCACGGCGGCCTCGGCGACCGCCTCGACTTCTGACACTGCGGATTCGAGCTCCATCGTTCCCAGGCGGTGGCCCGCGACGTTCATCACGTCGTCGAGCCGCCCGAGCACGCGGTAGTAGCCGTCCGGGCCCTGCACCGCGCCGTCGCCCGCCTCGTAGATCCAGTCGTCGGGATCGTCGCTGTCGGTATCGGAGAAGCGCTCCCAGTACTCCTCGATGAAGCGCTCGTCGTCGCCGTACACCGTTTGGAGCATCCCCGGCCACGGCCGCGTGATGACGAGGTTGCCGGCCTCGCCGCTCTCGGGGTCGACCGGCTCGCCCTCGTCGTCGAGGATCGCGGGCTCGATGCCCGGCGCGGGCCGGCCGGCACTCCCCGGTTTCATGTCGTCGAGCGCGGGCAGGTTCGTGATCAGGTGGCCGCCGGTCTCGGTCTGCCACCACGTGTCGACGATCACCGCGTCCTCGCCGCCGACGTGCTCGTAGTACCACAGCCACGCCTCCGGCTGGATGGGCTCGCCGACCGTCGTGAGATGCCGGAAGTCGAAGTCGTAGCCCTCTAGATGCTCCGCGCCCCACTTCATGAACATCCGCACCGCCGTCGGGGAGGTGTGGAAGACGTCGACGTCGTAGCGTTCGGCGATCTCCCACATCCGCGACCTGTGGGGGTGGTCGGGCGTGCCCTCGTACATCACCGAGGTGGTGCCGAGCGCGAGCGGCCCGTAGACGATGTAGGAGTGGCCGGTGATCCAACCGATGTCCGCCGAACACCAGTAGGTGTCTTCGGGTTTGATGTCGAGCACGTACTTGGAGGTGCCCGCGGCGTAGGCGAGATACCCGCCCGTGCGGTGCTGACAGCCCTTGGGCTGGCCCGTCGTCCCCGACGTGTACATCAGGAAGAGGGGGTCCTCGGCGTCGCGGCTGACGGGTGCGACGCGCTCGCCGGCGTGCTCGTCGAGCAGGTCGGCGACCATCGTGTAGTCGTCGCTCACCGCGACCGAGTCGTGGGGCTCCTCGTGGCGGGTCCACGCCAGCACCTGCGGGTCGCCCGCCGCCTCCCGGAGGGCCTCGTCGGCCTTCTCGATGTGGGGCAGGAAGTCGCCCCGGCGGTAGTAGCCGTCGATGGTCACGACGTACTCCGAGTCCGCCGAATCGACGCGCTCGGCCAGCGCGTTCGCGGAGAACCCGGCGAACACCACCGAGTGAGGCGCGCCGAGGCGCGCACAGGCGAGCATCGTGATCGGCAGCGCCGGCACCATCGGCAGGTGGATCGTGACGACGTCGCCCTCGTCGACGCCCACGTCCCGGAGCGCGGCCGCCATCGCGTTGACCTCCCGATAGAGGTCCTGATAACTGAGATTGCGCTGTTCACCGTCCTCGCCCTCCCAGCGCAGCGCGGTCCGGTTTTTCCCGTCGTCGAGGTGGCGGTCGACGCAGTTGTACGAAGCGTTCAGCTCCCCGCCGACGAACCACTCGTAGAACGGTGGGTTCGAATCGTCGAGCAGTTCGTCCCAGTGGGCGTCCCAGTCGAGCAGGTCGGCGTACTCCTCGAACCCCGCGGGGAACTCCGCGAACCGGTCGTACACCGCCGGGTCCGAGACGTTCGCCTGCCCGACGAACTTCGTCGGCGGCCGGAAGTACTCCTGTTCAGCCAGCCGTGCCTCGATCGTCGACTCGTCGTTGGATGCCATCTGTCGTTCCCTCCTCGCGCGGTTTGGCAGCGCGGCACATAGATCTACCGCCTCCGTGGACGGCGGTGTTCGGATAAGCGCGAGAGTAATAATCGGTCCAGGGGCGTCTGTGCCCGCTTATTTCGACCGAAACGTTGGACGAAGTGATGCCACCGAGTAACGGTCCGTCGAGGAACGGCGGGACGAAAACGAACCGACAGCGGCGATCGGAGCGACGCTGAAATCCGCCGATCGCCTTACTACCACCATCTCATCATTCACGGTTTTCGCTGAACGCCGCCCCGTAGGCCCGAGGGCGTCCCGTCCTCCCTTCCGTCGGCCCCATCGTGGCTCCCGCTCCGTGTCTCGGATCGTGTCGTCGAATCGCTCCCCAGCCGCGAGATTGCGGACCGTACGGGGACGGACTGTAGGGCCGCGGACCGTGTGGTAGCGGCGCTCTCGGCGTGTGGCGGACACACTACGGTGCGTGGGCGCGGACTCGCGCGAGGGATGAGAAGCGGGGTGGGAGACGAGCATCTCGACGGCGGGGCAGCGACCCGCGGGCCACGCGAGGACCGGCGGTGCGGTCGCCGTGCGGTGGCCCGAGCGCGGGAATCGGCCGGGAGGCGCAGACCGTGCGTGGCGGTCTACGGTGGCGGCGGTGGGTTGCGTGGCGGTGGCGGTGGCAGGTTACGCGGCGGTGGCAGGTTGCGTGGTGGCGGTTGCGGGCAGCCTCCCGTGTGCATCGGCACTCGCGGTCCGGGCTGCAGCCCGGCCGATCCACCGATTCCGATGTGCGACGGTGGGTCCGGGACGTGTGGCCGGCCGGGGACGTACGGCCGATCGTGGTGCAGTCGCGGTCCCAGCGCGGTCGTGTTTCGGCCCACGGTCTGCGTCTTCGTAGCTCGTGACACGCCAGCCGGCGAACCGACTCGGCGAACGAACGACACGAACCGGGATCGGAACGGCGGTTCGCGAACGCGATGGCGCTCCATCCCCGACGCCACGGCACCCCTCAGCGCCATCGCATCGGTCGACCGCTGCGACTTCGCGGGCCGATTCGCGCGCTCGGGCGCGAACGGATCGATCGAAGCGAAACGTGGACCGCGATCGCCGGCACACGAGAAATCACCGCCACGCAACCGCCACGCGCCGACCGCACCGCACCTGCACGACCGCACCGCACCTCCACCGATCGTACCGCATCGCGACCGCTCACACAACCCGGTCGATGGCAAACGAGTGGGACGGGGAGACCGAAGGGAAAAGACCGGATCGATCCGGCCGCCCGGTGGCGTGGCGTCACTCGGAGGCGAAGGTCTCGTGAGGGATCGCTCCCTCCTCGACGATCCGTTCTGAGTCCGGAAGGCCGCCGTCCGGGTTCGGTGCCTTCGTCGCGGGGCCGCCGGGTTCGCCGACGACGATCCGGCCGATCATCGGGATCGTCTTGTGCGGGATGCAGTAGTAGTCGTGGGTGCCCACGGTCTGGAAGGCGACGTTCCGGAACGCGCCCGTCTCGCCGAGGGAGCCGGTGTTCCACGGCGGCGCACCCTCCGGGATCCGTCTGGCTATCTCGCCGGCGTAGACCGGGTTCTCGGGGTGGTAGGCGGTCGCGGAGTGGCTGCCGCCGACGATCTCGAACGAAACCGTCTCGCCCGGCTCGACGAACAGCCCGATCGGGTCGAAGTAGATGCCATCGCTGTTCGCCCCGCCGTACATACCGACCGTGTACTCGCCGCGCTCGGTCGCGTTCGATCGGGTTCCAGCCGTCGAACCCGTCGTCGCTGTCGTATTCCCGGTCCTCGCCGCCGTCCCGGTCGGTGTTTCGGCCGTGCTCGTCTCCGGCGGCACACCGGAGGTCGTCGATCCAGCGGGCCCGGGCCCGGCTCCGGCGTCCGTGGTCGCGGTCGCGTCCGTGGTCGATCGCCCCGTAGCAGTCGCTGGCGGCGTCGTCCGGGTCGCGTTCGCCGTTACCGCCGTCGCTTCGGCTGCCGTCGCGGCTTCGGTCGTCCCGGTCTCGGTCCCGGTCGGCGAGTTCCCGCCGTCGCTACTACAGCCGGCGAGTCCTGTGCCGAGTCCGACGGCAGCGACGGCGCGCAGCAGCCGGCGTCGCGTCCCGTTCATCAGTAGTTCTCGGCGGTCATCCGGAAGACGAACGCGAAGGGCGTCGTCGTCGCGTAGGACTGGTTGGTCACGGGGTTTCGCTCGCCGGTGTCCTTCTCGGTGATCATCCGGACGTAGAGCTTCTCCCCGTTGAGCGAGCGGCCACCGACGTAGTTGTCGGGATCGAGGTACTGCCGGTCGTCCATCTCCGCGGTGAGCCCGGAGCCGTCGAGCGGGTACTCGACCTGCTCGGGGTCGTACTGGAGCGGATAGGTCACTCCGCCGGGACGCGCGAGCACGAGCCGCTCGGGACCGTCGGCGTTCTCGATCCGGAGCCGTGGTGTCTCGCTCCGGTCGAAGCGGCCCTCCTCGACGACCGGCCGCCAGCCGTCGCCGTCGGCGGCGCTGACGGTCGCGCGCTCGAAGCCCGGCTCGACCCCGAGATGCATCTTATAGAGGGGAAAGCCGTTCGTCGTCCGGTAGCCCGTCGTCGGATGGCGGGTGATCAGCATCGTCGTCCCGTCCTCGAAGAAGTGCCAGTCGACGATGTAGCGGTAGGGCCCGAAGTTCTGTCCGAATCGCCACTCCCAGCGGTCGACCGACCCGGTGTGGAACGTGCCCCGAAGCCGGAAGCCGTCCCCGAGGTCGTGCTTTTCGAGCACGCCCGGGCCGGTGATCCCGAGGGGGTCCCAGAACTGGTAGTTGATCCGGTCGCCCTCGGGCACGCCCGGCCCCTTCATCCCGAATGGTTCGTAGTCCGAGAACATATAGGGGATCTTCGTCTGGGGGCCGAGGACGGGTTTGCCCTTGTAGCTGGCCTCGACGGTGTAACTGTCGTGGACGGTGTTGCGCCACGTCACCGACCAGTCGTGGGCCTCGACGGTGCCCGTCCGCTCCCAGAAGTCCACGTCGCCGTCGCCGTTGAGGTCGGCCTTCCGTGCGCTCCAGTTCTTCCCGCCGGTCCGCCCTTTCTCCTCGAGTTCGGACAGGAACATCTCGCCGGGCGGTTCGATCGGCCCGCGGCCGTATCGCGGCTCGCCGGTTTCGCCCCGGACTTCGGCGGTGAAGTCGGTCAGCGGGTAGGGCGAGGCCCGGGTGGGCTGGCTCAGTTCGAGCACCTCCTCGTTGTCCCGGCCGACGATCGTGTGCAGCGAGACGTACTGGTCGCCTCTGTCGTTCCAGTTGAACCACGCGATCTTCGGCGCCTCCTCGCCCCAGTCACCCGAGGCGAAGTCGGTCGGCAGCGGGTACTCCGCGGAGTACGCCGCGTAGGGCGAGGCTCCCGAGGCGGCCAGATACCAGTCCTTGTCGAACAGGACCTCCCGGACCTGCTCGTCGGCGAGCGATGCCTTCGCCGGGGCGAGGTTCTTGTTGCCGGTGGGCTGGGTGATGGTGTGGGGCTCGCGGGTGCGGACGTCGAGTTTCAGGAGCTCGTCGGTTTCGCGGTCGACCAGCGCGCGCACCCGCTTGACGTCGGTGTACTCGATGGTGTACTCGGCGGCGATGGGGAACGGGTCGTCTTCCGACTCACCCGGCGCGAGGCCCTCGCCCGTGACGTCCATGCCGTGGGGCGCGAGGATCTCGATGAAGTCGATCCCCTCAAGGACGCGGTGGTAGGCACTTGAGGAGACCGCCCCGTCGACGACGTCGGCGACCTCGGGGACGCCGAGGGCGACCTTCAGCGCCGCGAACTTCCGCGTGTAGACGATTCTCCCGTACTTCTTGACGATCTCCGCCGGCGAGAGGTAGCTGAGGTTCCCGTTTGCCACGTCCGCCGGCTTCGCCGGCTCCGGCGTCGGCGTCGCGGTCGGCGTGGGCGTCGCGGTCGCCGTCGGCGTGGACGTCTCCGTCGGCGTGGGCGTCGCGGTCGCCGTCGGCGTCTCGGTGGGAAGGGGCGTGTCGGTCGCCGTCGCCGTCGCCGTCGTCCCCGTTCGCGTCAGGGTTCGTGTCGGGGTCTGCGTGGGCGTCTCCGTCGACGTCGGTTCGTCCGCGTCCGGGCCGACCGGTTCGGAGCCGTCGTCCGTAGTCGATCCGAACGGCGACCGCTGGGCCAACCCGCTACAGCCGGCGAGACCGGCCGCGGTGCCGGCGACAGCGGCGCGGAGGAACGCTCGTCTGTCCTGGAGGGGGCCATCAGGGCTGTCGTTCACTGCCGACGTATCGGTCAGACGGAACAAAAAGCTGTCGAACCCGGCTCTCACGGCGGAACCCCGTTCGTAGGTCGGAGCGGCCGCGACGACGGTCGTCGGTCGGACCGGGTGGAGGCCGGCGGTCAGGCCACGCCGACGGTCTCCCGATAGGAGCCGTGCTCGGCCTCGAAGACGCCCATGATCTCGCCCATCGTCGCCTCGGCTTTCACCGCCGCGACGATCGGCTCCATGACGTTCTCGCCCGCCCGGTGACTCTCCCGAACGTCCTCCAGCGCCGCCTCGACCGCGCCGTCGTCTCGCTCCCGTTTCACCCGATCGAGACGCTCGCGCTGGCGCTCCTGTATCTCGTCGTCGACGTGCATCACCTCGGGACTGGTGTCTTCCTCGACGGTGTAGGCGTTGACGCCCACCACCGTCTCCGTGCCCTCCTCGACGCGCTCTTGGTACTCGTAGGAGGCCTCCTGGATCTCGCGCTGGAAGTACCCCGAGTCGATGCCCCGCAGGACGCCGTCCCGGACCGATCCGTCGCCCATCTCGCGGATCTCCTCGATGTACGCCATCGCCTTCGCTTCGGTCTCGTCGGTCAGCGACTCCACCGCGAAGCTTCCGCCCAAGGGATCGATGATGTCGGCCGCGCCCGACTCCTCGGCGATGATCTGCTGGCTGCGCAGCGCGACCCGCACCGCCTGCTCGGAGGGCAGCGCGAGCGCCTCGTCG
The DNA here is from genome assembly GCA_003021045.1 of Halobacteriales archaeon QS_4_69_34. GTDB lineage: Archaea > Halobacteriota > Halobacteria > Halobacteriales > Halococcaceae > PXRN01. The sequence goes on along the minus strand of PXRN01000007.1, from coordinate 20,279 downwards.
TAGCTGTTCGTATGGAGGCTCTGGGTCCCCCCCAGAACGGCGGCCAGCGCCTGGACGGTGACGCGGGCGACGTTGTTGAGCGGCTGCTGGGCGGTCAGCGACTGGCCCGCGGTCTGGGTGTGGAACTTCAGCTGCTTCGATTTCTCCCGCTCCGCGTCGTACCACTCCTCCATCACCCGCGCGTAGATGCGCCGCGCGGCCCGGAATTTGGCCACTTCCTCGAACAGCGAGTTGTGCGAGTTGAAGAAAAAGGATAGTTGAGGAGCGAACGCGTCGACGTTGAGGCCCCGCTCGATCGCGTCCTCGACGTAGGCGAACCCGTCGGCGAGGGTAAAGGCGAGCTCCTGGATCGCCGTGGAACCGGCCTCGCGGATGTGATAGCCCGAGATCGAGATCGGCTTGATCCGGGGAGTCTCCGCGACCGCGAACTCCACAGTATCGGTAACGAGATCGAGGGAGGGCTCGGGAGGGACGACCCACTCCTTCTGGGCGATGAACTCCTTGAGCATGTCGTTTTGCATCGTTCCCCGGAGCTCCTCGCGGGCGACCCCTTGCTGGTCGGCGAGCGCGACGTACATCGCGTAGATCACCGGCGCGCTCGGGTTGATCGTGAAGGAGGTCGACACTTCGGCGAGGTCGATGCCCTCGAAGAGGACCTCCATGTCCCGGAGCGTGTCGACGGCCACCCCCTCGGTGCCGACCTCGCCGTCGGCCATCGGGTCGTCCGAATCGATGCCCATCAGGCTGGGCATGTCGAACGCCGTCGAGAGGCCCGTCTGGCCTTCCTCGACGAGATACCGGAATCGCTCGTTGGTCTCACTGGCGGTGCCGAAGCCGGCGAACTGGCGCATCGTCCACGGCCGCCCGCGGTACATCGTCGGGTAGACCCCCCGCGTGTAGGGCTCCTCGCCCGGGAATCCCAGATCCGCCTCGTAATCGAGGTCGGCCACGTCGTCGGGCGTGTACAGCCGGGCGACGTCGAGCCCCGAGACGGTGGCGAACCGGTCTTTGCGTTCGCCGTAGCTCTCCAGTACGGGATCGAGGGCGTCCTCTGCCCAGCGTTTTTTCCCCTCGCGGATCGCCGCGAGATCCTCGGCGTCGTACATACTTGCGGTTTCTACCGGCTGCTCAATGAAGCTTCCGGGCGCCCAGTCCGAATCGGACGAGCACGCGGCCGACTGGCGGACGACGAGGGTCCACATTCGAGAGACCGGCCAGCTCCGCGATCCGCACCGATGCGGGGCCTACCCGCTCTCGTCGAGTCGACTGATCGTCTCGACCAGCGGGTGGTGGGCGTAGTCCACCACCGAGATGTCCGCGATCGAGGAGAGCCCCTCCTTGCGTGCGGTCTCGGCCATGCCCAGCTCGACGCTCTCGTCGACCAGGATGACGTAGGCGTCCATCGTCTCGACGCCCAGCCCCTCGGCGGCCTTCACGCGGTGGTGGCCGTCGGCGAGCAGGAGCCGCTCGCTCCCGTTGTCGATGACGACGAGGGGCTCGGCCAGCCCCCGTTCGAGCTCGTAGCTGCGTCCCTCCAGTTCGTCGGCGTAGACCTTCGATTGGGTCGGGGTGAGGTCGGCCAGCGCCACCGTTCGGCGCTCCTCGCTCACCGTTACATCGTGGATGCCTTCGAGCGTGCGCGAGAGGTTGCCCACCTTCTCGGGCGTGGCGCGCTCGATCTGGCTGCGGATCACGTCCCCGTTCGAGATGATCCCCACGAGGGTGCCGGCGTCGTCGACGACGGGCAGCTTCTGGGTGCCCGAGCGCAGGATGACGCGGGCGGCGTCGTCGAGATTCATCTCCGGGTGGGCGACCACGAGGTCGGTCGTCATCACGGTGAAGACCGCGGCGTCGTCCTCGGCGAGCAGCAGATCGCGGGCGGTGACGAACCCCTCACACCGCCGGCCGTCACAGACCGGAAAGCCGCTGTAGGTCTCGCTCTCGGCGATCCGTCGAGCGACCGTCCGGACGGTGTCGTCCGGCGAGACGGTAGCGACGTCGCGGGTCATGTAATCACCGACCCGCGGCGTCGCGTCCCCGGAGTCCATGCATCGAACCTCGCCACCGCCGGTGAAAAACCCTCGCTCGGTTCCCGCCGGGTCGGTCCCGCGATCGCTCGAACGGAGCGCCGCGTGCCACCGATCGTCCGCGTTCCCGGCTCCGGACGCGGCGACCGGCCTACCCACCGCGGGGCGCGGCTCGACACCGTCTCAGCGCTCGCTGTCGTCCCTGCCCGGGGCGTCCATCGGCGACACTACCGAGGCGTCCGCCGGGGCCCGAGCGCCGGGGAGCGATGCGAGCGCCTCGAAGAAGCGGTCGTCGATCACGTCGCTGACGATGCCCGTCAGCGACTCCCCGTCGTCGGCGTCGCTGAGCAGCCCGAGCGGGATCTGCGCGCCCGCCATGTCGGCGTGACCGCCCGCGCTCCCGATCGGATCGAACGCGTCCCGGAGCACCTCGCCCAGATCGAGGTCGGCCCCGCGGGTCCGCCCGGAGAGATAGACCACCCCGTCGAGGATGCCGTAGACGACGGTCGTGCTCACCCCCTCGATGTCGAGCAACCGATCGGCGGCCTGGGCCAGCGCGTCGCGCTCGCCCAGCTCGCCGACGCAGCTCGTCAACACCGTGCCCTCGACCCGCCGGTTCCCGATGGCGCTCGCGAGCGTTCCGAGGGTCTCGGCGCTCACGCTCGGGGACTCGATGCGCTCCAAGACGTCCTCCTCGGCGGCGGGGAGCAGGAACGCGGCAGCCTCGAAGTCCGCGGTCGAGACCTCGCGGCTGAACTCCTTGGTGTCGACGCGGATGCCGTACAGCAGCCCGTTCGCCACTGCCGCCCCGACGGGGATGTCGAGCCGCCGGAGGTAGCTCGAAAGCAGGGTGCTCGTCGCGCCCACGTCGCTCCGGAGGTCGACGAAGCGCGCCTCGACCGGTGCGCGCGGCGGGTGGTGATCGATCACGACGTCGATCGCGGTCTCGGGCGGGAGCTGGTCGTTGACGCCCGGCCGGGAGTGGTCGACGAGCGCGATCCCTCCGTACTCGTCGACCGCCTCGGGCGAAGTGAGCGTGTGCAGGTCGAGGTCGAGCAGGTTGATCATCGCGCGGTTCTCCTCGTGGGTGACCCGCCCGAAGTGACACACGTCGGCCCCACAGCCGGCCGCCGCGGCGATCTCCCGCAGAGCGACCCCGCTGGCGATCGCGTCCGGGTCGGGGTTGTCGTGGGTGAGGATCGCCAACGGCCCCTCCAGCTCCTGGAGGAGCACCCACAGCCGCCGGGGCCGCATAGTCTCCTCGCCGATCCGGTCGAGCAGCCGATCGGCGGTCGCCGTCTCGGGCGCGATCACCCGGTCCGCGGCCGCGTCGATGGCCGCCCGCGCCCCGTCTGTGGCGTCCTCTCCCGTGTACGCGAGCACGAACGCGTCCGGGCAGTGCTCGCGGGCAGCCTCGGCGGCCGCTCGGTTCGTAGCCGCGTCGTCGGCCGCGACGACGACCACGTCGACCGGACGGTCGAGCGCCGCGAGCGTCGCCGCGTCGGTCGGATCGGCCCGCTTCGCGGCGACGCTAGAAGAACGCAGGGTCTCGACGCGATCCTCGTCGGCACACAGTACCAGCGTCCGGCCCGAGCGGTCGTCGGCGATCCCGACGACCGCGCGGCCGACCGACCCACAGCCCAGCACCAGCCGCGACACCATATCCCCGGGTTGACCCACAGCCGCTTAAACAACCCCACTTTTTGTGGGGAGTCCTCGCATCGCTCATGCCTTCGGCACTCGCTCGCTCGAACCCCCGCAAAAACCTGGACTAAAAAGGCCGCTCGCTCCCGATCGCGCGAGCCGGATGGCCGCGCGGTCGTCTGCTCGCGGTTCGACAGCTAGCGTCTTTCCGCGGCCGCGCAGCCGCCGCAACCGCAGCCCTTGGGGCCGGCTCGTCGCAGTGTCGTAGCGGTGGCAGTAGCCGTCAACAACCGTACCGCGAGCGGACGAACGACCGGAGGGGCTGAGGGAGCTTGCGGCTTTTTTGATCCAGATTTTTTGAAGCGGGGTCGAAGGAGCGAGCGCCGCGGGCGCGAGCGACGAGGGTCCCGCTCAAAAAAGGTGGGCCGCGGCGTCGGACGCGACGCCGTCGACGAGGAACATCCCGGGCAGCAGGGCGACCGTCACCACGGCGGCGGCGATCACGGCGGTGTAGATTCCGACCGGGTACTCGCCGATCCGACCGAGGTTCTCGCCGGGCTCTTCGATCCACATCGCACGCACTACTCGGAGGTAGAAGTACACCGAGATCACGCTGTTGAGCACGCCCACGGCGGCGAGCCACCAGAAGCCCGCGCCGACGGCCTCGGCGAACAGGAACAGCTTCGAGAAGAAGCCACCCCCGAGGGGGATGCCCGCGAGGCTGAACATGAAGACGGTCATGGCGACGCAGGCGACCGGCGCGCGCGTCCCGAGGCCGTTGTAGTCCTCGAAGGTGCGCCCGACCTCCCAGTGTTCGGCGAGCGCGACGAACAGGAACGCGCCGGTGTTCATGAACCCGTAGACGAGCAGGTGGAGCATGCTCGCGCCGAGCACGCCCGCGTTCTGCCCGCCGCCCAGCGCCGCCAGCCCGATCAGGACATACCCCGCCTGCCCGACCGAGGAGTACGCGAGCATGCGCTTGACGGTCTCCTGGGTGGCGGCGGCGAGGTTGCCGAGCGTCATCGTCGCCACGGCCAGAATCTGGAAGGCGAGCACCCAGTCGACGCCAGCGAGGTCGAGGCCGAAGGCCGTCGTGAACACGCGGAAGGTGACGACGAAGCCCGCCGCTTTGGAGGCCGAGGACAGAAGCGCCGAGATCGGCGCGGGCGCGCCCTCGTAGGCCTCGGGGGCCCAGAAGTGGAAGGGCACGCTCGCGGTCTTGAACGCGAACCCGCCGAGCACCATGAGCACGCCGACGCCGAGCACGCCCGTCAGGTCGGTGGTGGCGACCCCCTCGGCGACCGCATCGAGCCGGAGCCCGCCGGCCACGCCGTAGACGAGGCTGATACCGTAGACGAGGATCGCCGAGGAGAGCGCGCCGATCAGGAAGTACTTGAGACCGGCTTCGACGCTGCCGCGATTGCGCTTGAGCGAGGCCACGAGCGCGTAGGAGGGCAACGAGGAGAGTTCGAGCGCGAGGAACACGGTGACGAGGCTGTTCGCGGCTGCCATCAGGCTCATGCCGATCGTCGCCAGCATGACGAGCGAGTAGAACTCCGCCTGATCGCCCCGGCCGCGCAGATAGTCGTAGCTCGACACGGTGACGAGGGCGGCGACGCTCGCCACGATCACGGTGAAGAAGCTGCTCAGCCCGTCGACGACGAGCTGGCCCGCAAAGAGGGTGATCGGTTCCTCCGTCCCCGTGCCGGCGATCAGCGCCCACCCTGCAAAGGCGAGCGCGGCGAGCGCTCCCAGCGTCGCCGTCCCCGCCAGCAGCGCGCCGTTCTCGGCGCGCGGGTCGGCGGCGTCGATGGCGAACAGCGCGAACGCGGCCGCGCCTAGCACGATCGTGGGCGCGAGTGCGAGCCACTCGGGCAGCGCCATCAGCTCACCCCCTCCACGAGCGGCCCGACCGCCTCACGGATCATCCCGAACGCGAGGTCGGGCGCGGAACCGATGGCGATGGTGAACGCGAGCAACACGAGCAGCGGCACCGCGTCGTGGAGTCGCGCCCGACCCACCTCGTAGTCGGTGTCGAGGCGGAACTCCCCGAACAGGGTGCGCTGCATCGCGTACAGCAGGTAGCCCGCGACGATCACGATGCCGAACATCGCAACCGCTGTCAGCAGTGGCGAGCCGATCGTCGGCGAGCCAAAGGCCCCCCGGAAGACGAAGAACTCGGCCGCGAAGCCGGACATGAAGGGCAGTCCCATGTAGCCGAACGCGCCCGCGACGAACGCGCCCGTCGTGATCGGCATCCGGTCGGCCAGCCCGCTCATGTCCCCGACCATCCGCGTGTGGGTCGTGTTGTAGATGACGCCCACGCAGGCGAAAAGAAGCCCCGAGAGCAGTCCGTGCGAGATCATCTGGAACGTCGCGCCGCCGACGCCGTAGACGGTGTAGGCGACCAGTCCCAGAAGGACATATCCCATCGAGGAGATCGAGGAGTACGCGACGATCCGCTTCAAGTCCTGCTGGGCGAGCGCGAGCAGTGCGCCGTAGACGACGCTCACCACGGCCAAGAGGGCGATGAGCTGGGCGTACTGCCGGGCGACGTCCGCGAGCATCGTGAAGTTGAATCGCAGGAACGCGTAGGTTCCCATCTTCAGGAGGACGCCGGCGAGAACGATCGACACGGGCGTGGGGGCCTCGACGTGGGCGTCGGGCAGCCACGTGTGGAACGGGACTAGCGGTACTTTCACCGCGAAGCCCGCGAAGAGCGCGACGAAGGCAGCGAGCTTGATGGTACCCGGGGCGACGCCGCCGAGCGACCCCAGCTGGTCGTTCCGAAGCGCCTGCGCGATGGCCGGCATGTCCAGGCTGGATATCGAGTCGCCGAGCCCGAACACGAGCGCGAAAAAGCCCACGAACAGCACGAGCGTGGCGACGTTCGTGTAGACGAAGAACTTGATCGCGGCGTACTTCCGCCGTGGGCCGCCCCAGATCCCGATCAGCAGGTACATCGGAACCAGCACCGCTTCCCAGAAGACGAGCCACGCGAAGAAATCGAGCACGGCGAACACGCCGAGCAGCCCGGCTTCCAGAAAGAGCACGAGCCCGTAGAACTGGGATCGGCGCGCGTCGATCGGCGTCCACGCGGTGAGGATCGCGAGCGTCGTCAGTACCGTCGTCAGCACGAGCAGCGGCATACTGATCCCGTCGAGGCCGACGTGCCAGTTGATCGTCAGGCCGGCGAGCTCGATCCAGCGGACCGTGGTCTCGTAGGCGAGCTCACCACCCAGGAAGGCGTTGCCCGAGGCGTCGAAGCCCGCGAGCATCACGAAGCTCGTCACCAGCGGAAAGAGGCTTGCGGTGAGCGCGGCGGTAGGCACGTAGCGGTCGGGCAGCGTGAAGACGACGAGCGCACCGAGCAGACACAGCCCGATCAGCAGTTCGATGAGCATCTCAGAACCACCCCCCGGTGACGCCGAGCACGACGAGCAAAGCCACGAGCCCGAGCGTGAGCAGCGCGGCGTAGTTCGAGACCACCCCGGTCTGGATGCGCCGCACCCGACTGCCCGAGAGGAGGCTCACGCTCCCGGTGCCGTTGACGACGCCGTCGATGATACCCTGATCGAACGTGTCGGCCGCGCGCGCGACCCGCGCGGTCAGGCCCTCGGCCAGCCAGACCTGGTACTCGTCCTGGTAGTAGTTGCTCGCCAGCACGCGCTTTGCGCTCCCGAGCCGGTCGGTGTGTTCGGTCGGTTCCGCGCCCCGGTAGAGGACGACGGCCAGGCCCGCGCCGGCGAGCGCGAGCGCGAGCGACACCGCCGCCGGCAACAGCGGGGAGAGCTCGGCGGCCTCGTAGCCCGCGCGTTCCTCGATCAGCCCCTCGTAGGTTTCGAGACTCGTCGCTTCGAGGGGGCCGACGAACCACTGGTGGAGATAGTCGACGTGCAGCCCCGTGAGCTCGGCGACCGGGGCCATGTTGAGAAAGCCGGCGACGACCGCGAGCGCCCCCAGAACGACGAGCGGGAACTTCACGTTCCAGCCCACGCCGTGGGGGTCGCGGGCGACGTCGCTCCGTGGCTTGCCGTGGAAGGTCAACACGACCATCCGGAACGTGTAGAAGCCGGTGACGAACACCGCGGCGAGACCCATCGCGTACGCGCCCAGGAGGAGCGGGTCGTTCAGCCCGTGGACCAGCGCCTCGTAGAGCACTTCGTCTTTGGACCAGAAGCCCGCGAACGGGAAGATCCCCGCGAGCGCGAGCGACCCGGCGAGGAAGGTCCAATAGGTGACGGGCATCTTCTTCCGGAGGCCGCCCATCTCCCACATGTCCTCGCCGTGGTGCATGGCGATGATCACCGCGCCCGCCCCCAGAAAGAGGAGCGCCTTGAAGAAGGCGTGGGTCATGAGATGGAAGGTCGCGGCGACGTACCCACCGGCACCGAGCGCGAGCATCATGTAGCCATACTGGGAAATAGTCGAGTAGGCCAGCACCTGCTTGATCTCGTTTTTGACGAGCGCCATCGTCGCCGCGAACAGGGCGGTGAAGCCGCCGACGAAGGCGACGACCGCGAGCACCGTCGGCAAGAGGGCGTAGAAGCCGTAGATCCGGGCGACGAGGTAGACCCCGGCGGCGACCATCGTCGCGGCGTGGATCAGCGCCGACACCGGCGTCGGGCCCTCCATCGCGTCGGGCAGCCACGTGTGCAGCGGGAACTGGGCGGACTTGCCGATCACCCCACCCAAGATCAGGAGGGCGATCACGGCGAACCACGCGCCCGGATCGAGCCCGAAAAAGGTCGTCACCGCCGCGCCGCCAGCGCCCTCGCTACCGCCGGCGAGCGCCTCCTCGGCGATCGTCGGAAAGCTCTCCGCGCCGGCGAACGCCGCGGTGCCGAAGGTAGCGAAGACGGCGACGACGCCGACGAGGAAGAAGTAATCGCCGAAGCGCGTCACCAGAAAGGCCTTCTTCGCGGCGCTTGGTGGAGCGGCGTCGCGGAACCAGAAGCCGATCAGCAGCCACGAGCACAGCCCGACCATCTCGAAGAACATGAAGGCCATGAACAGGTTGTCCGCGAGGACGAACCCGAGCATGCTCGCCGAAAAGAGGCCCAGCCCGGCGTAGTACCGCGGGAGGCCGGTCTCTCCCTCGTCGTTCATGTACCCGAGACTGAACACGTGGACCAGGAACGCGACGAGCGAGACGATCACGAGCATCATCGCCGACAGCGGGTCGATCAGCACGCCGAGGTGCAGCGAGAGCTCCTCGCCGGCGTCGACGAACGTATAGAGCGATTCGTTGTAGGTGTCGCCGCCGGCGACCGCAAACGCCATCCACGCTGAGAGCACCAGCGAGCCGCCGGTGGCGAGGATGCCCGCGAACGCGCCGCCCTTGGGCATGTACCGACCGGCGACGAGCGCGATGACGAACGAGGCCAGCGGCAGCACGGCGATCGCCGGCGCGTAGTCGAACGCCGCCATCTCACCACCTCATGGTCGTCGCGCGGGTGACGTCCACGCCCTCGAAGTTCCGGACCAGCGCGAGCACGATGCCGACCCCGATGGCGACCTCCGCCGCGGCGAGCGCGATGACGAACAGGCTGAACACCTGTCCCGTCAGGGTTCCCGTCTGGGCGGAGAAGGCGACGAGGTTGATGTTCGCCCCCGTGAGCATCAGCTCGACGCTCATCAGAAACAGGAGGGCGTTGTTCCGGGTCAACACGCCGAAGAGCCCGATGCAGAACACCGACGCCGAGAGCAGCAGGTAGTACTGGATCGGGACCATCTATTCGCCTCCTCCGTCCGACCGACCGGTCTCGCGGTCGCCACCGTCCGTCCGGCTGTCGTCCCCGGTGCCCGTCCGGAGGGCGGTGACGATGCGGCCGCCCGACTCGCTTTTCGCCAGCAGGAGCGCGCCGTCGAGCGCCGCGTCGAGCACGACCCCGACGACGAGCAGCGCGACCAGAAAGCCCTCGGTTTCGAACGCCGCGAGCCCGGTGCGATCGATCAGGGCGTAGCCGATAGCGGCGGTGACCGAGCCCTCGGCGACGAGCCCGGCGGGATCGCCGAAGGGGGCGGTGAGAAAGACCGCGGCCAGGACGACGAACAGCGCGACGGCTGCCAGCCCCGAGACGAGGTGTGAGCCGAGCTTCAGGCGGGGACGGTTCACGCCGTCGCCTCCTCGCCGGCGTCCTCGGTGGGTTTCTCGCGGGTCAGCATGACGGCGAAGGTCACGAGGATGAGCACGCCGCCGACGTAGACGAGGATCTGCATCGCGGCGATGAACTCCGCCCCGAGCATCACGTAGTGGACGGCCGCGCTCAGGAGTGCGACCCCCAGCAGGAGCGCGGAGTGCCAGACGTCCTCCATCACGACGACCCCGAGGCTGCTGGCGATCGTGACGAGCGCGAACAGCGCGAACGCGATCGTCTCGTAGGGGAATGCTGCCATTGTCCTCCCTCGTGCGGGACACCCTTTGAAGATTTCGAGACCCGCACGCCCGTCCGGCCGGAAATCGACGGGTAGTCGCGGACCGGCTCCCCGCCGCTGGGCGACTACCCGTCGAACTCGCCGTCCGCGACCTCGCGCCACCGGACGGTGGCGACGTTGCCGGCTCCGTCCTCGGCCGCGACGACGACCGCGTAGGTCGCTCCCGCGGTGACGCCGAAGGTCGTCGCGTTCGCGGCCGCGGTCCCGGTCACCTCGAAGCGCCGGCTGGCGAGGGTTCGAGCGTCGCCGTCGGGGCTCTCGATCAGCCGAACCGAGACCCGCTCGAGGTCGCCCTCGGGATCGGAGACCTGCCAGCCGACCGCGATCGACGGGCCGTCGGCCCCGCTCGCGCCGTCGCGGTCGGCGATCGTGACCGACTCGATCGCCACCGAGCCGTTCTCGCCGCTCGCGGTTTCACCGCGGATCGTGCTGCCTCCCGCCGGCATGGTCACGTCGTCCGTGGCGGTCGCTCCGCCGGCCGCCGATCTTTCCCCTCCCTCGCCTGTGCCGCCAGCCCCGTTAGTGCCGGTTTCGCCGTTCCCGGCCGCCGCGTCGCCGGGCCCGCCCACCGGACCGGGAGACGCCCCCGAATCGAGCACGTCGGTGACCGTCGCCAGCACGGCGGGTTGTAGCAGGGCGACGGTCACGAGCGCGACCCCGATCAACACGAGCACCGCGGCGAACAGGCCGACGCCGGGGCCCTCGGTCGCCCCGTCCGCCGTCGCCCCCGCAGCACGGAGCTTGGATTCGTCGGCCGACCCCCCCTCGGTCGACGCGCCGGCGTGGGACCCACTGGCCGGGGATGACTCCATCCCAGCGGCGTCTTCCGTCGCGCCGGCACCCCTACTCGCCCGCGCGGCGCGGAGCTTCGACTCGCCGTCGAAGACGAACCCGTCCTCGTCTTCGCTCTCGGCGGCCCGTCCGCTCCCGGCGGCCTGCCCACTCGCACTTCCCTCCCGGCTCGCGCCGTCGTTGGATCGGGAGCCGGTCCCTTCGTCGGGCCGGGAGGCGGTACTCTCGTCGGCACCCTCCGCCGGGGCGTCGACGCTTCCGGATTCGTCCTCGACGGTTCCGGAGTCGTTCTCGCCACCCTCGTGGTCGTCCTCGCTGACCTCGGGGTCGTCGTCATCGCTCGTCATCGTTCTGGAGGGGTCCACGTGGTATCTCCGTGTCCGGCGACGCTCCTGTATCTACCGGGGCGGAGCGGAGCCGCGGCGCGGGCCGCGGGCTCAGCCCGCGGGCACGAGGCGGTAGGCACCGCCGCTCACCTCCTCGGTCGCGCGCTCCGTGTAGTATATCGCTCCGTCGTGGACGAGCGGCGCGGCGGTGATCTGGCCCTCGTTCTCCGCGCGCCAGACCTCCTCGCCGGCCTTGGTCAGCGCGTAGAGGTTGCCGTCGTAGGAGCCGATCACGACGTGCTCGCTCGTGACGGCCGGACAGCCGGTGATCCACCCGTCCGTCTCGAAGCGCCACTGCTCCTCGCCGGTCGCTGCGTCGAGCGCGTAGCAGTTGTGATCGTGACTGCCGATGTACACGGTACCCGAATCGGTGTCGATGCCGGCCCCGGACATCACGTTCCCGCCCGTCTCGAACGTCCAGTCCACCGTGCCGGAGGCGAGATCGACCCGGAACACCCGTTCGTCCCACGACCCGAAGAAGGCCGCCCCGTCGTAGGTAGCGATCGGCGCTTTCACGTCCTCGCCGGCGTCGAACGCGTGGGCGAACTCCATCGAGGGGTACTCCCACGTGTAGAGGAAGCCGTCGTTCGAGCCGATCGAGATCGTGCCGGCGTCGCGGTCGATGCCCGGCGTCGAGTGGGGATGGTCCGTCGGCCGGGAGTCCTCCAGTTCGATCGCACCGGTGACGGCGTCGACGACGAACAGGCTCCCGCTCGGGTCGGCGAACTCGACGGCGACGTAGAGCCGCCCTTCGTGGTAGGCCGGGCTGCCCCCGATCGAGCCGCCGAGCTGCGTGCGCCAGTCCTGCTCGCCGGTCGCGAGGTCGAACGCGTACAGCGCGCCGTCGTAGGCCCCGACGTACACCGTGTCGTTGGCGATCGCGGGCGTCCCGTGGATGCCGAAGGCGGAGGGATGGGTGCCCGCCACCCAGTTGACGTCGCCCCCGGGCGTGACCGAGGTGACCTCGCCGGAGTCGCCGGGAATGACGATGTTGCCGTCGGCAGCCACGGCGCTGGCCTTCGAGGCGGTGTGGTCGCCGACGTTGATGCCCTCGATCCCCCACGCCCGCTCGACGCTCCCCGGGACCGTTCGCTCGGGCACGAAGCCGTCGCGACTGAGGTTCCGGCGAAAGGCGTCCGTCGCGAGCTCGTCGAGTTCGAGGCTCCCGCTCCCCGAGTCGGCGTCGTCACCGGCCGTCGTCGAGTTCTCGCTGGTCGTTCCGGCGGACGAGTCACCGTCGGTCGTCGCGGACCGGCCGGTGGCCGTCTCGCCGACGGTGGTCGCCGCCCCCGCCGTCGCTCCGCCGGCCGTCGCCCGCGCGCCGTCGGTGGCCGGCTGGCCCCCGCCGTTCAGCGCCGAGCAGCCGGCGATCCCGGCGACGGCGGCCACGCCGGCCGCACGGAGGAACCGCCGTCGCGTCGATCGTTCGGACATGGTTGGAGGGCTGGTTGCGGTAGAACCCTCGCGCCGGCATAATGAGCATTGTGGGTCGTCGGCCGGCTCCCCGCCCCCGTCGACGGTCCCCCATGGCCGTCGGCCGTCGGTAACGCGTGGTAAAAATTCTGTCTTTCGAGTTTATAGAAGTGTATTCACCGATAGCAGGCAAAGATACATTAGTTTATAGCTCTCACGCACGTTGTCGAGTGATGATCGAAACGCTCGTCCACCAAGTAATGAACAGTCCCGTCCGGACGGTTTCCGGGGAGACGACGGCCACCGTGGCCGCGGAGCGGCTTCGGGATCGCTCGATCGGGTCGCTCGTCGTGGTCACCGAGGGCACGATCGAGGGCATCGTCGCCGAGTCCGACGTCTCGGTGCTGATCGCCGAGCGGCGCGATCCGGAGCTTCCGGTCTCGGCGTTCATGTCCGCCCCGGTGGTCACCATCGAGGGCACCGAACGCGTCCGGACGGCCGCAAAACGGATGCGCGAACACGGCGTCAAGAAGCTGCCAGTGACCGAAGAGGGGGCGCTCGCCGGCATGGTGACGACCACCGATCTCGCCTACCACCTGCCGCGCTACCGGACCGAGATCGTCGCCGACCCGTCCGCGGAGTGACACCCCCCCCCCGTCCGATGGTACCACCTTCGCTCCCCGAGTCGGCGCTCGACTCCCTCGGAACCCGACGAGCGGCGAGCGTGGCGGTCAGTAGACGATATACAGCATCGCGTAGACGACTAGCCCGAGGGCAAAGGAGACCAGCCAGAGCGAGGCGGCGACCCGCCCGACCCGCCGGTGGTTCGTCGCCGGAATCTCGCTCACGGGCCGCGTGAGCGCGAGCAGGAGTACGTAGTACAGGAGCGGCACGCAGACGATGGCGAGGGTGATGTGGACGGCGAGCACCGGCAGGTAGACGAACGTGTAGACGCTCTCGGCCCCCGGGAACGGGGCCGGCCCTTCGAGGGCGATCCGATAGAGATACAGCCCGAGGAAGGCGACGAACAGCACGAGCGAGACCAGCATCAGCGCGCGGTGGGTGCGGACGTTCCCGCGCCGGATCGCCCGCCAGCCCGACGTGATCGTTCCGATGGCGAGGACGCTGATCGCGGCGTTCACGGTCGGGATGGCCGCGACGACCGCCGCCGGTGCGCGCGGGAGCGTCCCCTCGGGAACGGCCCCGAGGACGGCCCCGAAGACGAGTGCGAGCGAGATCGCGGTGAGAACACCGGTGAGCGCCGGCACGTGGTTCCGGGCGCGAAGCTCCATGTCCGGGTCTGGGACCGCGGGGGCTTATGCTACCCGTCCTGTACCCGAAAGTCGACGAGCGAGGTCTGTCCCCCGGTCGGGGTCCGGCCTCCCTCGGGTCCCGTGGTCCCGCCCGAGCCGGCTGCGTTCGTGGCGGCTTCCTCGGCTGTGTAGCGGCCCAGATCGGCAGCCGCCGTCCCGCCGGACGCCTCCGTCCCGCCGGACGCGACGCCCCCGGGGTCCGTTCGCGCGGTCGTCGCGGGGGCCGTGCCCGCGTCGTCGGGTTCGAACCCGTCGAGACTCGACTGCTCGGCCGCGGTGAAGGCGAGCTTCGACACCCGGACGCCGAGCTTGCGGACCGCCACGTCGCGGAACTCGGAGAGGAGGTCGAGCGCCACCTCGCGGAGGAGCGCGGGGTCCTCCACGGGTCCGGACAGCGAGCGCGTGCGGGTCTGGACCGAAAAGGGCGGCGTGACGACCTTGATTCCGATGGTTCCATAGAGCACGCCCTTGCGGGCGGCGCGCTCGGCGACCGCCCCGGCGAGCGTTTCCACCCGCTCGCGCTTCGTTCCGGGATCGGCCGTCGCCTCGGTGAACGCCGACTCCCGCGAGAGGCTCTTCGGGCGGCCGACCGGCGTGACCTCGCGGTCGTCCTCGCCGCGGGCGAACGCGTGGACCTCCCGCCCGCGCTCGCCGAAGCGTGCCGCGATCCGGTCGGGCTCGGTCCCCGCGAGGTCGCCGGCCGTCTCGATGCCCATTTCCCGGAGCTCGCGGGCCGTCACGGGGCCGACGCCGTGGAGCGTCTCGACCGACAGCGGCGCGAAGAACTCCCGCACCGAGCCCGGTTCAACGACGACGAGCCCGTCGGGTTTGTCGTGGTCCGAGGCGACCTTCGCCGCGCTCATCGTCGGTGCGACCCCGACGCTCGCCGTGACGCCGGCCGCCTCGGCGATGCGCGCCTTGACGTGGCGAGCGTACCCCTCCGCGAGCGTCCGCCGGTCCCCGCGCTCCCCGCTCCGGCCGCTGCCCTCGGCTCCGCCGCCCGTGTCGTTCCCGTCGCGCCCGTCGTCCGCGTCACCGCCCACGCGCTCCCACGCGGTGCGGTCGGTGACGTCGAGGTAGGCCTCGTCGATGCTCACCGCGCGCACGGTGTCCGCACAGTCGTCGAGGACCTCTCGAACGTCCTCGCTGACTGATTCGTAAAACGCCATGTCGACGGGCCGGTAGTGGCCGACCAGCCCACTGGAATCGGCGTCGGCCGCTCGCGGCAGCCGTTCGAGCGCCGTCGAGATGGCCTGGGCGCTCTCGATTCCACGACGACGTGCCTCGTAGCTCGCGGTGGCGACCGCGCCGTGGCTCTCGCCGGCCTCGTAGCCCATGCCGACGACGACCGGCTCCCCCTCCAGTTCGGGCTCGCGACGGCGCTCACACGCTGCATAGAAGCAGTCCACGTCGACGTGACAGACGATCCGGTCGGCCCCGCTGCTCGCCGGCGCACCCGGCAGTCGCGGGGCCGTCCGATCGACCATGCCCCCGTCGAGAGTCCCTCGCTCCTTCAACCTTCCCGGAGCGCAGTGAAACTGGTTCCGCTCGCCGTCCTCTCGCTCGCCTCTTCCACCGTGACCGACGGTCCTCGCTGCGCCACAGCGGCCCGCGATGCGGGCGACCGGCGGTCGTCCCGCCCCACCGACGGCTCGCGGTCCGAGCCGACGGGCTCGGAGAGTGAAAGAGCCGACCGCTCCGGTCCGACCTGGCGAGGCCGTTCAGCCGATGTACCGCAGGTCCTCGTCGGTGGGTGGGCTGGCCCCCTGCTCCATCTCCTGGAGCTGGCGGACGACCTCCTCCATCTCGTCGGCACGCTCCTCGAGCGAGTCGTACTCGACGTCGAAGTCGAGGGCGTCTTCGAGGACCGAAAGCACCGCCTGGGCGCTCTTGGGGTCGACGAGGTAGCCGCTCGTCTCGCCCATCAGACAGGCTGCGGGGAGCTCGCGGCGCGCACCGAGGCCCAGCAGGAGGCCGCTGACGCCGACGATGCCGCCGGCGGGCTCGTTCTCGCGGAACTCCACGTCCACCGCTTCGAGCTCCTCGACGAGGCCCTCGGCCGTGGCGGCCCCGACGACGGCGTACTCCTCGATGAGCTCGCCGGTCGGGACGCCCCCGAGCGCGAACGCGCGCTCGACTCCGAAGTCCGCGGCCACGTCGAGGATTGTGTCGGCCAGCCGGTAGTGACCCACCGTATCGCCGGCCTGGTGGTCGCCGGTGAGCACGAGCAGGTCCTGCCCGTCGGCGGTGACGGCGTGGAGTTCAATGCAGGCCAGCTGCGCGAGGCCGTCCTCGACGATGACCTGCGGGGGGAAGTGCTCGGTGTACACCCGGCGGACGAGCTCGCCGTCGAACTCCGAGACGAGGTGCTCGGCGGCGAGCTTGCCGACGTGACCCACGCCGGGCAGCCCCTCGATCAGCGTCGGCGCGTCGAGAGCGGGCTCGGCGAGGCGCTCGACGTCGAATTCGTCCATGCCCTACCCCCACTCGCGCCGTTTAAGAGCGCGTCGGTACTCGCCGTAGGGGTCGTCGGGATCGAACGGTGCCGGGGTGCTGTTGATCGCTCGCGCCCCGCAGCGTGGACACGACTCGGCGAGCGTGTAGACCGGCCGGTCGTGCTCGCTCGCCCAGTCGCCACACACCCGGATGTCCGATTTCATCGTTCGGTTCGCCGCCGTCGGCCGTTCGTTCGGTCCCGTCGTTTGTCGTCCCGTTCGCGCCGCCGGACCCGGTTCGCCCGCGTCGCGGGCCGGTCACTCCTCGTCGCTGCGGCGCTCGCGGTGGAACTCGGCGGTGCCGCCGCGCTCGGTTATGGCCGCGCTGGCGCGGTCGGCACTCGCCTCCAGTTCGCGCTCGGCGGTCTTGTAGTTCGGTGCCTGCACCTGAATGCGGTACTCCGGCGCGCCGACGTAGCTGACGTCGAGTTCGACGCCCTCGGGGAGCTCGCCGTTGCCCTCCGCGGCCCGCAGCGACTCCCGGACGACGTCGACGCCGCTGCCGTCGGCCGATTGCAGGTCGACGTAGCCCGTCACCGTCACGTAGGGCACCGAGACGTTCTCGCGGGCGGTCTCGACGATGGTCTCGATCTCCGCCGCCGAGAGGTCGGTGTCCTCGAGCGCCTCGGCACCGTGGATGGCCGCCTCCTCGAAGCCCGCATACAGCGAGCCGAACGCCGTGAGGAACTCGTTGGCGACGGCGGCGTACTGCTCGTCGGTCACGTCCTCGCCGAAGGCGATCGTCATCCAGTTGTCGGCCTTCTGCTCGGCCTTCCAGGCCTGAACCGCCTCCGAGCGCTGATGGTCGTTGACGTCCTTCAGCGAGAGGTCGATCTGCTGGGAGCTCTCGTCGACGTCGAGCACCTTACAGACCACCGTTTGCCCCTCGCTCACGTGGTCACGGACGTTCTTGATCCAGCCGGAGGCGACCTCCGAGACGTGGACCAGTCCCCGCTTGTCCTCGTACTCGGCGAGCTCGACGAACACGCCGAAGTCCGCGATCTCGTCGACCTTGCCGACGACGAGTTCGCCCGCGTCGGGCCACCCGCTGTATTTCACTGTGTCCCCGGTTCGTTCGCGGTCAGCTCCCGGTCGCCCACCCGCCGCTCGACGGTTTCGAGCACCTCGGCGTCGATCGCGGCCTTCCCGCCGGTGGGACGGACGAGCGTGCGCCCACAGACCGCACACGCCACGGGCGAGGCGGCCCGCCCGAACACCACCTGTTCGTTCTCGCAGTCCGGGCACGCGACCCGGTGGAAGCTCCCCGCCATTACTCCTGGAACTCCAGTCGGCCGGCGCGCCAGCCCTCGCGCGTGTGGGCGTGCCCGCACTCCCCACAGCGGTAGGTGAGGTCCGTCTTCTTGGTGGGCTTGTCGCCGCCGGGTACCTTCGAGAACTTCCCGGCGTTGCCGATCCCGGCGCTCTGGCGTTCGTTCTGGCGGTCGTTGACCTTCTTCATGCCCGAGGAGCGCCCCGAACGGACCTTCTCGACCTCGTGTTCGTGGTGTTCGTTACAGCTGGGACAGTACGTGTTGAACCGGCGTGGGATCTGCATGTGACACTTCTAGCCCAGGAGCGGTTAAAACCGGTTTGGTTCGGCGCGGTGCGCGTCGGCACGACCGTGTTCGAACCGGCTCCGGCCGGACATCACCGAGCGCGTGGGTCACTGACCGATCGTGGATACTCGCTGGCCGTGGGTCACTCGCTCCGTGGCGCGAACACGGTCGGCAACGCGGCGAGTGGGGCTACCGGTTCCGCGTCGAGGGAAGGAATCGAATCCGAAACGACGGTGCCGTGAAGCGAGCCGGTCGATGGCTCGCGTCGGATGAGCGGTTCGCGATCCCGAGCAGGCTATGGGGCGGTGACGTTGAAGCTGTCCGCCGCGGGCGGGAGAGTGTAGTCCCCGTTTTCGTCGGAGAGCATGATGACGACCTGGTGTTCACCGGTCTCGTTGGTCGTCACGATGTCCGGCTCACCGTCGTTGTTGGCGTCGTCACCACCGACGACCGAAACGAGTTCGTCGCCGGCGTTCGCATTGGGGAACCGGTTGGTCACCGGACTCGACTGGAACTGTGCGCTGATAGTCGTCTTGTTGTTGTCGCTGCTCTCGACTTGGTCCTTGAACGATTCGTCGATCTCGGTTCCCGGGTCGTCGCCGTTCCTGTCGACGCCGAAGATCCGCGTACTGAGCGGGCTCGATTTGGTGAAGTTGAGCCCCTTCTCGGCTCTGATGATGACCGAGGCATAGCTCCCCTCGGTGGACTCGTTGACGTTCGAGCCGTTGTTCGCTCCCAGCGTCGTGAACCTCACCTCGGTGTTGGCCGTGTTCGGCTCGATCGTGAAGTTGAGCTCTTCACCCTCGGGCACGTCGTTGCTCGTCTGCGTCGTGGTCGCGGCCGTCGTGGTCGCGGCTGCCGTTGTGGTTGCCGCCGTCGTGGTCGTGGTTGCCGCCGTGTCGGTCGCCGTCGTGGTCCCACCGCTTCCGGCTGCGGTCGTCGTCACACCACCGTCACCGCCGTCGCCGCCGCTGGCGGTCCCGCCGCCACCCATGTTGACGTCGACGTCGTTGACGTTGGTGTTGGCGTTCTCGTTGGTGTTGGTGTTCGTGTTCTCGTTGACGACGGTGTTCGAGACGACCACGCTCTGGTTGTTGGTGAACGTGTCGCCGCCGATCAGGATGGTCCCGCCGTCCCATCCACCCGAGTCATCGATGCTCGTTTCGCCTTGTTGCTGCTGTTGCTGTTGAGCAGCCCCCTTGCTGTTGTTGCTGTTGTTGGCTAGAGGAATCGACTCCGAGCGCTTCGAGGTCGACAGTATCGCTGTCCCAGTCGAGATCCATGTCTTGTGCAAGCGCGGGCGCGACAGCCAGCCACGGTGTAAGCCAAGGGCCGGATTTGAACCGGCGATGGGCGGCTCTGCAGGCCGCTGCGTTAGGCCGGACTCTGCCACCTTGGCACGACCCGGGCTACCGCTGTGAGACGCTTAACGGTAGCGGTCCCGGCGTCGGAGCGTTGCCACTCGCCGGAGAATGCGGTATGAATGGGAGGCGGCGAACCACCAGTTGCGAGCCGTTGTAACGGAACGGTCTCGGGTTCCACCGGGACGGACCCAGCGTGTACTACCGATTGCGTTCCTGGGCTCGTACTTGGCCCCTCTTGCGAGGCAGTTTTCCCAGAGGGTCGCCCACTCCAGTACTCGCTGGAACGCTGGCGGGCTTATCTGCCGTGTTCGGGATGGGTACGGGAGTCACCCCGCCGCTGTGGCCGCCACGCCGACCCGCGGACTCGAACCGCGGCGGGACCTGTGTCGGTGTGACCGATCGGTCGACGGTCGAAACCGCGTCTACGTGCGATCCAGTTCGCGCCTGGACCCGCCCAGCGGGCGGGACCCAATGCGTTATGACTGAGTGGCTCGGTCTGTTGGTGCTCGCGGGCTGAACGCCTCGTCGCCTCGGCGCGTACACCCCGAGTCCATCGAACTCCTCTTGTAGGAGTGACCTCGGCGGCACCTCTTTTCCGGGTGGGTTTCGAGCTTAGATGCGTTCAGCTCTTACCCCGTGTCGCGTAGCTGCCCGGCACGTGCCCTCTCGGACAACCGGTACACCAGTGGCGACCGGTCGTAGTTCCTCTCGTACTATACGACCGTTCCCGTCAGGTACCATTACACCCCCAATAGATAGCAGCCGACCTGTCTCACGACGGTCTAAACCCAGCTCACGACCTCCTTTAATAGGCGAACAACCTCACCCTTGCCCGCTTCTGCACGGGCAGG
>PXRN01000006.1:78421-84851 GCA_003021045.1 Halobacteriales archaeon QS_4_69_34 | reverse complement strand
GAGGCCGGGCTCATCGACACCGAGAAGGTGCCTATCGACGTCGGCCGCCCCCGACTGCGCCTGCTGCTCGGCGCGGAGTCCCTCCGGGAGGCCGACGCCAGCCGGCTCCCTCGCCTCGCACGCCGACTGCTCGACGAACACGAGTAACCGTCGAGCGACGCCCGGCCCCGGTCGGACCGGCCGACGGTCGTGGCACGGCGGCCCTCCTTCGCTCGCGTCCGGCGTCGTGGCTCCTCCATCGCTTCCCGCGGCACTCACTCCAGGACAGCCAGCGGTCGCTAGCCGTGAATGCTCGCGGACGCGCGGTATGCGGCGACGGCCGCCGTTCGCCGCACAGAACGGTAGACAAGATTGATAACCGGGAGTCGACTACGGGCCAGCGATGTCCGGGGCCGTCGACGACGACGTCGCCCGCACGGTAGCGGACGGCCGGGAGACGCTCGGCGCGATGCTGTCGGCCGCCCAGACCCATCTCCAGAAGGTCTTCGTCGTCTTTCTGGTCGTCTTCCTGGGGACGATCTACGTCCTCCGGTTGTTCGTCTGGTCGATCCTCAAAGCCGACCTCCTCGCCCGGGCCGAGGACGTGACGATCATCGCCACGACGCCGTTCGACGTGATCCTCCTCCAGGTGAAGATCGGTCTCGTGCTCGGCGCGCTCGCCGCGGTGCCACCCCTGCTGTACTACTCCCGGGACGCGCTGCAGCGCCGCGGGCGGTGGCCCTCGGTGAGCGCCCCGTGGAAGGTCGTCGTCATCGCCCTTCTGAGCGTCCTCCTGTTCTCGGCCGGGGTCTCGTACGGCTACTTCGTGTTCTTCCCGCTGATGTTCGATTTCCTCTCCTCGAACGCGGTCGAGGTGGGCTTCGAGCCGACCTACTCGATCGTCCTGTGGGTGGAGTTCGTCTTCGTGCTCACCCTCTCCTTTGGCCTCGCGGCTCAGCTCCCCCTCGCCATGGCCGGGCTCTCGCTGTCGAGGGTGGTGCCCTACGAACTCTTCCGGGACAAGTGGAAGTACGCCGTCATCGCCGCGCTCGCCTTCGGCGCGCTGTTCTCGCCGCCAGACCCCTTCACACAGATCCTCTGGGCGGCCCCGATCATCGCGCTCTATGGCCTAAGCCTCGGGGTGACGAACTTCCTCGTCACCCTCCAGCGCGGCAGCGCCGACATCGACCTCCGGGGTGTGCTCGCCGAGCGCTGGCTCCGCATCGTCGCTATCGCCACTGTCGCCGGCGCGCTCGTGTCCGGCGCAACTCTCGCCGGTGTCGGAACGTACCTCTACACCACCGCGATCGCGCCGCTCGGACTCGGCCGGGTGCCCTACGTCGAGGAGGTCCTCGGCGTGTCCCGGCCGGTCGCCATCGCGCTCGTCGGCGTCGTCCTGTTCGCCGTCGTCGCCGCGGCGGCCCTCGCCTACTACGTCTATGCCTCGGTGGCCGACACGGCCGCGCGGCGGGCGGCCATCACGACGGGCGACCCGGCGGCGATCGATCTCGACGGGCTCGACGCGGCGGGCGTCCGCGCCGCCCCCGAGGAGGTATTCGTTGCGATGGACGAGGAGGGGGCGCTCGCCCGCGCGAGCGCGGCCATCGACGCGAACGAGCCCGCGAAGGGGCAGGCGATCCTCGATCGCTTCGACGCCGCAGCGGCCACGGCGGCCGCGGGTGCGGGAAATAGGACGGACGAGGGAAGCGAGAAAAGCGAGGAGTGGCCCGCGGAGTGGGAGTCCGCCAGGGCGACCGGGGCGGGCGATACGGCTGGAACCGCCGACGCCACAGCGGCCGGCGGGACCGAAGCCGCCGGGACGGACACGGAGGGCGCCAGCGTCGGTCCCGGCGAGCCGCTGTCGGAAAACGAGGCCGACCCGGACTCGGGCGTCGCCACCCGGACGACCGCGGGGATGGTGAACGCCTTCACCGCCGAGGAGACGACCGAGGAGGACATCGGCGGGTACTACTACGACCTTGCGTTCGTGCTCTCGACGCTGCGCTCGCGCTCGTTCCGGTTGGTCGCGCTGTTTATGACCGTACTCGCGGGGACGTTCATCGCGCTCTATCGGGGCGGCATCGGGGTCGTCAGGCAGGACTTCCTCGCGAACCTGCCGGCAGCGGTCACCGGGGAGGTCGACGTCGTCACGCTCCATCCCGTGGAGGCGCTGGTCTTCGAGATCAAGTTCTCGACGATCGTCGCGGCGGTCGTCACGTTCCCGTTCGTGCTCTACTACGCGTGGCCCGCGCTCAAAGAGCGGGGGCTCGCCGGCGGCGATCGGAACGTGCTACTGGCGTGGGCGGGCGCGCTCGCGCTCGGGCTCGCGGGTGGAGTCGCCTTCGGCTACACGACCGTCGCACCCACGGCGATCTCGTGGCTCGCCGCCGACGTGATCGACGCGAACATGGTGATCGCCTACCGGATCAGCTCGGCGGGCTGGCTGGTCTTTCTCACTACCGCCGGCGTCGGCCTCGTGGCGACGATCCCCGTGACGATGGTGCTGTTCCATCGCGGCGGGATCGTCCTCTACCGAACCATGCGCAAGTACTGGCGGGAGGTCAGCGTCGGTGTCTTCGCGGTCGCGGCGCTGGCCTCCCCCAGGGGCGTGTTCATGATGTTCATCCTCGGCGTCCCGACGATGCTCGCCTACGGGTTCGGACTCGGGATCCTGTGGCTCTACACCCTCGGCGGGCGGCGGGTGCCCGGGCCGAGCGAGGAGCGGAGCGCCGACTGACGCCGCTGTGGGAGCGGGACTCGACCGCACATCGTCCGGTTTCATCATCCGGTCTCGACGGAGCATCCGGGATGGAGATCGTTCTACCGCCCGAGACGAGCGACGATCTTCGCCGGCGGATTCGTGTCTGGGTTCACCGCCGTCTCGCGACCGCCCCG
Organism: Halobacteriales archaeon QS_4_69_34; assembly: GCA_003021045.1. Lineage (GTDB taxonomy): Archaea > Halobacteriota > Halobacteria > Halobacteriales > Halococcaceae > PXRN01. Next base: position 81,977 of record PXRN01000006.1, on the reverse strand, counting down.
ATCCGTGAGAGCCCCTCTGTGAGCTCTTCGGTCGGGAGTCCGAACCCCAGCCGGAACCGATCGTCGACGCCGAAGGCGTCACCGGGCGCGAGCACCACGCTTTCGTCCTCGACGGCACGCCAGCAGAACGCGCGGGCGTTGGCGAACCCCTCCGGAATCGTCGGGAAGGCATTGACGCCGACCGGTTCGTGCCACTCTACGCCGTGGCCGGCGACGAACTCGCCCACGCGCTCGCGGTTGCGACGGGCGAGCGCACGGTTCTCCGCCAAGATGGCCTCTTCCTCGGCGAGCGCCTGCCGGGCGACGTGCTGGCCGAAGATCGAAGGCGAAATAGTAGTGTAATCCTTCCAGCGCCGGGCCGCGTCGACCACCTCGGGAGCGCCGGCGAGCCATCCAAACCGCAGGCCGGCCAGTCCGTGGGCCTTCGTGAGGCTCGTGGTACTGACGCCCCGCGGTCCCATGCTCGCCACGGGCGGGAGGGGCTCTTCGGCGAGCAGCCGATAGACCTCGTCACAGAGCAGGTGGGCGTCGCTGTCTGCGGCGAGGTCGTACAGCGCCTCGATCGTCTTCTGCCGGTGATACTTCCCGGTCGGGTTGTTCGGGTTGTTCACCACGAGCAGCCGGGTGTTCGGCTGGATGGCGTCGGCGACGGCGTCGGGGTCGAGACGCCAATCCGGTGGATTCAGCCCCACGCGGGTGACCTCGGCGAACGCCTCCGGGAGAGCGTACAGCGACTGGTAGGTGGGCGTGACGACGACGGCGTGGCTGCCCCCGCCGAGCAGCGCGAGAAAGGCCAGCAGGTTCGCCTCCTGTGTGCCACAGGTAAAGAGCACCTCCTCGGCCCCCCGGTCGTAGCGCTCGCTCACCCGGGCACGGAGCTCGGGGTCGCCGTCGGTGGGGATGACGTACCCGAGCCCACCGGGGTCGGTGTCGAAGCGAGCCGACGAGAGGCTGCGGATGCCGCTCTCGGCGAGCATGATCTCGGCGTCGTGCTCGTGCTCGCCGAACCAGCGTTCGAGCGCGAACTGCTCGATGTGCATGGCCGGCCTACGGTGGGACCTACCAAAATCACGCGGTATCCGGGCGACGCTTCGGGCTCCTTCGGCGGGACGAACCACACGCCGTCGTCGTCCCCCGGCCGGCTGAAGCCCCACGAGGTTCGATTGGTCGTACAAGCCTCCCCGACGTCGGGCTGCCGAGCCGTCTCCCGAGAACGGACTCACACGAGAAACCCACCTGTCCGCCGCCGGATGGATACGCCGACAGTCCCCGGTCGCTCCCGTCCCGGTCGCTCTAAAAGACACCCGCGCATACACAAGCAGCGAGTTTAGCCCCTCGAAGGCCCGAGATAGCACCATGACACGCTGTCAGCACTGCTGGAACGAACTCGGGTGGGATGTCCACGACGACCCCCTCCCCGAGGGGGAGACAGTATTCGTTCACAAATGCAACGTCCCCACCGAGCTGGGCGTCGAAAATCGGTATTACTGCTCGGCGGAGTGTCTCTCACGGGCCGTGGATGGCCAGCGAGTGTCGCCGGGCACGGAGGCTACCGTCCAGTAGCTCCGAGGGTCGCGGCGACCGGCCGACCCTCCGCGGGCGCTCGTGCAGTGTCTCTCTGTCCCCGATCGCTCGGTCGGGCCGTCGGTATCGAGCGCGACGAGACGGCGTGGGTGATGCCGTCCTCCGAGCAGGGACGGACCGCGCTGAGTTCTCCGTCCCGTAGAGCGTGAGACGGACGGTCGGCAACGCGGGTTCGGGTCGTGACCCGCCGGTGAGTCGACTGCCTCGCGTCGCTCGATTCCTTAAGGCACACATAGCTCTCGCGGAGCGTGGCTTCCGGAACAGCCATCCCGGCCGCCCGCGTAACTGGGGCGATGACGACGGCGGTCCTCTTCGACCTCGATCGCACCCTGATCCAGTACGACCCCGACCTCCCGGGGATTTTCCGGAACGCACTCACGGAGCTGGGGCTCACCCCGACGGCCGACCGCTTCGAGCACTTCCGGGACCGATTCCTGGTTCGCTTCGCCGGTCTCGAGGGCGACCCGTTCGTGTCGGCAGCGACCGACCACGCGAGGGAGTACGACCTCCCGGTCGGCGGGGAGCGCCTCGCCGAAGCGTTCCTCGACGCCGAGCGCGACGCGGCCCGCGTCCATCCCGGCGTGCGCTCGGGGCTCGACGCGCTCGCCGACCACCCGCTTGGAGTCGTCACCAACGGCTACGGTCCGGTCCAGCGCCGGAAGCTCGCGGCCACGGGGATCGACCACCACTTCGCGACGGTCGTCACGCCCGATTCGGTGGGTGCGTTCAAGCCCGATCACGCGGTGTTCGAGGCGGCCATCGATCGCGTGCCCGCCGACGCCTACGCGTTCGTCGGCGACAGCGTCGAGGCCGACGTACTGCCGGCGAACGAGCTCGGCTTCCGGTCGGTGCTCTACGGCGACGCGGACGACCGTGCCGACGCATGCGTGAGCGATCCCGGCGATTTCGGCCGGATCGCCGACCTGCTGTGAGGGATCGAGGGGTCGCGGAGCGGACTGTGACTACCCCTGCCCGATCGCCCGTCGAGCGGCCGCTGCTGGCGCGAAACCGGGACGGGACACGGAAACACGGGACGCGGAACCGACCGACCGGAAGGAGGGAGCTCGACTCGTGTGCCGTTCGCGGTCAGCACGAGAATCGCGTTCGGCGGCGTCGAAGCCCGGCGATCGACGCCCGCCGCTCACTCGACGGGAACGTCCGTCCGGTCGGCGAGGTGGGCTTCGAACAGTGCGACGTTGCGCTCGTTGGCCTTCCAGACGGCGTCGAAGAGGTCGCCGGCGACCGGGATCGATCCGGCTGACGTGTCGACGACGACGTTGATGGCCATCCGGGCGAGCGTCTTCGGGGGGACGCCGACGAGCGCCGCCTCGGCGATGATGTACGCGGAGAGCACCGCACCCGCGAGATCGCCCGACACCGGCAGGAGGCCGAGTATCGGGTCGATGCCGACGCGGTAGCCGACCCCGGGGATCGGGATCGCGTCGTCGAGGAGCGTCCCCATCGTCCGTGCGCGCTTCAGGGCCCCCCGCTCGCGCCCCGAGAGCGAATCGAGGTCGAGACCCTCCTCGGTGGTGGCGGCCTCCTCGATCCAGCTGCCGACCGTCGCCGTCGCGTCCGCCGACGTATCGTCCAGCAGATCATCGTTCGACATGCTTCCTTCCACGCGTCCGATCCTCATAGGTGTACTGCTGGCGGCCGCAGATACGAAGCGGCCACGCCGCGATCGATCACTCGATCCGACCGCTCATCCGGAGACGACATCCTCGATCAGGACGATCGACAGTCGGCGAGACGTCCGTGTGTCGGTCGTTATTGCCGGCGATACCGTCGCCGTGTGATACCGACTCCCGACAGGATCGAGCCGACGGTCCACGATCGCTACGACCGAAGCGAATCGACCCACTCTGGTTGCTCGACGGTCGTGGAGCCGATGCCGATGTAGCGGACGCTGGTTTCGATGGTGACGGGCTCGCCGGCGGCGAGGTAGTCGGTGGTGCGGTTGGTACGGAGC
>PXRN01000006.1:0-78377 GCA_003021045.1 Halobacteriales archaeon QS_4_69_34 | reverse complement strand
GCCGGTAGTCGATGCCGTCGATCAGCACGCCGACGTTGAGCGTCGTGAGCCGGTCGGCGAGGGGCTGGCCCAGTTCCGTCACCTCGTATTCGGGCTCATCGAAGACCGCCACACTGGTCCGCTCGTAGGCCGTGGCTCCCTCCGCGTAGACGGTGCGGGTCACGCCGCCGCCCGGGCTGCTGGTCCGGTTCACCACGCCGGACGCGAGGTCGACGCGGGCTCGGGACCGGTCGGTTTCGCTGCCGGTCGAATCGGTGACCGTCGTCGACTGGACGAGCGTGAAGCCGCCGGCCCGTTCGAGGGCGGTCTCGTGCCGGTCGGCGATCGCGCTGCCGTCGAGGGGCGGCTCGGGGCCGGTCGGCGTTGCGGTCTCGGTCGGAGTCGGCGTCGGGGTGGGCGTGGCGGTTGCGGTCGGCGTTGCCGTCTCTGTCGGCGTCGCCGTCTCGGTCGGGGTCGGTGTCGCCGTCTCTGTCGGGGTCGGTGTCGCCGTCTCTGTCGGTGTCCGAGTGGGTGTCGCGGTTGTGGTCTCGGTCACCGTCGCCGTGGTAGTGGGCGTCTCGGTGGCAGTTTCCGTCGGCGTCGTGGTGGGTGTGGTGGCCGCCGCGCCCGTCGCATGCGGCGTCGAGGTGGCCAGCGACGGCGGTTCGGTCCCTGTCGGTGTCGCCGTCGGGCTCTGTGTGTCGGGCCCGGCCAGCGAGCTACAGCCGGCAGTCACGATCAGGGCGGCAACGGCGGCCGCGAGCAGCGTGTGTCGCATTTCGGTTCGTGTTCACGCTTGCTCGCACAAATATAGTCCTGCCGGTTGACTACGTTTGGAATCCGTTCACCCCCGGCCTCGGGCGTCACCGGTCGACGGCCCGAGCCGCCCGGGGCAGAAGGGGGAAGCGAACGTCGAACGTGTTCCGGTTTCGGCCGCTGTACCGTCGAGCGGCGGCGTGGATGCGACGACCGAATCGAGGGGCGGCGGAAAGACTCGGGAGCCGCTTCGCGGTCCATTCATCGAGAGCGCCGACGATCGACCGGAACTGCTCCCGAACCGACGCCGAACCCCGGTCGCCGGATCGATCCGGCGACCGTCGGCGATCTCGGCGTCCGGTCGACGGTGTGGATCGCGGCGCGGGCGAACACCTATGTCGATCGGGGGAGAGAACGGAACGTGACCCGGGAGTTCTTCGAGGACGTCGCCGTCGGGGAGACCCGCGAGTTCGGCGACCGCACGGTCGATCGCGAGGAGATGATCGAGTTCGCCGAGCAGTTCGATCCCCAGCCGTTCCACGTCGACGAGGCGGCGGCCGAGCAGTCGATGTTCGGCGGGCTGATCGCCAGCGGCTGGCACACCGCCGCGATGACGATGGGGCTGCTCGTCGACAACCTCATGGTCGAGTCGGCCGCCACCGGCGCGATCGGCGTCGACGACCTCCGGTGGGAGAATCCCGTCCGGCCGGGCGATACGCTCTCGGTCCGCACGGAGGTGCTCGACAAGGAGCCGTGGGGCGGGGGCTCGCTGGGCCTCGTCCGGAGCGGGACGACGACGCTGAATCAGGACGACGACACGGTGATGTCGATGGTCGGACTCGTGCTCTACGAGCGCCGCGAACCGGCGGACGAGTGACGGAGACCGGTGTTCTCCCGGATCCGAGAGCGACGGAGCGCTCTCGCGGCATCGATCGCAAGAACGTCCTGGCGGAGATTTGAACTCCGGTCACCGGCTCCGCAGGCCAGTAGGATAGTCCACTACCCAACCAGGACTCGCTTTCGATACTGCGCTTCGGGGTAAAGCGGTTACGGTTCCGTCCCCGTCGTCCCCGCCTCGCTACGCCACGCTCGCCGACCCGCTCGATCGCGTTCGTCGGTTCAGCCGACGACCGCCAGCCCGCGTACCGTCCGCTCGCGGAACCGCTCGGGCCACGCGACGCCGAGCCGGTCCCACGAGTCGCCGGCGTCCGCGGAGCGAAAGAGTCCCTCGTTGTTCGCCGCGTAGAAGGTCCCCGGGCCGGCCGTCGCCAGCACCGCCCGGAGGACCCCCTCGCCGGTCGGCAGTCCCCGGTCGTCGAGGCGCTCCCACGCCCCGTCCGCGCACGCTCCGCGGTCGGCTTCGCCGCCCCCGGTGTGCCACTCGCTCCCGGCGCTCGTGCCGGTTCGCCGGTAGACGTAGGTCTCGGCCGGCGGCGAGTGCGCCGAGCGCGCGCCGCGGGCGGCCGAGAGCAGGACGGTGTCGGGGTCGCCCGGGTCGGGCGCGACGCTCCAGCAGTAGCGGTGCTCCAGCCCTTCCTGAGGGTGATTCCACGACTCGCCGCCGTCCCCGGACTCGGCGTAGCCGTCGCCCGCCGCGGCGTACACTCTCCCCGGCGCGTCGGGGTGGGTGGCGAGCGAGTGGTTGTCCCGGCGTGCCCCTTCGGGGCGCTCGCGCCACGTCTCGCCCCCGTCCTCGCTCAGGACGAACGCGCCCGCCTCGACGCCGACGTACAGCCGCTCCGGATCACGGGGATCGACCTCGATCCACCGGACGTGGTGGGTGTCGGGTCGGGGCGGGAAGTACCACTCCGACGCCGAGGGCAGGGCGGCGAGTCCGGGACGCTCCGCCCACGTCTCGCCGCCGTCGGTCGAGCGGTAGACCCGGCTGGGTTCGGTGCCCGCCCACACCTCGTCGGGGTCATGCGGGCTCACCGCGAGCGACATCACGGCCTCGTGTTCGATACCCCCGTCTCCGACGCGCTCGAAGGACCCGCCGCCGTCGGTGCTGCGCCACAGGCCTGACTCGAAGGTGCCGACGAGGACTCGCTCGGGGACCTCGGGCGAGACGGCGACGCATTCGAGCGCACGGCCGGTGAGGTGGTCGCTCGTTCGCCATCCGTCCGCACTCGCCTCACTTCTACCGGCACTCGCGTCGCCCGCCGCTGTGTCGTCTCCATCGTCACTGGCGACGAGCAGGCCGTTCCGCAGCGCGGCGTAGACCGTGGTCAACCGGCTCGACGGCCGCCAGTCGTTCTCCGACACGCCGACGCCCCGGCGGCGCTGTGCGGCGGCCGGCGCCGCGTTTAATACGCTGCAACGCGTTGTATTCGGCATGGAGAACGTCACGGCCCGGATGAGTCCCGAAGAGCTCGACCTCCTCGACAGGCTCGCCGCACAGCGCGGCGGCAGTCGGAGCGACGCCATCCGCGAGGCGATCCGCCGCGGCGCGCGCGAGGCACTCGTTCGGCTCGCTCTCGAACGGTATCGGGAAGGGGAGGTCGGGATGCGCGGGGCCGCCGAGATCGCCGGCACGACCGTCGCGGAGATGATGACCGAGGCCAACGAGCGCGACGTCCTCGCCAACTACGACGCGGCCGATCTCGAAGCCGACGTTGAGGCGCTCCGGTGAGCGACGCGCCCCGGAGACGGCTGCTCGCCGACGCGAGCGCGTTCATCACGCTCGCCGGTATCGACCGCGTCGACCTGCTTCGCGGTATCGACGGCGATCTCGTCGTGCCGGCGGCGGTCGAGCGGGAGGTCGCCGACGAACCGGCGGCGAGCCGACTCGGGAGAGCCGTCGAGAACGGCTGGATACGAGTCGAGAACGCGACCGACCGCGCGGCGGCGCGGGACCGAAGCGACGTACTCGCCGACGCGGCGGCGCACCTCGGGGAGCCGGGTCCTGGGACAGTGGACTTGGACGACCCGGAAAGCGACGAGTTCATCGGCGACGTCGCCCTGCTCGCGCTCGCGCTGCTCGCCGACGATGCAGTGGTGATCACGGACGACAAGCCGTTGCGGAAGGCCTGCACATCGCTTGGAATCGCGGTGTCGGGCTCGCTCGGCGTCGTCATCGCGGCGGTCGAGCGCGGCGACCTCGAAGCCGGGGCAGCGAAGGACGCGCTCGTGGCGATGGACGAGGTCGGCGCGCGCCTGAGCGCGCGGCTGCTGCGACGGGCCGAGCGGCTGATCGACGAGGCGGCCGCGGAACTCGACGACGAGTGACCGTCGCCCGCGTCCCGACGACCGTCAGTCGTCGCCAGCCGCGCCGACGCGCCGGTCGGCGCGCGGCCCGTCCATCTCGACGTCGGGCAGCAGGTCGCGCAGGTAGCGTCCGGTGTGTGAGGCCTCGATCCCGGCGAGTTCCTCGGGCGTGCCCGTCGCCACCACCTCGCCCCCGTGTTCGCCGCCCTCGGGACCGAGGTCGATCACGTGGTCGGCGTTCTTCACGAGGTCGAGTTCGTGTTCGATGACGACGACCGTGTTCCCGTCGTCGACGAGCCGGTGGAGCACGTCGATGAGCTTGCGCTCGTCTTCGGGGTGTAGCCCCGTCGTGGGCTCGTCGAGCAGGTAGAGCGTGTCGCCGGTCTGTTTCTTGCCGAGCTCCTCGGCGAGCTTGATCCGCTGGGCTTCACCCCCTGAGAGGGTGGTCGAGGGCTGGCCGAGCGTCATGTAGTCGAGCCCCACATCCGAGAGGAGCTCAAGCCGGCGCTCGATGCGGGGGTCGTGGGCGAAAAAGTCGTGGGCCTCCGCGACGCTCATGTCGAGCACGTCGGCGATGGTCTTTCCCTTATACGTGACGTCTAAGGTCTCGTCGTTGTAGCGCGCGCCGCCACACTCCTCACAGGGCACTTGCACGTCCGAGAGGAAGTTCATCTCGATCGTGACGGTCCCCTGCCCGCCGCAGGCCTCGCAGCGGCCGCCCTTGACGTTGAACGAGAAGCGCCCGACCTCGTAGCCCCGCTGCTTGGCGAGTTTCGTCTCGGCGAACAGCTCGCGGACGTGATCGAAGACGTCGGTGTAGGTCGCGGGGTTCGACCGGGGCGTGCGTCCGATGGGTGACTGGTCGATCAGCCGGGCGGTCTCGATCGCCGCCGTGCCCTCGATGGCGTCGTGCTCGCCGGGTTCGACGGTCGTGTTGTCGTTCATCCGGCGGGCGAGACCCTTATAGAGCACGTCGTGCATCAGCGTCGACTTGCCCGAGCCCGAGACGCCCGTGATGGCGACGAAGTTCTCGAGGGGGACCGAGACGTCGAGATCGGCGAGGTTGTGCTGGCGTGCGCCCCGCACCGCGATCTCGCCGCTCGGCTCGCGCCGCCTCTCGGGCACCGGAATCGCCTTGCGGCCGCTGAGGTAGTCGCCCGTGACGCTTTCGGCGCTGTCCTCGATGGCCTCCACGGGCCCCTGCGCGACGACCTCGCCGCCGCGCTTGCCGGGGCCGGGTCCGAGGTCGATTATCTCGTCGGCGTGACGCATCGTCGCCTCGTCGTGCTCGACGACCAGCAGCGTGTTCCCGAGGTCGCGCAGCTCACAGAGCGTGTTCAGCAGGCGGTCGTTGTCGCGCTGGTGGAGGCCGATCGAGGGCTCGTCGAGCACGTAGAGCACGCCCACCAGCCCGGAGCCGATCTGGGTCGCCAGCCGGATGCGCTGGCTCTCGCCTCCCGAGAGGGTGGCGGCCTGCCGATCGAGCGTGAGATACTCGAGACCGACCTCGCACATGAACCCGAGCCGGGCGCGGATCTCCTTGAGGATCTCCGCGGCGATGGTCCGGTCGCGCTCGCTCATGTCGGCTTCCATCCCCTCGAAGTGCGCGAGCGCGTCGCCGATGCTCAGCCTGCTGACCTCGGTGATGGCCGTTTTCTCGACGAGCACGGCCCGGCTCTCGGGCTTGAGGCGCGTGCCGTCACAGGCCGGACACGCGGTGACGGTCATGTACTGCTCGATGTGCTCTCTGGTTCCGGAGCTCTCGGTCTCGACGTGGCGGCGCTGGAGGTTCGGAACGACGCCCTCGAAGCGCTTCTGTTTGCGCCGGGTGCCGCTTTTGGTCCGGCGCTCGAAGACGACTTTCTCCCGGGTGCCGTACAGGAACGCCTCCCGGGTCGCCGGGTCGAGCTCCTCGAAGGGAGTGTCGAGCGAGAGCTCGAAGTGGGCCACTACGGCGTCGAGGCGGGTCCGATAGTAGGAGTGAGCGTAGCTCCACGGCTCGAAGACCTCCCGGAGCGGCTTCGAGGGGTCCTGCACCACGAGATCCTCGTCGACCTCCTTGGTCTCGCCGAGCCCCTCGCACTCGGGGCAGGCCCCGTGCGGGCTGTTGAACGAGAAGCTGCGGGTCTCGATCTCGGAGATGTCGATCCCGCAGTGAGTGCACGCGAGCGCCTCCGAGAGCTCGACGACGAGGCGGTCGTCCCGCGTACTCTCCTCTCCGGTCTCGTCCCCGCTGCTGTCGCCGCCGTCGCCGTCGCTATCGCGGCCGCCGTCCCCACCGGTTCCGTCGCCGTCCCCGCGCCCGAGGTCGCCCGTCGAGCGCGCCTCGCTGCCGAGCGAGACGCCCTCGGGCGGGTCGGGAAGGATCAGTTTGAGCACGCCGTCGGCCTCCGCGAGGGCGGTCTCGACGCTGTCGGTGATGCGCGAGCGGGCGTCCTCGCTTACGGCGACGCGGTCGACGACCACGTCGACGGTGTGATCGTAGTTCTCGTCGAGGTCGGGTCGGTCGGTCGCCAGATCGTAGGGCTCGCCGTCAACCTCGACCCGCGAGTAGCCCGCGGCGAGGAGCTCCTCGAAGCGGTCCGCGAAGGCCCCCTTCTGGTCGCGCACGATCGGGGCGGCGAGCTTCGCGCGCGTGCCCTCGGGCAGCTCCAGGATCCGGCGGACCATCTGTTGGGTCGACTGCTCGCCGACCTCCCGACCGCACTCCGGGCAGTGAGGGGTGCCGACGCGCGCGTACAGGAGCCGGAGGTAGTCGTGGAGCTCCGTGACCGTTCCCACCGTCGAACGGGGATTGTTCGCGGCGTTCTTCTGATCGATCGAGATCGCCGGCGAGAGTCCTTCGACGGCCTCGACCTGTGGCTTGTCCATCTGGCCGAGGAAGTTCCGGGCGTAGGCCGACAGCGATTCGATATACCGGCGCTGGCCCTCGGCGTAGATCGTCTCGAAGGCCAATGAGGACTTCCCCGAGCCCGACAGCCCGGTGACGACGGTGAACGCCTCGCGCGGGACGGTGACGTCGAGGTCCTTCAGGTTGTGTTCGGCCGCGCCCCGGACCTCGATGGCGTCCTTGCTCATTGTCCGTCGTGCGGTCGGGGGAAGTGAAACGCTGTCGGTTCGGGCGACGGAACGCCGGCGACGAGCCGGCGACGGGAGCCGGAGCGGCGACCGTCCGAAAACGGGAGCGCGCCTTCGCCACGACGGCGGGCGACGTCGCCGACGACGCCCCTCTCGCCGGTGACTGGTCGACGACTCCGTTCATCATCCGCTCGAACGAAACGGACGGGCCACGCCGACGTGGCTGACGCCGAACTACGGAAGCACGAACGGCGAAGCGGCCAGCGACCGGATGACCTCGAACGCCATCGCGTTTCCCTCCCGGAGCCGTGTGAGGGTGGTCGTGAGGGTGCGGTCGGTCCGCGGTCGAGCCCCGTTCGCCGCCCGTCGAGCTCTCCATCGACAATTGCGGTGGATCGCGGGAACGGCACGAGGACGAATCACTTACCCCGATTCGCGCCCCAGCCCCTCCATGTTCGGGGTCGTCACGCGCAACGCCGAGGAGCTGGACTGGCCCGAGTTCGACCGGGCGTTCTACGAGGTCAAGGGCGTCTCCGGGCGCACCGCCGAGCCCGACCCCGCCGGCGTGAGCATGATCTCCTGTCACGCCGACAACGCCATCGCCGCGGCCAACCCCGACGTCGTGCCGGTGAACGACGCCGGCGAGCGCGCCACCCGCGAGCGCCGGTACTTCGACTGGGCGTACGTCTGCCCGACCCACGAGGGCTACTGCGAGGGCTTGCTGGAGACGATCGCCGACTGCGCCGCCGTCACCTCCCATGTCCGTCTCGACGACGTCGGCTTCCCCCGTCCGGAGTACTGCGTCTGCGAGCGCTGTACGGAACGCTTCGCCGAGAGCGCCTTCGAGGACCGCTCCGCGTGGCGCACGGCGGTGATCACGGAGTTCGTCGCCGACGCCGCCGAGCGGATCCCCGGTCGGACCTACCTCACCGTCCACCCCGACCCCTACCCGGGCCACCTCCGCGAGCGTGCGGGGCTCGATCTCGCGGCGCTCGACGAGCACGTCGACGAGTTCGTCGTGCCCCTCTATGACACCCATTACGGGACGACCTACTGGATCGAGATCATCGCGGCCGGGTTCGTCGATACCCTCGAGACTCCCTTCTCGATCGAGCTCTACGCCGTCGACGTCGACGTCGAGAGCCTACTTCGCGCCGCGGAGGTCGCCGACGCCTACGCGAAGGACGTCCTCTTGGGCTACGACGCGAGCACCGCCCGCGCCGCGGTGCGGCGGATGGACGCCGAGGCCAACGAGGGCGACTCCTACGGATAGGTCGCCCGACCGTGCGATCGCCGTCCATCCGTCGGTCGATGTCCGTGCGAACCCGACCGTCCGACCGGTCGTGGGTCGGTCCGTCGCGTTCTCGGCCACGTCCGACGCTTTCGGCGATTCGCTCCGTGGCCCGCACGAACCGGTCCGCCGGGTGAACGACACACGCCGAAACCAGCGAGAGCACCAGCGTGACGCCGGCGCAGGGCTTGACGATCGGGAAACTGTCGAGTACCACGAGAGCGGCCGACCAGCCGGTCGGCGAGCGCGAGGTACGCGGTGGCCGCGCCGATCGCCCCACCGGATACGCGGCCAGCACGAGCGGGACGGTCAGATGACGCCGACGAGCGTGAGGACGAGGGCGTCGTCGCGCGGAGCGCGGCCCGCCGCCGTGGGCGGGCTCCCGGCCCTCGTGGCCCTCACAGCGCCCGCTCGCGCCAGTCCAGCAGGTCGGCGCGGTCGCGGGTGTCCGCAGGGGGCTCGTCGAACCACCCTGCGGCCGAGATCTCGCCGTCCGGATCGTTCACCTCGAGGTCGGTCGTCTCGGCCTCGGCCGCGAAGACGGGGAGGACGCCCCACGTCGCGTTGTCGTCACAGCGGATCTCGATGCGCGTGGCGATCGCCAGCCCCTCGTAGTGCGCCTCGATGCCGGCCTCCTCGCCGAGTTCGCGTGCGGCAGTCTCCCGGAAGCTCTCCCCGGACTCGGGTTCGCCGCCGGGCAGCACCCACATGTCGACGCCCTCGTGGCGACAGAGCAGCAGCTCGCCGGCGGGGCGGTAGACGATGGTGTGTGCACCGTACGGCGCACCGCTCTCGCGGATGCGTTCGGCGAGGACGCGAAAACGCCGTCGGGAGACGTGTTCGACTCGCCCCCGCTCGATCGTCGGCTCGCGCTCGGCCGTGAGCGCGTGGTAGGCCTGGGCGGCGCGCTGGCCGGCCTCGTCGGCCAGAAACCAGAGGTCGTCGAACGTCGTCATCGCCGACGCGATCGGTGGGAGAGCGAACGGTCGGGTGGCGCGCGCCGCGTCGGGCGGATCGGTGTGGATGGCGATGTCATGCGTCTCGGTTCACCGGCCACCGTAAATAAACCCTCGAACCCCGATCGTGGCGGACCCCCAGCCCCCGACGAACCCGGATCGCTGAATCGTCGACGCGCTTGCGAGAACCCCGAGCCGTCCGGCGCGAACCGCCACACGACGGCCCCACGGACGACGTTCCGCTCGCTCGGAGAGTGCCGGAGAGTCCGCTCACCGATCCCGTCGACTCGCGCCGCCGAACGCGTTCGTCGTTTCCTCCGACGGCACAGGTACCGGTCGGCGTAGAATCAGTCCGCTTTTCACCGATCGCGGGCTATCGGGACCATGAGCTTCGAGGAGGACGACCGCGCCGTGTTGCACGACGAGCACAGCGAGTTCGACGGTGAGACGGGAACGGTGACGCAGGTCATGGAGACGATGTTCGGCGACGCGACCTACACCGTGACCTTCGAGGAGGGTCAGGAGTCGGGGGTCCCCGAGGACGCGCTCGAACCCGCCACGGAGTAGCGCCGGGCTGGACAGCATGTCCTCGGTCCCGTTTCACTACGTCGACCTCCGTGCGTTCTGTCACACCACCGAGGACGAGGCCCGCGTCGAGCGCGCGCTCCGGACCTACCTGCCCGAGGACTTCGGGATCGAGCGCGCCGAGACGGAGGGATTCCACGGCGACCGCATCGTTGTCCTCTCGGCGCGCGTCGAGAGCGCCGACGGCATCCGGGCGATACTCGCCGAACTCGCCGGGCTCGGCGACGCCGACCGCGTGCGGGCGGAGCTCGACGAGCGGATCGACGAGAACTGCTCGCTGTTCGTGCGGCTCGACAAGCAGGCAGCCCTCCGGGGTGAGGTCGCCCTCGGCGAGGGCATCGAGCTCCGCGGGAAGGTCGAGGCCTACCCCGCGACCAAGGACGCAGCCGTCGAGAACGCCCGCGAAGCGCTCGACGAGGCGTCGGGAACCAAAACGAGGGCCGAAACCGAGACGGGGACGGGCTGAGCGGCGACGATGGCACCGTACGAGGCCGTCCGCGCCCATCCCGACGGCGAGAGCACCCTCGCACGGCTCGCGCTGACCGCCAGCGAGTACGGCTTCGAGGGGCTCGTCGTTCGCAACGCCGACCGCGCGAGCGGCGCGTCCGTCGAGCGAGTCCGGGAGGAGTACGGGATCGACGCCGTCGACGCGGTCGAGATCAGCGCCGGAGAGCCGTCGGCGGCCAGCGGCCGCGTCGGGAACCACAGGTCGGACCACACGGTCGTGATCGTCCGCGGCGGTACGCCCGCCCTCAATCGCTTCGCGTGCGAGGAGCCGCGGGTGGACGTGCTCGCGCGCCCGATGGCCGGCGAGGGCGACGTCGACCACGTCCTCGCGCGTGCCGCCGCCAGAAACGGCGTCCGCTTCGAGTTCGACCTCGGTCCCACCCTCCGATCGAGCGGCGGTCGCCGGGTGCGCGCGCTCGCCGGACTGCGGAAGCTCCGTGAGCTCGTCGCCGACGCCGACGCACCCTTCGTCGTGAGTGCTGGCGCGGAGAGCCACCTCGAACTCCGCGCGCCCCAGGAACTGCGGGCGGTCGGCGGGGCAATCGGGTTCTCCGGGGCGGTGATCGAGAGGGGACTCGCCGAGTGGGGTCGCCTCGCGGCACGCAACCGCGAGCGCCGATCCGAGAGGTTCATCGAGCCGGGGGTCCGACGGGGACGGTATGAAGAAGACGATCGATGAACACGCCGCGCGCTTCGATTCGCACGCCGCCGATTACGACGACGATCACGGCCCGGAGTACCGCGCGTGTGCGGACCTCGTGATCGAACACGCCACGGCCGGCCCCGAGGACGTCGTGCTCGATCTGGGGACCGGCACGGGTGAGATCGCGCTGGCGCTCGCACCACACGCAAAGCGCGTGATCGGTCGGGACATCAGCGAGGGGATGCTGGAGCAGGCCCGCCGGAAAGCGTCGGCGGAAGGCATCGAGAACGTCGAGTTCGGCCCGGGGACCTTCCGGGAGCCGAACGTCTCCCCCGAGGGCCCGGTCGACGTCGCCGTCTCGAACTTCGCCATGCACCACCTCGCGGACGATGAGAAGCGCACAGCGATCGAGACGATCGCCGGACTGGGTAGTCGAAGGTTCGTTCTCGGGGACGTGATGTTCTTCGGTTCGCCCGACCCCGACGAGCCCTTCTACTCGCCCGAGGTGGACGATCCCGCCACGGTCGGCACGCTGGCGGACGCGCTCACGAGCGCGGGCTTTTCGATCACTGCGGTCGAGCGGGTCCACGAGCAGGTCGGGGTGCTCGTAGCCGAACGGGCCACGGACGAAGCGGCGTGATCGCCACGGCGGGCGATGGATCGGCCGCCACGCGAGGGCAGCCTCTCCCCGAAGAGAACGTCGACGGACGGGGGCGCTGCCGGCGCGGAACCGGTCGCTCTCCCCTGCGGTGACGAAGCCTCGGGGTCCGAACACCGATCCCGGCTTGGACGAAGCCGAAGCCACCGTACCGCCGACGGTAGCCTCCGCGTCCGTCCCGCCGTCCCGTACTGTCCACGCACGATCGGCCGCCCGCGTGTCCACTGAGTCCCGAAAGCTTAACCTCGTTCCGTGTGGCCGTCGCCCACGGGAGTCGGTACTGGAGGGGAACACAGATGGCACGAACCGAAACCGGAAGCGAACGTCGATACGGGGACGGCGACCGAGAGATGCGTCTGGACCCGGATTCGTTCGCCGGCGGCTACTTCAGAAACGCCGTGTACCGCCACTGGGATCCCTACGAGGACATCCCGCAGTCGGACCTCGAAGCGGATCGGCGAAAATGGATCGAGGACGAGCCGACCGAGGCGGAGTTCTTCGAGATCAGAAAGAACCTCGCGCTGTTCGGGGCCGGCGAGGAGGCAGTAACCGAAGACCTCGCGCCGCTGTCGCTCGTGTTGGAGGACATCAACGATCAGCTGTTCATCTCCTCGCAGATATACGAGGAAGCGAAGCACACCCAGTTCTTCGACCGCTACTGGCGGGAGGTGGTCGATCCGGCGGCCGAAGCGCTCGGCCACGAGGTCATCGCACCGACCGACCAGCGGTGGTACGGGCCGGATTACGTCGAGCTCTTCGACAAGAACGAGGCGGCGATGGCCGCCCTGCTCGAAGCGGACACGCCGGAGAACCGGGCCAGAGCCTACTGTCACTACCACCTCGTCATCGAGAGCGTCCTCGCCCAGACCGGCTACTACTCGATCCAGTCGCTACACAGCCCTACGGGCGCGGACGACATCGCGCTCCGCGAGTTTCCCCACCTCGACGGCCTCGTGGAGGGCATCACGCGCATCAGAAGCGATGAGGGTCGGCACGTCGGCTGGGGGATGCAGAAGGTCCGCCACCTCATCCAGAACGAGGGCGTCGATCCCCAGCTCGTACGAGACACGCTTCGAGACCTGATGCCCCACGTCGCGGGCATCAACCAGGAGTTCACCGAAGCGTCCGATCCCGTCCCCGTGATCGAGTACTCGCGGGACAAACTCACGCGCCGCATCGAGATCATCACCGACGCGGACGCCGAAGTGCCGGACGTCGACGAGCTGGTCGAGATCGACGGCAGCGAGGCGAGCACCGCCGCCGACTGAGGCGAACGCGACGACCAGCCACGGCGCAGCCACCAGCGTACGCTCTCGGACGGGACGATCGGGCTCCTTGCCGGCAGCGAAACCCCCATTCCGGGGCAGCGAAGAGTGGATACCACTCGACGCCGGGCGTTCCCCGGACGGCCGTGAGCCCATCCCATGAAACACCTTCCGAAGCATCTCCGTCCGCGCTGGCGCTACCTCGGGGTGGAGATCGAGGCGTGGTCCGACGCCGAGATCGGTAGACGAGGGTTCCAGCGCGCGCTCTGGGCGGCGGCCCGATCGCTGCTGGGCGATCCGGGGAGCGCGGACGCCGACCTCACTGTCGTCCGCTTTCGCTTCGGGGACGGCGAGGGCGAGGCGATCGTGCGCGCCCGGCGGGACGAGGTGGAGGCCGTGCGGGCCGCTCTCGCCTGCGTCGCGGCCGTCGGGGGACGCCCGATCGGTCTCCGCGTCCGTGGCACGAGCGGTACGATCCGGGCATGCGAGCGAACGCACCTCGGGCACGCGCCGGCGGGCGAAACCGGGGCGCGGGGCGGGCCGGCGGGAAACGAACGGCTCGACGTGCGCGCCGAGGACGGGTTCGTCGGTGCGACGCCCCTCGACGGGGACGATCCCACCGCGGCCGGCGACGCCCCTGCCGGCGGCGAGGCCGGGTCGGGCGGGTAGTGTGGATGGGCGGCGACTTCCCGGCCACGCGCCGGGCGGATGATGGTTCGAGCGGCGGCGTGGCTGGATCGCGGCCGCGGCGGCGTCGTAGGCCGCAGTCGTGGCGGCGGGCAGCCGTAGTGTGTCACAGCGCGGTCCACAGCATACGGCCGTGGGCGCGCGGTTTCGTCCGTATCGGCGTTCGCGGTTCGCGCGCCGTTTCGGCCCCCACTCCGTCTCGGACGGGTCCCGTCGACCGAACGCCGATCCCGCTCGGCGAAGTCGTAACGGCTTAACCCCCGCCCTCGGAACCCGCGAATCCGATGCCAGCGCACGTCGCCGCGTTCACCGACACCTACCTCCCGACGGTGAACGGCGTCACCTACACCGTCCGGGCGTGGCGCGAGCGGTGGGCCGACCGCGGCGGCCGGATGGAGGTGGTCTACCCCGGCTCGGAGCGCCACCGGGCCGAGGATGGCGAGCATCCCGTCCGGAGCCTCGCCTTTCCTTTCTACGATGGCTTTCGCTTCGGTGCGCCCACCGTCCCCGAGCCGGCCCGCGAGGCCGAGATCGTCCACGCCCACACCCCCTTCGGCGTCGGGCTCGGCGGGCTTCGGCTCGCCCGGCGCGAGGACCGCCCCCTCGTTGCCTCCTATCACACCCCGACCAGCGAGTACGCCGGCTACCTCGTCGAGGGCTGGCTGCGCGAGGGCGTCGCGCGGGCCGGCGACGCCTACGAGCGGTGGTTCCTCGGCCGGGCGGACCGGGTCGTCGCGCCGAGCGAGACCGCCCGCGAGGAGCTCGCCGCCCGCGGGATCGGCCCCGTCTCGGTCGTTCCGAACGGCGTCGACGTCGAGCGGTTCGCGCCGGCCGACGCCGCCGAGGTGGACGCCTTCCGCGCCCGCCACGACCTCCCCGACGGACCGCTGATGGGCTACACCGGCCGCCACGGTTTCGAGAAGCAGCTCTCGGACCTCGTGGACGCGGCCGCCGGACTCGACGCGACGGTCGTCTTCGGGGGCGACGGCCCGGCTCGCAGCAGGCTTAAAACACAGGCGCGCGCCCGGGGGGTCGACGCGCGCTTTCTCGGGTTTCTCGACCGCGCGGAGCTGGCTACCTTCTACTCGGTGCTCGACGTCTTCGCCTTCCCGAGCCCGATCGAGACCCAAGGTCTCGTCGCGCTCGAAGCGATGGCCTGCGGGACGCCCGTCGTCGGCGTCGAGAGCGGGGCGCTGGCCGAGACGATCACCGAGGGCGAGACGGGCTATCACTTCCCGCCGGGCGACATCGCCGGCTTCCGCGACGCGCTCTCGCGCGCGTTCGACGAGCGCGAGGGGCTGGGCGGGGCGTGTCTCGCCCGGCGCGAGGGCGTCAGCGTCGAGCACGCGGTCGACCGGCTCGCCGACGTCTACGAGGCCGTGCGGTAGTCCGCCGCGCGACCAGAGCCCGCTTCCCGTCCGGCTTCCGTTCCGTTCTCTGGGGGCGAGCGGGACGGATCGACGGCGTCGACCCGAGTACTCTTGTGTGAGTGGGTCCCACGGGCCGGTCGATGAACCTCTACGAGTACTTCGCCCGCCAGGTCGACCGGCGACCGGACGTGACGGCCGTCGCCGGCCCCGACGGTCGGGACCTCACCTATGCCGGCCTCGACGCACAGTCCGAGTCGGTCGCCGCGTGGCTCGACGCTCGCACGGACGCCGGCGACCGCGTCGCCGTCTACATGATGGACAGTCCGACGTACGTCGCGGCGGTCCTCGGCGCGTGGCGGGCGGGCTGTGCCGTCACGCCCGTCAACTACCGCTTCGGGAGCGAGACCGTCGAGTACGTCCTCGACGACGCCGGAGCGCGGGTGCTCCTCGTCGACGACGCCTTCGCCGGCGTGGGCCGCGAGGCCGGCGCGGCGGTCGGCTCCGTCGAGCACGTCGCCGAGGGTCACGCCGACGGCGAGTTCAGAGCCGACGCGTTCGGCGACCCCGCGGACGCCCCGATCCCGGCGACGCGCTTCGACGACGACACCGCCGTCGTGATGCACACCTCCGGCACGACGGGTCGCCCGAAGGGCGTCGCCCAGACCCACCGGAACGTCGGCGCGCAGGTCGACGCCGCCGTCGGACAGTACGGCCTCTCGGCCGCGGACACGGCGGTCGTCGCCATGCCACTGTTCCACGTCGGCGGCCTCCACGGCGCGATCTTGATGGGGCTGTTCACCGGCGGCACGGTCGTCATCCAGCCGGCGTGGGACGCGGCCGAGTGGGCACGGCTCGTCGACGCGACCGGCGCGACCCTCTCGGGGTTGGTGCCGGCGATGATCGTCGATGTGCTCGACACCGACACGGCACACGAGTTCGACACTGCGTCGCTGCGCCTCTGTTTCTACGGCGGGAGTCCGGCTCCGGAGCCGGTCCTCCGGGAGTTCGCGGAGCGCTTCGAGGTCGGCGCGCTCGTCGACTACTACGGCCAGACCGAGGTCGCGGGCCTCGCGGTCACCGACCGGGCCGGCGAGGCCCGGACGCCGGGCGCGATGGGCCGGCCGATCCCGGCGCTCGAAGCGCGCGTTGTCGACCTCGAGACCGGTGTTGACGTCCCCGACGGCGAGGAGGGCGAACTGCTCCTGCGCGGGGACACGGTGATGGATGGCTACTGGGAGCGCCCGGCGCGCACCGCGGAAAGCACCACCGACGGCTGGCTTCACACCGACGACGTGGTCGTCCGAAACGAGGACGGGCTCCTGCACTACGTCGACCGCGTCGACGAGATGATCCTCTCGGGTGGCGAGAAGGTATCGCCGAGCGCCGTCGAGAACGCCCTCGCGGACATCGACGGCGTCGAGACCGTCGCCGTCCTCGGCACGCCCCACGACCGCCTCGGCGAGGCCGTCACGGCGGCCGTCGTCCGAGCGGACGAATCGCTCGCGGCGGCCGACGTCGAGGCGTTCTGCGAGTCGCGGGCGGACCTCGCCGGCTACGAGAAGCCCCGCCGGGTCGTCTTCGTGGAGTCGCTCCCCCGGACGGGCAGCCAGAAGGTCGACAAGGGGGCGCTGGCCGAGCGACTCGACGGCGCGTTCGCGTAGCGAGCGGCCGACTCGGGATGGGCGCGAGCCGCCCCGGGGACGGGCCGCGGTCAGGCCGCCGCGTTGGCGGCGAGCGCGCCGTAGGCGCGCGCCATGGCGATCCAGGCGAAGACGAGCGCGACGGCGACCGCGACGCTGCCGGCGAACAGTCCGAGGAGGGCCAGTCCGGCGTCGAGGGCGGCCCCGACAGCGAGTGCGACGCCGAAAAGGAGGAAATCGACGGCGAGGACGGCGACGGCGAGCCCGACCAGCGCCACCCGGTCGGCGCTGCTCGCCCGCCAGCTCCGCCCGAGCGCCGTCGCGGCGTTCTCGCCCTCGACCGCGACGAAGGGGAGCGCGAGCAGACCCGCCGCGAGGACGAACACCCCGGGGACGACCAGCAGGGCGAGGCCGGCGGCGACGAGCGCGCCGAGGAGGGACGCCCCGACGATCCAGTTGGCCAGCCCGGCGGCGACCGAGCGAGTGAGGTGCTCGCGCTCGACGATACCCCACTCGGTGGCGTACACGCGGGTGGTGACGAGGCCGACGTAGCCCGCGACGACGACCACGAGCGCGAGCCCGAGAAGCGATAGCGGGGCGGGCGCGAACTCGATCGCGTCGGGCGCCCCGGAGAGCGCCTCGGAACCGACGCGGTAGACGGGACCTAGGACTACCGCGACGACCGTCTCGACGACGGCGAGGGCGAGGGCGAGCAGTAGGGCCGGCCCCGTGAACAGCCGCCTGAGCGACTCCCGGAGGACCGTGGCGACGCTGAACGACATACGCGAACCGATTCGAGCGCTCCTAATGGGCGTTGTCCTTTCGCCGGACGCGGCCGGGATCTGGGGAGGAGTGCTCGGCCCACTGATGGCACCGACCGGTGGCTTTTCGGTCCGGCCGCCCGACGTCGGCGTCATGACCGGGCGCTACTACGAGGACTACGCGGTCGGCGAGACCATCACTCACGAGAAGCGCCGGACGGTGAGCGAGAGCGACAACCAGCGCTTCTGTGATATGACGATGAACCAGCAGCCCCTCCACCTCGACGCCGACTTCGCTTCCGGGAGCGAGTTCGGCGAGCGCATCGTCAACGGTCTCTTCACGATGTCGCTCGCGGTGGGGCTGACGATTCCCGACACCACCGACGGGACGATCGTCGCCAACCTCTCGTACGACGACGTCGAGCATCCCGCGCCGGTGTTCCACGGCGACACGATCCGCGCGGAGACCACGGTACTGGACAAACGCGAGACGAGCGACGGCGAGCGCGGCGTCGTGCGGATGGGCGTCGAAGCGTACAACCAGCGCGACGAGCTCGTCTGCTCGTTCGAGCGCACGGCGCTCTCGCTGAAGCGACCGGACGGCGAGTGAAGGCTCTCTTCCCCATTTCTCGACCACGGACTGCTCGTCCCCTCGGCCCGCAGCCGAGCCGACCGATCGTCCGACCGGTCGTCGGTCGGGTGCGCTCGACCGACGGATCGCCACGGTCACGCGGCGGTCCACCCACCAAAAAGAATTTATCACGATGGGTTTTTGTAGGGCCCGTAGTCCACGACGGCGACGGAATCACGCGCGACCCGGCGGGGCCGGGCGGTCGAACCGGGAGGTCGTGGGGTGGCCGTCGCCGGTGACAGACACACAACATGACACGAAAACACGACGCGCTTCGGGGCCTGTTTCTCGCCGCGTTGCTGGTCCTGTCGATCGTCGCCGGAGCCGCCGCAGTGGGGGCGGTCGGCGCACAGGACGACGGCAACGCGACCGGGAACCAGACCGGGGAGAACGCGACCGGGGGCGGCGCGGACAGCGCCGCGGCACAGGACGACGACTTCTACGGCGGAACCGAGCCGATGGAGGCACGCTTCAGGGATGGCGACGCCAACACGGTGAGCACGGTCGAAGACGGGGTGCTCAACTTCGGCGTCCTCTACCGAGCGTTCAACGGCACGCCGTGGGACGCAAACATCACCGCCTCGGGGCTGAGTACCAGTCAGGTCGAATCGATCGTCTTCGACGACTCGACCGAGTTCGGTCCCAACGACCTCGACCGGAACAACATCATCGGGACCGACTTCGCCGACGTGCCGCCGGGCACCTACGAGTTCACGGTGACACCCGAAAGCGGCGGGCCGTCGGTGACGGTCCCGATCACGGTCGTCGAGTCGAGCGCGGACGCCGGTGATCAGGTGAACGACACCGGCGGCCAGGCGGACGGCGAAGCGTCGGTGACGGCCGAGCCGAGCGCGGCGAACGCGAGCGCGAACCACACGGTGACGGCGACGGTCGGCTCCGGCGGAGCAGGCAACCTGACGGCCGTGACGGTGAACTACGGGGAGAGCAACGTCTCGATCGGCAACGTCGGCAACGCGCTGGTGTCGGTGAACTCCTCGGGACCGAACGTCAGCGCGGCCAACGCGACGACGACGCTCGTCGGCCCGGACGGCCAGAACCTCACCGTCAACTTCGACAGTTCGGTGATGGTCAACGAGGGCGACAGCCTCTCGATGACCTACGGTGGCGTCACCAACCCGCCCGAACCCGGCGAGTACGAGGTGAGCGTCGCCGTCGGCAACGGCAGCGCCCAGTCCGCGACGCTCGACATCACCGAGAACGTGACTCCCACGAACGGAACCAACGGCACGCCAATGGAGAACGGCACGCCGATGGAGAACGGCACGCCGATGGAGAACGGAACGACCGAGGAAACGACGGAGATGGCGACGACGGAGATGGCAACGACCGAGGCGGAGGCGGAGACGGCGGCCGACGGCGGCGAGGCGACGGCGGTCGCCGAGGAAACGGCGGCTGACGGCGGCGAAGCGGAGACGACCGGCGAGGGCGGCCCCGGATTCGGGATCGCCGTCGCTGCCGTCGCCCTGCTCGCGACCGCGTTCCTCGCGCGGCGTCGGCGGTAGTCACGACGGCCACCTCCGTCTTCGACGGAACTCTTCTGACCGATTTCGACGGTTCGGGCCGAGCGGTCCGTAGGCGGAAAAGTCACCGCGAACGCTCTCGACGATCGGTCGGGCGAGTTCGTGATCGATCGCAACCGTGCTTTTCTATAGGATCGGGTCGCCGGACGGTCACGGTGGCCTGACGGTCGGGCGGGCAGACCGCCGCACGCCCCGCTCGCCGAACACCGGAACCGACCGCCGTTCGCGGACTACAGCACGGTCCCGTGTTTCTTCTCGGGCAGGGACTTCTCGACGGTCTCGTAGAACGCGAAGCGTTCTGTGAGCTCCGCGCGCAGCTCGCTCGGCGGGACGATCTCGTCGATGACGACCTCGCTGGCCATCCGGTGGACGTCGATGTCCTCCCGGTAGGCCGCGCGGAGCTCGGCCTCGCGCTCCTCGCGCTTCTCGGGATCGTCGATCGCGTCCAGCTTGTTGGCGTAGACGGCGTTGATCGCCGCCTCGGGACCCATGATGGCGATCTCGCCCGCCGGGAGCGCGAGCGTCGCCTCGGGATCGTAGGCCGGCCCGGTCATGGCGTAGATGCCCGCGCCGTAGGCCTTCCGGACGACGACACACTGTTTCGGGACGGTCGCCGAGGAGGCGGCGTAGATCATCTTCTTGCCCTGCTCCAGGATACCCTCCTTCTCGACCCCCGAGCCGGCCATGAATCCCGGCGTGTCACAGAGATACAGCAGGGGGACGTCGTAGGCGTCGCAGGTCCAGACGAACTCGGCGGCCTTCTCGGCGGCGTCGGGGAAGATCGCGCCCGCGCGGTGGGCAGGCTGGTTGGCGACGATCCCCACCGATCGACCGTCGAGGCGGGCGAAGCCGGTGAGGATCTCCTTGCCGTACTCCGCACGGAGCTCGAAGAAGGTGTCCCGATCGACGAGCCGCTCGATCAGCTCGTGCATGTCGTAGCCCCGATTGGGGCGTTCGGGCACGATCGCGTCGATGCCCGCCGGTGACTTCGCCGGCGGCCGGCCCTCGACCTGTGGGGGCTCGTCCTCGGCGCTGTCGGGCAGGTACCCGATCAGCTGGGCGACGAGCTCGCGGGCGTGTTCCTCGCTCTCGGCGACGAGGTCCGCGCTGCCCGACTCGGCGGCGTGGACCTGCGGTCCACCGAGGTCGTCGAGGCTGATCTCCTCGCCGGTGACCATCTCGACCATCCGCGGGCTGGCGATCGCCATCGCGCTCATCCCCTCGACCATGACGGTGAAGTCCGCGAACACTGGCGTGTAGGCCGCGCCGGCGATGCAGGGGCCATAGAGGACACAGATCTGTGGGACCCGGCCGGAGAGCATCGAGTGGTTGTAGTAGTACTTCCCGATCCCCTCGCGGTTGGCGAAAAAGCCCGTCTGCTGGTCGATCCGCCCGCCCGAGGAGTCCATCAGGTAGAGGACCGGTCTGCCGGTCTTCAGCGCGCGCTGTTGCATCCGGAGGAACTTCTCGACGCCCTTCTCGGCCATGCTCCCCGCCTTGACGGTGAAGTCGTTGGCCATGACGTGCAGCCGGCGCCCCTCGAAGTCCGCCGCTCCCGTCAGGAGGCCGTCCGCGGGAAGCCGATCGCCCCCGTCCTCGACGTTTCCGCCGGTCTCGGGGCTGTCGGGGTGCCACGCGTCGAAGTTGGCGAAACGGCCGTCCTCGAAGCTCAGTCCGCCCTCGCCGAACCAGAGTTCGAGGCGATCGCGCACGAACAGCTTGCCCTGCTCCCCGAGGCGTTCCTTGTACTCCTCGGGCCCGCCGCGCTCGATGTCGGCGACCTCCTCGCGCAGTGCCGTCTCACGCTCGGTGGGGCCGGGCTCGCTCTCGTCCGCCGCGCTCGCTGTTTCGCCGGCGGGCGTACTGCCGTCGGCTACGCTCGGCGTTGCGGTGTCCGTTTTGCCGCCCTCCACGGCCTCCCGCGTGACCGCCGGCTCGTCGGCGTCGCCGACGAACACTGCTACCCGCTCGTTGACGTGGCGGGCGAGCGCCGAGGCGATGGCCGAGGCTTCCTCCTCGTCTGCCGTCCCGTCGATGCGAACGTCCATGCCGCCGACTCCACGAGCGGGTCAAAAAGGGTTGCCATGCGTGCGGGTCGCCGACGGGGTCCGGTCTCCTCGGGCGGCCGTCACGAGCCACCCGGAGCGGGGCTCGAGGCCCGTGTCCGCCGGCGAAACGTGCCCCTTCCCTCCCGAAGGTGTTCATCCCCGCCGGTCCGACGCGAGCAGCCCGGCTGGACGGCTACGACAGCGCCGCCTCCAGTCGGTCGACGAGCTCGGGGTTGCCCACGTGTACCGGGACCCGGTCGTGGAGCGCGTCGGGCTCGACGTCGAGCAGCGAGCGCTCGCCACCGGTGGAGCGCCCGCCCGCACACTCGACGATATGCGCGATGGGATTGGCCTCGAACTGGAGGCGGAGCTTGCCCTCGGGGCGCGATCGGAGGCCGGGGTAGGCGAAGATCCCGCCGTAGGTCAGGACCTGATTCACGTCGGCGATCATCGCGCCGCCGTAGCGAAGCTTGAGCTCCCCTTCGATCTCCCGGGCGTAGTCGGTGAAGTCGGTCGGCCAGTCGGGGACGCGCCCGCCGAAGCCGTAGACGGTCGGCTCGTCGGGCAGCGTAACGTCCTCTCGCGCGGCGTGACGCTCGCCGTCCCGGAGGACGTACTCGGTCACCGTGTCCTCGCGGGCGACCACCATCGTCGTGATCGGCCCGTACAGGACGTACGCGGACGCGAGCAGGTCGCGCCCGCGCGCCGGGAGGTCGGTATCGTAGACGCCCACGACCGTGCCCATCGCGTTGTTCGACTTGAGGTTCGAGGAGCCGTCGAGCGGGTCGACCGCGACCGAGAGCCCGGCGTCGGTGTTCGCCGCGCCCGCGTTCGGCTCCGCGTCGTCCCCGCTGGCGTCGCCGGCGTCGACGATTTCCTCGCGCTCCTCGCTGGCGTAGCCGCCGATCCCCTCGATGCTCGTCAGTCGGTCTTCGAGCAGCCGGTCGGCGTGGACGTCCGCCGCGAGCCGTCGTTCGCCGCTCGGGTTCTCCTCGGACTCGTACTCGCGCCGTCCCGCGAGCCCGCCGCGGATCTCCGGGGCGGCGCTGGCGACGGTTTCGAGGACCGCCGTGACGGTCTCGGCGGCGGCCGCGTCGCTCGGGCCGGTCCCGGATCGGTCGCTCACGTTTCGAGCGCCGCGTCGACGGTAGCCCCCTCGAAGATGACCTGCTCCAGCGCGTCGAGGATCTGGGTCGGGTTCTCGCGCTGCCAGACGTTCCGGCCCACCGCGAGACCTGCCCCGCCGGCGTCCATCACGGTCTTCACGCTCTCGAGGAACGCCTCGTCGGAGACCTTCGAGCCGCCGCTCATGATCACCTTCGTGGGCCCCGCGGCGCGCACGGCACGTTCCATCGCCTCGCGGCTGCCCGGGTACTTCACCTTGGCCACGTCCGCGCCGAGTTCGAGTGCGAGCCGGGACGCGTAGGCGATGACGCTCCCGCTGGTGTCGTTCTTGAGCCCCTGTCCCCGGGGGTAGGACCACATGACCACGGGGAGGTCGTGGTCGCGGGCGGACTCCTGGACGGTGGCGAACTCCTCGGCCATCTCGACCTCGTTGTTCGAGCCCCCATAGAGGGTGAACCCGACGGCGTCCGCCCCGATTTCGGCGGCGTACTCGACCGAGCAGTTCACCGCCGAGTCGGGCTCGCCCATCCAGAGATTCGAGGTGCCGTTGAGCTTGGCGAGCAGGGTGACGTCGCGCTCGTAGGAGGGGTAGTACGCCTCCGCGATACCCTTCTGGACTGCGAGTGCGGTCACGGCGTCGTGGGTGGCGGCCTCGAAGATCGTCCCGGGGTCCATCCGCTCGGGGAGGTCCTCGAAGTCGCTCGGGCCGTGTTCGAGCCCGTGGTCGTAGGCGAGGATCAGCACCTTCCCGTCGCGCGCGAGCGCGGTGTCGTCGAGCGGTCGCATACGAGTGACGTGTGCCAACAGCGCCTAATAGTTTACTGGTCGACGGACCCTTCAGCCCCCTGTCGCGGCGAGACGGCGCGGCTCCGGCCGCCGGGTCACGCCCCGAACCCGACGCTGGTCGCTGCCCGTCGGACGGCGGCGGATCGTCCCTCGCGGCGGTGCCCCGCCGTCGGTTCCTCAGACCCGCCGAAACATGACGATCACGCCGAGGATCAGCAGCGCGATCCCCCAGTACAGCGAGTCGTAGGGGGCGATCTTCAGGAGGAGGGTGACGATGCCCGAGGTAAACAGCGACCAGCCGATCGTCGTGTCGTAGCTCATGGCCCTAGATACGTCGGGCTCTACGCTCAAGCCAGTTGGGTTCGCGTCGGGGAGTTCGGACCGAACGGACCGGGCGATGAGCCGGTCGTGTACCGGTCGACTGCCGGGCTCGGTCGGGCGGGACCTTTTGACCCCGGGCGTCGACGGTCGGACATGGCCCGCAGGAGCGTGCTGTTCTCGCCCGGCGATCGGCCCGAGCTGCTGGAGAAAGCGCCCGAAACCGGCGCGGACGTCGTCGTCTTCGATCTCGAAGACGCGGTCGCGCCCGGGCGGAAGGAGGACGCACGCGAGGCCGTCAGCGGCGTGCTGACCGATCCGGCGTTCGACCCGAGCTGTGAGGTCTTGGTTCGCGTCAACCCCGGGTCGGCGGCCGCCGGCGACCTCGATAGCGTGCTCGCGGGCGATCCCCGGATCGACGGCGTGGTGTGCCCGAAGGTCGACGGGGCGGCGGACGTGGCGACCCTCGACCGGCTGTGTGGCGAGCACGACGCCGACCTGCCGGTGATCGCGCTGATCGAGACCGCTCGGGGGGTGCTCGACGCCGCGGCGATCGCCGACGCGGCGGCGACCGACGCGCTCGTCTTCGGCGCGGAGGACCTCGCCGCCGACGTAGGTGCGAGCCGGACGCGGGAGGGCCGGGAGGTGCTCTACGCCCGTGAGCACGTCGTCCTCGCGGCGAGCGCGGCCGGGGTCGACGCGATCGACACCCTCGTGACCGACTTCGAGGACGACGAGGTGCTGCGCGAGGACTGTGCGTTCGCGCTCGAGCTCGGCTACGACGGCAAGCTGGCGATCCACCCCGAGCAGGTGGGCGTCATCAACGAGGCGTTCGCGCCGAGCGAGGAGCAGGTCGCGTGGGCGCGGCGCGTGCTCGACGCGAAGGCCGAAGCCGACGCCGAGAATCGCGGCGTCTTCCGGGTCGACGGCGAGATGATCGACGCCCCACTAATCGCCCGGGCCGAGCGCGTCCTCGACCGAGCCGCGGAGTGAGCGTCCTTCGTCTTTTCACCCTCTCGCTCGTTTCTTCCCTGCTTCTCGTCGCTCGTGCGAGGGGGGGGGTCGAGTCGCGCGATCCGTGGCTGTATGTGCTGGCGTGGCGACATCGGGGAGCTCGAGGACTGTCCGAACGCTGGAGGCGGAGGTGTGCTGACCTCCCCTCAATGAGGGTTATACGCGTTATAACAACTCCTATGTTATGTATCCCGGCACGCTTAACAGCCGGGTGGCCGACCGTCGGGCATGGCCGAAGAAGCGAACCCCTTCGAGAGCCTCCAGGAGTACGTCGGCGACGCGGCCGCCTACCTCGGCGTCGGCGAGGGACTCCTCACCCGCCTCCAGAACCCCGAGCGCGTGCTCGAGACCAACCTGACGATCGAACTGGACGACGGCGGCCTCGAAACGGTTCGAGCGTACCGTTCACAGTTCAACGACGACCGCGGCCCCTACAAGGGCGGCATCCGCTATCACCCGGACGTCACCCGCGACGAGGTGAAGGCCCTCTCGGGCTGGATGGCCTACAAGTGCGCGGTCGTCGATGTCCCGTACGGCGGCGGCAAGGGCGGTATCGCCCTCGATCCCCGCTCGTTCTCGACCGGCGAGCTCGAACGGATCACCCGCGCGTTCGCGACGGAGCTGCGCCCGCTCGTCGGTCCCGACACGGACATCGCCGCCCCGGACGTCAACACCGGCCAGCGCGAGATGAACTGGATCAAGGACACCTACGAGACCCTCGAGGGGACCACCGCCCCCGGCGTGGTGACGGGCAAGGGCATCGAGAGCGGCGGCAGCGAGGGGCGCCTCGAAGCGACGGGGCGGTCGGTGATGCTCACCGCCCGCGAGGCGTTCAGATACCGCGAAACGCCCCTCGATGGGGTGACCGTCGCCGTTCAGGGCTACGGCAACGCCGGCGCGGTCGCTGCCCGACTGCTCGACGAGGAGGGAGCGGACGTCGTCGCGGTCAGCGACTCTACCGGCGCGGTCCACGATCCCGACGGGCTCGACGCGCAAATGGTCAAAGAACACAAAAAAGAGACCGGCAGCGTCACCGGCTACGTCGACGCCGCCGAGGAGCTGACGGGCGAGGGGCTGCTCACCCTCGACGTCGACCTCCTGATCCCGGCGGCGCTCGAAAACGCCATCGACGAGACACTCGCCGAGGAGGTGCGGGCCGACGTGATCGTCGAGGCCGCGAACGGGCCGCTCACGCCGGCGGCCGACGACATCCTGATCGAACGGGACGTCTCCGTCTTCCCGGACGTGCTCGCCAACGCCGGCGGCGTCACGGTCTCGTACTTCGAGTGGGTCCAGAATCGCCAGCGGTTCTACTGGGACGAACGGCGCGTCAACGACGAGCTCGAAACCGTCATCGTTGACGCCTTCGATCGGCTGATCGAGGTGTTCGAGGAGTACGACCTGCCGAACCTCCGCACCGCCGCCTACGCCGTCGCCATCGACCGGGTCGTCAACGCCCACGCGGAGGGTGGAACCTGGCCGTAGTCGCCGACACGAGTCTCGCTCTGATAGGATCGGTGACCGCATGTGGCTCCCGTCGGTCCGTTCGACCTCTCGTCCGAGGCGTCGGCGCGTCGGGTGCCGACGATTCCGGTGTCGTCGGGTTCCTACCGAGGCAGCCGTCCCCACCAGTAGGGTGATCGGGGCGGACTGGGGCCGGGAGTTCACCGAAGTCCCCCGGGAGCGAACACGGTATTCCCGCGAGCGGGCAGGATAGGTAGGTTACGCGTCGCGGCGTTCGCGTGCTTCACGGGCGTTTTCCCGCAGGAGCTCGACCAGATGGGCCGGCCGGCGGGCGTCCTCGAAGACGAGGGGATCGGCGTCCGGACCGGCCGCGACCGTGACGTCGCCGTAGCCGAGGAGCCTCTGGAGGCGCGACTGGTTGCATTCGACGGTTCGGAGCCGGTGCAGCCGGACGACCGTTCGTTCGGGCCGGAGATAGCCGGTTTCGGTGTACGCTCGCGTGGGCGAAACCACGTGGCGCGTCCGCTGCTGGCCGAGATACGGGACGATCGCGAGCACGAAGCCCGCGGAAACGACGATCAGCGGGAGCCACGAGAGCGATAGCCCGGCGGTGTGTCCCAACCACGCCCCGACGACGACGAGCACGAGCCCCCCGACGACGAAGGGCACGGCCGGAGACCGGGCGGGCCGATTCACCCAGAGGCGCGTCTCCTCGCCGGCCCGTGATCCGTGAGCCCGGTTCGGGTTCGTGCTGCGGGGCGGCGAACGCGATTCCGGGCGGCTCGCTTCCGTATCGATCGCCACATCCCCCGAGGACAGCGGCGCGAACCCCGTTCCGCCGAAGCCGGGCCCGCTCGCGGCGGGCCGTGTGGCGTTTTCTTCCACCGTGCTCTCGGTGGATCCCGAGCGCGATCGTAGTCGCTCGAACCCGTCGTAGTACACGAGATAGTACGCGACCAGCGGACTCGCGAGGAGCACGAGCCGGGAAGCGAGTATCGAGTAGACGTTCAGCGCCGCCCCGAGGGAGCCGATGGCGGCTACGAGGGCGAACAGACCACCGACGGCGAGTACGAACTGGAGGTGATCGTTCATGGCTTCCGTGATACTACCCTCGTGCCGGCGTCTATCGTCACGCTACAGGTCGGGTGTGTATAAAACACCCGAGCGGTACAGCCGGGACGATCGCCTCGCCCGGAGTGTCATTTTGGATGATAGTCCGTCGGCGCTGTCCGGAACTCTCCGTCCGCGTGGCATCACCGATCGGCGTGTCCCGGGCCCCTCGCGGGGGCTCTCCCCCCGGATGGACGTCGAGCGGTCTGTACGGGAGTGGCCCCGTGGTCTCGTTTCCACAGTTCTTTATACCGCCCGGCCTATGGGTGGCCATGGCAGGCATCCGCGTGGCCGGCGTCGGTCTCACCGACTTCGGCGAGTCACCCGAACGAACCGGTCGCGACCTGTTCGCCGAGGCGGGACTGGCCGCGATCGACGACTCGGGGGTCGATCCCGAGGACGTCGAGGAGCTGTTCTACGGCAACTTCATGGGCGAGTTCGCCGAGCGCCAGGGCCACCAGGGGCCGCTGATGGCCGAGGCGGTGGGGCTGGACGTGCCGGCGACGCGCTTCGAGACCGCGTGTGCGTCGAGCGGCGCGGCGGTCCGCGAGGCCGTCAAGGACGTCCGGAGCGGCGAGGCCGACGTCGTCCTCGTCGGCGGCGCGGAGCGGATGACCAACATCGGCACGGCGGGCGCGACCGAGGGGCTGGCGATGGCCGCCGACGACCTCTATGAAGTCCGCGCAGGGGTGACCTTCCCCGGCGCGTACGCGCTGATGGCGCGCGCGTACTTCCAGGAGTACGGCGGCTCGCCCGAGGACCTCGCCAACGTCGCCGTCAAGAACCACGAACACGCCCTCCCGAACGACCACGCCCAGTACCGCAGCGAGATCACCGTCGAGGAGGCTCTCGACGCGCCGCCGGTCGCCACCCCGCTCGGGCTCTACGACGCGTGTCCGATCTCCGACGGCGCGAGCGCGCTCGTGCTCGTGAGCGAGGCATACGCCGATTCCCACGGGATCGACGCGCCCGTGGCGATCGCGGGCACCGGACAGGGCGGCGATCGGCTGGCGCTCGCCGACCGGGAGTACCTCGCGCGCACGCCGGCCGCCGACGACGCGGCACGGGAGGCCTACGCCGACGCCGGCGTCGATCACGACGACGTGGACTTCGCGGAGGTCCACGACTGCTTCACGATCGCGGAGGTGCTCGCGCTCGAATCGCTGGGGTTCTACGAACGCGGTGAGGCCGTCGGGGCGGCCCGGCGCGGCGAGACGACGCGCTCGGGCGAGTTGCCGATCAACCTCTCGGGTGGGCTGAAGGCCAAGGGCCACCCGGTGGGCGCGACGGGCGCGGGCCAGATCGCCGAGATCACCAGGCTGTTCCGCGGCGACCACCCCCGTTCGGGGGCCGTGCCCGACGCCGAAACCGCGGTGGCGCACAACGCCGGCGGGACGGTCGCCAGCGCCGTCGTCCACGTCCTGGAGGTGGCGACATGAGCGCGAGCACGGACAACGCCCGCGACGAGGGCTACGACGACCTCCTGGATGCCGTCGCCGACGGCGAGGGCTACTACCTCGAATGCCCGGCGGGCCACGGCTGGCTCCCGCCCCGGCGGGTCTGCTCGGAGTGTGGCGCCCGGGAGCTCGCCGAGGAGCCCCTCCCGGAGTCGGGGACGGTCGAAACCCACACCACCATCGCCGTGCCGACCCCGCGCCTCGCCGACGACGCGCCGTTCGTGACCGCCCTCGCGGACTTCGGGCCCGTCCGCCTGACGGGCCAGCTCCGCGAGATCGATCCAGAGGACGTCGAGACGGGGCTCTCCGTCGGCGTCGACGTCGGCGAGTCGGTGACGACCGGCGACCGCGTACTCGTCTTCCGGCCGCGATAGGACGGGACGGGATCGAGCGGTCACGGACCGCGGTCTCTCGGCTCGCCACCCCCGCTTTCGTGTCTCGACGACCCGAACCGACGGGCGATTCGCCCGGTCGCGTCGTGCGTGCTCCCCTCGTCGGGCGTTCGGGCGAGCCCCCTCCCTCGTCGTCACTGCTCGCGCGCGGAGGGCTCCCGGGTCACGGCGTCCACGAACGCCTCGGGACGTTCGACGTGGGGCAGCAGCTTCGCGTCGTCGATCACCACGAGCGTCGCGTCGGTCGCCGCGGCGAGCTCCCGGCCGCGTTCGAGCGGCGGGAGGTCGGCCTCGCGGCCCCAGACGATCGTCACCCGCTCCAGTCCGGCGAGCGTCGAACCGAGGTCGACGTCGGGATCGAGAAAGCCGCTCACGAACGACGCCGGGGCGAACCGGGCGCCCGGCTGGTGGGCGGTCCGCCAGCGGTAGTCGATGAACTCCTCGGTGAGGATCGCCGGGTCGGAGACCCCGTGGTCGCGTTCGAAGTACCGCAGCGACGGCTCACAGGTCAAGAGGTTGAAGAGGGCTTCGCCGACCAGCGGCGAGCGCAGCACCGAGCGGAGCCACACCCGCCGGCCGGGCACCGTCCTGGCCGTCGGACAGACGAGCACGAGCTCCTCGAAGTCCACCGCTTCGGCCGCGCTCGCGGCGTAGGCCCCCGACAGCGAGGAGGCCACACAGATCGCGTCCTCGACCAGCTCGTCGGCGACCTCCGTCACGAAGGTGGTGTAGAGCGAACCCGAGTACAGCAGCGGCGGGCGATCGGACCGTCCGAACCCGGGGAAGTCGGGCGCGAGAACGTGGTACTCCGCGGCCAGCGCGTCGAGGACGGCTGCGAACTCCCGGCTCGAACCGGCGGCGTTGATGCCGTGGCACAAGAGGAGGTCGGGATCGTCGGGGTCGCCGGCCTCGGTGTAGGCGACGTCGAACCCGCGCCAGCGGTGGGTGTGCTGTGTGCCCGGCAGGGCGGGTTCGAGCTCGCCCGCTCGGGCGGCGAGCGCGCGGTTCGCTCCGGCGACGCCGGCGGCGAGGGCGAGGCCGCCGGCGACCGAGCGGGCGGCACGCTTGAGCTGCATGCTCCCACGAGCACCGGCGGTCGCTTATCTCTGGCGCTGCTCGCGGACACACTCGGCGAGCGGTTCGAGGACGCCGTCCGCCACCGTGTACGGGTCGGTCTCGCGCGCCGCGACGGCCCCGGCGAGCGCCTCGATGCCGCCGCGGGACTCGATCTCCTCGGCGACCAGTCGGTTCGCGTCCTCGCGGAGCAGCGCCCGAATCTCCTCGGCGGCGCGTGTCCGGCCGATCGCTTCGAGCCGTCCCGAACGGTCGAGATAGGTGCGGTGGTCGTCGAGCGCGTCGCGGAACGCCCCGACGCCCTCGCCCTGCGTGGCGACCGTCTCGACGATCGGTGGCTCCCACGTCGTCGGCTCTCCGTCCGAACTCGTTGCCGTGCGGTCGCCGTCATCGGTGTCGTCGTCGACGCTGTCGGTGCTGTCGGCGTCGTCGGTACCGTGGGTGCCGTCGGCAGCAACGCCGGCCGTCCCGTGGTGGCCCGCCGCGGCCGCCGCGTCGTCGTTCCGGAGGTCGAGCATCTCGCGGAGCTCGTTGACTACCCTGTCGACGCCGTCGCGGTCGGCCTTGTTCACACAGAACACGTCGGCGATCTCGAGGATGCCTGCCTTGAGCATCTGGACGTCGTCGCCGCTGCCGGGCTGGAGGAGGACGGCGACGGTATCGGCGGTCTTGACGACGTCGATCTCGTTCTGTCCCGCACCGACGGTCTCGACGAGGATTCTGTCCTTGCCGAAGGCGTCGAGGGCTTTCACGGCGTCGGCGGTGGCGAGCGACACCCCACCCAGCGAGCCCCGGGCGCTCATCGAGCGGACGAAGACGTCCATGTCGCCGACGTTCGAGCCCATCCGGATGCGGTCGCCAAGCACCGCGCCACCCGTAAACGGCGAGGAGGGATCGACGGCGATCACGCCGACGGTCAGGCCGTCCGCGCGGTAGGCCGCGGCCAGCTTGTCGACGAGCGTCGACTTGCCCGCGCCCGGACTGCCCGTGATCCCGATCACCGCGGCGTCCCCGGTGTGTTCGTGGAGTCCGGCGACGAGCTCGCGGTAGCCCGGCGATCGGTTCTCGATCCACGTGATCGCCCGCGCGAGCGCGCGGTGGTCGCCGTCGAGCAGGCGGCCGAGCACGTCGCTCTCTCCCGGACGGTCGCCGATCTGCTTGCCGTCCATCTTCACCGCCCCGGGGCGTTCTCGCGGACGAACTGTACCGCGTCGTCCATCGACGCCCCCGGCCCGAAGATCGCCGCGACGCCCCGTGTTTCGAGTTTCTCCTCGTCCTTCTCGGGGACGATCCCGCCAAGCACCACGAGGGTGTCCTCCTTCGCGCCGTACTCCTCGAGTCCGTCGAGGATCTTCGGGACGAGCGTGTTGTGCGCACCCGAGAGAATCGAGATGCCGAGCACGTCGACGTCCTCTTGGACCGTGGCCTGGACGATCTCGTCGGGCGAGCGGTGCAGCCCGGAGTAGACGACCTCGAAGCCCGCGTCGCGGAACGCCCGCGTGATGACGTGTGCACCCCGATCGTGGCCATCGAGGCCCACCTTGGCGACGAGACACCGGATGGGGCGCTGTTCCTGTGTGGTACTCACGCCCTCGCGTTCATCCGCTACCGGTTTGGGTCTATCGGTGGTCGGCCTGGCTCACCGGCGCTCGGTCCGGACAGTAGAGGGAAGCGAGAGGAGAGCGGAAGACGGACGAAAAGGAAAGCGGAGGGGGAAAGGACGGCTGGAGCGGTGGCGGTCGTCCGGCGACACCTACAAGCGACGTGCGTTCGTCCGGTCGGACATGAAGACGTTCGCCGTCGTCGGTCCCACGGGCTCGGGAAAGACCACCCTCGTCGAGCGCCTCGTCCGAGAGCTCGACGGCCCCGCGGCGACGATCAAGCACCTCGATCACGCGCCCGACATCGACACCGCGGGCAAGGACACCGCGCGCCACCGTGGGGCGGGTGCGAGCGTCACCTACGGGATCGGCGAGTCGGGCTGGTTCGCCACCGGCGACGCGCTCGATCTCGACGGTCTCCTCGACCGGCTCGCGTCCGAGCACGACTATGCCGTCGTCGAGGGCCACTCGACGAGCGGGCTTCCCAAGGTCGTCCTCGGCGACCGCGAGCACGCCGGCCCGGCCCTCTTCGAGGCGAGCGAGGCCGATAGCGTCGATCTCGACGCGCTCGCCGCGACGATCGAGGGCCTCGAACCGCGCGTGACGCTCGAATCGCTCGTCCGGCGGGCCAAGGAGTCACCGGACGCCCATCGGGCGGGCGCGATCGCCACGTTCACCGGACGCGTGCGCCGGCACGACGGCCCCGACGATGCGCCGACCCGGTATCTCGAGTTCGAGACCTACGAGGGCGTCGCCGACGAGCGACTGGCCACCATCGAGGCCGAACTCGAAGCCCGCGAGGGCGTCCACCGGGTGCTCACCCACCACCGGACGGGCGTCGTCGCCGACGGCGAGGACATCGTTTTCGTCGTCGTCCTCGCTGGCCACCGCCGCGAAGCATTCGAAACCGTGGAGGACGGCATCGATCGCCTCAAGGACGAAGTCCCGATCTTCAAAAAGGAGGTCACCGGCGAGGGGGAGTTCTGGGTCCACGAGCACGCCTCAGCCACCCACGAGTAAACTCGTGGCTCTTCGTCGATTCCGACGCGAGGCCGGCGCACGGGCCCGGTCCCGAGTGGAATCACAGCCCGATGTTCCCCGATCGAGAAGTGGGCGTACACGAGCGCGACGACGTGGCGCGTCGCCCGCGCCCGAGTCGGCCGCGTCGAGCAGCGAATCCGAGGGCGGCTGTGGACTCTTTCGGCCTCTCCTGCCCGCCGATGTCGGTCTCCGTACGATCGGTCACCCGGTCACGATCCCGTTCGAGGGCCCGGCTGCCACCGTCGGCGCGGTGTCGTCGACCGGACGGCGTGTCTTCCACGGAACCGTTCTCGCCGGCCGTGTATGCGCGTGCCAACGGTTATGTCGGGCGGGTCCGAACCCGCGATCGCCGATCGGACGGTCGACACGACGGCACGAGGCGGGCGAGGACACCACGGCCGTCCGAGACGGACCCACCGGACTACCATGCAACAGGAGCACTACGACACCGGCGACGTTCACGTCGACGAGGCGATCCTCGAGCAACACCGCGACGTCGCGGGGCAGGTCGTCAGCGAGGAGGAGTACGGGATCTTGATCGGCGGCGAGTGGCGCGAGTCCGAAAGCGGCGAGACGATGGCCGCCGTCGACGCCACCACCGGCGAGGATCTGGCGGCGTTCCAGAAGGGCACCTCTCGGGACGTCGACGCAGCCGTGGCGGCCGCCCGTGAGGCCTTCGAGGGTGACTGGGGCCAGCAGTCGCCCCAGCAGCGCTCGGAGCTACTCGACGAGGTGGCCGACCGGATCGAGGACCGCCAGATCGAGCTCGCTCGACTCGACACCCTGGAGGTCGGCAAGCCCAACCAGCACTCGCTGTTCGTCGACATGACCGTGATGGTCGAGCAGTTCCGTCACTTCGCGGCGCTCGCGCGCACGACCGACGAGGGGCGACTACCGCCGATGGGAGACGAGAAGCTGGGCTACACCCGTCACGAGCCCTACGGCGTGGTCGGCCAGGTCAGCGCGTGGAACTTCCCCGCGATGTTCGTCGCGTGGAAGACCGCGCCCGCGCTGGCGACCGGCAATTCGGTGGTGTACAAACCGTCTTCGCGTGCGGCACTCTCGACGCTGGAGGCCGCCCGGATCATCGATTCGGTCCTCCCCTCGGGCGCGATGAACGTCGTTACCGGGCCGGGCAGCGAGGTCGGCGAGGCCATCACCGCCCACGAGGACATCGCCAAGACCGCCCTCACCGGCTCGACGCGGGCCGGCAGGTACCTGATGCAGAACGCCGCCGAGACGATCAAGCCGGTCTCCCTCGAACTCGGCGGCAAGAGTCCCAACATCATCTTTCCCGACGCCGACCTCGAGAAGGCCGTCGAGGGCGCGCTCATCAGCATCTTCTACAATCAGGGCGAGCAGTGCACCGCGGGCTCGCGGCTGTTCCTCCACGAGGACGTCTACGACGACTTCCTCGATGCCTTCCTCGAACGCACCGCCGACCTCACGATGGGCGATCCGCTCTCGCCGACGACCGATATCGGGCCGCTGATCGACCACGACCACCGCCGGGACGTCCAGTCCTACGTCGACGCCGCCAAAGCGGAGGGCGCGACGGTGGCCCACGGCGGCGGCCCGCCCGACGACCCCGACCTGGAGGGTGCGCCGTTCATCGAGCCCACCGTGCTCACGGGCGTCGAGAACGACCAGACGGTGGCGTGCGAGGAGATCTTCGGGCCCGTCCTGAGCGTCCTCGAATGGTCGGAGTACGACGAGATGATCGCGGCGGCCAACGACACCGAGTTCGGACTCGCCTCCGCGGTGTGGACGACGGATCTGGAGACCGCCCACGAGACGGCGGCGGACATCGAGGCGGGCACGGTGTGGATCAACACCTACAACGACATGTTCGAGCCCGCACCCTACGGCGGCTACAAGCAGTCCGGCATCGGCCGCGAGCTGGCAGCCGAGACGATGGACGACTACCGGCAGATCAAGACGGTGAAGGTCAACTTCGGCGGCCTGCCCGACATCGGATAGCCGCCATACCAGACGACGGTCGCCGGTCTTCCCCCGTCGAACAGGTGTAGGCGCCCTCGGCCACCGAGTTCGTGGCCGACGCGCGTCGGTCGGGCGTCCGACGGTTCCGAAGCTTCAAAGCGTTCGCCGGCGAGAAGCGAGCATGAGCGTCCGCACCGCCGTCGTGCTGGCCGCCGGGGAGGGTACCCGGCTGCGCCCGCTGACGCGGAACCGTCCCAAGCCTATGCTTCCCGCCGCGAATCGGCCGGTCTTGGAGTACGTCTTCGACGCGCTGATCGACGCCGGCATCGAGACGATCGGCGTCGTGGTCGGCTACAAGCGTGACAGAGTACAGGAGCACTTCGGGCCGACCTATCGGGACGTCTCGATCGAGTACCTCCATCAGGACAAACAGCTCGGCAGCGGCCACGCGCTGCTCGAAGCGCGCGCGGCTGTCGCCGAGCCCTTCCTCGCCGTCAACGGCGATCGGGTGATCGAGCCGGGGATGGTCGCCGACGTGATGGCGGCCGCCGAGCGCCACCCCGACGCCCCGGCCACGCTCGCGGTGATCGAACGGCCCGACGTGCGCCAGTACGGCGCGGTCGTCCTCGATGCGGGCCGGATCGACCGGCTGGTCGAACAGCCCGACACCGACGAGTACCGCCTGATCAACGCCGGCGTCTACGCCTTCAGTCCTGCGATCTTCGACGCCATCGAGGACACCCCCCGCACCGACGGCGAGCTCCCGCTGACGGACACGCTCGCCCGGCTGATCGACGGTGGCGAGAGCGTTCGCGGGGTTCACACCGAGGGGCTGTGGGTCGACGCCACCTATCCGTGGGACCTGCTCACCGTGATGCGCGAACTGCTCGCGCGCGGCCGGGTCGACGAACCCCCCGAAGAAGAAGGCGTGTGGGTCGACGACTCGGCGCTCGTCCACGACGACGCCACCCTCCAACGGCCGGTGGTCGTCGGCCCCGACTGTGAGGTCGGCCCAGGGGCCGCTGTCGGCCCGGACGTCGCGCTCGGCCGGAACGCCACCGTGGGCGCGAACGCCACCGTCGAGCGCACAGTACTGGACGCCGACACCCGCGTCGGCCCCGGCAGCACCCTGCTCGACTGCGTGACCGGCGAGGACGTCACCCTCGGGGCCGACGCGACGGTCCCGGGCGGACCGGCGAGCGTGCGCGTGGGATCGCGGGTGTTCGAAGACCAACGACTGGGAGCCGTGATCGCCGACCGGACCGAGGCGGGCGGGGACGTAACCTTCACGCCGGGGACGCTCGTCGGCCCGGGCGCACACATCCACACGGGAGCGCGGCCGAGCGGCTGGATCGCCACGGGCGCGGAGGTGCTCGGGTAGATGTGTGGCATCATCGGCTGCGTCGGTCGGCCCGACGAGACGCTCGACGTGTTGATGCACGGGCTGGGCAAACTCGAGTACCGCGGCTACGACTCGGCGGGCGTGGCGCTGGCCGACGGCGACGTCGGCGGCCGGCTCGCTGTCGCAAAGCGCGCGGGCGAACTCGACGCACTCCGGTCGGTCGTCGACCACACCGGGACCGCCGATGGTGATCTAGAGGGGTCGGTCGGCATCGGTCACACCCGCTGGAGCACGCACGGCCCGCCGACCGACGCGAACGCCCATCCCCACACCGACTGCGGGAGCCGGGTGGCGATCGTTCACAACGGCATCATCGAGAACTTTCAGGGATTGAGGGACGACCTCGAGGCCGCCGGCCACGAGTTCACGAGCGAGACCGATTCCGAGGTGGTCACCCACCTGATCGAGGCGGCGCTCGACGAGGGCGCGAGCCCCGAGGGGGCGTTCCGGGCGGCGATCGCCCGGATCGAGGGCAGCTACACCATCGCGGCCGTCTTCGCCGGGACGGAGGCGGTCTTCGCGGCCCGCAACGACTCGCCGCTCGTGCTCGGGCTCGGCGAGAGCGCCACCTACATCGCCAGCGACATCCCCGCGTTCCGCGAGTTCACCGACCGGGTAGTGTATCCCGACGACGGCGAGTTCGTCCGGCTCGACGCCGGGGGCGGGGGCTGGACGGTGAGCGACGCCGACGGCGAGGAAATAACAAAGGAGATCGACACTGTCGCGTGGGACGCCGAGGACACCGGCAAGAGCGGGTTCGAGCACTTCATGCTCAAGGAGATCCACGAGCAGCCACGCTCGCTCCGGCAGTGTCTCCGGGGGCGGGTCGACGAGCTCGGCGGCCGCATCGAGCTCCCCGAGATCGAGGAGCTGGACCCGACGGCGGTGCAGTTCGTCGCCGCCGGCACCTCCTACCACGCGGCGCTGTACGGCGCGGCGCTGTTCCGGGCGGCGGGCGTCCCCGCACAGGCCTTTCTCGCCAGCGAGTACGTCACGAGCGTGCCGCCGATCGGCGACGACCTGGTGATCGGGGTGACTCAGAGCGGCGAGACCGCCGACACCCTGAGCGCGCTCCGGGAGGCCCGCGGGCGGGGCGCGGAGACGCTCGCGCTCACGAACGTGGTGGGCTCGACCGTCGCCCGGGAGTGCGAGCACGTCCTCTACATCCGCGCGGGCCCCGAGATCGGCGTCGCCGCCTCGAAGACCTTCGCCAGCCAGCTCGCGGCGATCAACCTCCTCACGCTCGCGACGGTCGAGGACGGCAACCGTGAGGTGATCGCCGCGCTCCGGGACCTCCCCAGCACCGTACAGGCAGTACTCGACGAGTCGACGGCCGAGACGGTCGCCGACGCCTACGCCGACGCGGGGGCGTACTTCTTCATCGGGCGGGGGCTCAACTTTTCCGTCGCCCTGGAGGGGGCGCTGAAGCTCAAGGAGATCACCTACCGCCACGCCGAGGGGTTCGCCGCCGGCGAGCTCAAGCACGGCCCGCTCGCGCTCGTCACCCAGGAGACGCCGGTGATCGCGGTCGCCACCGGCGACGGCGAGCTGGCGCGCAAGACGGTCGGCAACGTCAAGGAGGTCGAGGCCCGGGGCGCGCCGGTGATCGCCGTCACCGACGGGCGTTCCGACGTCGAGCGCTACGCCGACCACGTCCTCTCGGTGCCCGAGACCCACCCGCGCACGGCCGCAGTGCTCGCAAGCGTACAGCTCCAGCTGTTCGCCTACCACACCGCCGCCGACCTCGGGCGCTCGATCGACAAGCCCAGAAATCTCGCCAAGAGCGTCACTGTCGAGTAGGACGGTCGGCGGCTGCCCGGCGGTCGATCGACGCAGTCGATGGCGCGGCCGATGATCGGTGCGGCCGTGGCCTTCGGAAACGTGGGCTCGTGTCCGTGCCGTGGCGAGCGGTCAGCGGACCAGCGAGAGCAGCTCGCAGCTCAGGACGGTCCGGTCGTCCTGATCGACGACCTCGACGGCGTACTCGACGACGCCGCTGGCGATCGGGTGCTCGCGCTCGTTTTTCCCTCCGACCTCGACCTCGGCGTGGATCGTATCGCCGATGAACGTCGGCGCGCGAAAGCGGAGCGAATCGACGCCGTAGAACGCGACGACGGCCTCGCGCTCGCGCTCGCTCCGGGACTGCCAGAGCAGACCCGTCATCACCGAGAACACCAGCGTCCCGTGGACGATCCGCTCGCCGAAGTCCGACGCGGCCATCCGTTCGGCGTCGGTGTGGAGGTGGTTGAAGTCGCCGCTCACGCCCGCGAAGTTCACCACGTCCGCCTCCGTGAGCGTCCGCCCGTCCGTTCGGTCGGTGTCGCCGACCTCGACCGCGGCGAAGATGCTCGCTGCCGTTTCGTCGTCCGAACCGCGCGCCGCGTCGCCGTCGTCGGTCATCGCTCACCCCTGAACAGCCGGTAGGACGTGCTGCCGGTGGCTACCTCTCTTTTTTCCCCGTCGGGCGCGGTGCTCGTGACCGACGCCTCGGTGACGCCCATCGACCCACCGGCCCTGACGACCTCGGCTTCGACGCGTAGGTCGTCCGTCGCCGGCCGGAGGTAGGAGACGTGCAGGTCGGTCGTCGTCAGCGCCGCGCGCTCGGGCTGCTCGAAGGTCGTCCGTAGCGCGAACCCGCTCGCGGTGTCGATCAGCGTCGCCGCGATACCACCGTGGACGTTGTCCTCGCCGCCCTCGGCGTGGTTCGTGATCTTCTCGTCGTAGGGCGCCGCGAGCACCGCATACCCGGGTTCGAGCGCTTCGAGTTCGAGCCCGAGCCACGAGAACAGTCCGTGCTCGCGCACGAACTGCCGGAGGCCATCGAGGTCAAGCGCTTCGCCCTGTTCCCCTCGGTCGTCCCGGTCCGCTCGCACGGCCTCGCCCGTCCGCTCGGCTCCGTCCGTTCGCTCCGACTCGCCGGTTCGCTCGGGGCCGTCCCCGCCGTGCTCGCTCCGTTCGGCTTCCGGCACGCACTCGGAGCCCCCCATCAGTTGCCCTCGAATTCGGGCTCGCGGTCTTCCATGAACGCCGCCGCGCCCTCCATCATGTCGTCGGTCGTCAGTAGCATGCCGAACGCCTGTGACTCCATGCGGAGCCCGGCGTCGAGGTCGTCGTCGGCCCCGTCGTTCATCACCTGCTTGGCGAGCTTCATGGCGATGGGCGGCCCGTCCACGAGGTCGGCGACGAACTCCTCGATCACGTCCTCGAACTCCTCTTCCGGAACGGCGCGGTTGATGAGGCCCCACTCCTCCGCCCGTGCAGCCGAAATCCGGTTGCCCCGGAGGACGAGCTCCTTCGCGCGGGGCTCGCCGAGCATCCGGATCGTCCGTTGTGTGCCACCGCCGCCCGGGAGCAGGCCGAGGGAGATCTCGGGGAAGCCGAACTCCGAGCTCTCGGTGGCGACGCGCATGTCACAGGCCAGTGCGAGCTCGTGGCCGCCACCCAGACAGTAGCCGTCGATCTTCGCCAGCGTCGGCCGGGGGTACTCGTCGACGGTCGTGAACACGGGCGTGACGTCGACTTCGTGGGGGTCGATGCCCGAAAAGCCCGTGATGTCCGCGCCCGCCGAGAACGCGCGGTCGCCGCTCCCCTCGAAGGTCACACACCGTACGTCCTCGACCGGGGTGTGTTCGAGCAGGTGGACGACCTCCTCCATCAGATCCTGGTTGAGCGCGTTCAGCCGCTCGGGCCTGTCGAGGACGATCTCTAGGAGGCCGTCGTCGCCGAGCTCGTGCTCGATCGTGGTGTAGTCGCGCTCGCCGCCCCCGCCGCCGTAGTCGAAAAAGCCCGCGCCGGCGTCCTCGCCGGTCTTCCCGGCTTCGACGAGCTCGACGAGGTGTGCGGCGGGCTCGTAGCGGTCCTCGCTCGTCGCCTCGTGGAGCTCGCGGAGCTTCTCCAGTACCCTGTCGAGGCCCTCCTCGTCCGCGCGCCGGCAGGGCCCCTTCGGGAAGCCCGCGCCGAGTCTCATTCCGGTGTCGATGGCCTCCGGGGTGGCGACGTCGTCGCCCACCAGTTTGGCGGCCTCGTTGACCATCCGCGCCTCCACGCGGAGGGCGTCGAAGCCCTCGCCGTCGCCGGG
The DNA here is from genome assembly GCA_003021045.1 of Halobacteriales archaeon QS_4_69_34. Classification (GTDB taxonomy): domain Archaea; phylum Halobacteriota; class Halobacteria; order Halobacteriales; family Halococcaceae; genus PXRN01. Next base: position 37,974 of record PXRN01000006.1, on the reverse strand, counting down.
TTCGTAGTCCGGGCCGTCGCCGTCCTCGTAGTCGTAGTAGCCCTTTCCGGTCTTGCGTCCGAGCTCGTCGGCTTCGACCTTCTCCTTGACGATCGGCGGCACCTCCCTCCCGGCTTCCTTCCGGACGTGATAGCCGATGTCGATGCCCGTCATGTCCGAGAGCTCGAAGGGCCCCATCGGGTAGCCCCGCCCGTGCACCATCGCGGCGTCGGCTTGCCGGATGGTGGCCTCGCCTCCTGAGACCATCCACGCCGCCTCGTCGCCGAACGGACCCAAGACGGAGTTGACGACGAAGCCGTTGACGTCCTTGCGGACGTAGATGGGGGTCTTGCCGATCGATTCGACGAATTCGTAGGCGGCTTCGGCCGTCTCGTCGGTCGTCTCCGCGCCGTAGATCACTTCGACGAGGTCCATCTTGACGGGCGGGTTGAAGAAGTGGGTGCCGACCACCTGCTCTTCCCTTCCCGTGGCGCTGGCGATCTCGGTGATCGAGAGCGAGGAGGTGTTCGACGCGAGGATCGCCTCGGGGGGCGCGAGCTCGTCGAGCTCGGCGTAGAGTTCCTTTTTGAGTTCCATCCGCTCGGGTGCGGCCTCGATCACGAGGTCGGCCTCCGCCACGGCCTCGTCCAGATCGACGGCGGTTTCGATCCGCGCGAGCACGTCCCCCGGCGACTCGTCGATACGGTCCTTCTCGGCGAGCTTTTCGAGGCTCCACTCGATGTCCTCGTAGCCGCTATCGACCAGCTCCTGCTCGACGTCGCGCAGCACTACCGAGTAGCCGGCGACGGCGGTCACCTCGGCGATGCCGTGGCCCATGCTCCCTGCGCCGAGCACCGCGACGCGCTCGATGTCTCCGAACTCCATGCCCACGAGGGCGGCGGAAGGGGCTTAACTCCACTGGGGACGGCTCGCCGTGACGCCCACACCGTCTTTCGACGGCGGCCCCGCCACGGGACGTCCGTACCCGCTGGCGAACGCGAACGGCGGTGACGACAGCGGTGCGGACGCGATGGCGCACCGCACCGACCCCAGACCCGGGCTGCCCCGGGGCGATAGCATTAAACCGGTGGTGTGTCTACGCCGGTCAGATGCGGTGATACGCGTGCGGGGCCCGGAAGAGACGGACGACGGCGCGGCCGGCGAGCCGGCGGCGACTGACGGCGGCGAAGACGGGGCGAGCGACGGTGACTGGCGCTTCGGCGGGGAGGCCGGGCCGACCCCGGAGTCGGCGGACGCGAGAGCGGGGGCGGAGGGCGACTCCGTAGACGACTCCCCGGGATCCGAAACCACCGAACCGGAAGCCGCCGGATCGGGGGCCACCGAACCCGAAGCGGCCGGCGGATCGGAGACGACGGTGCAGTCGGGGGCCGCGACCGGCTCGTCTTGGAGCGATCGTCTCGTCGCGCTCCTGGGCTATCTGCTGCTGTTCGCCAGCGGCGGGCTGCTGGTGATCGTCACGCTCCGGCTGGTGCAGACGGCGCTCGGTCCGACGAGCGGGTCGGGCACTCCGGTGGTCCACGTGCTGATCGCGGCGGTGCTGGCGGCTTCCTTTGCCACCGTGGCGACCCTCTGGCTCGCTCCCGCTCTGGTCGACGCCTACCGCGGGCTCCGGGGCTGACCGGCGACGGGCACGACCGACTCTCGCTCGCCGTCGATGCCCACGTCGCCGGAAGCGCACACCGACAGTGTCTGCTGGCGGGGATATGGCGTGAGTGAAAGTGGAGCGTCCGCGTGTCTACAGCGGCTCCTCGCCCTCGATGATCCGCATGGCGCGCTCGCCGAGCGCGGGGACGCCGGATTCCATCTTCGGGTACATCGGGTCGTCGGAGTTGCCTTCGAGGTAGCGTCGGAAGAACATCTCCCCGAGGCCGGCGAGCTTGTAGACCGCGAGCGCACGGTAGAAGCGGTCGTGTCCGAACTCATGTTCCGTCAGCTCCTCGTAGCGCTCGACGAGCTCGCGCCGGGTGGCGTACTCCTCGTCGGCCATGAACGTCGTCGCCAGCGTGTCGGTCGACGCGGGCGGGGCGGGGTCGTCCGCGTCCCACCAGTAGGATAGCATCCAGCCCAGATCGGTGAAGGGGTCGCCGAGCGTGCTCATCTCCCAGTCGAAGACGGCCGCGATCTCCGGGGGCGTCCCGGGCGCGAACAGCACGTTGTCGAGCTTGTAGTCGCCGTGGACCAGCGTCGTCGGCGAGTCCTCGGGCACGTTCTCGGTGAGCCACTCCATCACGTCGTAGAGGACGGGGACCTCCCGCTCCTCTACAGTGACGGAGAAGGCCCACGTGAGCTGCTCGGACCAGCGTTCGACCTGGCGCTCGGTGAACCCCGGCGGGTAGCCGAACTCCGCCAGCCCCACGGCCTCGTAGTCGACGCCGTGGATCTCCGCGAGCCCGTCGACGAGCTCCGCGCCGATCCGCTCGCGGTGCTCCGGTCGGGCGAAGCGCTCGGGTTCCTCGGCCCGCAGCACGTCGCCCCCGACGCGCTCCATGACGTAGAAATCCGAGCCCAGGATCGAGTGGTCCTCGCAGGCGAGCACCGTCGGGGGCACTCTGACCTGTGTGTCCTGGAGCGCGTCGATCACCCGGTACTCCCGGAGCACGTCGTGGGCGGTGTCGGCCACCTCGCCCGGCGGGGGCCGCCGGATCACGAGTTCGCGCTCGCCCCACGTGACGAACAGCGTCTCGTTCGAGTGGCCCTCCTGGTGGTGGTGAACCTCGTACTCATCGACCGGGCCGAGCTGGTCCGCGAAGTAGGCTTCGAGAGCCTCGGTGTCGACGATCCGCTCGAAGTACGCTTGCTCGGCGTCGCTCGCGCCCTCGGTGTCGCTCATGGGCGTCCTCCTATCGGTCGCGGCAGATCGGTCGCTAGCATTGCTACCCGGGTTCGCAGTCGGGATAGGAAAAGCTACGGGTGCCGCGAAGGGTCGTGTTCAGATAAGTCCGGTAGCGACATCAAGGCACTAGCCGGCGATCCTCGGTTTCCCGTACCTGATTCCGGAGATGGACGATTCGAAGCCTCTACTGCCGAGAGAACTCGCTAATAGGGCCGTGAGTAGAGTAATTCACGGGACAGCGCTGCTCCCCAATCTGGACCAGACCCACGTTCGGGAATCCCACGCCGAGATCGAGTACGACGGGGTTCGCGTGCCCGAGGAAGCCCTCCTGGGCGCGGAGAACGCGGGCTTTCAGATCGCCCAGCAGCGCCTCGGCCCGTACGATTGACCCACTGTATGCGCTTCTCGTGGATGGCCGAGCGCGCGCTCGACGTGGCGAAGGCCTACATGGCCGATCGGGAGGCCTTCGGCGAGTCCCTCTCGGAGAAGCAGGCCCAGCGCTTCGCGGTCGCGGAGGCCGAGACCGAGCTCCACGCCGCCCGGACGATGGTCAGGGACGCCGCCGGGAAGATCGCCGGCGGCGCGGAGGCCCGCATCGAGGTCGCGATGGCGAAGGTGTTCACCGCACGCGTCGCCCAGGAGACCGTCGACCCCGCGGTGCAGTGCTGTGGCGGCAACGGCATCTCCCGGGACCTCCCGCTCGCGGATTTCTACGAAGCCGTCCGCGCGTTCCGGATCGTCGACGGCGCGGACGAGGTCCACAAGCGCTCGATCGTCTGGGCGGCCTTCGAGGAGACCGATCCCGCCGAGATCGAACCGGTCGTGCGCTACTGAGTCCCGTCCGACGGGATCTGTTCGCGCCGGTCGCCGGCTCCCGTAGACCACACTGAACCGACCGCGGCCCGAAACCCCATGTGCGGTGGGCCGGACGATCGAGCGATGGCGCTCTCCCACGACGAGCTCGCAGGCGTCGTCGACCTGTTCGGGGCGCTCGCCCTCACGGAGCTGTCGCGGGCGTGTGCCGAACTCGCATTCAAGCGGGGCGAGGAGGCGGTCGACGCCACCGACGCGGTCGCGGAGGCCGTCGCCGCCTACCGACTCGTCGCGTTCGAGCGAGCCGGCGACCGAGATGAAACGGGAACTGGGGCCGGGGGCGGTACCGACGACCACGACGCCGGCGAGGGGTGGGAGGGAGCGTACGCGCCGGTCGCGCCCGACGAGCTCGGCGACGGGACGCTGCTCGCGGCGGGGCCGGCGGCGTTCCCGACGCTGCCGGCGGGCGCGGCGGACCTCCCGCACATCCTCGCCGTCGAGCCCCGCGATCCGGACCCGGCGGCGCTCGGCGAGGTGGTCGAGGAGCGACTCCGGGCCGAGGCCGCGCGGGCGCTCGCGGCGGGCGAGGCCGAGCGCGTGGCCCAGCTGCTCGACGCGAGCTACGAGGTCGAGGCGTGGGCTCCGGTCGACCTCGGCGACGTGCGCGAGCGCCTCGATGCCGTGGTGGGTGACGCGAACGGGACGTCGTCCGGCTCCCGGTCCGGTTAAGGCGTGGCAATCCGTACCCGAACCATGGATCTGGCGGGGGTAGATCGCCACGCCGCGGTGGCGGTCGAGGACGAGGAGCGCGACGCGGCGGTGCTCGCGCCCGTCATCACCCGCAGCGACGGTGTCGCGTCCCCGACGCGGACGGAGGCCGCCGGGTCCCACCACCTGCTGTTCACCAAGCGCGCAGAGCACCTCGGCGAGCACCCCGGCCAGATGAGCTTCCCGGGCGGCGGGCGCGAGCCCGAAGATCGCGATCTGGAGGCGACCGCGCTCCGGGAGGCGAACGAGGAGATCGGCCTCCGGCCCGACGAGGCGGCGGTGGTGGGCCGGCTCGACGACATCCGGACGATCACGCGCTACGCCGTCCGACCGTTCGTCGCCCGCGTCGCCGACCGCGAGTACGTCCCCGACGAGCGCGAGGTCGCCGAGGTGGCCGTCCTCCCGGTGGCGGCGCTCACCGATCCCGAGAACTACGACTCCGAGCGCCGCGATCACCCCTACTACGGCGAGATCCGCCTGCACTTCTTCCGTGTCGACGGCTACGTCGTTTGGGGGGCGACGGCGCGCATCCTCGTCCAGCTGCTCGAGCTCACGACCGACTGGCGCGTCCCCGACGAGCCCGATCGGGTCGTCGGCCCCGACGCCGACTTCCCGGTGTGATTACCCCTCGTTCTCGGTGTCGACGCCGCTCGTAGCGGTTTCGCTCTCCCCGACGTCGGTGGCAGTTTCCGCCGAGATGTGGATCGATTCCCCGGTCGGCTCGTCGGCTTTCGGGAGCTCGACCCGAAGCGCCCCGTCGGTCGTCAGCGTCGCCGTCGCCCCGTCGGGATCGACCCGCGCGTCTTCGGGAAGCGCGACGCGGCCGTCGAGGGCGAGCCCGCGGCCGGGTGCGCGCATCTCGAAGCCCTCGCGATGCTCGCGGGCGCGGTCGAGCCGGACGAACAGCTCGCCGTCGGTATAACGCACCTGCACGTCGCTCGCGCGCACGCCCGGTGCGTCGAAGACGGCGAGGTAGGCGTCCTCGCTTTCGAGCAGGTCGGCCGGGAGCGGGCGGCGCTCTTGGGCCTGTCCCCAGAGGCGACCGGCCCCCTCGATGACGCCCCGGAGGAGCGATTCGCCGACCCGCCTACTCATAGCTCAACGGCCTCCAGGCAGTCCGTTCGGGCACAGTACGGACACTGGAAGTCACCGACGCCGACGTCGTCGGGCATGTCGTACGTGTAGTGCAGCTCGAACATGTCGAGCTCACAGTCCTCGCTCGTACAGACGACTTCAAGGGTTCGCGGCATGGGCCTCCTACCCGCGCGTGACCTATCAACCCACGGTTTTTGGCGGAGACCACAGCCACCCACGGTAGGGCCGGCGAATGTTCGGGCCGCGTCGAGTGCGCCGAGGACGCTCGCGTTCGACCGTCACGCCCGTCCGATCCGCCGCTCGGTCCGGACGACACGACCGGGTAGCCGCGCTTTTGTCCCTCGGGCCCGAACGCCGGGCCATGACCGCACCGGACCCCGCCTCGCTCGAGGTGACCCTCGTGGACGGCTACGTCGACGAGCCGGCCCACTTCGGGGTCCCACCGTACATCTCGACGTATCCCCGCTACACTGCGGGCGCGCTCGTCGATGCGGGCGTTCCCAAAGGACGGATCGCCTACCACACCATCGACGCGCTCCGCGAGCAGGGGGAGAACTGGCGCGACGTCGAGGACGCCGACCTCCTGATCTATCTCGGCGGGATCACGGTCCCGGGCAGCTACGTCGGCGGCACGCCGGCCGAGCCCGAGGAGGTCAGGCGGATCGCGTGGACGGCCGGCGGCACGAGCCTCATGGGCGGTCCCGTCAAGTTCGGCGTCGGCGAGCGCAACGAGGGCGGCACGGCGACCGCCCGCGAGGACCTCGACTTCGAGTTCGTAGCGAAAGGCGACGTCGAGGCCGCCGCCTTCGATCTCGTCTCGAACGGACTGGAGGGTTTCGGCGATCGAATGCGGGGCGTCGAGGAGGTCACACGGTGGGCGCGCGAGGGCGCGTTCGTCGTCGAACAGCACCCCAACCACCCCGAGTACCTGCTCTGTGAGCTCGAAACCTCCCGGGGCTGTGCCTACCGGTGTTCCTTTTGCACCGAGCCGCTCTACGGCGATCCCGACTTCCGGCCGCCCGAGTCGGTGATCGGCGAGGTCGACGCGCTCTCCGAGCACGGCGTGACCCACTTCCGGCTCGGCCGACAGGCGGACATCCTCGCCTACGGCGGCGACGGCGAGGCCCCCGAGCCCGACGCCCTCCGCGAACTCTACGGTGGCATCCGCGAGGCCGCCCCGGCCCTCGAAACACTCCATCTCGACAATATGAATCCGATCACGGTCGTGCGGTGGCCGGAGGCGGCCCGGGAGGGTATCCGGGTGATCGCTGCGCACAACACGCCGGGCGACACCGCGGCCTTCGGCCTCGAATCGGCCGATCCGGTGGTGCAGGAGGCAAACGACCTGAACGTGACCGCCGACGAGTGCTTCGATGGGTCGGACGCGCCGCCCGCCGATGGAACAGGGACCGACGGGGCGACGACTGACGCGGCGACGAGCGGCGGTCCGAAGCGGCTCCCGAAGCTCCTGCCCGGCATCAACCTGCTCCACGGCCTCCACGGCGAGCGCGAGGAGACCTACGAGCTGAACAAGGAGTTCCTCCGGCGGGTCTACGGCGCCGGGCTCATGCTCCGGCGGGTGAACATCCGACAGGTGATGGCGTTTGCGGGAACGGACATGAGCGAGACGGGCGCGCGGATCGCCGACGAGCACAGATCGTTGTTCAAATCCTACAAGCGCGAGGTGCGCGAGGAGATCGATCGGCCGATGCTGCGGCGGGTCGCGCCCAGCGGGACCGTGCTCCCCGACGTCCACCTCGAGTACCACCGGGATGGAAAGACGTTCGGCCGCCAGCTCGGGACCTATCCCCTGCTCGTCGCCGTGCCGGGCGAGCGCGAGCTGGGGGCGGTACTGGACGTCGCCGTCACGGACCACGGCTATCGCTCGGTGACGGGCGTGCCCTACCCGCTCGATCTCAATAGCGCGACGATGGACGAGCTGACGGCGATCCCGGGACTCGGCCGTCGGCGCGCGGGCGACATCGTCGTCGGTCGCCCCCACGAGTCGCCCGAGGGGGTGGCCGCGAGCGAGGGCGTCGACCTCGCCCGGTTCGCACGGGTGGAGTGATCCGAACCGAACGTGTGAGCGGTACGGCGGTCGGGTCGTACAGGTAGCAAACGGAAACGAGTGGAGCGGGCGTGTGGAGCCGCGGTCTCAGTCGACCTCGCCGGCGACGATCACCGGGCAGGGTGCGCTGAGGATCACCGACTGGGCGACGCTGCCGAACAGCGCTTTGCCCGACGGCCGGCGCTTGCGCCCGCCGATGGTGAGCGCGTCGACCCCGAGCTCACCGGCGGTCTCGACGATCGCCGCCGCGATGCGGTTCTGCTGGGCGCGGCGGTACGCCGGCGTGTCGAGGTCGGTCGGATTGGGGAGGATCGACGCCGCGGGATCGCCGCTGGCCTCGGCGGCCGACGCCTCGATTCCGGCGGCTTCGAGCCCCTCGATCGTCCGCCGGACCGAGCCCACCTGCGTGACCGACGCGCCCTCGACGTTCTCGCCGAAGACGTGCAACACCGTGACCCGGACGCCCTCGGCGGCGTTGGGCAGGCTCGTGATCGCCTCGACCTGCGCTCCGACGCTGTCGCCGTCCTCGTCGATACAGCAGAGGACCTCGTACATGCCCCTCCCGATCGCGCCGACAATCTTGACGCTTTTGATACGACGCTGTGCCGACGCCGGGCGGCCGATCGGTGGCGTGGACCGACCGCCCCGGTCCGACCGCCGTCGCCCCAGTTCGGCCGCGAGTCGTGGCCGCGGACCGCCGGCTCACCCGTAACGGCGGGAAACGTAGACGACGAGGCCGAGCGCGACCCCGAGCCCGCCGCCGAGCGTGGCCATGCCGTAGATCGCGAGCCCGAGCGGCGTCGGCCGGAGTTCGACGAGCCCGAACAGCGCCACTGGCTGGAGGGCCGCGGGACCGACGGCCCCGAGCAGATAACCCGTGAGGCCGGCGATGGCCACCACGACCAGGTAGACGACCAGCACGACCCGGCTGCCGCGTCGCTCGGCCGTCGCCGTCGTGGCTGGTTCGGACACGCTCTGGATAGTCGACGCGCGACGATTAGCCTTTTGTCCGCGCACCGCCGAGCGAACACATGGGCGAGAAGGAGTGGCTGCTGGTGATCCTCGTGGGGATCGCGCTGATGATGGCGGTCATGACGTTCGTGCTCGTCGCCAGCTGATCGCCCGCATCTCATCGCTGCCGCTGTCCGCTCGGGCCTCCATCGAGCGACGCGACGAGAAGCGAGCGCCGATACACACGAGAGGCCACACCGCGGCCGCCTCCGCAACCGCATCGCGACCGCACAGCCTACGACCCCCCCCCCGACCGACTGCTTCGCTCGGACCGCCCGCGCCACACCGGGGCCCTCGCTTCGTCCCTCGCGTGAGTCCGCGCGTCCGGAGCGGCGCGCAGCCGCGCCATCCACACCGCCGACCGCACCGATTCGCCGACCGCACCGATCCGCCATCCTCCGTCGGTCGCGTCGGTCACCCTACCATTCGATCGCGCATGGCTACGATCCGTCCGGTGACGCCGAAACGACGGCGAGAAATCGAACCCGCGCTCAGGACTCGTCCGACCGGTCGCCCCTCTCGGCGGCGTCCGTCCCGTCGGTCGTGGCCTCGACGTCGGTGTCCGTGTCCCGGCCGCCGTCGGTCCTCGCCTCGGTCTCGTTGCCGTCCTCGGGTTCCTCCGGAGCCTGATGTGCTCGGGAATCGGACGATTCCCGACCGCCGTCGGCGATGGCCGTCTCGATGCGACGCTCGTTCCACTGCCACTCGCGGCTGAACTGGCCGATCTCCTTGAGGTTCCACGGATCGCCGTCGTTGACGACGGGACCCTCGTACCACGACTGGACGAAGTTCCACAGCCAGATCACCTGCCCGAGCAGGATGACGAACGCGCCGAGCGTCGCCGCCTGGTGGAAGGCCGTGACGGGGTTCACCGGCCCGATGCCGAAGTCGTAGGTCGCGTAGCGCCGTGGCATCCCGAGATACCCCAGAAACAGCATAGCGAAGAAGGTGACGTTCGTGCCGACCATCGTCAGCCAGAAGTGCCACTTCGCCAGCCGCTGTTGGTACATTCGACCGGTGAAGATCGGATACCAGTAGTAGAGCGCGCCGAAGGCCGTGAACCCGAGCACGCCCATCACGATGTAATGGAAGTGGCCGACCACGTAGTAGGTGTCGTGGAGCACGAGGTCGACGGGGATGGCCGCGAGGAACACGCCGGTGACGCCGCCGATGATGAAGTTGCCGACCGTCCCCACCATAAAGAGCATCGGCGCGGTGAGCCGGACGTCGCCGTTCCACATCGTGGTGATCCAGTTGAACACTTTGACCGCGCTCGGGATGGCGATAGCGAGCGAGACGGCCATGAAGCTCGCGCGAAGCCGCGGGTCGATGCCCGAGGCGAACATGTGATGTGCCCAGACGCCGAACGAAAGCACCCCGATCGCCAGCGTCGAGTAGACGACGAACTTGAACCCGAACAGCTTCCGGCCGGCGAACTTCGGCAGGATGAGGCTGATGAGCCCCGCCGGCGGGAGAAAGAGGATGTACACCTCGGGGTGGCCGAAAAACCAGAACAGGTGCTGCCAGAGGATCGGGTCACCGCCCTGCACGGCGAAGAAGGTCGTCCCGAGGGTGCGGTCCATCAGCAGCATGATCAGCGCGCTGCCCAGCAGCGGGAAGGCAAAGAGGATGAGCGCCGACTGGGTGAGGATCGTCCAGCTGAAGATATCGAGGTTCGCCCAGTTGACGTCCGGACCCCGCTCGGTGAAGATGGTGGCGATGAAGTTGATCGCCCCCATCGTCGCCGAGACGCCGGTCAGGTGGAGGCCGAGCAGCATGAGGTCGACGCCCGCGCCCGACTGCGTGCCAGCGCCGATGCCGGCCGACAGCGGCGGATACATCGTCCACGCGGTCTGTGCGCCCTGGAGGCTGGGGACGAGAAAGCCGGCCCAGATGAGCAACGCTCCGGGCGGGAGCAGCCAGAAAGCGATGGCGTTGATCCGCGGAAACGCCATGTCGTCCGCACCGATCAACAGCGGGATGAAGTAGTTGGCGAACGCCGCGATGATGGGTGTCCCGAACAAAAACAGCATCGTGATGCCGTGAGAGGTCAGGAAGGCGTTGTAGGTCGACGCCTGGAGGAAGTCCTGTGCGGGCGCGGTCAGCTCGGCGCGCATCAGCATGACCATCAGCCCGCCCACGGTGAACGCGATCACGCCGTAGGTGCCATAGAGCAGCCCGATGTCCTTGTGGTCGACGGTCGTCAGCCACCGGAGGAGCCCGCCGGGTTTTTCCTCGTGGGCGTAGCCCGATTCCTCGGCGACGCCGCCGCCCGCCAGCGGCGTGTACGAGCGCCAGTTCTCGATGCGAGCGAGCCACGCTGCCACGCCCGCGAGGAACAGCCCCATGAGAACCGTGACCACCAGCTCGGTGCCGAGCACCCCCGTCTGGAGGACCGCGCCGGAGGGCTCCGACGCCGCTAACGGGGCGAGTGTCCAACCCATACTCGAAGTCGGGTCCGCGGCCTAAAGAACTCTTATGTTCCGGTCTCGCCGGCCCCCTTCCGCGGCCCGCGAACGCGGCAGAGATCCGGCGCGTGCGGCGGCACGAACGGTCGGGATCGCCGCTCGCCCGCGGTCGTTCGTCCGTCTCACCGGCTCGCCCCGGCCCTCAGTGATCCGTCCCGTCGCCGCCCCGTTCGGCCTCGTGTCGTCGCCGTCGCCGTCGTCACCGTCGCCGTCGCCCGCGTCACGGCCGTCGTCGCTCGCGGCCACCGCGTCACTCGTCGCCGGCTGTGTCGGTCTCCCCGCTCGACCCGCCGGTGGCCGGTTCGTCGTTCGTGCCGGCTTCGGCGTCATCGTCGTTTTCGGGCCCGATTTCGGCGGTGTCACCGCTGACACCCTCGGTGACGTCGGCGGAAGCTTTGCGGTCCTCGCCGTTCGATTCCCTGCGCTCGAAGTCGTCGTCGATCGTCGCGGCCCGCTCGGCCTCGCCTTCGGCCCTCGAGATCGCCCGGCCGGCGAAGTAGGTGAGGATCGCCAGCCCGACGAACGGGACGACGTGGAGACCGTACATGATCGTCGTGATGACCGGATCCCACCCGAACGGCGTGTAGACGCTGTAGAGGACGACGAAAAAGAGGAGGATACCGAGCGGGATGATGTTGACCGTGAGGTCGAGCAGCGTCTCGCGGTCGAAGACCGTGCGTGCCATTGGCGGTCCTTCGAGCAGCCCGATAAAGACGGTGGCGGTTCGTCGTGGCGGTCCAGTTTCGGTCTACCCGTCCCGGGCGGCTCGGACCGACCCCCGTTCGGCGTACCGGCCGGACGCGCCGGCGAACAGCGCGAGGAGCCCGGCGACGGCGATCGCCACTCCGCGAGCGACGACACCGTGGGTGCCGGGCGCGCCGACGGCGTCGAGGAGCGCGCCCGTGCTGAGGGGATCGAGCGCCCACGCTCCGATCGCGCCGCCGGCCAGCGCGAGCGCGCCGCCCAGACCCGCGAGCACGTTCCACGGCCGCTCGACGTAGCCCGATTCCCGGGTGATGCCGGCGATCGACCCGACGAACAGCAGCAGGCCCACCACCGTGATCGCGAGGAAGCCGAGGACCACCCCGATCTCCGAGAGGACGAGCCCGAGCGCGACGAGCAGCGGCCACGGGCTCGACCGGCGGTACTGGTCGCTCAGTCCCGGCTGCTCGTCCATGTTCGACCCACGGGTCGCGGCCTAAGAAACCCACCGATGCACGGACGGCACGGCGATCAGGTCGCCTCGCTGACGAGCTCCCTGACCGTGTCCTCGACGGTGTGTTCGGGCTCCCAGCCGAGTTCCTCGCGGGTGCGCGAGACGTCGACGCCGAACTCCGAGACCAGCGTCTCGGCCGCCCGCGGGTTCTCGACCAGCTCGACGTCGGCGTCGATGCCGGCCTCCTCGGCGGCGATCTCCCTGACGAGCTCGGCGACGGTCATCACGCCCGGGTCCTCCCCGCTGGCGAGCTCGTACTTCCGTGTGCCGGTTTCGTCCGCGGCGAGCTGGTCGACCATGCGCTCGGCGCTGTGGAGATACGCGCGCGCGACGTCGACGACGTGGACGTAGTTGCGCGACTGGGTGCCCGGCTCGTAGACGGTGAGTGGCTCGCCGGCGAGCGCGCGCTCGACGAAGAAGTTCGTCACCGTCCCTTTCGAGACCGTCCGCCCGTCGACGGCGTGCTCGCCGTAGAGGTTCGACTTGAGGAAGAGGTGGGCCGGAAAGGCCCCCTCGGCGAACGCCTCGATCGCGCGCTCGCCGAGGAGCTTCGTCCGACCGTACCAGTTCAGCGGGTCCCGTGGATGGTCGACCGTGATCGGAAACTCCCGTGGGTCGCCGAGCACGCCCATGCTGAACGGGAAGACGAGCCCAGTGCCCGTCTTCCGGCAGAACCACGCCACGTTGTTCGTCCCCGTGACGTTTACCTCGTAGGCCAGATCGGGATGGGTCTCGCAGTCGTCGACCCCCGAAATCGCGGCCAAGTGCATCACGACGTCCGCGCCGGCGAGGGCGTCCTTCAACCGATCGCGGTCGCGGACGTCGACGTGTGCGACGGTCACGTCCCCGATCTCGCGCACCTCCCCCAGATAGAAGTTGTCGAACGCGCGCACCGTCCAGTCGGGATGATGCTCGCGGAGTTGGCCGACGACGCAGCTGCCGATGTAGCCCGCCGCGCCCGTGACGGCGACGGTCGTGGTCCCATCGTCCGTGTCCTCGCTCGTCTCTGAACCCTCGCTCATCCCTGAACCCTCATGCCGTGTTCGGTCGCGCCGCCGTCACTGCCCTCGAATCGTCCCGCCAGCTCGCGAACGCCCTCGCGGAGCCGGTAGTCGAGCTCGAAGCCCGTCCCCGCGAGCCGGTCGAAGTTCACGTGGTAGGACGGCCCCGGCCGTTCGTCCTCCAGATACGTGACCGCTACGGGGCCGATCGCCTCGCTGACGATCCCGGCGATCTCCCGGATGCGGTAGTTCCCGCGGTTCGCACCCACGTTGTAGACCGGTGCCGGCCACGACGCGGGGTCGAGCGCCGCCTCCCGGAAGGCCCGTGCGGCGTCGCGGGCGTGGATGAACGGCCGCCAGTTCGAGCCGTCGCCGTACACCGTCAGGGGCCGGCCGGTGAGCGCCCGGAAGACGAAGGCGTTGACCACGAGGTTGAACCTGATCCCCGGGGCGTCGCCGTAGACGGTACTCAGCCGGAGCGCCGTCCCGTTCACGCTCCCCCGCTCGGCGTGCTCGGCGAGCAGTTTCTCGGCTTCGAGCTTCGTCTCGGCGTAGGGATTCAGCGGATCGGGCGCGACGCTCTCGTCGACATCGGTGCCGCCCGCGCGCCCGTAGACGTTGCACGAGGAGGCGAGTACCACTCGCTCGACGCCGTGCTCGTTCGCCGCGGTCAGGACGTTCTCGGTGCCCCCGCGGTTGGTCCGGTAGGTTGCCTCGCGCCGGTCGTGGGTGCTGTCCGCGCCAGTGATCGCCGCGAGGTGGATCACCGCGTCAGCGCCACCGAGCGCGCGCTCGACGTCGCCGTACTCGCGGACGTCCCCGTCGTGAAAGTCGAGCTCGCCGACGCGCGCGTCCATCAGCCGCCGGGGCGACCCGGTCGAGCAGTCGTCGAGCACCGACACCCCGTCGACGCGCTCGTCGGTCTGCAAGAGGGGAACGAGTACGCTCCCGATGTACCCGCAGCCGCCGGTCACGAGGACGTCCACGCTACTCCGCCTGCCCCCCGTCTTCGAGCACGCCCGGCAGGAAGCGGTCCTCGTGGGCTGTGACGACTTCGCTCCGGGCGGTCATCGCGTCGAGGGTGTCGCGCACGCCGGCGGCGAACTCGACCGACTGCCCGCCGATCAGCGAATCGTACTTCTCGTTTGCGATCTCCATCTCGTGGGTCTCGTCTTCTTCCCGGGGGTTCTCGAAATGCTCGACCGCGACGTCGAGGTCGTACTCGCCCGCGACCTCGGCGATCGTCTCCGCGATCTCGACGATGCTGATCGCCCGCGTGACCTGATTGTAGACGGTGTGCTCCCCGGGACGCTCGTCGGGATCGCCGAGCGCCAGTCGAGCGAGCCCCTCGACGGCGTCCTCCAGGGCGACGAAGGGTTTGCGCTGCTCGCCCCGTCCGTAGACGGTCATCGGGTAGCCCGCGACGGCCTGTGCACAGAAGCGGTTGGCGACGACGCCGAAGTAGTAATCGAAGTCGAGTCGCGTGGCGAGGCGCTCGTCGGCCCGGGTCTCCGCGGTGCCCGCACCGTAGACGATGGCCGTCCGCACGTCGCTGATCGGCAGCCCGAACTGGGCGTGGGCGAGCCGCAGGTTCGCGGCGTCGTGGCTCTTGGTGAGGTGATACCAGCTCCCCGCCATCGCGGGGAAGGGCACCTCGTCGCGTTCGCCGTCGCTCTCCATGATCGCGCCGCCCTCCGGGATCGGAAACTCGGGTGCACCGTAGACCCCCGTGGTGGTGGTCTCGATCAGGTGGGTCTCGTCGAGATCGTGTTCGTGCAGGCTGAACGCGAGGTTCCGGGTGGCCTGCATGTTGTTGTGCTGGGTGTAGTTGGCGCGCTCGCCGTTGATCTGTGAGTAGGGTGCGCTGGGCTGGGCCGCGGCGTGGACGATGGCTTCGGGCTCGTGGACGGTCAAGAGCTCGTCGACGAACGAGCGCTCGGTGAGGTCGCCCTCGACGAAAGAGAGGTTCGAGAGCCCCAGCGCCTCCTCGGCGGCCCCGATGCGCTCGTCGACGCTCGTGACCGGCGTCGCGCTGACGCCGCCGACCTCCTCGACCCACCCGCGCCGGGCGAGGTTGTCGACACAGAGCACCCGCTGGTCGGCGCGGTCCGCGATCCGGAGGGCCGTCGGCCACCCGACGTAGCCGTCGGCCCCGGTGACGACGATGGACATGGTTACTCGCTTTCTGAGTAACTCGACTGCTCGCTAATAACACTTGTGGGGATCGCGCGACGGTACTAGAGGGAAAAGAGGGCGGCGCGGCCGGTCGCGGTCCCGGCGTGAGCTCTCGGTCGATGGCGGGCGTCGTGCGGGTCCCCGGTCCGGGCGGGGGCCGGATCTCGGCGGTCGTCGACTGCCGCGAAGTCGACGACTGCCGTCGACTCCGGTGACGGTCGAATCGCCGGCGGTCACGCGCCGCCGAGGAACGCCCGGAGCTCCTCGACGTAGGCCTCGGTGCGGTCCTCGACCACCCAGTGGTAGGCCTCCTCCAGCCCGATCAGCTCGCCGTCGAGCTCGGCGGCGAGTCGCTCGCCGTACTCGATCGGCTGGAAGGAGTCCTCGACGCCCCACAGACAGAGGAGGTCGGCCTCGATCTCCCCGTAGTCGATCTCCGTGGTGTGATTCGTGTTCGTCGCCACCGCACACCGGGCGAGGGAGGTGCGCCCCTCCGCCGAGAGCCACGGCGCGGCCAGTCCCTCGACGAACTCGGGATCGGCCTCCTCGGCGTAGACGCCGAGCTCGAACGCCCCGCTCACCTGGGTTTCGAGCTCCTCGATCGGCGTCTCGGTCGTGTCGGGGAGGCCGAGATCGGAGACGAACTGTACCGGCCACGAGTCATAGCAGACCGCGTTCGAGAGCACGAGCGCTTCGACCGACTCCGGGTTGTGCGCGGCGTAGCGCAGCGCGACGCCCCCGCCGATGTCGTGGGCGACGATCGAGACGCGATCGAGTCCCAGTCCGTCGAGCAGGTCGGCGAGCGCCTCTTCTTGAGCGCGGATCGAGCGATCGAACCCGTCGTGCATGGCGGAGTTGCCGTAGCCCACCAAGTCGGGGACGATCACGCGCCGGTCCGCGGCGATCGCGGGCGCGACCTCGCGCCAGAGGAACGACCACGTCGGGATGCCGTGCAGGAAGACCACGGGCGTGTCCTCCCCATCGCCGTTCTCCCCGGTGCTCGCGCCGTCGGGGCCGTCGTCCCGGTAGGCCATGCCGAGCTCGTGGCCGTCCACGGTGACGGTGGCTCCCTCCTGTCCGTCGGTCCAGGTCTCGAGGTCCATGGCTCAGAGCAGCCCGTCGGCGATGATGTTCTTTTGGATTTCGCTCGTCCCCTCGTAAATCTTCGTGATGCGGGCGTCGCGGTAGTAACGCTCCGCGGGATGGTCGGTAACGTAGCCCGCGCCGCCGAACACCTGGAGGGCCTCGTCGGCCACGTCGACGGCGCGTTCGCTCGCGAACAGCTTCGCCATGCTCGCAAACCGGGTGGCGAGTTCGTCCTCGCCCGCTTCGACGTGGGCGGCCGCACGGTAGGCGAGCGAGCGTGCCGCCTCAACGTTCGTCGCCATCTCGGCGAGCTTGTGCCGGATCGCCTGGAACTCGCCGATGGGCTGGCCGGACTGCTCGCGCTCGCCGGCGTACTCGGTGGCCGCGTCGAGCGCGCCCTGAGCCGCGCCGATCGCCTGGGCCGCAACGCTGGTCCGCCCGCTGGCGAAAAAGTCCATCAGCTGGTAGAACCCCTCGTCGACCGCGCCGACCACGTTGTCCTCGGGGACACACACGCCGTCGAGATAGAGCGTGGCGAGGTCGGAGGCGTGGATGCCGAGTTTGTTGTCGATCTTCTCGGCTTCGAAACCGGGGGTGTCGGTGGGAACGAGAAAGGCCGTGATCCCCCGATGGCCCGCACCGGGATCGGTCTTTGCCATCACGATGGCGACGTCGGCGACCGTGCCGTTGGTGATCCACGTCTTGGTGCCGTCGATCACCCACTCCCCGTCCTCGCGCTCGGCGCTGGTCTCGATGCCGGCCACGTTCGAGCCATGGGCGGGCTCGGAGATGGCGCTCGCCGAGGCGGCCTCGCCCGCTGCGATGGGTGGCAGCCACTCCTCTTTCATCCACTCCTCGCCGTACTCGATCAGCATCGACGTGCCAAAGCCCGCGCTGCCGACCGCGCTCCCGATGCCCGGATCCGCCCGCCAGAGCTCCTCGGTGACGACCGTCGTCGCAAGCGTGTCCATCCCCGCGCCGCCGTAAGCCTCGGGGATGTTCGGCGCGACGAAGTCGTACTCCGCGGCGAGCCGGCGGAGCTCCTCGGGATACGCGCCCGTTTCGTCGTGCTCGCGTGCGACCGGTTCGATCTCCGCCTCGCCGAACTCGCGGACGGCCCGCCGGACGGCCTCGTGTTCGGCCGATAGCTGGAACGCCATACATGACTCTCGACGCCCAGGGAGATGTACTTTCGTGTAGGCGCAGTGCTGTGTCGCCGGCTCGACTCCCCGTCGTGGGCTGGCTCCGGCCGGCATCGAGCCCTCTCGTCGACACACCCGCCGGCGCGCGGGAGCCGCTCGCGCTCCCGTCGACCGGTCGACCCACCGACCGGACCGTCCGTCGGTTCGGCCGCTATCGGCCCTCGAACTCCGGCCGCCGCCCCTCCATGAACGCCGTCGCGCCCTCCTCGTGGTCGTGGGACTCGAACACGGCGGCCTGAGCGGCGGCCTCGTCGGCCATCGCCTCCGCCAGCGAGCTGTCGAGGCCCTGCTGGATGAGCCGCTTGGAGTTGCGCAGCGCGATCGTCGGGCCGGTGGCGATCTGCTCGACGAATTCCCCGGCGAGTTCCTCGAACTCCGCGGCCGGGTAGACGTGGTTGAACAGGCCCAGCTCTGCGGCCTTCTCGGCATCGAGGAGCTCGCCGGTGAACACGAGCTCCTTGGCGACGTTCTCGCCGACGATCCGGGGCAGGAAGTAGGAGGTGCCGGTGTCGACCCCCAGTCCCACTTGCCGGAAGCCGAAGCTGATCTTCGCGTCCGCGCTCGCAAGCTGGACGTCACAGGCGACCGCGAGGTTCGCGCCCGCGCCGAAGGCCGGCCCGTCGACCTTCGCAATAGTGGGCAGGGGACACTCCGCGACCCGTGCCATCGCGCTCCCGAGCACGTCGTTGATCTGGTAGACTGCCTCGGCGAGCGAGATCTCGCCGGCCATGCGCTCGGCCATCGCGTTGACGTCCCCGCCCGCCGAGAACGCCCCGCCCGCGCCCTCGACGACGACCGCGCGGGCGTCGCTGTCGCCCGCGTCCCCGAAGGCGTCGACGAGCCCGTCGGCGATCTCCGCCGAGAGGGCGTTGCGCGTGTCCGGTCGGTTCAGCGTCACCGTGGCGACCTCGTCCTCGACCTCGAGGAGTACTGCGTCTTCGCTCATGATTCGTCGTTCCATTCGGCGGCCGCGACTTGACTCTGCCGCCCGACGGCTCGTTTTCCCTCGCTCGTCACTGCCGTCGGTCGTGGCCGAACAGCCCGTCCAGTACTGTGCGGTAGCGTTCGGTGATCCGTTCGAGCGGGCTCTCGGATGCTCGCGCTCCGGTGTCGCGTCGCTTCCTGACACGGCCGCCGTCGGCCACCGGTCCGTCTCGGTCGCCGGAGAGTCGCCCCTGCGTCCGGCGACCGAGCGCGACCAGCCGGGCGACGATCCCCTCGGGGAGGAAAAAGAGGAACGCGAGCGTGATCAGGAGGAAAACGAGGAAGTCCAGCTCCGCGACGGGCTTGTCCAGGACCGGGACCAGGAGGTCGATCTCGATCGTCGTCGGCACGCCCGACAGGAGGTCGCCGAACGGCATCGGGAGCACGATCGTCTCCACGTTCCTGAGGACGTCACGCAACAGAAAAAAGAAGAGCCCACCGACGGCTGCGCCGGTGATGGTGCCGATCCCGCCGAGGACGGCCGCGACGATGACCTCGATGCTCACCGTCAGCGAGAGCAGCTCGCTCGGCGTGGCGCTGCCGACCGCACTGTGGGCGAACAACGCACCGGCGCAGCCGCCGACCGCACCGCTGAGCACGAACGCGAACACCTTGAACTTCGCCGGGTTGAATCCCGAGGCCGCGACCGTGTCCTCGTCCTCCCGGATCGCGGTGAGCACGTTGCCGATATCCGAACGCGTCACCGCGAGGAACACCGCGAGCGTGGACACGAACAGGCCGAACGCGATGTAGTAGTTCTCCAGCGGGTCGATCGTGAGCGTGGCGATCGAACCGACGCTCACGAGACCGAGTTCGCCGCCGGTGAGGCCCGGGAAGAACCGAAAGACGCTGAGCAGGATCACCGGCGTCACCAGCGTGATGAGCGCGAAGTAGGGCCCCTGGAGCCGGAGGGAGGGCACGCCGATGAGCAGACCCATGACCGCTGCCGCGAGCCCGCCCAGCGGGATCGACAGCAGCGGATCGACCCCGAGGTGGAGGCCGAGCATCCCGCTCGTGTAGCCTCCCGTTCCGAAAAAGAGCGCGTGACCGAAGCTGATCTCGCCGGTGTAGCCCGAGACGACGTCCCAGCTCATCACGAACACCGCGAAGAAGAGCGCGCCGGCGAGCTTGAGGAGGGTGATGCCCGTCGTCGCGAGCGGTGCGAGCGCGAGCACGGCGAGCCCGGCGAGACCGAAGAGGTGGCGCAACGAGGGCGATAGCCCGGCCACCTCGGTCGTCGCCTCCGTCCCGGTCTCCCGGGTGGATCGATCCGCGTCGGCTCCCTCCGTCCCTTCGGTCCGCTCGGTGGCGTCACCAGCCATCAGTGGGTGTACTCCCGGCCGAACAGGCCCTCGGGTTTGACTAGCAGGACGAGCACGAGCACTACCAGTGCGGACACGCCGCTTAGTCTGGTGCTGATCATCGTCACCGTGATCTGATCGAGGAAACTGATGAGGTACGCGCCGACGACGCTGCCCCGGATCGATCCCAGCCCGCCGAGGACGACGATCGCAAAGGAGAGCAGCAGCGGCGAGCGCCCCATGAACGGGTTCGCGGTCTGAAAGGACGCCAGGAAGAGCCCGGCGATGCCCGCGAGCGCGCCGGCGAGCGCCCACGTGTAGACGTACATCCGGTTGCTGTCGATGCCGACCACCGCCGCGCCGCGCTCGCTCATGCTGGTGGCGAGGATCGCCTTTCCGGTAGGGGTGTAGTTGACGAACGCGAACAGCGCCCCGATGAGCACCCACGAGAGGGCGAACGCCGTGACCCGGTTGTTGCTCACGCTGTCGCCGACGACCGTCGTCCGGCCTTCGATGAGATTGGAAACCACGAGCGGCTCCGTGCCCGTGAGCACGAGGACGATCTGCTCGACGATCAGTCCCACCACGAGCGTGAGGATGAGCACCGTCACGGGATTCCCGCGCACCCGATGGATGAGGCCGGCGTAGAGGGCGATGCTGACGATCGCCGGCACGAGGAGCGCGCCGAGTGCCCCCACCCAGATGCTCGTCCCGAACTGTGTGAGGTAGTAGGCGGTGTAGGCCCCCACCGTCAGGAGCGCGCCGTGGGCGAGGTTGAGGACGCCGCCGACGCCGAAGATCAGCGTAAAGCCGATAGCCACGAGCGAGTAGAGCGCGCCGAGCAACAGTACGTTGATCGTGAGCGAAACTAGCTCGACCATGTGTTAGTCTCCGGTTCTCCCGTCGCCGTATCCCAGTGTGTCGGTATGTCGTACATTGGGTCGTCCGTGGACGTCGTCCCGCGCCGGATGGGGCTGACTGCCGGCTGTCCGGGCGCGGCGGGGCCAGCCGCGTTCCGTTCGCAGCTATCGCTCCGGCGGCTGGTACTCGGCGGTTGCGAGGTCCTCGGGCCAGATCACCTCTTGGACGCCGTTGCCCTCCTCGTCGACCTGCCACTGGAAGTACACCCCCTGGACGAACTCGGGGCCGTACTTCACGTCGTGGGGGAACTCCTCGTTCTGTCCGTAGAACTCGATCGTGCCGGACGTTCCGGTGTAGGAGGCCCCTTCGAGCTCGGAGACGATGTCGTCGGCGTTCGTCGAGCCCGCGGACTCGATCGCCTGCTTTAGCATGTACACCGCGTCGTAGGTGCTGTACCCGCTGTAGACCGGGAAGCCGTCGTACTCCTGATCGTAGGCCTCGGCGTAGGGTTTGGTCTTCTCGGTGAGCTCGGAGGTGGGCGTCGCGGTCGTCTGGCTGAACGTGTAGCGCGCCGCGCCCTCGGTGGAGGCATAGAAGGAGGGGAACTGATCGGGCACGTGGATGCCGCCGTAGCCGAACTCGCGGGCCTGTTTGGCCCACGAGACGAGCGAGCTCGTCCCGATGTGGGCGAGCTGGACGAACGCCCCGTCGACCCCGCTGCTCTGGAGCTCGTCGTAGATCGGCGTCCAGTCCTCGGTGCCCTCGGAGATGCGCTCGTTGTAGGCCACCTCGATGCCGGTCTCGCTCGCCAGATCGTTCTCTAAAATCTCCGTGACCGGTTCGGTCCACTTGAAGTCCTCGGCGACGAGGCCGATCGTCGACCAGCCCATCGACTCGAACATGTCCCCGCCGAACTCGACGAGGCTCTCGGCGAGAAACGTCGAGTTCGGGGGTCCAACCCGGAAGAGGTACTTGTATTTCTCGTAGTTATCCTTGACCCGCCGGGTCGCCTCGGGGGTGGCCGCCCCGGCCCCGAGGAAGGGCGATTCCTGCTGGGCCATCGTGTCCATGATGGCGAGCAGCTGTTCGCTGCCGAAGATGCCGACCGTCGCGGTGACGTTCTCGCCCGTGGTGAGCTCCTGATAGCCCGATCGTGCGGTGCCCGGGTCGTCCTTGGTGTCCTTGGTGACGACTTCCACTTCCGCGCCGGCGATCCCCCCGTCGGCGTTGATCTCGCTGGCGGCGAGCTCCGCGCTGTTGAGGATCGATATCCCCTGCGGGGCGTCGGCCGGCCCCATCGCGCCGATCGTGATCGTCTCGCCGACGTTCCCACCGGCGGTGCCGGTAGTGTTGCCGCCGCTGCTCGTCCCGGTGGCCGCGTCCTCGCCGCCTCCGCCGTCGCCGCTGTCGCCGTCACCGCCGTCACCGCCGTCGCCGCCTCCGCCGCTGATGCAGCCGGCGACCGCCGCGCCGACCGCGACGCCCCCCGTCGCCTTCAGGAAGGCTCGCCGGTCGGCGCGGCGGTCGGTCCCGCTCGCCGCCGTCCGTCGGCTCCTCGTTTCGCTCGTCGCGTCGTCGGCGTGCTCGCTGTCGTCGCCATCCATCGTTACGACCTACCATCGGACACGGTCTACATAAACCTGTGCGTCGCTTCGAGCGCTGTGGCCGCCCGCGGTCGTTCTCGACGAACGGCTCGCTCCCCTCCACCGCGGGCGTCACGCCGGTACGGAGCGAGGGGGTCCGCCGGGAGGGTCGGTCCGGCGAGCGGTATCGTCGACCGCCGTCGCGTCCGCCGGCCGGTGGCCGTCGCCGGTTGCCGACTCACGGTGACTTACGAGCGTCTCGTCCTTTCGGGCGGTATGTGGCTTCACTGGCACCGGCGGGACCTCCGGGCGAGCGACGATCGTGGGCTCGCCGCGGCGGCCGACGACGGCCCGGTTCTTCCGGTCTTCGTCCTCGATCCCGACGTTCTCGAACACGCCGCCCCGCCCCGCGTCGCGTTCCTGCTCGACGCGCTCGACGCACTCGGGGCGTCCTACCGCGAGCGGGGAAGCGACCTCCTCGTAGCCCGCGGCGACCCCGCCGAACTGCTCCCCGCAATCGCCGACGCCCACGGCGCGGAGAGCGTCGTCTACGACTACGACTACTCGGGACTCGCCGGAGAGCGCGACGAGCGCGTGCGCGAGACGCTCGACGACGGGGGGATCGACCACGAGGGCCACCACGACGCCGTCCACCACGAGCCGGGGACGATCACCACCAACGACGGCGACCCCTACTCGGTGTTCACCCACTTCGGGAAGAAGTGGCTCGACCGCGAGAAGGCCGATCCGTACCCCGCGCCAGGGGCCGACACGCTCGTCGACGCGGACGCGATGGCGGACGCCGGGAAATCGGAGGCTGCCCCCACCGGCGCGGACGGCGCGCTGCCGACGCTCGACGACCTCGGGTTCGAGGAGCCCGAGGGCGCGATCCCGGAGGCGGGGACCGAGGCCGCGCGCGATCGGCTCGAATCGTTCTGTGAGGGCGACATCTACCGCTACGGCGAGCGGCGCGACTACCCCGCCGAGGAGTGCACTTCCCGGCTCTCGGTCGACCTGAAGTACGGCACGATCGGCATCCGGGAGGTCTCGGCGCGGGTCGCCGAAGCGATGGACGACGCCGACGGGGAGGCCGAGCGCGAGTCCGTCGAGGCGTTCCAGCTCCAGCTCGCGTGGCGGGAGTTCTACACGCACGTCCTCTACTACAATCCCGGCGTCGTGGCCGAGAACTTCAAGCAGTACGAGAACCCGATCGACTGGCGAGACAGCGCGGACGAACTCGGCGCCTGGAAGGCCGGCGAGACGGGCTATCCGATCGTCGACGCGGGGATGCGCCAGCTCCGCGCGGAGTCGTACATGCACAACCGCGTGCGGATGATCGTCGCCTCCTTCCTGACGAAAGACCTGCTGGCCGACTGGCGTGTGGGCTACGACTGGTTTCGCGAGAAGCTCGTCGACCACGACACCGGCAACGACAACGGCGGCTGGCAGTGGGCCGCCTCGACGGGCACGGACGCCCAGCCCTACTTCCGGATCTTCAATCCGATGACCCAGGGAGCCGACTACGATCCCGACGCCGAGTACATCACCGAGTACGTCCCCGAACTCCGGGGTGTCGATCCCGAGCGGATCCACGGGTGGCACGAACTCGGTAGTGAGGAACGCGAGGCGGTCGCCCCGGCGTACCCCGCGCCGATCGTCGAGCACGCCGAGCGCCGCGAGCGGGCCCTCGCGATGTTCGAGCGGGCGCGCGGCGAGAGCGATGGCTGATGCCGTCGGTCAGAGGTTCGTGGAGACGCAACGACAGCGAATCGGCGGGGACGACCGACCCTCCGTGAGCGCTCTGCAGTCTCTTCGACCGACGGTAGGAGACGGCGACGGGGACGGATCGAGGAGCGACACCGACGATGGGGGCCGGGGACGCGAACGCCGACGGACCGACAGTCCGCCGTCGCCGGACGGCCCGTGGGCCGTGATAGCACCGCTACATCAACCTTTAACAGCCGCCGCGGCCACATGGACGGTCGGAGGGGACAACTATGGCCGAACAATCCAACGCCGAACTGCCGCCGCTACCGTACGACTACGACGCGCTCGAACCGCACATCTCCGAGCAGGTGCTCAACTGGCACCACGACACTCACCACCAGGGGTATGTCAACGGGCTGAACAGCGCCGAGGAGACGCTCGCGGAGAACCGCTCTACGGGCGACTACTCCTCGACGGGGGGTGCGCTCTCGGACGTCACCCACAACGGCTGTGGACACTACCTCCACACCCTGTTCTGGCAGAACATGAGCCCGAACGGCGGCGGCGAGCCGTCGGGCGAGCTGGCCGACCGCATCGAGCAGGACTTCGGCTCCTACGAGGGCTGGAAGGGCGAGTTCGAGGCCGCGGCCTCGGCCGCCAGCGGCTGGGCGCTGCTGGTCTACGACCCGGTGGCCAAGCAGCTTCGGAACCTCGCGGTCGACGAACACGACGGCGGCGCGCTCTGGGGCGCTCACCCGGTGCTCGCGCTCGACGTCTGGGAGCACTCCTACTACTACGACTACGGCCCGGATCGGGGCAGCTTCGTCGACGCCTTCTTCGAGGTCGTCGACTGGGAGAACGCCGCCGAGCAGTACGAGAAGACCGTCTCGAAGCACGAGTAGCTCCCGCGACCACGTTTTTTGACGCGAGCGCCGGCCAGCGACGCGTCCACGTCCCTCGTCGACGTCGCGACTACGGCCATGTCGGCGCCGGGGTCGCGGTCCGGCGCTCGGCGCCCGGCGCGCCGGTCAGTCGGCACCGACCGGGCCGCATCCGGCGGGGTCGGTAGCGCATCCCTCCTCTGACTGTGCGGCGCGCTCGGTGGGTGCGTAACGCTGGCCGTCGACCCGACGGAGCACTCCGCGGTCGACGAGCGCCCCACACCGCCGCTCGACGTACTGCAGGTACGTCCCGGTGCGGGCCGCGACGAAGGGCGCGCTCTCGGGGCCTTCGGTCCGCAGGAACTCGATGATCGTCTCGTCGGTCGGCCGCATCCAGGCTGACTGTGTCATGACGTGCTCACGGCGTCCGCAGGGCGTCACCGCGCCGCGGTCCGTCGTGGTCGGGGTCACGGCCCCACACACATAGTGGTTACTTCTGCTGCCATGGAAGACCATCGCGTGGTTCGGTACGGCTTCATACGACGGGACGGCGGGGCCTGGAGCGGGATCGACGTTCCCGACGACCATCGAGAGCAGCCACACGCGTCGTTCCGTTCCGTTCCGTTCCGTCGGCCGGTTTCGCCGTCGGCGCTTTCGGTAAGCGCGAATGCCCCGCCGTCGCTGCTCGTCCCCATCTGGCGGTCGTCCGTCGCTGTGGGCGGGGCCCGGGGTGGGTCGCCGGGGACTTAACTGGCGGGCGTCGAGGAGTTCCCGTGCCTCGATCAAAGGCCTCCTTCGAACAGCTGCGTCCGCTGGAGTTCCGCGATCCCTCGGCAGTGCTCGATCCCGAGGCGATGTACACGGTCTACGAGATCGCGCGGCTGCTCCAGGGGCTCGATCCCGACGCCGAGCTCGACGTCGAAACCGAAGACGTGCTGTTGGACTGGGCGATCCCGTGGGTGCTCTTCAACGCCGACGCGCTCTGTTTCGCCGACCCGGAGCGCGACGACGAGCCGGGCCACTACGGGCTTCGATCGGCGTAGCCGTCGTCTCCTCCCGCTCCGCCGTTCCGGCGGCTCCGCCGGCGTCCGCCGGTCGCTGCTCGCGCGGACTAAGAGAGGAAGGGGAGGCGGAGAAACTGCGTTCGACACGAGTCTTCCGGCGACGCTCAGCCGACGAACGCGTAGACGAGCAGGAGCCCGAAGTACAGCACGACGAGCGCGAACAGTGCCTTGAGCCGGAACAGCCGGAGCGCCTCGCGCTCGTCCGTGCGGGCGGCCGCGAACGCTTCGCGCTCGGCCGCGTCGAGCGATTCGAAGTGGTCGAGCCCCCGATGGAGCGCGAGCAGCTCCGCGCGGACGAACCGGCGACCGCACCGGACACAGGCGACCGAGCCGTCGGAAGCGGCGTCAGTTTCCGGGATGGGGTCCGTCTCGGTGGACACGTCCGTCGCCTACGCAGTGAGTGGACCTGTGCCTTCCGACTCGCGGCCTCGCTACCGACGTTTCGCCGCCGGCGACGGTGTTGCTCGGCGACGGTGGTCGCCGCCAGTCGGGAGCCTTTTGATCGATCGGTCCGAACCGGGTGGCATGGGTACAGCGGACGACACGGCGGAGGAGCACGGCCACCACCTCCCGGCCGTCGAGGACTGGCCGCGGGGGTTCGGCGAGGCGAGTTACTGGCCGTTCGTCACCGCGATCGGCGCGGCGGGCATCTACGTCGCCGCCGCGCTCTTCCTGCTGAGCCGGGGCGACAGCCCCGTGGTCCCGCCGGTAGCCGGGCCGGCCGCCGTCGTGGGAAGCGTCTTCCTGTTTCTCGCCGGCCTCTACGGCTGGCTCTATCACGCCTTCGTCACGGGCTTCTGGTCGCGCGACGCCGACGAGAAGAGCTCGGGGACGCTCAGCTTCGCCATGCTGCTGTTTCTCGCCACGGACGTCTCGACCTTCGCCGCGGGCTTCGTCTACTACTTCTTCATCCGGGTCAGCCCCGTGTGGCCGGCCGCCGAGCTGCCCCACGTGCTCTCGACGCTCGTCCTCGTGAACACCGCCATCCTCGTCGCCAGCAGCGTCACCTTCCACTTCGCACACACCGGCCTCCACGGCGGCAACCGCCGGCAGTTTCTGGGCCTGCTCGGGCTCACGTTCGCCCTCGGACTGGTGTTCGTCGCCGGGCAGGTCTACGAGTACTACCTGTTCGTCGTCGAGGAGGGGTTCACCCTCGCCGAGGGGGTCTACGGGAGCGCGTTCTTCGGGCTCACCGGCCTGCACGGCCTCCACGTCGTCCTCGGCGTCGTGCTGATCGGCATTATCTTCGTGCGCGCACTACTGGGTCAGTACTCCGATGCCCGCGACACGTCGGTGACGACGGTGGCGATGTACTGGCACTTCGTCGACGCGGTCTGGATCCTGCTCGTCGTCTCGCTCTACGTCGGCGCGTCGGTCGAGTTCTGACGGTTCGCGGCCGCGCTCTCCCCGCCCGGGCGCAGACGAGACCGCGTCGTAGCGTGTCACGGCTCCGCGCTCTTCTCTCGGATCCCGTGGCGGGCCCTTCTCCCGACGCGGCTGCGACCGGCCCCCGGCCTCTCCGCGATCGGTCGCGCTGTGGATCCGGCCCTGCAGCTTCCGGGTGGCCGGCCACGGCCGTGGCCGCTACACGAGGTTGAAGTACCCGGCTGCGAGAACGAGGCCGGCGGCGAGCGCGATGAGGAGGATGATCGCGAGCAGGTACTGGAAGGCCCCTTGCGTGGTGGTCGGCGACGGGAGGTTCATGCTCCCGGCTCGCAGTCGGGGATAACAAGCGTACCGGCTCGCGGACGAGCAGGTGGGATCGACGCACAGCCGGCGTTCGGTCTTTCCCTAGCCCTCCCGGCTCTGCTGTCGTTTCCGGGCGTCGTCGCCGCGAGCGACCGTTCGCCCGGACGGCGGCGGAGCGGACAACCGTGACGGTCGGGTGTCCCGTGCGCTCTCAGCCGACGACGCGGCGTGCGGCGGAGCCGGTGGTGGTCGACGACCCGTTGCTGCTGGAGCTGTTCTCCTTGTCGGGTAGCGTTTCCGCGGGGTTCGTGGCGTTCGAGGCGTTGCCCGAGGCCGCCTCCGAGGCGTTGCCGCCCGAAGCGCTGCCGCCACCCTGCTGGTCGAGCCAGTCCTGATAGGCGTCCTGTTCCATTACGGTGACGTTCGCCAGCATCGCGGAGTGGCCCGCCCCACAGAACTCCGCACAGTAGAGCTGGTAGGTGCCCGTCTCGGTGGCGTTGGTCAGGATGGTGTTGTAGTGGCCCGGGAAGGCGTCCTGCTTTAGCCCGAGCGCCGGGACGTGGACCGCGTGGAGCACCTCGTCGGAGTGGACGTGGAGGTACACGGTTTCGTTCGCCGGGAGCGCGAGCGTGTTCCCGGAGCTGACGCCCTCCTCGGCGTACGTGAAGTTCCAGCCCCACTGGAAGGCCCGGACGTCGATCTCGGTGGCGTTCGCGCTCTCTGGCGGCGCGATCGCGCCCGGGAGGTCTTCGTCGACGACGGATGCTTCGATGCCGGTTCCGTTGCCCGCCGTCGCCGGCTGCTCCGCGCCGGCGGCGTTGGCCGCGGTCGGGGAGATGTAGGGGCTGCCGAGCACGACGAACGCCGCGAGCCCGACGAAAAGGAGGATGATCGCGGTGGCGACCGTCCACGTGATCTCCAGGCGGCGGTTCTCCCGGGTCGGCTTGGGGTCGTCGTTGTCCCGGTAGCTCCAGACCGTGTAGATCAGGATCACTTCGACGAGCAGCGTGATCGGAATGGCGACGTACAGGAGCTTGAAGTTGAGGCTGTCGATCAGTTCCTTGTTGATCGACTGGGCCGCGACCGGCTCGACGGCGAGGGCCACGAGCGCCGCGAGGAGGGCGGCGAGCGCGCCGACGCGTGTCCGTTGCATCGATCTGCACTCGGATCGCGCGGCCTAAGTATCTGCTGACTTCGGGGGCGGCGGCCGGAAGCAGGGGGTCTAAGTGCGCCCGTAGCCAAGGTATGCACACCGAATTCCGGCCGTGACCACAGTCAGTTCCCGTCGTCCCCCTCGGCTCACGACGCTGCTCGCCGTCGCGGCCACCGGTGCGTACCTGCTGATCGTCCTCGGGGCGACGACCGCGCTCGCCGACGCCGCGGCCGCCTGCCCGACGTGGCCGGCCTGTTCGACCGACGCGCTCGCCGATCCCCGGCTGGCGGTCGCGTGGGGCCACCGCCTCGTCGCCGCCGCAGTGGGGGCGCTCGTGGTTCTCGTCACGATCGTAGCGTGGCGTGCCGGCACCTCCCGGCGGGTCCGGACCGCGCTCGCGCTCGCGCTCGTTCTCTATCCGGTGCAGGTCGGTCTCGGCGCGCTGGCCGCCACGGATCCCGGGAGCACGGTTTCGACCGCCCACCTGCTCTGTGGCATGGGCATCTTCGCCGCGCTCGTCGGCGCGCTCGCGTGGCAGCTCGAAGCCGAGACCGCCGGTGTGGGCGACGCCGCGAGCGTGGGCGAGCACGGCGACGCCGACGCCGACGGTCCGATCCCGGCGACTTCCGTGGCCTCGGATCCCCCGGCAGCACCGGCGGCCGCCCGTCCGTCGGCGGAGCCGACGCGTGGTCCACTCGCCCGCGTGCGGGCCGTCGCCGGGGTCTACGCGCGCCTGACGAAGCCCCGGCTGATGTGGCTGCTCTGTCTCGTTGCGGCCGCCGGGATGGCGCTCGCGGCCGGCCCCGCGCTCGACGCACGGACCGTGGTCGCCACCCTTTCGGGGGGCGTGCTCGCCATCGGCGCGAGCGGGACCTTCAACCACGTCCTCGAGCGCGACGCCGACCGGCGGATGGCCCGCACCGCCGATCGGCCGCTCGCAACCCACGAGGTACCCGTGCCCAACGCCGTCGCCTTCGGCGTCCTTCTGGGCACAGCCTCGCTCGCCGCCTTCCTCACGATCAACGTCCTGGCGGCGGCGCTCGGGCTCGCGGCCATCCTCTTTTACAGCGTGGTCTACACCCTCCTGTTGAAGCCCCACACGGTCCAGAACACGGTGTTGGGGGGCGCAGCGGGCGCGCTCCCGGCGCTCATCGGGTGGGTCGCCGTCACGGGGAGGGTCGGCGTGCCCGGGCTCGCGCTCGCTGGCGTGATCTTCCTGTGGACGCCCGCGCACTTCTACAACCTCGCGCTCGCGCACAAGGCCGACTACGAGCGCGGTGGCTTTCCGATGCTCCCCGTCGTCCGCGGGGAAGCGGTCACCCGAAAGCACGTCCTCTGGTATCTCGGGGCGACGCTACTGGCCGCGAGCGCGCTCGCGGCCCTGACCGACCTCGGGTGGCCCTACGCCGCCGCGACCGTGACCCTCGGGGCGGTGTTCCTCTGGGCGGTCGTCAGGCTCCACCACGAGCGAACCGAAGCGGCAGCGTTCCGTGCCTTCCACGCCTCGAACGCCTACCTCGGCACGGTACTGGTCGCCGTGGTGGTCGACGCGCTCCTCCTATGAGCACCCTCGAACGCTCCCGGCTGTCCCGCCTTCGACCCGCCCGCAGGACCCTCGTCTGGGGGACCGTGCTGATACATACCGAACTGCTGCTCACGCTCGCCTACCTCGCCCGGCCGGACGTCACGCCGGCCGAGATTCGGTACTACGTCTACCCGTTCGTCTGGATCAACGTCGGGATCTGGGCCGTCGTTCGCACCCATCGGGCCACCGGGGCCGGCGGTTCGGCGAGCGCGAGTTCCCGCCGCCGACGGACGGTCACGGGCGCGCTCGCCGCCGGCTACTTCCTCGTGCTCGCCTACGCCGGCGGGCTGGTGGGGCCGGGACTGGGCGAGCTCGCGACGGGCCTGCGGATCGCCACGCTCCCGCCGGGGTTCGGCCCGGCGCTGATCTACGGCGGCGAGACGATCCGACTGGCGCTGCTTCCTTTCAAGCTGGTGGGCTATCTCGCGCTCGCGTATCTCGTCTACACCACGGCCCTCGACGCGGCGCACTCGGCCGTCGGCGGCGCGCTCGGGCTCCTCTCGTGTGTGAGCTGCACGTGGCCCGTGCTCGCCACGCTCGTCGGCGGCACGCTCGGCGGCGGGGCCGCCGCCGGGGCCGTGATGAGCCAGTCCTACGGCCTCTCGACCGCCGTGTTCGTGCTCACGGTCGGACTGCTCTACTGGCGGCCGTTCGGTCGCGGTGATCGGGCGGCGGCCGCGTGATCGGTGCGGTCGGCCGTGTTTAGTCGAGCGACTCGGCGAGTTCGATGACGGAAACGATCAGGAAAGCCCCGACGGTCTCGACTTCTGCTCGCGGGCGCTGCCCGCTCCATGGCCGCGGGACCTCCGGTCCGTGCTGCCCGCGGCTCGCTGGGTCCTCGGCGTCGCCTGCGGTCCTCGCGTCGTCATCGGAAACCGACGATCTCTGATCGGCCCGAAAATCGCGGAGCGACTTCGAACGCCGGGGTTCGCCGAGCACCGGGAGAGCTTGCTCTCCCGAGCTCACGGGCGCCAGCGCCCGTGAACGCCAGCCCCTTCAGCCCCTCGCCCGCCCTTTCGTCGGCCAGTAATCACCTACCACAACATCGCTGCGGCCGATGCGGTCGGCGCGCGGACCGCGCGCCGCTCCGCCGGCGCGCAACGCTCGCGCGAGTGACGAGTGACGCGAGGGCTGCTGCCGTCGCGGTGCGGTGGCCCGAGCGGAGCGAGTCGGTTGGGGAGGATCGTGGGCTGTATGTGGCGGTTGCGGTGCGGTGGCGGTCTCTCGTGTGCATCGGCGCTCGTGCGGTTCGTGTCGCGTTCGCTCGGCCCGGCGCTCTACCCTCGATCCGTGTCAGCCCGACGCCCACGGTCCCTTGAGACGGCATCCAGTCCGACACCCGCGATTCGCGCCCTCTACACCGTCGCTCTCCCGGTCGAATCGGAGCAGCGAAGGCCCCGTCCCATCTACCGGCGAGCGTGCGCTCGACCGAACACGCGCTCGTCGGCGCTCTCACGTCGGGGTTCGCCACCCGGGTCCTGTTCCGTCACGCGGCCCGCCCGCCGAAGCTCGCCCTCTGGGCGTTCGGGACGATACTGAGCGTCGCCGTCGACCTCGATCACTTCGTCGTCGCGCGGCTGAAGACCGGCTCGTGGCACTCCCTGCGAGCGGTCCTCGCCGAGCCTCGCGCGGCCGTCCTCGGCAATCAGGGGTGGATCTTTGCGGACGCCCCGCCGATGGCGACCGCGCGGCTCCGCAGCCACGCCGCCCTCACCGTCGCCCTCGCCCTCCTCTGTCTCGCGGCGCGACGAACCCGTGTCGCCGTCTTCACGACCGCGGTCCTCGCGGTTCACGTCGGCTGTGACCTCCTGCGCGACCGTGAGGTCGTCTGAAGGGAAACGGGGGAGCGCGGTCGACGAACCGGAGTCGCTCGCCGTCGACCGGCGATCCGGCCGGCCCTCAGCGCTCGCCGTCTTCGGCGCGCGCGTCGGTGATCCGGCCGTGCTGGCCGTCGTCGAGGCTCACGTCGGCGGCCCCGGCGTTCTCGTCGAGCTGTTCGACGGTGCGTGCGCCGACGATCGGCACACACGTACACTCCTCCCGGTCCATCAGCCACCGGAGCGCGACCTGCGCTGGCGTGGCATCCTCCTCGTCGGCGGTTTCCCGAACGGCGTCGAGGACGCGCCAGCCCCGCTCGGAGGCGTAGTAGTCGCCGAACACGTCGTCGAAGCTGCCCCGGGAGCCGTCGGGAGCCTCGACCTGCGTGGGGTCGTCAGGGTCGGCACGCTCGTACTTGCCCGTCAGGAACCCTCCGGCGAGCGGCGAGTAGGGACACACCGCGAGGCCCTGATCGGCACACAGATCGAGGTAGTCGGCGACGCCCTCGCCGGCGGCGTGGAACATGGGTTGGGTGACCTCGAAGCGCTCCCAGTCGTGGACATCGGACTCCCAGAGCGCCTTCGTCAGCTGCCACGCGGCCATCGTGCTCGCGCCGAGGTGGTTGACCTTGCCTTTCCGGACGAGGACGTCGAGCGTCGAGAGCGTCTCGGCGATGGGCGTCGCCTCGTCGAAGCGATGGATGTAGTACAGGTCGAGGTAGTCCGTTCCCAGCCGATCGAGCGTGCCCTCGATCTGGGCCCGGATGTGCTTGCGACCCAGCCCGCTGTCGTTCGGCCCGGCCTCGCCCTGTCCGTCGAAGGGGAAGTACACTTTCGAGGCGAGGACGTAGTCCTCGCGGTCCCGGTCCTCTAGCCACTCGCCGATCCACGTCTCGCTGGTGCCGTCGGGATCGCCGTAGACGTTCGCCGTGTCGAGGAAGTTGATCCCGCGCTCGGCGGCCGCGTCGAGCAGCGCGTGAGCCTCCTCCCGATCGGTCTCGAGCACGTCGCCCGTTCGCTTCCCGAAGCGCCACGTCCCGAAACAGAGCGCGGAGACGCTGGTGCCCGTCGAGCCGAGTTTGCGGTACTCCATACCGGGTCGTCGACGCCCCGGAGGAAAAGCACCACCCTCGACGGAGACGCCCTCCACAGGAGCCCGGTCGGCGGGAGCCGAGAAGCGCCCGTCAGGGCGCGGAGCCGCCGCCGACCGGCGAGGAGCCGCTCGCAGTGCAGGCGGTCCCGTTCGTCACCGTCCCCGTGGTCAGCTCACAGTCGAAGCTGAACGTGCCCGATCGGTTGGCGACCGTGATGGTGACTGTGTCGCCACCGCCGCCGGTCAGGCCGAGGAAGTCCGCGGAGTTGTTGCCCCGGTAGTCGATCGCGGCGGGACCGGCGTCGAGACTCCCGTTCTTGTCGCACGCGTTGTCGAGCGGGGTGCCGGCACAGTCGACGCTGAGGGACCCACCGCCGAGGGGGGTGCTCCCGTTCGCCTCGAGCACGAGCGAGGAGTTGTCGTCCTCGCCGCTTGCCCGACTGTCGTCGACTTCGTTCCCGTCGTCCCCTTCGCTGCCCCGGTCTCCGGGCGGGTTCTCCGAGGCGTTCCCCCTGTCGCCGTCGTGTCCGTCCGCGTCGTCGGCGTTCTCGTCTGTACTGTCGTCCGTGTTCTCGTTGGCTCGGTCGGGCAGCGCCACGCCCGGGGCCACGACGAGGCCGCCGACGAGTGACACTGTGATCACGAGCGCGAGGAGTGCTCGTCTCATGGGTGTTCGGCTCTCGGGGATTTCCTGTGACCCGTCGAGCCCGTCGCATAAAAGATACACGGCAGGTCGGCGTGCATCCGGTTCGGTTCTCCCGAGCGACACTGCCGAATGTCTCCTACGATCCCGCCGCATCGCCCGGCGGGTACCTGTATTCGGCTGTGGCCGGCAGCATACCGCTGCCGTCGGGGTCGACGGACGTCCTCAGTGTCGACGGAATCGATCCCACGCCGTCGGCCACCACGGGATCGGTTGGGTCGGGAACCCGAAGCCTTACGCCGGATCGCGGCCGGGATCGGGCATGGACGATGCGGCGCTTCTCGCCGAGGACGTCCGCCGCCAGTACGGCGATCGGGTAGCGCTCGACGGCGTCTCGCTGACCGTCGAGCGCGGCGAGGTGTTCGCCCTCGTCGGGCCGAACGGCGCGGGCAAGACCACCCTCGTGCGCGCGCTCACCGGCACGACCGACTGCGAGGGCCGCGTCGAGCTGTTCGGCGACGCTCCGACGGACGTCGAGCGCTCGCGGATCGGGCTCCTTCCCCAGGCGTTCTCCCCGCCGGCCCGCCTCACCGCCCGCGAACTGATCGACTACTACGGTGGCCTCTACGAGGCGGCCCGCGACACCGACAGCCTCCTTTCGGACCTCGGGCTCGCCGACAGCGCCGGGACGTGGTACGAGAACCTCTCGGGCGGCCAGCGCCGTCGGGTCTGTATCGGGACGGCGCTCGTCAACGACCCCGCGATCCTCGTGCTCGACGAGCCGACGACCGGGATCGATCCCGCCGGGCGGCGCACACTCTGGACCCTCCTCGATGAGTTCGCCGCGGGCGGGACGACGATCCTCCTCACCACACACGACATGGCCGAGGCCGAACGCCTCGCCGACCGGGTGGGGCTGCTCGCCGCGGGTCGGCTCGCCGCCGTCGACACCCCCGGGCGCCTCGTTACCGAGCACGGCGGCGCGTCGCGGCTCGAAATCGCGGTCGCCGCCGGCGGCACGGACGCGAGCGAAGCGGGCGAGGCGAACGGAGCGGACGAGACGAGCGAGTCGAGCGAGGCGGGCGGGGCGAGCGACGCCCGCGAAACCGCCGCGCGGGGCGTGCGGGCGCTCTCGGCGGCGGGCTTCGACGCGACGACCGGCGACGCCGAGGCCCGAAGGAGCGTCGGCGGGGAGACCCTGCTCGTTCGCGGCGTCGCGCCGGCGGCCATCGGCGATGTCGTCGAAGCGCTCGACCGGGCGGACGTCGAGTACGGCAGGCTCGCGTGGAGCGAGCCCGACCTCGAAGACGCGTACCTGAACGTGACCGGCACGGCCGTCATCGCGGGCGGCGAGTCGGTCGGGGCGGGAACCAGCGGAGCGGATGGGGCTGAAACGCGCGACGAGCGCGGGACGGCCGTCGCCGACGGGACGCCCGTGGAGGGGCAGCCGTGACGGTGCTGGGGCGCACCCGCGCGGAGGCCGCCGCGGCGTGGCGCTCGTTTCTCCGCCGGCGGACCGCCGTCTTCTTCACGTTCTTCTTCCCCGTCCTCCTCGTTTTGATCTTCGGCGCGCTCGTCGGCACCCGGCCCACGGGCGGCGGCCTGTTCGCCGAGCCGCCGGGCTACTACGTGGCCGGCTATCTCGCGGTCGTCGTCCTGTTCACGCCGCTCTCGCGGGTGGGCAGCGAGGTCGCGCGCCACCGCGACGGCAACCGGTTCGAGAAGCTGGCAACGACGCCGCTGACCCGGATGGAGTGGCTCCTCGCCCACACACTCGTCAACGTCGCCGTCATCGGGCTGGCGACCCTCCTGATTCTGGGGCTCGTCGCCCTCGTCACGGGCGCGGTGATCGGGATCTCGCCGGCGCTCGCCCTCCTCGCCCCGTTCGTCGCCCTCGCCGTGGCGCTGTTCTGTGGGCTCGGCGCACTGCTCGGACGGCTCGCGGACTCGGCGGACGGCGTCGTCGCCGCGAGCAACGCGATCGCCCTCCCGCTTCTCTTCCTCTCCGAGACGTTCGTCACGCCGGGCCTGCTGCCCGCGTGGTTCCGACCGGTCGTGGGGCTCTCGCCGTTGACCTACTTTGCGCGCGGCGCGCGGATCGTGACATACGGCCGGGCCGGTCCCGTCGGCGTGCTCCCCGCCCTCGGCTGGCCGGGCGCGCTCGCCGTCCTCACGGTCCTCGCGGTCGCCTTCTTCGCCGCGGGTGCGTACGCGCTCCCGCGGACGGACTGAAACTGCGGAGCTGAACCGACGGATCGACTGGATCGACGGGAGACCGAGTTCCCGAGCGGGTCGACTACGCCCCGGGATCGGCGGCCGCGGACGACGCTGGCGATCAGGCCCCGTCCATCCCCGAAGCGACTGTCGCCGCGGCCGCGTAGAACCGGCCGATGCCGCCGAGAACGTTCCGACACGTCTCGACCGGCCACCGGTTCGCACCCATCGGGTCGGCGTACTCCCCGAGTCCATCCCGAAGACGACGGGATACAAGCCTGGTCCCCCGGCGTGGTCGGTTTCCCGGCCGTCGAACCCGGGGCTGTGGCTTCGAGACAGCACCGGACGCCGCCGGCCAGCTCGGCGATCCGCTCGTGGTGCGCGTAGGCGATGCGCAGCGAGGTCTCCTGGCCGGTCCGTTCTCCCTGAGAGTCGTCTCGCCCGACCGAACGTCGTCTACCGGGGCCACTGCCGGAATCTCTGCTGGCGCGACCCTCGGGAGCGGCGGACCGTCGAGATCGTCCCTACGATAGTGCTACTCACGATCGAATCGTGGGTGTTCCGACGGTACAACCTTCGGGGTGTACTGCCGGATCACTCGGCCTGGTCGATCAGTTCGTCAGTTCGGCGAACAGCTTCTGGACGTCGTTGACGTTCACGACCTCGTCGCCGTTGAAATCGAACCGGGGCTGGTTGTTCTGTACCGTCGGGTCCTCGCGGTTGACGAACAGCGCCACCACGTCGGTGACGGTGGCGGCCCCGTCGCCGTTGACGTCCTCACAGAGCCCGTCGCCGTTCGGGTCGGTCGGCGGGCCGTCGTAGGACTCCTCGAGCGGCGGGAGCTCTCCACAGCGGGCCGCCTCGGCCGTCCCGCTGAGCGAGACGTTCACCGTCGAATTGTCGCTGTCGGAGCTGTTGATCCGGAGCGTGGCGTTCTTCTCGCCCGTGGTGTCGGGCGCGAACGTGACCGTGACGTTCTGGCTCCCCTCCGGAAGAAGGGTGAAATTGTCGGGAGTGGCGTCGAACGCGCTCTCGTCCTCGCCGGTGACGTTCGTCGCGTTGACCTGGAGCCGTCCCAGGCCCTCGTTCGTGACGGTGACGTTGGCCGTGCTGTTGTTGACGGTGGTGACCGCACCGAAGCTGAGGTTCTCCGGCGTGACGTTGATCTCGCCGCCCGGTGCCTGCTGTGCGCTCGCCGCTCCGAGCGCGGCTACGCCGGTAGCGGCCGCGAGCACCAGCACGAGGGCTGCTGCGATGATCGTCGTACGGTTCGTCGATCGGGTGTGGAGTCGTCTGCTCATAGTGTCGTTACTCTCTTGATTTCGGACTGCATCGTGGCTGACGGAGCACCGAGCGACACACGGCGCCGCTCATCGGCTCGTGGCCGCTCGCTCTCCGGCCGCGCACTCCCCATTCCGGGGCGGGAGTCTGATAAATCCTACCTACCGGAAACGCGAGTCCAGCCGGATTTAGCTGCATTCAAGTTCCTGGACCCGCTCGGTGATAGCGGGTAACGAACGCGGCGGCGGGCTCTCCGGACGAGAGCGGGCGTCTTCTACGTCCCAACGCTCTTCTGAAGGAGATTGTTGGTCGGAGAGCTGGGGCTGTGAAAGCGTAGCGGGCAAGGGTGACGCCGTGGCGTCACCCGGATGCAATGTTTCCG
>PXRN01000005.1:83069-84025 GCA_003021045.1 Halobacteriales archaeon QS_4_69_34 | reverse complement strand
CGTCGGTGTAGGATACGTCGAGCGCGAGGAACGTCCCGTTTCGCTGCTCTCTGTCCTCCCGGGTGCTCGTCGTGTTGACGTACGCGCCGACGTTCGTCCAGCCCTCGGGGTCGGTCGGCGGCGCGTCGACGCCGTTCAGGGCGATGCCGAGCTCCTCGAAGGAGACGGTCGCCGAGCCGGTCGTGAAGTTTGAGACGGTGTTGGGCTCCGCGGGCGGGAAGTTACTACGACCCGGGGAGTAGTACGCCCACTCGGAGTTGTCCCGCGCGACGGTATCCTCGATCGAGAGGTTCTCGACCCCACCAAGTTCGACGCCCCGAGCGTTGCCATTGACGACGTTGCCGCTGATCGGGATGTCCCCGGTGTAGCCGTCGATACGGATACCGGCGTCGGCGTTGTTATTTGCGATGTTGTCGGTGACCCTGACGCTACTCTCCTCGAGGAAGATTCCGTCCGCGTTACCGCTGGCCGTGTTGTTCGCTATCTCACCGTCGGCTCGAAACACCCAGATTCCGGCGAAGCCGTTGTCGCTCACCGTGTTGTTCCTCACGGTGAGCGAATCGGTGTCGGAGAGGTAGACGCCGGAGCCGTCGTTGCCGGTGATCCCGTTGCCCACGATGGCCACGCTATCCGAGAAGGAATCGGTAACTCCGAGTCCGTTCGAACCGATGATACTGTCTGCCAGAGTGACGTCTCTGGTTTCGTAGAGTTCAATTCCTGTGCCCCAGTCGGTGACAGCCACGCCCGTCACGGTGACGTTCGAGAGGTCCGTCTGACCGCTTCGTGGGTCGCGGTTGATGGAGATGCCGGTCCCGTTCGAATCGACACCGTCGACGGCGTGTCCCTGCCCGTCGAAGGTGACGTTGCTCGATCGGATCCGAATGCAGGTCTCCGCGCTGCTGTTCGTGATGTCCGTCGTGAGCTCGTACGTTCCCGGCGAGTCGATAGTCGTACAC
>PXRN01000005.1:0-83027 GCA_003021045.1 Halobacteriales archaeon QS_4_69_34 | reverse complement strand
TGTAATAAGATTTTGGGACATAGCTCCATCGAGGAGCAGTGGCGGCCGCGCTCCCGCGGACCGTTCGCTCCCGCGGACCGTTCGATCGCCCCCAGATCGAGCTGGCCAGCTCGCCACGACGATCCTTCGCCTCAAATCAAATCGCCTCTGTGAGCCGCGTGAAGGTCCCTATGATCGTCGTCATGTCTCATGCCACTCGCCTCCCTCCGAACGCGCACACAAGCGCGTCTCGCGTCTCTCGTGGCAAGTGAGGGATAGGGCTGTGCGTGGGGAGCGAGGCGTGAGTGGATGGATCGAGGAAACGTTAAGAGGTTCGGGGAGAGTCTATCAGAGGAACTCGGCCTTTGTTTGACCGGAAAACACCTGAAACATCCTTTACCAGATATAGAGATTGAGGGACCTTTTCATGAAGTACGGCGGCGACTATGGAATGGATGCCGGCGAGTGACCGCCCTGCCGCGCCGTGTGAGGAGGCAGGACGGGGTTCGGCCGAAACTCAACGGCGAGTTCGCGCCGTGGACGTACGCACTACAGCCCCGCTCAGCGGACGGAAGCGGACCGAGCCGCCTCGCGGCCCGTCCGACCGACGGTAGATCGGCAGTGCACGACTCGAAGCAGGGAAGTGCCGGGGCGTCCGAGCGCGGGCATGAACGCCGCCGTCGTACCCGGCCTGCCGGAGATCCGCGCGGGCGAGGACCTCGCCGGACTGATCGCCGAACAGGTCGAACTGCGCCCCGAGGACGTGGTCTGTGTCGCCAGCACCGCCGTCTCGAAGGCCGAGGGCCGCGCGGCCGACCTCGACGCCTTCCCGCCGGGGCCCCGCGCGACGGAGCTCGCCGACCGCCTCTCCGCGCTCACCGGCGAGGAGAAAGACCCACGCTTCGCCCAGGCGGTCCTGGAGGAGAGCACCGAGCTGCTGATCGAGTCACCGTTCCTCCTCACCGAGGCGCGTCCCGGGCACGTCACCGTCAACGCCGGCATCGACCGCTCGAACGTTCCCGACGCCGACGTCCTCCTCCTCCCCGAGCGCCCGATGGCGAGCGCGCGCCGGCTCGCCGACCGGCTCGGGACGCGGGTGGTGATCACCGACACCTCGGGGCGACCGTTCAGACACGGCCAGCGCGGGGTCGCCATCGGCTGGGCGGGCCTGCCGGCCGCCCGGGACTGGCGCGGCGAGCCCGACCGCGAGGGACGCGAGCTGTCGGTGACGATGGAGGCCGTCGTCGACGAGCTCGCGGGGACGGCGAACCTCCTCGGGGGCGAGGGGGCCGAGGGGACGCCCGTCGTCCTGATCCGCGACTGGACCTTCGGGGAGCTCGCCGGCGACGACGAGCTCTTTCGG
Organism: Halobacteriales archaeon QS_4_69_34; assembly: GCA_003021045.1. Lineage (GTDB taxonomy): Archaea > Halobacteriota > Halobacteria > Halobacteriales > Halococcaceae > PXRN01. The sequence goes on along the minus strand of PXRN01000005.1, from coordinate 81,685 downwards.
GCCGTCGAGACCGACTTCGTCAGGCAGGCGCTCCGGCAGTGGTCCTACGAGGACGGGGGTGAGCGGGCGTGATCGGGATCGAGCTCACCCCGGAGCACCCGACCGACCGCCTCGTCGGGCTCGGCGAAGCGAGCGAGGCGGCGGGCTTCGATACCCTCCTTTTGAGCCACCACTACAACAACCGCGATCCGTTCGCGGCGCTGTCGGTGCTCGCCGAGCGAACGGGAGACGTTCGGCTGGGACCGGGCGTGGTCAATCCCTTGGAGACCCACCCCGTGACGCTCGCCTCGCGGGTGGCCACCCTCGACGAAGCCAGCGGGGGCCGGGCGGTGTTCGGCGTCGGACCGGGCGATCCCTCGACCCTCCGCAATCTCGGCCTCGACGAGGATCGCGGACTCCGGCCCGTGCTGGAGGCGTTCGAGGTCGCACGCGAGCTCTGGGCCGGCGAGCGCATCACCCACGAGGGGACCTTCGACGCACGCGACGCGGGCCTGAACTACGAGCCGCCCCGGAACGGGACGATCCCGGTCTACGTCGGCGGCGAGGGACCGCACATGTGCCGGATGGCCGCGAAGCACGCCGACGGTCTCCTCTTCAACGGCTCCCATCCCGACGACCTCGCGTGGGCGAGCGAACGGGTCGCGGAGGGGATCGAGGAGCGGCCCGCCTCGCGTGGCGACTTCGACCTCGCGGCCTACGCGAGCGTGAGCCTCGCGGAAGACGCCGGGGCCGCCCGGGAGGCCGCCCGCCGGCCCGTGGCGTTCATCGCGAGCGGGGCCGCCCCCCCAGTGCTGAGCAGACACGGTCTCGACCCCGAGCGCGCCGAGCGGATCGGTGACGCGATCTCGGCGGGCGCGTTCGACGAGGCCGACGAGCTGGTGAGCGGGAAGATGATCGACGCCTTCTGTGCCGCGGGCACACCCGAGGCGGTCGCCGAGCGGGTCGATCGCGTTCTGGAGCACGCCGACAGCTTCGTCTTCGGGTCGCCGCTCGGGCCCGACATCGAGGCGGCTATCGGCCTCGCTCGGGCGGTGGTCGACCGATGTTCTCCGGGATGAGCCCCGAGAGCGCCGCCCCGGCGAACAGGTACGCCCCGAGGCCGAACGTGAACGCGAACAGGAGGGTACTCGTCGCCACCAGCACCGCCGAGATCGGGTCTCGAAGCGCCACCTCGATCGACATCGTGCCGAGTTCGATGGCGCTCTCGAACAGCTCTACCGCGATGTTCGCCATGACCCCCGCTCGACGCCGAGAGCACTTGGGCGTGTCCCTCCGGATCGGGCTCCGATACGGTTACCCGTCCGGGTGCGTTCGGATCGTCCGTGAGCGAGGACGCTTCCCTCGACGACTACGCGGGGCTCGCGCGGGACGGCGACGGCGGAGCGGCCGACGAGACCCCCGATCGGGAGGCGACCGGAGGCGGTCGAGCGCGCGACGGCGACCCGGCTGGCGAGGACCCGACGGAAGCGAAACCGGCGCGAGAGGGATCGACCAAGGAAGACGGGGCGGCCGAGGAGGGGGTGGCCGCGCCCGCCGTATCGGTCTACCGGTTCTCGCCGACGGGAGCCGCCTGCGAGGCCTGTGGCGCGACCGTCCGAGCGCGCTGGCACGACGGCGCACCTGGCGAGAGCGGCGAGGTCGATGAGAGCGGCGAGGGGAGCGAGGGCGGTGCGCTGGTCTGTGCGGAGTGCAAGGCGTGGTGACGTGTCTCGGCGATTCGGCCCCGCATCCGTCGGATTCCACACGGTAGCGATACCGCGCAAACAGCAAGGTTACAAGCGTCGGGGTGCAACGCACTCCCAATGTACGAGGGTCGACAGCAGGACGGGCGGGCTCCGCGTTCGACGCCCGCCGATCGGACGGAACGCGGGCGCACGGTCCGAAAGCGCGCAGCGCTCGCGGCCGACTCGTTCGGCGTCCGAGCGTCCGACACGACCCGAACCACCGGACCTCCGGCGGTTCGAGTTCGACGCACGCCCCTCCGACGATGAACGACACGGACGCCGACGCCGAGTCGAGCGCCGGGGGCCGGTCGAGCGCCGACGGCGGGCGCGCTCGCGCGGGGACGGCCCACCCGAGAGGCGGATCGCTCTCGATCGAGGACGTCCGGCGGGTCGCCGGCGACGTCGTCGAGAACACCCAGAAGGTGATCGTCGGCAACCGCGCGGCCATCGAGCACATCGTCGTCGCCATGCTCGGCCGCGGCCACGTCCTGCTCGAAGACGTCCCCGGGGTCGGCAAGACGATGCTCGCACGCGCGATCGCGCGATCGTTCGAGTGCTCGTTCAATCGCGTGCAGTTCACGCCCGACCTGTTGCCCGCCGACGTCACGGGCGTGAACGTCTTCAACCGGAAATCCCGGGAGTTCGAGTTCCGTCCCGGCCCCGTCTTCGCCAACGTCGTGCTGGGCGACGAAATCAACCGCGCCCCCCCGAAGACCCAGAGCGCCCTGCTGGAGGCGATGGAGGAGGGGCAGGTGACCGTCGACGGCGAGACCTACCGGCTCGCCCAGCCGTTCACCGTGATCGCCACCCAGAACGACGTCGAACCCAGCCGCACCTACGAGCTGCCGATGGCCGAAGTAGATCGGTTCATGAAGCAGCTCCGGCTGGGCTATCCCGACCCGGCCGAGGAGGCGGCGATGCTCGACCGGACCGTGGGAACGCACCCCATCGAGAGCCTCGAACCCGTCGCCGGAAGCGAAACCCTCGAACGCGCCCGCACGACGGTCGCGACGGTCGAGGTGCGGGCCCCGGTCCGGGAGTACGTCACGCGGCTCGCCAACGACACCCGCCGGCGCGCCGAACTCGGCGTCAGTCCCCGCGGGTCGCTCGCGCTGCTGCGGGCCGCGCAGGCCCGTGCCGCGCTCGACGGTCGGGACTACGTCGTGCCCGACGACGTACAGCGCGAGGCCGAGTCGACGCTCGCCCACCGGGTCCGGCCGGGTGCGGGCACGAACGCCACGGGGAGAGATGTCGTCCGGGCGGCGCTCGACTCGGTGCGGGTCGAATGAGACCCACCCGCCGCGCCGCCGTGCTCGCCGCGCTCTGTGCGCTCGCGCTCGCGCTCGGCTGGCGCTTCGGTCCGCGCGCGCTGAACGCGTTGGTCGCGCCCGCGCTCGTCGCGCTCGCGGCCGGCGTCGTCCAGGTTCGGGGAATCGACCGGCCGACGGTGCGCCGGAGTCAGCCCGCACCCGGCTTTCCGGGAGAGACCCGGACGATGGAGCTGGGGATCGAGACCGACGCGCCGCGGGCGGCGACGGTAAACGAGGAGATCGGCGACGGACTGAGCGCGACCGACGCGACCGACGCGAGCGCCGGGAGCATCGAGACGAGCCTGCCGGCGACTGTCACCTACGACGTGACCCTCGATCGCCGCGGCGAGCACCGGCTCGGGCCCGCCGAGGTGGTCGTAAGCGACGCGCTCGGGCTGTTCGAGCGCACCTTCGGCTACTCGCAGCGCACGGCGGTGCTCGTCTATCCGGCCCGCCACGAACTCTCGGGGGTCGCCGCGTTCGCCGGACTCGACGCCGCGAGCGCCGAGGAGCGCGGGACGTTCGACGGGCTCCGCGAGTACATCCCCGGCGACGCCCTCCGGGACGTCCACTGGGCGACGAGCGCAAAGCGCGACGACCTCGTGGTGGTCGAGTTCGCGACCGAGTCGGAAGCCGGCGTAACGATCGCCGCCGAGGCCGCCCCGGGGTGTGCCGACGCGATGGCCGCCGCGGCCGCCTCGATCGCGCACCACCTGCTCGATACAGGGGTTGCAGTGTCGCTGGTGCTACCCGAAGCGCGGATCGACCGTGCGGGCGGCGCGCCACAGCGCGCCCGCGTCCTCGGGGCGCTCGCGCGAACGGGAGCGGGCCGGCTCCGCGAGACCACCGCCGGCGACGCCGGCATTCACGTACACGCACGGCCGACCGGGGTCAGGGTCGCCGTCGAGGGCCGCGAGATCGACTTCGAGGGGCTGATCGCGGGCGGTGGCTCGCGTGCGGCGGACGACAGACGGGAGCGCGGCGGTCGAACGGGGGCCGGCGCTCCCGGACCGCCCGGGGCGGCGACGGCGCGACCCGACGACGATCGGGCTGCCGACGGTCGAGCAACCGGCGGCCGACAGTCGGACGGCCGGCAGTCGCCGAACGGTGATCGCCGATCGCCGACCGATCGCTCCGGCACCTCGGTGGGGGAGGGCTCCGGGACGTCGGAGGGCTCCGGGACGCCGACCGGAGGGAAGCGATGAGCGCGCCGACCGTCGGCAGGCGTTCGCGCGGACGGACGACCCGCGAGCGCGTAGGCGGGGGGAGCCTGCGCGATCCGCGGCGCGCACTCGCGCTCGCCTCGGCGGCGGTGCTGACGGCCGCCTACGTGGGCGTACTCTACCGCATCACCGACGTCGTGGGCGGCACCGAGACCCTCCTCGCACTCGTCGCGGGCACGGTCGTCGGGGCGGGCCTGCTCGCGCGCTTTCTCCGCCCGGCGGTGGCGTTCGTGCTCGCGCTCGCCCTGTTCGTCGCGGGTTTCGCGTGGTACGTCCTCTCGGTGCCGAACGGCCTGCTCCTCCTGAATTCGTTCGATTCGGTGCTCGTCGACACCGCCGCGCTGCTCACGGGACTCTCGGTGCTCCGGATCACCGCGGCGGGGACGTGGGCGCTCGGGTTCGCGCCCGCGCCCGTCTTCCTCTCGTGGTACTTCGCGGTCCGCCGGCGGTACGTCCCCGCGGCGCTCGTCGGCGGGGCGGCGCTCGCGCTGTTCGTCCTCACGGGGGATGCCGGCGTCACGCTCGCGCTGCTCGGCGCGATCGGCGCGTTCGGGGCCGTCGGCTTCGGCGAACTCGAACGCCACGGCGGCCGGCGCGCCCAGGGGGAGACGCTCGTCGTGGTACTCGCGGCGATGGTCGCGCTCCCGCTGGTGGTGAGCGTCGTCCCCGGCGGGGCGGCCGGGCCGCTCGCGCCGAGCGGGGGCGGGCCGGCGACGGTCGAGGGGAGCCTCCTCTCGGCGGACGATCGGGTGCCGATCCAGGGGAGCATCTCGCTGTCCCCGGCGGTGCGTTTCACCGTCGAGAGCGACCGCGGGGAGTACTGGCGTGCGGGCGGCTACGACCGCTACACCGGCGGCGGCTGGGTGCGGACCGGCGGATCGCGGCCCTCCCCAGGACTGCTGCGCGAGCCGCCGGGCAACACGACGTCGCTCCGCCAGACCTTCGAGGCCGAAGCGTCGGTGAACCTCCTGCTCGGGGCGTGGCGACCCACGAGCGTCTCGGGCGCGGCCGCCGAGGGCGCGCGCCTGACCGAGCTCGGCGGCCTCCAGCCCGCCGAAGCGCTCTCGGCGGGCGATCGCTACACGGTCACGAGTGCGGTGCCGAACGCCAGTCCGGACGCGCTCCGCGGGGCCGGCCGCGCGTACCCCGAGCGGATCGAGGAGCGCTACCTCGGGCTGCCCGAGAGCACGCCGAACCGGGTGGAGCGACGGACGGACCGGCTCACGGCCAACGCCGAGAACCCCTACGACACCGCCCGGGTGATCGAGCGCTGGCTCGAAGCGAACAAGAACTACTCGCTCGACGTCACCCGGCCCGGCGGGAACATCGCCGACGCGTTCCTCTTCGAGATGGACCGGGGCTACTGTACCTACTACGCGACGACGATGGTCGCCATGCTCAGGTCCCAGGGGGTCCCGGCACGGTTCGTCACCGGGTATACATCCGGCCAGCAGGTGGCCGCGGATCGCTGGGTGGTGCGGGGACTCGATTCGCACGCGTGGGTCGAGGTCTACTTCCCGGGCACCGGGTGGGTGACGTTCGACCCGACGCCGGCCGGCCCCCGGCGGGCCGCGGAGCGGGCCAGCGTCGGGGATGCACGGGGGACGAACGCGTCGAGTGTCGACACCGGCGAGTCGGCCGACGAGCCGCTGACGCCGACGCCGGTGCCGGGTGTGGATGGTTCGACGGGCACCGAAACCGCCCGCGGCGGACAGGGCGACCGCGCCGAGCGCCTCGTCGAGGACACCCCGGCGGGCGCGAACGACACCAACGGCTCGGCCGGTGTGGGTCCCTCGACGCCCCGAGAGGGAGCCGGCAACGCCGCGCCGGGTCTCGACGGCGGCGGGGGCGCTGGCGGGGAGGGGGGAGGTCCCCTCGGACTGCCCCGGCCCTCGCGCGAGCAGGTCGCGCTCGGAGTCGTCCTGCTCGTCGGCCTCACGGCGGGCGCGCGCCGGAGCGGCGCGACCGGGCGCGCCGCCCGCGCCGTCTGGCTGCGCCTACCCGCGCGTGGCTCGCCGACCGAAGACACCGAGCGAGCGTTCGCACGCCTCGAGTACCTGCTCTCACGCCGGTTCCGCCCGCGCCGGCCGGGCGAGACCCCCCGCGAGTACCTCGCGGTGCTCGACGCCGGCGAGCGCGCGCGACGGGTCGGAACGCTCCACGAGCGCGCCCGCTACGGTGCGGGCGTGAGCCGCGCGGAGGCCGACGAGGCCGTCGCGCTGGTCGACGCGCTCGTCCGCGAGCGTACGCCGCTGCTCGGCCGGCTCCGGCGCTCGGGCGGGGCGGGCCCCGATAGTATTTAATACGGCCGTTTCGTAGAACCACCCGTAATGTCGGAAGTCTGCTCGACGTGCGGGCTGCCGGAGGAACTCTGCGTCTGCGAGGACGTCGCGAGGGAATCCCAGCAGATCACGATCCGCATCGACGAGCGCCGATACGGAAAGGAGGTAACGATCGTCGAGGGGTTCGATCCACGCGACGTGGACATGGACGGGCTGTCCTCGGACCTGAAATCGAAGTTCGCCTGCGGGGGCACCGTCGAGGACGACTCGATCGAGCTCCAGGGCAACCACACGGGGCGGATCGAAGGGTTCCTCCGCGAGAAGGGCTACAACGTGGCCTGACACCGACAGCCTCCCTTCTCGCCCTCGAAGCGTGCTCGACCGGTACTCCGAGCGGAACGCCGACCTGCGCTCGATCGCGGCGACGGCCCGAGCGCTGCCGTCGCGGTTCGAGGCGAGTGACACGCGAACGGCGGGACCCGTCCGATAGGCCGTCCGAGAAGGGTCCCCTCGGTCGCGGCCCCGAGCGTTCCAGCGGTCGTCGCCGCGCCGACGACGCCGATCGATACACGGGGGACTATCACGACCGCCGTGCGGGCCGGACGCGCGATGGATCGATCGAGTCCCGCGGCGAGTCGGGTCGTACGGGAAAGGAGTGGGAGGGAAGCGAAGCCGGGGTAACGAAAAGGCCTATCACCGATCCACTCTCCGTTCGGGTATGGACGCACCACCGGACGCCTTCTACACCGACGAGCGCTGGGGGAACTGGCTCTCGCGCATCCGCGAGGCCGACATCGACCCTGCCGAGGAGGACTCGGCACGGCTCCTTCTCAATCTCCAGGAGGATGCCGCCATCGCCGTAGCGAAGGTCCTCGGGGCCTACGAGGAGGGGGCGCTTACCGAGGAGGAGGCGCTCTCCGAGCTCGCGGGAGTCAGGGAGATCGTGCTCGCCGAGCCCGAGATCGAGGGCGAGGAGACGGCGGCGCTGGTCGGCGACGTGCAGCTCTCGCTCGAAGCCGTCTTCTACGCCGCCGAGGCCTACGTCGCGGACGGGGCCGCCGAGGTCGACCTCGAACGACGCCTCCACGCGGCCGCCGACGCCGAGGCCGACGACGACCTCGACACCGCCTTCAAGCGGTGTGCGGAAGCCGGCACGCGAATCATCGACGGTGCGAGCCTCGACCCGACGGCCGTCGAGGAGATCGACTACGGCTACGTCTTCGAGTGGGCCGACGGGCTCGCCAGCCTGGAGAGCGCGATGCGCGACCCCGAGGTCATCGAAGCCGACGAAGAGGGCTGACGGCGGTCCCGTCGACGTGGGGTCGATCGCTGGATTGATAGGTCCGGACCGGGAGGTGAACGCAATGGACACGGACGGTCGACGCGAGGACGGCTGTTCCCGGCGGGCGCTGCTGGCGACCCTCGGGTCCGGAGTCGTCGCCGCCACGGCCGGCTGTGCGTCGCTGTCGAGCGATGGGGCGACGGACGAGGGTTCGGCTGCCGACCGCAACCCGGCGACGGAGCCCCCTGCGGCGACCGACGACACGGCTACCACCGCGGCCCCCACCACGGCGACGCCAACCGACCGAGTCACGACCCACGAACAGTCGATCGTCACGACCGACGTCGAGACCACCGCAGCGGGGACGCCTGCCGCGTCGCCCGCGACTGCACGAACGGCGGCCACACAGGAGTCGGAACGCTCCTCGGCCACGGAAGCGGCGATCGACATCCCGGCGTTGACCACGATCGGCCGACCACCGACCGAAACCGCGACGTCGACCCCGACAGAAACCGAGACAACGACGGAGACGGCCACGTCGACCCCCACGGAAACCGAGACAGCTACCCGAACGCCGACCGAGACGGCAACACCGACACCCACTCCCACGGAGACTGCGACTCGGACACCGACCGAGACGGCGACGCCGACGCCGACCGAGACGACCACATCGACTCCCACGGAGACTGTGACTCGGACACCGACCGAGACGCCGGAGCCGCGAATCCCGGCCCCCGGCGAGTGGGCCGAGATGGCCTCGCTTCCCACCGTCCAGAGCGACGCGGGCGGGGGGGTCCTCGACGGCAAGCTCTACCTCTTCGGCGGCATTCGGACGGCTCCCGGGCTGGACGCCGTGCGCCGGGGGTTCGTCTACGATCCCGCGACGGGGCCACGAGGAAGCTGGGAGCGTATCCCGGATCTCCCGCGTGCACTGTGGGGCGTCTGTGGGGTCGCCGCGGAGGGGAAGCTCTTCAGCTTCGGCGGCGCACCACAGGACGGCCCTTACGGCGAGGGCCCGCCGCCCTCCGACGAGATCTTCCGGTACGAACCGGGCGTGGGCTGGGAGAACCTCACCGCGACGACGGGCGTGCGCTGTCCCTATCCCAACTGGGTGATGAAAGGCCTCTACAATCCCAGCAATGGCCTGATCTACTGTGTCGGCGGCGGGACGAACGTTACCGACCGGGCGAGCGCGACCGATCATGGCGTCGACGGGGAGATTCCGGGAACGTTCGACGAGAGCCGACTCTGGACGTTCGACCCCGCGACCGAACGGGTGGTCGACCCCGACCTCGCGCGGATGCCCGACGCCAAGCGTTGGACCTCGGTGGCGCTGGTCGAAGCGGGTGGGAGGGAGTACCTTCACGCCATCGGCGGGCTCGCGGGGACGACCGGGCCCGTGGACTCGAACTTTCGGTACGACCTCTCGGCGGGCGGCTGGGAGCGGATGCAGCCGCTCCCGATGGCGGGCACCTACGCGACCCACGGCAACCCGGTCATCGACAACCGGGCGTACCTGACCCACGGCATGTTCTGGCAGGGAATCCCCTCGATGGATCGGTACGAGCTCGTCGCCCACCGCTACGATCCCGAGCGCGACGCCTTCGAGACCGACCTCGCTCGCCCCTCCCATCGCCGCGGCGGGGCGACCACGGGCGTGATCGACGACACCCTCTACGTGGTCGGCGGCCACCTGAAGCGCTTCGACCGCGAGGACGGGCTCCACGACGCCGTCGCGTTCAACGAGGCCTACCGCCCGACCGGGTAGCTCGTCGGCTTCGATCGCCGGCACCGGCCGTCGACGACGCCCGTGGCCTCGCCGATCGAGACCCCACGGCACTCGTCCGTCCATAGCCGCCCCGACTGTGTTCGACGATCGACGAATCAGTAGTCGACAGTCACATATAGGCGGTCGGCCCACGGGCGGGTATGGAAAGCGTCGGCATCGACGCGATCGAGATCCGCCCGGGCAAGCTTCGGCTCGACCTCGCCGAGACGTTCGCGCCCGCGCTGGACGAAGCTCCCGAGAAGTACACCGAGGGCCTCGGGCTGTACGCGAGCTCCTTTCCGGACATCCACGAGGACATCGTCACGATGGGCGCGAACGCCGCCCACCGGCTGATGGAACGGAAGGACCTCGAACCCGCAGACATCGGCCGGATCGACGTCGCCACCGAGAGCGCCTTCGACAACTCCAAGCCCGTCTCGACGTACGTCGCGGGCTGTCTGGAGCAGGTCTTTGCGGGGGACTTCCACCACGCCAACAAGGGCGAGCGCAAGTTCGCGTGCATCTCGGGCACACAGAGCTTGGACGACGCGTACAACTGGATCAAGGCGGGGCGCAGCCGAGGACGGGCGGCGCTCGTGATCGCTACCGACACCGCCCTCTACGCCCGCGGCGACGCCGGCGAGGCCACGCAGGGCGCGGGCGCGGTGGCGATGCTGATCGACGAAGAGCCCGCCGTGGTCGAGATGAGCCAGGCTCAAGGCTACGGCAGCGCCGACGAAACCGACTTCCTGAAGCCCAACCAGCAGTTCCCCAGCGTCGACGGAAAACGCTCGGTGCAGGTCTACCTCGCGCGGATGCGCGAGGCCCTGGAGGACTACGAGGGCGTCGCCGGCGACACCCACCCCGACGACTTCCGGTATATCCCCTTCCACACGCCCTTCCCGGGGATGGTCCGCAAGGCCGCACTACTGGGCTACCGACACGTGGCCCGCGGCACCGACGTCGAGGACGGACTCGCCGCGCGGATCGGTCGCCAGCCCCGTCGGGACGACTTCGACGACGAGGCCGCCTACGAGGGAGCGGTGCGCGAGCACATGGACGCGCTCTCGGGAACCGATGAGTACCGGGACTGGTTCGGCCGGACGATCGAACCGACGCTCGACGTCGCCCGCCACGTCGGCAACTGGTATACGGGGTCGGTCCACATCGCGCGCGCGAGCGCTCTCCGACGCGCCCGCGAGGAAGGTTTCGACGCCGCGGGCGAGCGCCTGCTCGTCGGCTCCTACGGTAGCGGCGCACAGGCCGAGATCCACGCCGAGACGGTTCAGGAGGGCTGGAACGAGGAAATCGAGGCGCTGAACCTCGGCGACCAGCTTGCCGCGCGCTACGACATGAGCTTCGCGGAGTACGAGCAGGTCCACGACGCCCACAACCACGCCGTCGAGACCGAGATCGAGGGGTTCACCGAGCCCGACGGCGAGTTTGTCTTCGACGGCCGCGGACCGATGGACGAGCGGACCTACCGGTTCGTCTGACGCACCGCACCCCGGTTTTGCACGGAGCCTCGCCTCGCACGCTCACTCCGTTCGCGCGCTCGCTCGACCCCCGTGCAAAAACCTGGAGGAAAAGGCCGCGAGCTCTTCCTCGCGGTGCTCGGTCGTCCGCTCGCGGTACAGTCGCTTGCGACGACCGCCGACCGCCCTGCAACCCCCGCGACCGCCGACCGCACGCCCCCGCCGCGACTGCTCACCGCAGCCGCTCGATCAGGTCGGCGAGCGTCGCGAGGTCGTACTGGCCCGGTGCGGTCGCCGCGTCCGGATCGATCGGCGCGTAGCCGATCCGTGAACCGTAGAGCGGCGCGATCGCTCGGGAGTGACGGCCCGCGGCTCCCATCGCCATCGTCGCCACCCGCCGGCCCTCGGCGGCGAGCGCGTGCGTCGCCGCGAGCAGGTCGAGTACGTCCGCTGGCGCGCTCGCGGTGACGGCGAGCTTGCCGACGTCCCCACGCTCGCTCGCCCGTGTGAGCGTCCCGCACAGTGTCGCACGCGGTGGCGTCCCCTCGAAATCGTGGGCCGAGACGATCGCCACCGTGTCGTTCGCCCGGGCGTGCTCGACGACTCGCGCGCCACCCTCCCGGCCACTCCCCTCGTCCTCCTCGTCGCCGAACGTCGCCAGCTCGACGTCGACTGCCGCCACGGCGGGGAGTTCGGCAGCGGTCCGGAGCGCGTCGAGTCGGTCCCCGTCCTCGGGCGCTCCGCCGCCCTCGCTCGCGGCACGGTTCGTGGCGATCACCGGGAGCGCTCCCGCGTACGCGTCGAGGGCCGCGAAGGGGGCGTCGGCGAGGTCCATCCGGAACTCGACGGCATCAGCGTGCGCGCGCGCCGCCGGCTCCGCGGCGAGGTCGTCGACGCTCGCCGCGAGCACGAACGGCTCGAACTCCATGTGTGCGGTCGTCCCGGCCCGACCAAAAGTGTATCTCACACCGGAGCCGGCGCCGAACACGACCGGTGGAGGACCGCGTCGACGCCGGTTCGTGCCGGTGGTTGGCTCGCGCCGGTGAGCGAACCGATAGCGGGCACCCGGATAAGCGAACCGGCGGCGGACGAGTCGACGATCGATCGGCGAACCGAAGCCGCTTTCCCCGGCGCGTCGGCGCATGTGGCATGGACCGGTCGCTCGTGCTCGCGCTGGTGGTCGGAGTCCTCCAGGGAATCTTCGAGTGGCTCCCGATCTCCAGCGAGGGCCAGATCACCCTCTACCTCACCGCGATCGAGGGGCTGCCCGCCGATACCGCGCTCGGGTTCTCGCTGTTCCTCCACGCCGGGACCGCCCTATCGGCGCTCGCGTACTACCGCGGGGAGGTCGCTGCGCTCGCCCGGTCGGTCCCCGAGTGGCGCCCCGCGAGCGCGTTCGAACGTCGCGCGGAGCTGTCCTTTCTGGCGGTGGCGACGCTGGCCTCGGGGCTCGTCGGCATTCCTGCCTACCTCCTGCTCGCCGACCTCGCCAGTGCGCTCGCCGGCGGCGCGTTCGTCGCGCTCATCGGCGTGCTGTTGGTGCTCACGGGACTCCTCCAGCGCGCGGTCGAGAGCCGGGGCGGTGCGCGCGCCGAACCCGATCTCCTCGATGCGGTGCTCGTCGGCGCACTCCAGGGGCTGGCGATCCTTCCCGGCGTCTCCCGATCGGGGACGACCGCGAGCGCGCTGCTGCTGCGGGGTCACGACGGGCCCTCTTCTTTTCGGCTCTCCTTTCTGCTATCGATCCCGGCGGCGCTCGGCGCGGGTGCGCTCGCGCTCGCCGACGGCGGCCTCCCCGCGGTCGCCCCCGATGCTGCGGCGCTCGCGCTTTCGGCCAGCGCAGTCGTGGGCTACCTGACGATCGGCGCGCTGATGGCGCTCGTCCAGCGGGTCGCCTTCTGGGGAGTCTGTGTCGGGCTCGGGGGGCTGGCGATCCTCGGCGGCGCGGTCGCACTGGTGTAGGCGTTCCCGGCGAGTTCCCAGCCGAACGGAACCGAGCGGCCCTCCGCGCCGTCGGGGGTTCGACGATCGCGGCAGGGAGGTCGACGGCTCGATCGCGCGACGAACCGAGCGGACGGCGAGGGCGACTCGGTCGGCCGTCGCTTGACCAACCTCATTTATACTGTCCGGTGTTGACGATGGGGTAATGGTCCCCGATCGGCGCTACCGGATCGTCAGCCCTCTCGGCGCGGCCGCACTCACGGGGATCGCCGTCGGGCTGGCGAACCACCCGCTCGCTCAGCGGTGGTTCACGACGACGATCCCCGTCTTCGATCGCCTCTCGCCGATTGTCCTCGCGGGCACGGCGCTCGAGATCGCACTCCTGACGACGCTCGTGACGGTGCTGGCGCTTCTGACGCCGCTGTTCAAGCCGCGGCCACGGCGCATTCTCGACGTCGTCGCGCTGACTCAGCGCCGGGTGCTGACGGCGGCACTCGCACTCGCCGCAGTGGGCTACTTCGACTACGACTACCGCCTGCCGCGCGCGACGCTCGTGCTGACCGTCGGGATACTGCTGTTCGCCCTGCCGGCGTGGTTCGTCGCCATCCGGCGGCCCCCTGGCGAATCGGAGCGCGCCGTCGTCATCGGCGACGACCTCGCGGAGATCGAGGCGGTGCTGGAGGCGACCGACCTGCCGGTCGTCGGCTACGTCGCACCGCCGGGCCTGCGTTCTCAGGGACTCGCATCCGGCTCCAGTTCGGGGTCCGGGTCGTCGGCGAGCGGGTCGCACTCGCGGAATCGAGGCTACGCCGACGGCGGCGTCCCGGCGACCGCGCCCCTCGGCGGCCTCGCGTTTCTGGGGGGGTTCTCGCGAATCGACGAGGTGCTCGCCGAGCGCGGCGTCGATACCGCGCTGCTCGCGTTCGCCCGGCCCGACCGCGCGGAGTTCTTCGGCGCGCTCGGCACCTGCTACGAGCGCGGCGTGGCGGCGATGGTCCGGCGCGAACACGCCGACAGCGTGCTGGTCGCCGACGACCCGGGCGGGGGTGCGCTCGTAGCGGTCGATCTCGAGCCGTGGGACTGGCAGGATCACGCCGTGAAACGCGCGTTCGACGTCGCGTTCGCGGCCGTCGGGCTGGTGCTCCTCGCGCCCATCATGTTGGTGATCGCGGTGGCGATCGCGCTCGACAGTCCGGGGCCGGTGCTATACACCCAGGAGCGGACCGCCGAGCTCGGCGAGACCTTTCAGGTGCTCAAGTTCCGGAGCATGGTGGCGGACGCCGAGGTCGGGACGGGCGTCGTGCTCAGCGAGGAGGACGCCGGCGGCGTCGATCCGCGGGTGACGCGGATCGGACGGGTGCTCCGGCGGACCCACCTCGACGAGATCCCCCAGCTGTGGTCGGTCCTGGTGGGAGACATGAGCGTCGTGGGGCCACGGCCCGAGCGCCCCGAACTCGACTCGGACATCGGGGCGGGCGTCGTCGAGTGGCGTCAGCGCTGGTTCGTCAAGCCCGGGCTCACGGGGCTCGCTCAGATCAACGGCGCGACCGGCCACGAACCGGCGGAGAAGCTCCGCTACGACGTACTCTATATCCGCGAGCAGTCGTTCTGGTTCGATCTGAGGATCGTCGTCCGGCAGGTGTGGATGGTGCTGGCCGACGCCGCGACCCTGCTCGCCTCGGCCGGCGACGTTCGCCGCTGAACGACCGTCCCCCGAGGGGAGAGCGGGCCGGCGTGTCGTCCGTATCTTGGGCGTCCGAACCCCAGCGGCCGTGTCGCGCGATTGAGTCGCGTGTCGTGCCGTCAGCACTACGGGACGGCCGCCCGGCGGTCTCCCGAGTGGAGCCGTCGGGGCGGTTTCGAGCGCGCTGTGTGAGGTCCGAGCTTTCGGCCGGGCGTGTACGCGTTCAGCGGGACCGGCGCGCGAGGAACGCGCCGAGGACGATCGCGATAGCTGCGAGGGCCACGACGGCGACCACGAACTCGCGGTCGCCCACGAGCGAGCCGGCGCTCCCGCGGTCGCCGTCGGCCGTGGCGGTCCCGGTCGCGTCCCCGATCGGCGAGCCCGCCGGCGTCGTGGTCGTCCGCCCGGTCGCCGCTGTCGCCGGACTCGCGGCGGCTCCGTCGGCGGCGTCGCCCCCGGCGTCGGCGTCCCCGGCGTCGCCGTTTCCGTTCCCGACGACGAGCCTCGCGCTCGCGCTCACGGGCACGCCCCCGCTCCTGTACGGTCCGTCGGCGCTCCCGTTGGATGCCACGAAGTCGAACTCCCGATTTCGGTTCCCGTCGGCGTGGGCCACCGCAGTCAGCGTCGCGTTCGCCGCGAGCGGCTCGTCGAGGGTGATCTCGACCGGACCGGTCGCGTTCTCGAGATAGTCCGACGCACCGAGGACGCCCCCGGGCTCGGCCGTGGCGTTCACCCCCCTGTAGAGGGCAAGAAAGCCCCCGTCGGGGAGCGTCGCGTTCGTCACGACGACCGTCTCGCCGGCCGTCGTCCCGTTCTCGAAGGTCACCGCGGCCGCGTCGCTCGGCCCGGCAGCGCCGGGCCCGACGACGGCCTCGGTCTCGGCGGAGGTGTTCAGCGGCCCGCTCGCGCGCACGACGGCGGTGGTGTTCGGGGCCACCCCCGAAAGATCGAACGCCGCCGCGAACGAGCCGTTGCTCCGGACCGTCGCGGTGTCGGTCCGCAGGAACGCACCCCCCGCGGCGCTCCCGACCCGGATCGAGACCTCGCTGCCGGGCGCGAGCGAGGTCATGCCGGTGACCCGCTGACCGGGCGCGGCGGCGAGCGAAGCGTCGCCGAGCTCGAGCTGTGGGTCCACGACGGTGACGTTCCCGGAGACCGACTTCTCGCGCTCGGTGAGGTTGCTCGACCCGTTCAGTACGAGCGTCGTCTCGAACTCGTCGCCGGGCGCGATGGGTCCGTTCTCGAACACCGCCCGAGTGGTGTTCAGATCGACGTACAGCGCGTCGTTCTCGCCGTCGGGGATCACCCGCACCGCGCCGTTGGCGATGCTCGCCGACAGGTCGAGCCGTGCCGGCCGGCGGTTCACCCCGGGGTTCGTCTGGACCATCGTCAGATCGAGTGCGCCCCGCTCGACGAGCCGGGCGAACGTCGTGGTGTCGAGCGCGCCGTAGATCCCCGAGAGCGTGAACTGGTGGACGGCGACGTCCCCGAGTGCGGTGGTGTCGGAGGTCGTAACGGTGCCGCGTTCGACCGCGCGGGCGACGTCGCTCGCGTCCTCCAGCCGGTCGAAGCTCGCCGCGGGTGCGGTCCAGAGTACGAGATCGTCGGTCGAGCGTGGTCCCAGATCGAGCGTCGCGGTGTCGCGCTCGATCCCGCCGACCGCGACCGAGAGGTTGTACGTGCTCGGTTCGAGCGGCGCGGGGAGGCGCTCGGTCGTCCGGTCGACACCGCTCACGCTGTCGGCTCTCGCGGCAGCCTCGTAGACGCCGCGCTCGCCCGCTGTCCGCCCGGCGAGGTGGGTGTTCAGCAGCACCCGCACCTGCCCGTCGCCGTCGCCGTCCGAGAGCGTCGCGTTCGCCACGTAGTTGACGGCCTCGCTACCGACGGTCAGCGTCGCCTCGCTCGTGTTCGAGAGGGTCACCGTGAACGCGGCGACGTCGCCGCGTTCCTCGGTGACGTTCGAGCGGTTGAACGACGCGTTCTCGGTGTCACCGGGCTGGATCGCGCTCGCTTGCGGGGCCGCCGAGACACCTGCCGGGGCCGTCGACGGAGCGGCCACGGCGGCCGCGGGGCCCGACGCGATGGCGGCGAACAGCGACAGCACCAGCACACAGGCGAGGCCGACGTTCCGCGATCGGCTCCGGCGCGTCATCCGTCTCGACGGGCTGGGACATGTCGGTCGCTCCGTTCGCGTCCCGGCGGGCGTCGGGAGCGATGGACGATGCGCGCAAGTGGTTCCATGATCGAGTGAGCGTGGTCCGACGGCCAGAAGGATAAAGACCCCCATTCGGGGAAACGGGGCGGTGCGGGACGTTCGGCAGGCCCGCCGGCCAGCCGATCGGCTCACCGCCTTTCACCTACCGCGTGACGACCTCGATCTCGTGGCCGTCGGCGTCCGTCGTGAACGCGTACCGGTGGTCGCAGCTCTCGGGATCACGGTAGTCCGCCGCGCCGCGGGTCATGAGCTGTGCCCACGCGTCGTCGAGATCGCCGGCGCGCACCGCGACGTGGCCCCACGCGTCGCCCATCTCGTACTCCCGGCCGTCGTAGTTGTAAGTGAGCTCGACGCTCATGGCCTCGGCCGGCGCGTCCGCCGGTTTCATGAAGTAGTTGGCGAAGGAGTCGGCCTCCCATCGGCCGGCGGGCTCGTATCCCAGTTTTCGTGTATACCACCCGAGCGCCCGGTCGGCGTCGGCGACGCGCATCATCGTGTGATCGAGACTCCACATCGCGCCGTGATCACGCTGGACGATCTCGATCTCGTGGCCGTCGGGATCGGTCACGAACGCGTAGCGTCCGCCGCAGCTCTCGGGGTCGCGGTAGTCCTCGACTCCCTCCTCGATCAGCCCCTCGTAGGCCGCTTCGAGCTCGCCCTCGGGCACCCGGACGGCGACGTGGCCCCACGCGTCGCCCGCCTCGTAGGTGCGGTCGTCGTGATTGTAGGTGAGTTCGAGCAGCGCGCCCGCCTCGTGGGCGTCCGCCGGGCCGAGAAAGACGTTCGTGAACGTGTCCATCTCCATCCGTCCGTGCACCTCGTAGCCGAGGTGGGTGCCGTACCAGTCGGTCGCCCGCTCGAGGTCCTCGACGCGCATCATCGTGTGGTCGAGCGTCGCGTCCATGTACTGCGCTCGTCGGCTGCGTTCAAAAAGGCTGTCGACCGCTCGACCCGTCGTCGCGGGATTCAGTACTCGTCGACGTCGAGGATGGCTCCGACGTCGTCATTAGTGAGATCGCCGTCGGCCGTGACCAGCGTCGCACCGAGTTCCCGGGCGGTCCCGCCGATCATCGCGTCGGCGCTGTTCAGCTCGCGGCCCCTCTCGGCGAGATCAGCTTGAAGCCGACCCGCTTCGAGCGCGGTCGTCTCGCCGAACGGAGCGATGTCCGCCCACGAGAGGTGGGCGCGCGTGGCGCGGAACTCCGGCGGGCCGGCACTTCTGACTCCTCCTTCGAGCGCCTCGTAGAGCACGACTGCCGGGAGGGAGAACGCCTCGTCCGCGTGCTCTTCGAGATAGTCGACGGTGCGCTGTTCGCCGGCGAGGTAGTCGACGACGAACGTGCTGTCGAAACAGCGCATTTCAGTCCGGGTCGCCGGCGTCGGTCCCCTCGACCAACTCGCCGAACGCGTCGACCGCGTCGCCCACGCCCTCGTTCAGTTCCTCGTGGGCCTCCCGCATTCGCTCGGGAGCGTCGGTCCCCTCCCACGCACCGAACCCGGCGTAGATGTCGCGTTCACGTTCGATGAGCCGCCCGAGGAGGTCGGTGAAGCTCTCGTCGCCGCGCTTGCGAGCGTCGAGTCGCTCGTAGACCTCCTCGCTGACGCGGATCGTTCTCGTCGCCATACGTCCACGTAGACGTCCACGTCTACTTTTCGCTTTCGGCGCGGGAGCGTGGCCGCGTCCGTCGGGACACGAACTACCCAACGTCTTCGTGCCTCCCATCGCGTTCGTCCCGTAGTCCACCACGCGGATCGACGAGCCGAAGACCGACGCGGAGTGGGCGGCCGCGGTTCCGGTTCTCCGGCAGCTCTGGTCGGATGCCGAGCCCGAGTTCGTCCGATCGTGGGCCGACGAGGACGACTATCGGTTGTTCGGCTGTTTCGCCGATGGGACGCTCGTCGCCGTCGCCGGGGTCCCCGTCCAGCGCGTGCTACACCACGCCCGGCACGCATGGATACACGACTCCGTCGTCGACGAGGCCCATCGCTCGGCGGGCTACGGCACGGCACTGCTCGATTTCGTCGAGGACTGGGCGCGAGAACGGGGTTGTGAGTACGTCGCCCTCGCGGTCCGGTCGGGAAACGACGACGCGCTCCGGTTTTACGAGGGCGCGGGGCTGGACCAGTGGAGCCACGTCATCGAAACCGAGCTGTGATCGCCGGCCAGTAGTACCACCACGCGAGCACCCACGCGGCGAACGCGCCGAGGGGGAGCGCCGTCTGTCCCACCCGCCGGGAGAGCCCGAGCGCGAGCGAGCCCTGCCCGAGCCCGACGAGAACGAGCAGCCCGGCGGTGAGTCGCGGATCCTCGCGGCCGAACAGGCCCCCGAGAGCGCTCCCGAGCGCGCCGAGATAACACGCGACGCTCACCGGCCACGCCTGGAGGGAGGCGGGCAGCCCGGCGAATCCACCGGGGCCGGTAAAGCGGAACACGTAGTCGGGGAGGGTCGTGAGGTGCAGCGGGTTCGTGTTCACGAGGCCAACCGCGAGGACGAACGCGAACTCCCCGGCGAGCACCAGCACCGTCCACGGGAGGGCCACGAGCGCGAGCACGGCGAGAAACCGCCGCGTCGGTGTGCCGGGCGGCGCGACCGTCGATCCGCCGTCCGGCCCCGGCGCGTCGTCGGTCGTCCCCGGTCCCGGCGGGTCGCCCGTCGTCGCGTTCGATTCCGATCCGTCGCCGGCCCCGCTCATCACCGGCGTGCGACGATCCGGAGGACGTCCTCGTCTTCGAGCGCGTGGTCCTTGCCGACCTGCTGGTCGTCGTGTTTCGCGCTCGGCCCCGAGACGCGCGCAAAGCGGAATCGCTCGGCGAGCTCGCCGCCGAGCTTCTCGCAGGCCTCGCCGACCGTCTGGTTCCGCCGGAGTACCAGGGGCTCCTCGTAGTCGGGGCCGCGGCCGGGCTTGTCCATGTAGACGCGGATGAGCTCCAGTTCGTCCCAGATACGCTCGCGGAGCGCGTCGAGACCCTTGCGCTCCTCGGCGCTGACGAACACGGCCTCTTCGGGGTCGATGCCGTGCTCGCGGAGGTTCTCTTCGACCGTTTCGACGTAGGAGGGGTCGATCAGGTCGACCTTGTTGACCGCGACGACCGAGGGCAGGTAGACCCGGTTGCCGAGCACGCCGTCGACGATTCCATCGAGGTCTACATTCCCCGAGACGCTCACGTCGGCGTTGACGTAGCCGTGCTCGCGGAGCACCTCCTTCACCGTGTCGGCGTCCACCGCGACGTCGGGGCCGAGGGTCACGTCGATGCCGCCCTTCCCCTTCCGGGTGATGCGCACCGCCGGTGGCGACTCGTCGAGGCGGATCTTGTTCTCGTAGAGCTCCTCGGAGAGGCGCGCGTAGGCGTCGATCTCGAACGCCGAGAGCAGAAACACCACCAGATCCGCCGTCCGGATGACCGACAGGACCTCCCGGCCCCGGCCCCGGCCGCCGGCCGCCCCCTCGATCAGCCCCGGGACGTCGAGCAGCTGGATGTTCGCCCCGCGGTGTTCGAGCATGCCGGGCTCGACGGTGAGCGTCGTGAACTCGTAATCGCCCACTTCGCTCTCGGCGTTGGTCAGCGCGTTCAGGAGGGTGGACTTGCCGGCACTGGGCATCCCGACGAGCGCGACCGTCGCGTCGCCGGTCTTCTCGACGGCGTAGCCGTGGCCGCCGCCCGCCGACGATCGGTCGTCGAGCTCGTCTTTCTTGTCGGCAAGCTTTGACTTCAGCCGCCCGATGTGGGCCTCGGTGGACTTGTTGTACGGCGTCTCCGCGATCTCCTCGCGGATCGCCTCGATCTCCTCTTCGAGCCCCATCGGGTGGGAGTGAGCCGCCGGGCGGCGAAAAACCTCGGGTTTCGTCGTCGGTCCCGTCCCCATGGTGCGGCGGCGCGGACGGCGGTGACGACACGGGTAGGCCGATCAGTATGAACCGGTCGGCGTCTCGATTCCCCGTCGTACGACGCACCTGACCGCATTCACGAAATCGGGCTCCGTATCTCCCGACCGCTCCCCGCGGGCGTGCTCGAACCATCGTCGACCGCCCCGGTCGTCCGCTCGCCGGTCGCCTTTCGACACACTCATGAGCCGCACTCGCAAACGTTGCCCCGTTCATGACGAGTCCCGCACGGCTCCGCGACAGCACCCAGATCGTGCTCTCGCCCGGAGCGATCGAGGACGTCCGCGCGGAGCTCGAAGCGCGCTTTACCCTCACCCTCCACGAAACCGAGGAGCGTGTGCGCATCATCGCCAGCCCGCTCGTCATCAAGGACGTCAGCGATTTCCTCACGCTCCGGGGCGTCAGCGTCCCCTAGACGCTCCGTTCCTGTGAGGAGTCGACGAAGCGAGCGCCGCCGGAGCGACGCTCCGCTCGCGGAGACGCCGCAAGCGCGAGCGACCGAGAGCCCCGACACGAGATCCGGACCGAAACGAGCCGTGAGCTCTCCGGTTGCCCGTCCGTCCCCGGTACGGCTGCCCGCCCGTGCCGCAACCGTCCGCTACCGCACGCCACAACCGTCCGCTACCGTACCGCGATCATATATCGAATCTTCGGCCCACGCCGCTACTCGTCGGCCCCCCAGTCGGCGAAGCTCTCGTCGCCGATGAGCGCGCCCGACTGGCGGTCGATGTAGGCGCGCTGCATCCCGTAGACCGCCGCCTCGAAGTCAGCGCCGTCGTCGAGTCGGCGGCGCACGGCGCGACGCTTCCAGCGTGCCGGGGTGAGCTCGTGGCGTGCGCGAAAGCGCAGCGGCCAGAGGTACTTCGCGGCCTCGTCCTCCGAGAGCCCTCTGGAGGTGAGGCCGTCCCGGGCGTGGTCGAGCAGGTCCGCGTAGAGCGCGTCGTACTCGGTCGTCTCGTGGCCGTCGTTGGTGATCCAGACCTGTTCGGCGGCCAGTCCGTCCCGCATCGCCGCGTAGAAGTTCTCGTGGGCGTCCTGCCAGTCGAGCTCGGAGACGGGGTGCTCGCGCCGGGGCAGACTCTCCATCAGCCCCGCGAACGCGGCCTGAAAGGCGATCGCGTCTCGCACCGTGGGCTGGCCGGGGATCGGTCGGAACTCGACGCGGGCGTTCGCCGCCGAGCGTGTCGCGCCCTCGAACACGGGGCGGGCCCACCGCCAATAGGTGCCGTGCTTGCGCCGGTGGGTGGCAAAGGCGTCGTCGAAGCGGCCCGATTCCTCGACGGGCATCGGCACGATCGTGGTGTCCTCGACGACCCGGTCGACCGCCTCCTCGACCGAGGCGACGTCCCGCGGGAACCGGGCTTTCCCGGTCCCACCGTCGGGATTGAGGATGGCCTCGAAGACGTGGAGGCGATGTTCCATCCAGCCGTCGGCGAAGATCGCCTCGACCGGCGCGTCGTCGTAGAGATCGGGCGGAAAAAACGGGGAGTTCACGCCCAGCGCCAGGAGTGGGCCGGCGATCCGGAGCGCGTACCGGAAGTGTGCGGGCAGGTCGGCGGCGTGGGGCACCTGATAGTGGGGCTGAATCGAGGTGATGAGGCTCGTCGGCAGGATCGTGTTCGCCGACAGCGAGACGTGCGGTGCGTCGATGTTCATCCCGACGGCCGACGCGCCGCCGGTGTTCGCCATCGCGTGATACCGCACCGAGTCGCTCATGTTGGTGGCGATCTTGATCCCCCGGTCCTCGACACTACCCGTGAGGTACTCCGTGGTCGACTGGCCCGCCGGGGGGATGGTCCACAGCGCGTCGCTGACGAGGCGCATCCCCTCGGCGCGCACGCAGTCGAGGGCGGTCCGGAGCCGGGCGTTGACCTCCGCCTCCTGGGCGGCCAACCCGTGGGGGTTGAACGGCTGCGGGCTGGTGCACATCTCGGCGTTGTGCAGGCCGAGCTCCTTCTCGAAGCCGATGAATTCGAGCAGGCGGCGGGGCACGCGCGCGAGCGCACTGCTCTCCTCGTCGACCGCGTAGAACTCGTATTCGAGGCCGACGATCGCCTGTGGGTTGTCGAACGCCCCGCCGTCGAGCTCGCGCTTGAGGACCTCGGCCTCCTCTCGCACTCGGGCGTCGAAGGCCCCCTCGTCGACGGCGAGGATCTCCTCGACCCGCTCGGCGAGGGCTGGCTCGGCCATGTCCGTCGGTTGCGAGCGATCGCCTTGAAACCCGCGGCTGCGGGCCGGAGGGGTTCGAACCGCCCGGTCGGCCGTCGCGAATCCTCGGCCCTCGCCGGAGTCGACGACCGCGAACCGTTTGCGACCCGAAGAGACAGGTGCCGGGCGTCCGTACCCGGCTCCGATGACCCCGAACCCGATCGCGCCTTCGAGCCCGGTCGCACCGGCCACGGACCTGCCGAGAGCGCACCCCCCATCCGGGCCATCGGGGTGGCGGCGATGAGTCGCGGCGACCCCCACAGCCCTGCCGGGATCGCCGTCGAGCAGGTCGGCCGGTACGAGTCGGGCCAGTTCGACGAGGACGCCGCCGAGATCGTCGCTCACGACCCCGCGATCGACGACCTGTTCGTCGTGAACGCCGAGGCCGGCGGGGTGGACGTCCTCGACGTCGACGACCCCACCGAACCACGAAAGGTCGGCGCGCTCGTCCCCGGAAAGGGATGGGAGGATGCGGGCGAGGTCACCAACGTCGCACTCTCCGCGGGCGTGCTGGCCGTCGCCGTCGGCGCAGTCGATCCACACGAGGACGGTCGGGTGCTCTTCTACGACGCTGCCGAGCGGGCCCACCTCGGGGGCGTGGCTGTCGGGCCGACGCCCGACATGGTCGCTTTCACTGACGACGAGTACGCTCTCGTCGCCTGCGCGGGCGAACCCGGTGACGGCTACGCCGGCGACCGAGGCGATCGGAACGGCGACCCCGGCGAGGCGGGTGACGACGGGGGGCGGAACGTCGACGGCGACCGCGACGATCGGGGCGAGTTCCCGCGCGGCGCGGTCGCGATCGTGGATCTCTCCGATGGCGCGGCCGCGGCGACGAGCGAGGTCGTCGACTTCGCGGCCTTCGACGGCCGCGAGGACGAGCTCCGCGAGCGCGGGGTGCGGATCACCGCACCCGGGGCGACGTTCTCCGAGGACGCCGAACCGGAGTATCTCGCCGTCGGTCGAGACGGCGAGCGTGCCTACGCCGTCCTCCAGCCGAACAACGCCGTCGCCGTCCTCGACGTCGCGGCGGCCGAATGGATCGCCGTCCACCCCCTCGGCTACAAGGACTACTCGTCGACCGGCAACGAGCTCGACGCGAGCGACGTCGACCGTATCACGATCCGCAACTGGCCCCTCCACGGGATGTACCAGCCCGACGCGATCGTGAGCTACGAGACCGGTGGCGAGGAGTATCTCGTGACCGCCAACGAGGGCGCCATGCGTGCGTTCGAGACGACCACCGTCGCCGACCTCGACCTCGATCCCGCGGCGTTCGACCTCGAGGACGTGGCCGGGGTCGATTCGATCGCCGACCTCCAGCGACCAGAACACCTCGGAAACCTGAAGGTGACGACCGAGCGCGGCGACGTCGACGGGGACGGCCAGCACGAGGAACTTTACGCCTTCGGCGGGCGCTCCTTTTCGATCTGGACCACGGAGGGCGAGCGGGTCTTCGACAGCGGCGGCGACTTCGAGTACCTCGTGGCGATGCACCACCCCGAATACTTCAACGTCGACGGGCTCTACAACGAGCCGTTCGTCCGTTCGACGGAGAAGGGCCCAGAACCGGAGGGCGTCGACGTCGGGCAGGTCGGCGAGCGCCACTACGCGTTCGTCGGGCTCGAACGCGTCAGCGGGCTCGTCGTCTACGACGTCACGGACCCCCGCGACGCGACGTTCGTCCAGTACGTCAGCGAGCGCGATTTCGACGTGGATCCCGTCCCGGAGATCGCCGAGGGACCGGGCGACGCGAGCGACGCCGGCGATCTCGGCCCCGAGGGCGTGACGTTCGTCCCCGCCGCGGAGTCCCCCGGCGAGACCGCGCTGGTCGTCGTCGGGAACGAACTCTCCGGGACGACGACCCTCTTTGCGGTGCATCCGGCCGGCGGGTGAGCCGGCGGCCGACGGTTCGGTCTCCCTCCCTGCCGCTCCTCGCTCTCCTTCTCGATTCGCTCGTGGAGCCCTCCGTCACACCCGGTTCCCGGGTGACGGTGGGGTTCGCCGGGCGATGGGTTTTCGTCCGTCGACGCCCGAACGGTGGTATGGCAGACGAAACGGAGCGGGCGACGGTCGCCGGCGGCTGCTTTTGGTGTGTCGAGGCCGCATTCGAGCACGTCGACGGCGTCCAGGAGGTGACATCGGGCTACGCCGGCGGTCACGTCGCCGAGCCGAGCTACGAGGCGGTCTGTCGGGAGGAAACCGGCCACGCCGAGGCCGTGCAGGTGGTCTATGACCCCGACACCGTCGAGTACGCCGACCTCTTGGAGGTGCTTTTCGCGATCCACGACCCGACGACGCTGAATCGGGAGGGCCCCGACGTGGGAAGCCAGTACCGCTCGGCGGTGTTCTACCACGACGAAGATCAGCGCGAGGCGGTCGAGGCCTACGTCGAGGCGCTCGAAACTGAGGGCGGCTACGACGATCCGATCGTGACCGAGATCGAACCCCTGGATGGGTTCTACGAGGCCGAAGAGGAACACCAGAACTACTTCGAGAAGCACCCGAACGACGCCTACTGCCGGATCAACGCCCGGCCGAAGGTCGAAAAGGTGCGCGAGCGCTTCGCCACCGCGACCGCCGAGGGCGACTGACGTCCCGCCGGCCGACCGCCGAGGGCGACCGGCACACCTCGGAGCACCCGATTCAGCTCAGGCCCTCGGTCCCGACGTCTGGGTTCTCCCGGTAGAACGCCACGAGGTTCTCGGCGTACGCCTCGAAGCGCGGGCACTCGACGCCCGACCCCGCCAGATCCGCGGCGGCGTTCGTACAATCGAAGGAGGCGGGCCAGGTCTGGTACTCCAACCCGCCGCTCTCGACGAGCTCGGACTCGCCGAGCACGACCGAGAGCGACCGGCGGATTCCCTTGATCAGCTCCTTCGGATAGGGGACGACGAGCGTCCGCTCCTTGCCGGCCGCCCGCCCGAGCGTCTCTATCAGCTCGGTGGTCGAGGGCGGGTCCGGGTCCGCGAGGTGATAGACCTCGCCCTCGGAGGTCTCGATCCCCGAGAGGTACGCGATGGCGTCGACGACGTAATCGCGGGGCACGACGTTGAACTCGTGGTTCGACGCGCCGTAGGGTGCGGGGACGATCGCTGTACTCCCCTGCTCTTCGAGCGCTTCGATGAACGCGTAGGGACCGTCGTACTTCTGGGTCTCGCCCGTCTCGCTGTCGCCGACGGCGGGGCCGGGCCGGTAGATCGTCGTCGGGATCGCGTCCATCCGCTCCTGGACGAGCACTTCCGCGGCGTGCTTGGAGCTCTCGTAGTAGTTGAAGTAGCGCTGGCCCTCCTCGAGCATCGCCTCGGTGAAGCGGCCCTCGTAGTCGCCCGCGACGACCACGCTGCTGACGTAGTGCAGGCGGTCGAGCTCGGCGACGCCCGCGGCGAAGTCGAGGACGTGGCGCGTCCCCTCGATGTTGACCGCCTTGCCGGGCTCGCGGTCCATCGCCAGATCGTAGACGGCGGCGAGGTGGTAGATCTCGATCGTACCTGACTGGAGGTCGTCGTACGCCTCCAGCCCGAGGTCGGGTTCGGTGACGTCGCCCTCGACGAGTTCGACGCGGCCCGCCGCGTCCGTGTCGGCGTTCGCGGCGTCGAGTTCGGCGCGGCTTTCCTCCGCCCGCGAGCGGTAGGCCGGCTGGACCAGGCAGGTGACCGTGGTGTCGGCGTCGTGGCGATCCAGCAGCCGTTCGACCAACGCCGAGCCGAGGAACCCGGGGAAGCCGGTGAGGAACACTGTCGACATGGTCTTCTATGGCTCGGCTCACGGCGGGCGAACAAATACGTCACGCTCTCGCGTGCGTGTCGCGCCTGAGTTCGATGGGGCGAGCCCACGATTCCGCGGCCGATCCACGGTCGTCCGGTAGCGGGGGCGACGCCGGGTACCGCCTCTCAGGGCGCGAGCGCGTCCATCGTCGCCTCGACCTCCGCCAGCTCGGCCCCGCGCGGGAACGACACCGCGACGGCGTCGACGCCCTCGGTCGCCCCGAACGTTGCGAGCCGCTCGCGCGCCTCCGTGGGCGTGCCGGCGACGGCCATCGCGTCGAGCAGGTCATCGGGGATCGCCGCCATCGCGGCCTCGCGCTCGCCGGCCTGCCACGCCTCGTAGACCTCGCTTGCGACCCCGCCGTGGCCCTGTGCGGCCAGCGAATCGCGGTAGAACGTTCCCATGCCGCCGAGATAGAAGGCGAGGTGCTGGCGGGCCAGCTCCCGTGCCCGCTCGCGGTCCTCCAGCACACAGCAGCCGACCGCGAACGTCGTCCGCACGTCGGCCGGGTCGCGCTCGCCAAGCTCCGCGCCGCGCCGGAGATCGGCCGCGCGCTCGGCGATGCCCTCGCGGGTGAACATCACGGCGTGCCAGCCGTCGGCGAACCGGCCGGCGAGCTCCACGGCCTTGGGTCCCATCGCCGCGACGTCGATCTCCGGAGGGACGCCGGGCGGTTCACACCGTAGCCGGAAGCCCGAGAGGTCGAACAGCTCGCCGTCGTAGTTCACGTCCGCGCCCGAGAGCAGTTCTCGAACGATCTCGACGGTCTCCCGGGTGTGGCGCAGCGGGCGCTCGAAGTCCACGCCGTGCCAGTTCTCGATGACGAGTGGCCCGCTGGGGCCGAGTCCCAGCCGAAAGCGCCCGCCCGAGACCTCCTGGAGAGTCGCGGCGGTCTGGCCGATCAGCGCCGGCGAGCGCGAGTAGACGGGGGTGATCGAGGTTCCGAGCCCGATCGCCTCCGTTCGGCCGGCGATCGCCGCGAGGACGACCGCGGCGTTGCGACCCCACGACTCGGGCAGCCACGCCCGCTCGTAGCCCAGCTCCTCGGCGAGCTGGGCCTGCTCGACCAGCGCATCGACGCTCGGCTGGGCCGCAGCCGGCAACGAGACATCGACGGCGGCTCCGCCGGCCCCGTCGGTCGCGGCACTTCCGTCGCCGCTCCCGGCTCCGTCGGTCGCTGCGTCGTCGGCTGCCCCGCCGGTGCTCATACGTCGGGCGATTCCATGAGCTCTGGGACGCCCGCGGCCGTGATCGTCTCGCCGACGATGTAGGAGGAGGCCGGGCTGGCGAGGAACTGTGCGATGTCGGCGATCTCCTCGCTCAGGCCGATCCGGCGCTCGACGTCCTCCCGGCTGAGCTCGCCGGCCGAGACGCCCATCTGGCTCTCGACGCCCGGCGTGGCGACGAACCCGGGCGCGATGCAGTTCACCCGCACGTCGTCGCCGGCCCACTCGTTGGCGAGCGTCGCCGTGAGGTTCACGACGCCTGCTTTCGCCGCGCCGTAGTGGCTCATGTACGGCGAGCCCCGCGTGCCCGCGACGCTGGCGAAGTTGACGATCGTTCCGCCACCGTTCTCGCGCATCACCTCGCCGGCGACCTGCGAGCAGTGGTAGGTGCCGTGGAGGTTGATGTCGACGATCGTCTTCCAGCCGTTCTCGGAGATGTCCGCAAAGCCAGCCATGAAGCTCGCACCCGCGTTGTTGACGAGGCAGTCGACCCCGCCGAACTCCTCGACGGTGGCCTCGACGAGCGCCTCGACGGCCTCCCGGTCGGTGACGTCGCACTCGACCGCGTGGGCACGACCGTCGCCACCGTCGTTGATCCCCTCGGCAACGGCGTCGACTTTCTCCTGTTCGCGCGAGCAGACTACGACGTCCGCGCCGTCGTCGGCGAAGCGCTGGGCGATGGTCTCCCCGATGCCCTGTGAGGCCCCGGTGACGATCGCCGTCCGCCCGCCGACACCGAACTGCTCGGTCGTCACGCTGTCCCTCCGATCGCGTCGATGGCTGTCGTTGGTGACTCCACGGGTCGGCTACACCGGGACCGCTAATAAAGGTGGGCGGGCGCGAGGGGGCAGCGGCAGGACGGGCGCGCGAAGGGTTGTGACGACCCGCCGACCGCTCGTCCCCCCTCCCCTCCCCCTTCCCCCTGACCGAACCAACCGAGGCGGCCGGCGCGGCGGGCGCTGCGGTGGAAGCGCCCGCTCGCACGAGGGACGAGTGAGCGAGGGCCGGCAGTCGGGGCCCGAGCGAGCGAATCGGCTGGGGAGGCGTGTGGCGGCTGCCGAGCGGTCGGCAGTACGGCGGTGGAGCGGTGGCGGCGCAGCGGTGGAGTGGAAACGGACGTGAGCGGCGAGGGATTGTTAGCCACCGTCCGTGGCGGTTTCGACCGCTTCGACCACCCGTTCGAGCAGCGCGTCGACGGTCTCGCTCTCGGCGTAGATCCTGATCTTCGGCTCGGTGCCGCTCGGGCGGACGAGCACCCACCCCTCTTCGAAGTCGAGCCGGAGGCCGTGCTCGGTCTCGACGGCGGCCTCGGGGAACCGCTCGGGCAGCGTCCGCGCCAGCTCCGCCATTGCACTCTCCTTTCGCTCGTCCGGACAGGCCAGACTCGCCTTCCGGTAGGGTAGCTCGGTCACGGGCGCGCGGAGCGCGTCGAGGCCCGATTTCGCTGCGAGCCGGGCGAGCACCGCCGCGCTCGCCACGCCGTCGATCCACGGGCCGAACGCGGGATGGACGTGCTTCCAGGGCTCGGCCGCGAAGGCGACCTCGGTCCCTGCCGAACCCGACTCCCGGACAGCAGCGATCCCCTCGTGGAGCGCTCCCAGCCCGATGCGCTCGGTCCGCCCGCCCGCGGCCGCGACGCGCTCGTCGACCCGCGAGGAGGCGTTCGGCGTCGTCACTACGACCGGATCCGCGGCGTCGCTCGCGCGCGTGTAGTGCTCGGCGAGGATGGCCAGAACGGTGTCCTCGTGGACGATCTCGCCCCCACCGTCGAGAAAGACCACACGATCGCCGTCACCGTCGTGGGCGATCCCGAGCGCGAACCCCTCGTCGGTCGCGTCCTGCGGTCCCGCATCGATCCCGCCCGGATCCTCCGGGTTCCCACGCTCCCCGTCGGGACCCGCCTCGTCGGCGAGAAAGGCTCGGAGATCGCCGAGCGTCTCGGGCGTCGGCTTGCTGGGACGGCCGGAGAAGTGGCCGTCGACGCTCGCGTTCAGCGCGACCACCTCGGCCCCGAGCGCCCGGAGCACCTGTGGTGTGGCGCGGCTCGCGGTCCCATTGGCGCAGTCGACGGCGATCGGGAGCCCATCGAGGGCCGCGCCGTGCCTGCGAGCGCACGCGACGGCTGCCTCGCGGTAGGCCGGAAGCGCAGCGACGTGCTCGATGGTGCCCCATCGATCCCACGCGACCGGTGCGGGGTCGGCGGCGACGCGCTCCTCGATTCGCCGCTCGGCGTCGCGATCGTACTCCTCGCCGTCGACGAAGAGCTTGAGGCCGTTGTCCGCGGGCGGGTTGTGACTCGCGGTGACCATCACGCCCCGGCGGCCCCGCGAGGCGAACGCGAGCGCGGGCGTCGGCAGCTGGCCGGCCCGGCGGACATCCGTTCCGGCACTCAGGAGCCCGGCCTCGACGGCGGCAGCGAGCCCGGCACTCGTCTCTCGGCCGTCGCGCGCGAGGACGAATTCGTTGCTCGTCGCGTCCGACGTCCTCTCACCGTTCGATCCGTCGTTCCCGTTCGACCCCCCATCGTCGGCGTCGCGCTCGGCGGCGTCGCCGGCGGCCCGGCCGACCGCAAGCGCCAGCGCTGGCGTCACCCGCTCGCGGACGCCGCCCCGGATGCCGGCCGTGCCGAACAGCCCCATACCGACGCCTCCGGCGGCAGTGACTTATGCCCTGTCGGTTCGCGGCGATCGTCTCGGGAGGAGACATCGCAGGAGAGCCCTCGTCGCCCGGGCGGGGCCGACTGCGACCTACAGTTCCACGCCGCCGGGGATGAGGCTTCGCCCGCGCAGGAGACTCCCCTCGTGGTCGTAGACCAGAAACGTCGACTTCTCGGCGGCGAGCAGCGCCTCGTCGTCGGCGCGGACCTCGACCCGATAGTGACCCTCGCCCTCGCTTCGCTCGCTGTGCTCGCGGGCCGCCCGGAGAAAGTCGAAGATCGTGGCCGCGTCGGCGTCACACTCCAGCAGGAAATCGCCGGTGATGCGGTCGGTGACGCCGAGGACGCCGGTCGCCTCCGGTTCGTCGGCGTCGGTGTGAAAGCGGTAGGCGACGTCCGTCTCGGGGGTGGCGGCCGAGTCGTCGGTCCCGTCGAGGCGCTCGTCGAGCACGTCCCGGGGCCCCTCGAAGACGACGCCGAGGGTCGGCGTCTGCGCCTGGCCGTCCGTCTCCGCCCGGTCGGTGTTGCTGACCGCCAACTCGAAGTACTCGCGCCTCATTCGGTCGGCTCCCGCTATGACCTCCGGCAGTATGAACGTACCGCCGGTCGCCGCCATCGTCGGTCCTCTTTCCGATCCTCCTCGCTTCCCTCTTTCCGACTGGACGAGGGTCCCGGCAGTCAACTACCCCACCGAACGCGTGGTGGTCGGTGCTCGCGGATGCGCGTCGACGAGTCGACGGCCGGGAGGAGAGGGACGAGCGCACGATCGGTACGGGATCGGTCACTCGGGTGTCGAGACGGTGTTCGAGAGCGTCCCGACGCCCTCGACCTCGACCTCGACGCGATCGCCGTCGTGCAGGGGACCGACGCCCGCCGGAGTCCCCGTCGCGATCACGTCGCCCGCTTCGAGAGTCACGTAGGCGGTGATCTCCTCGATCAGCTCGGGGACGGAGAAGACGAACCGATCGCGCGTCGATTCCTGTCTTGTCTCGCCGTTGAGCCGCAGCCGGACCGCAGCGTCCGCGGGGACCTCCTCGGGCGTCGCCAGCACGGGTCCCATCGGCGCGGCACCGTCGAAGGCCTTCCCGCGCACCCAGTTCTGTTCGACTCGCTGATCGTCGCGGTTGGAGAGGTCGTTCACGCAGGTAAAGCCCGCCACGGCGTCCATCGCCGTCTCGGCACCGAGGCCCGTCGCGCGCTCGCCCATCACCACGCCGAGCTCGGCCTCGTGGTCGATCCGCTCGACGCCCGCCAGCAGTTCGACCTCCTCGCCGTGACTCGCCACCGCGTTCGGTCCCTTCAGAAAGAGCAGCGGCCGGTCGGGAAGCTCCTTGCCCTGCTCTTCGGCGTGGTCGGCGTAGTTCAGGCCCACGCAGACGATCTTCGAGGGTTCGGAGGGCGCGAGCACGTCGATCTCCGCGACCGGGAAGGTGTCGTCGGAAACGACGACGCGGCCCGTGAGCCCGGCCTTCGCCCGTGTGGCCCCCTCGTTCGCCTCCTCGATTAGTTCGCCGCTGCGGATCGTCCCCTCGGAGTCTCGGAACCTGACGCGTCGCATGGCCGTCCGTGGGCGGCTGTACCCATAAGCCCCCCACGGAGCGAACCGCGACTGCGGATGGCAGGGTGCGTGGACACGGCACCGTCCGTCACGACCACCCGCGTACCCCCTCCCCGGGTCGACGTGCGCCTCGAAGGCGGCCAGATCGGCCGAGTGAAATGCGGACCGCGAACGCCGATCACACGAGAGGCCGCACCGCACCCCCTCCCCAGCCACTCCGCGACCGTCCGCACCGCGTCCACACCGTAGCCCTCGCGTCGCTCGCGGATCGTTCTGCTCCGCTCGCATCGATGGCTCACTTCGCTCGTACCCTGTACGCTACTCGTGCGAACGTGCGTCGATGGAGCGGTGTGGCATGCGCCGACCGCATCGCATCGACTGCACAGCCCGACCGTTCGACCCGCTCCGCCACTCGGCCCGTTCCGACCGTCCTCGTACGGCCGTCGCGGCGCTACGGACGCCGGCTGCCCGCGCCTACAAGACTAAGTGCTCGACCCGTCTACGCTCCGGCGCAATGGAACTCACCTGGCACGGCCACTCAACGTGGTACGTCGAGGTCGGCGGGACGAGTCTGCTGATCGACCCCTTCTTCGACAACCCGCACACTGCGATGGATCCCGCGGAGGTCGAGGAGCCCGATTACGTTCTGCTCACGCACGGTCACGCCGACCACATCGCCCACGCGGGCGAGTTCACCGGCGCGACGGTGGTGGCGTCGGTGGAGGTGGCCGCCTACGTCGAGAGCGAGACGGGCGTATCCGACACCATGGGGATGAACATCGGGGGCACCGTCGAGTGTGGCGACGCTTACGTGACGATGCACCGGGCCGACCACACCAGCGGAATCGACATGGGCTACGAGCACGAGCTCGGGATGCCCGCCGGCTACCTCGTGAGCGACGAGCGACCCGGCCCCGGCGGCACGGGTACGGCCTTCTACCACGCGGGCGACACGGGACTGATGAGCGAGATGCGCGACGTCATCGCGCCCTACCTCCAGCCCGACGGCGTCGCGCTGCCCGTGGGCGATCAGTTCACGATGGGGCCGTGGCAGGCCGCCATCGCCGCGGAGTGGCTCGACGCCGATCACGTGTTCCCGATGCACTACGATACGATGCCGCCGCTCGAACTCGATCCACAGGAGTTCGTCGACGCGGTCGGTGAGCGCGCGCCGGGGAGCGAGGTGCACGTGCTCGACGACGACGGCTCGTTCACCCTCGACTGACCGGCCGTTCGCGCCGGACGAACGCTGTAATCGCGCCGCTCCGGGCGAGCGGACGGTGGGGCGAGCCGAACTCCGGCGACCGACGACGCTTCGGGCGTTTTAGGGAGCTCCTCGGCGAGGACGTCACATGGACGCCGACGGGACGAACGTCGCCATCGCGTGTCAGGGCGGCGGGAGCCACACGGCCTACACCGCCGGCGCGCTCGACGCGTTCGCCCGCTCGATGCCTCCCGACCACGAGCTCGTCGGCCTGAGCGGGGCCTCCGGCGGGGCGATCTGTGCCTTTCTGAGCTGGTACGGCCTGGCGACCGCCGACGCCGAGCGCGCCGGCGAGCTCCTCGATTCGTTCTGGACGGAGATAGCAGCGCGCTCGCCGCCCGACGCCCTGCTCAACGGCCTCGCGATGACGGGCACGGAGCTCGAAGCGAGCGGCGCGGCGCTCCCGGCCGCGAGTCCCTACTTCTCGCCGGCGTCGCGGCGGGCCCAGGACCGCATCCGGCGCACGCTGGAGGGGTTGGTCGACCTCGATGCGCTCGATGGGACCGACCACGAATCAGGCCCGCGCCTGCTCGTCGGCGCGGTCGACGTCGAACGCGGCGTCTTCGAGACGTTCGAGGATCGGGAGGTCACGATCGATGCAGTGCTCGCCTCGGGCGCGCTGCCGACCGTCTTCCCCGCCGTCGAGGTCGACGGTCACGCCTACTGGGACGGCCTGCTCTCCGAGAACCCGCCCCTGCTGGGCCTGCTCGACGGACCGCGCGCCGAGACGCCCGACGAGCTCTGGATCGTCCAGGTCAACCCCCAGACACGTGACGGCGCGCCGCGATCGCTGCCCGACATCGAGGACCGCCGCAACGAGCTCTCGGGGAACCTCGCGCTGAACAAGGACGTCGGAGCGATCGAACAGGTCAACGACTGGCTCGACGCGGGCTACCTCCCCGAGAGCGAGTACAAACACGTCGCGGTGCGGACGCTCCGGCTCGACCGCGATCTCTCCTACGCCTCGAAGCTCGACCGCGATCCCGCCTTTATCGCGGAGCTCGTCGCGGCGGGCCGCGAGGACGCAGCCGCGTTCCTCGATCGCCGCTGATGGCCTCCCTTCCTCCCTCGATGGCCACCCTCACGATCAGTCCCTTGCTCGAAAGCGGCACTCGAATCCAGCCGACCGAGCAGCGCCGGAATCCGACGGCCGAAACCGCCCGAACTCCACGGCACGACTCACCCGGCACACGAGCGGCCAACGCTTAGGGGCGTGGGGGTCGTACGGGAGGATGAAATGGCAGACATCCACGTCACCAGCACGTCCGAAGAGGGATTCGTCACACGGAGCCGCGTCGGCGACTTCGAGCTCACGATCGACGCCACCGACGAGGAGGGGCCGAACCCGAACGCGACGCTCGTCGCCGACTACGCCTCCTGTTATGTCCCCGCGTTCCGGGTCGGCGGCCAGCAGCGCGGCCACGACGACCTCGGGAGGATCGAGATCGACGCCGCGGCCGACCTCGACGACGAGGACGACCTCGCCGCGATCCGATTCGACATGCAGGTCGAGGCCGACCTCGATGACGGGGAGGTAGACGAACTCGTCGCGCGCGGCGAGGACAACTGTCACGTCCACGCCGCGCTGCGGGACTCCCTCCACGCCGACATCGCGGTCGAGAGCGGCGCATTCTGAGAAACCCCGGCGAGTCGGTCACCACGGTCGTACGTCGACCCCGCGTCTCACGACGATCGTGCGTCGGGACCTCGCACGGCGGATCCCGCGGTTCGCGCCTGCTGTGTTCGCTCCGCTGGACGGCATCAGCACTCTGCCCGCGAGCGATCGGGACCGCGCTCGGTCGACCTGCACGAAGGTGGGCGCGGGGCTCAGGCGCTGCGGGACTCCCGTGCCTTCGGGCGGAGATTGGCGTAGCCACATTTGCGGCAGCGGTCGGCGCGACTCGGGTTGCGCGCGTTACAGCGCATACAGATCTGCTTGTGGAGGAGTCGTCGTTCCGCCGCCTCGAATCTGGCCATGCACGTCGTCGTGACGCGGCGAAGTTAACCGTTGTGAGTCACTCCAGCGTGTCCGCTGGCTCCCCGGCCGCGGTCGCTCGCCCGGGATCGACGTACTCCGACTGGACGGCGATCACCTCCCTCGAATCCGCACAGCCGGCGTAGCGTGCTCGCCGAGGATCACGAGCGCGCCCGCGAGCGCCTCGACCGTGGTGAGCTCGAAGGGACGACCGTAGTTGACGGGGTTGGCAGCGACGAGAAAGGGAAGGGCGCGATGGTCGCCCCGAAGCGAGAAGCGCGCCTCGCCCGCGGACTCCCACGAGCAGTCGAGCGCGATCAGCCGTCGCTGGGAGCGCGCTCGACCGGGCTCGGTGGCGCCCGCGTCCGCCGCGTTCCCCGCGTCGGCCGGCGAGAGGGCCCGCTCGGCGTGCGGGTTCAACACCACGCCGGCGGGCGTCGCCCGGTCGGAGCGATGGAGCGCAGCGAGGTCGAAGCGGGCGAGCTTCCGGGCCGTGCACTTCTCGGGGTCGTCGTCGCCCTCGTAGCGGACGTGCAGCTCCACGCTCCCCGGTTGGTGGGGGGCGGTCATAGGTGCTCGGGCGGGGTGGAGCGTGTTGGAGCCGGTCGGCGGCACGAGCGTCCGCGAGCGTCCCGGCGGGTCGGCGACCACGCCGGGACCGGCGCCGCGCGATCGGCAGCACGTTCTTGACCCGCGCGCCCCGCCAGAGGGTATGGACGCCGAGACGGCCGCGCGCGAGTACTACCGGACGATCGACGCGGGCGAGTACGACGCGCTCGCGGCCCTCCTCTCGCCCGGGTTCGTCCATCGCCGGCCCGACCGGAAGATCGAGGGTCGCGAGGCGTTCGTCCGGTTCATGCACGAGGAGCGCCCCGACGCCGACACGACCCACGCCGTCGAGGCGGTGTACGCCGAGTCGGCGGGCGACGCCCGAGACACCGACGTGGCCGTTCGCGGCCGGCTGCACCGGGCCGACGGCGAGACGTGGTTCGGCTTCGTCGACGTCTTCGCCGTCGAGGACGGCCGGTTCGTCGAGCTCAGGACCTACACCGCGTGAGCGCGCCGACGTTGCCGGCACCGATCGCCTCGATTCGCTCCGGGGTTCGCGATTACTCCTTTCGTCCGGCCCCGACCGCGCTCTCGCCGAGAGGCTCGTGGCCCTCGATGACCTCCGTTCCACCCATGTAGGGTCGGAGAGCGTCGGGGATCGTGACCGTACCGTCGGGGTTCTGGTAGTACTCCAGAACTGCGACCATCACCCGGCCGACCGCCGTCCCGGAGGCGTTGAGCGTGTGGAGGCACTCCGCGGACTCGTGGCGCTCCGGTCGGTAGCGGAGGCCGGCCCGGCGGGCCTGAAACGCCTCGAAGTTCGACGCCGAGGAGACTTCGAGCCACCGCCCGCCCGCCGCGGGACCCTCGGCCATGTCATCGGCGGGGGCCCACACCTCGATATCGAACTTCTCGGCCGGCGCGAAACCCAGATCGGCGGTGCACATCCGGAGGATGCGATAGGGAAGCCCCAGGCGGCGCAGCGTCTCCTCGGCCTCGTCGAGGAGTCCTTCGAGGCGGTCGTCGCTCGCCTCGGGGCGGACGAAGTTGACGAGTTCGACCTTGTCGAACTGGTGGACGCGGACGAGTCCCCTGGTTTCGGTGCCGTGCTCGCCGGCCTCGCGCCGGAAGTTCGGCGTGTAGGCCTGATGCTTGACCGGGAGGTCCTCGTCCAACAGGATGTCGTCGCGGTACATGTTCGTCACCGGCACTTCGGCGGTCGGGCAGAGCCAGAGGTCATCCTCGTCGTAGGGCTCGTCGTTGCTTCCGCCGACCCGGTAGGCGTCGTCGGCGAACTTCGGGAGCTGACCGGTGCCCGTCATCGACGCCGAACTGATCGGGACCGGGGGAAAAACGTCGGTGTAGCCCTGCTCGCGGTGGAGATCGAGCATGAACTGGATCAGGGCGTGCTCCAGTCGCGCGCCGTCGCCCTTCAGGAAGTAGAAGCCACCGCCGGTCACCTTCGCGCCGCGCTCGAAGTCGAGGATGTCGAGCGCCTCGCCCAGATCGTAGTGGGGGACGACGGGCTCGGGGAGATCCCGCAGGTCCTCG
Source organism: Halobacteriales archaeon QS_4_69_34 (assembly GCA_003021045.1). Taxonomy (GTDB): domain Archaea; phylum Halobacteriota; class Halobacteria; order Halobacteriales; family Halococcaceae; genus PXRN01. The sequence goes on along the minus strand of PXRN01000005.1, from coordinate 44,141 downwards.
AAACCCTCGCGGCGGACTTCGACGTTGTCGGACTCGTCTTCGCCCACGGGAACGCTCTCGTGGGGGACGTTGGGGATTTCGAGGAGGCGGACGTCGAGCTCGTGTTCGAGTTCGTCGGCGCGCTCCTCGACCTCGCCGATCTCTTCTTTGAGCGCCGCGGAGCGCTCGATCGCCGCCTTGGCGTCTTCCTCCCGGCCCTCGGCTTTGAGCTCGCCGATCCGGCTCGACACCTCGTTGCGCTCGTGGCGGAGCTCGTCGCCCCGTGCCTTCAGCCCGCGCCACTCCTCGTCGATCGCGAGAACGCGGTCGAGGTCGACGTCCTCGACCCCGCGGGCGTCGAGGGCCTCCCGCACTTCCTCTGTGTGCTCGCGGAGGAACTGTCTACTCAGCATCTGCCCGCGGTTGCGAGGGCCGGGGCAAAACCGTGTCGTTCGGACGGCTGTCCGGAAACTGGGCAGGACGAACGAGATGACCCGCTCGCGGACCGCGGATACGGACCGGCTCGCGGCCGACGTGACCGCTCGCGGATCCCCGCCGAACGGGCGAACCGTCACCTACTAGGTCGTCGCGCCCGCCGTCTGGACCATGGCCGCCGCCCTGTGCTGTCCTGTCTGCGGGAACACCTACGCCGATCGCTGGCGCTGTGAGTGTACCCACCCCCTCGAATTCGCCGAGCAGCCCCTCCCCGCCGGTCCCGCGCCCACGTTCGCCGAGATCGACACCCGGGAGGGTCTCTGGGCGCTCGCCGGCTTCCACCCGGTCGCCCGACGCGTCACGCTCGCGGAGGGCTGGACGCCGCTGGTCGACGCTCCGGAGTGGGACGCATCGTTCAAGCTCGAATACGTCTTTCCGACGGGCAGCTTCAAGGATCGCGGCGCGGCGATGGTCGTCTCGCGGGCGGTCGGGCTGGGCGTCGAGCGGGTCGTCGAGGACTCCTCGGGTAACGCGGGCGCGGCGATCGCCACCTACGCCGCCCGCGCGGGCATCGACGCCCGGATCTTCGTGCCGACGGACACGACGGCCGCGAAGCTCCGGGCCATCGAGCGCGCCGGTGCCGACGCGGTCAGGGTCGACGGCAGTCGGGCGGACGTGACCGCCGCGTGCACCGAGGCAGTCGAGGCCGGCGAGGGCTGGTACGCGAGCCACGCGTGGCGTCCGGCCTTCTACGCCGGGACCCGAACTGTGGCCTTCGAGATCGCGGCCCAGCGCGACTGGTCGGTACCGGATGCGGTCGTGCTACCGCTGGGCCACGGGACGCTCTTGCTGGGTGCCTACCGGGGCTTTCGCGCGCTCCGGGAGGCGGGCTGGGTGAACGAGATACCACGATTGTTCGGCGCGCAGGCGACCGGCTACGCACCGATCGTCGCCGAACTCCACGGCGACGGGACCGGGAACGGCGAGGCCGACGGCGGTGGAGCGAACACGGGGACGAACGAGGCGGCCGACGGCATCCACGTCCGCGAACCCCCACGACGCGAGGAGATCGTGCGAGCGATCGAAGGGACCGGCGGCGACGCGGTCGCGGTCGGCGAGGGAGCGACCCGGCGAGAGCACGACCGGCTCGCCCGGGCGGGCTTTCACGTCGAGCCGACGTGTGCGACGGCGACCGCCGCCCTCCGGACGTACCGCGAACGCGGCGTCCTCGGTCCCGGGGCTGACGTGGTCGTGGCGCTGACCGGAAGCGGGCTGAAGACGTGATATGGGGCCGCCTGTCTCGTCCCATCCGCTGTCGGACGGCCTCGCCCGGTGTGAGCCGACGACGGCTCCCGATGGCCCTAGCGCTCGGGATGGATCGGCGCGTCGAACCCGCCCCGGACGAGCGGCGTGGCGACGTGCCGGCGCGCACACGGCGGCACCTCGTACCAGCCGGGTTCGAGGGCGCGCTCGATCCGCTGCTCGACTTTCCCGTTCATGCCCGTTCCACAGTCACGACACCGGTAGCCCTGCCCGCGGCCGGCGCTCTCCATCGAGCGCTCACACTCGGGACAGGTGGGCGTGACGCGCTCGGTGTCCCGGAGCGAGCGGACGGCGAACTTCTCCAGCTTGAGCGTCCGGCCCCCGTCCGATCCGTCGGCCCCGCACGAGCTGTCGACCCCGCCCGACCCGCCGACTCCGTCAGCGCGGCGGGCGGTGAACTCGCCACAGACCGTGAGCCGGTCGCCGACCCGGAGCGCGCGCACCCGGTCCCGGAAGCGCTTGGTGGGCTCGAAGGCGACACACTGCAGCTCGCGCTCGCCACCACCGTCGCGCTCGCCGTCCATCGGTCCGTCGCCGACGTCGGCTTCACCGTCCTTTTCGTCAACTGTACCTGTCTCGATCTGGCCTCCATCGGCGATGGTGAGGAAGACGTGGCCGCCCCGTCGCGTCGCGGGCGGCGTCGTGACGGTCCCGTCGACCCGGTAGGAGCGTCCATCCCGGAGCGCCCCGATCGAGCCCGCACGGAGGTGGGCGTCGGTCCCCTGGTTCGTGGCGAAGGTCTCCGTGAACGCGATCGGCTCGCTCTCGATCAGATCGGCGACCCGCCGGCAGGCCGCGGGCTCGTCCCCACGGATCCCGAACAGGACCGGGCCCGGGGTGTGGGGCACACAGACCGCCTCGCCCTCCTCGCGGTCGATCGTGTCCCACGCCGCCGGATACTCCGCCGCGGCGGCCGCGAACACGGACTCGCGCTCGACCGCGCGGGGCGTGCCCCACCGTTCGGGCTCGCGGTAGGCGACGCGCTCGAACGTCCACTCCCCGAGGGCGGCGGGCGCGCCGACGGCCGCGAGCGCGCCGACGAGCCCGCGCTCCGTTTTCCAGCCCGCCGACCGGAACCCGTGGGAGTCGATCAGCCGGCGCGCGTCGTCGACGGCCAGCCGGTCCCGGACGGCCGCGCGGGCGAACTCGGCGACGGGTTCGGGAATCGCGGCGACATCCAGCCCGTTCGCTTCACGCTCACCGCCTCTCGATCCGTCGTTTCCCGGTGCGATGACGAGTCCCGGATTCGTGTCGGGATCGGCGGTCACGGCGCTCGCGTCGAGTTCTTCGCGAGCGAGCGCGAAGGCGTCGCCGGGCGCGAGGTCGGTGTGGACCGCGAGCGCGGCGTTGCCCCGCGTCTTGTGCTCGATCGCCGGGTTCAGCCGCACCAGCAGGGGGCGCTCGACGGCGGCCCCCCGGTCGCGGACGCGGCGGGCGATCCGTGCGGCGACGTAGGTGGTACACATCCCCTGCTCCCGCGAGTCGGTGTCGTCGAGCCCGATGGCGGTCACGGGGTTCGGGAGGGGTCGCCGCGGCTAACAGGTTTCGGTCGCCCGTACCGTCGCCGAGAAGCACCCACACGTCGGTCGCCCGGGTACGACGGACGGCAGCGCGACCGCCGGGTCGGGGCGAACGAGTTCTCGCCGACGGTATCGACCCTCGCCGTTTCGCTCGGCCCCCTCCTGCCGTCGCGGTCGCTACGGACGGCCCGGCCGAACCGTGCCGCGTCCGCACCGCCGTGCTCGCGTGCCAGCGGCAGTTCGCCTTCGGTCGGCCGACGGTCCGCCGTCTCGATCGACGGGGATGGAACCTCGATCGATCCGATCCCGGCAGACCGAGTTGCGCCCGCTGTCCGACAGCGATCCATCCACGACCGATCACGCGAGCATTAAGTCGATCCGGCGAGTGATCGGTCCATGAGACTCGACGGCGTCCGCGTGCTCGACCTGACGCGTCTGCTTCCCGGCCCCTACGCCACCCAGCTGCTCGCGGACGCGGGCGCGGAGGTAGTCAAGATCGAGGACACCGGCGCGGGCGACTACGCCAGGCACATGCCGCCGACCACGGACCGCGGTCACGGCGCGGTCTTCGACGCCGTCAATCGGGGCAAGCGAAGCGTCGCCCTCGATCTGAAGGCCGAGGGCGCTCGGGAGGCCTTCTACCGGCTCGCGGCCGACGCCGACGTCGTCATCGAGAGCTTCCGGCCCGGGGTGGCCGAGCGCCTCGGCGTCGGCTACGAGGCCGTTCGCGAGCACAGTCCTCGGATCGTCTACTGCTCGCTCACTGGCTACGGCCAGGAGGGGCCCCACGCCGATCGGGTGGGCCACGACCTCAACTACGTCGGGCTCGCGGGCCTGCTCGACATGACCCGTGCCGATCCGGACTCCAAGCCCGTGGTCCCGGGCTACCAGATCGGGGACATGGCCGGCGGCCTGTTCGCGGCCTTCTCGGTCGTCGGCGCACTGCTCTCCCGGGAGCTCGGCACGACCGACGGCGAGTACGTCGACGTGTCGATGACCGACGCGGTCGCCTCCTTTGCCCAGTCGGTCGCCCCCGAAGCGCTCGCGGGCGCGGACCCCCGGCCCGGCAAGACCCCCCTCACGGGCGCGTTCCCGTGGTACGACGTCTACGAGACCAAAGAGGGTGAGTACGTCACGCTGGGCGCGCTCGAACCGCAGTTCTGGACGGCGTTCTGTGCGGCCGTCGACCGCGAGGACCTGATCGGAGAGCACATGACCGAGGATCCGGCGGCCCGCGAGGCCCTCAGGGAGGAGCTGGAGGCCATCTTCGCCGAGCGGACGCGCGAGGAGTGGGAGGCGGAGCTAGCGGACGTCGAGGCAGCGGTCGCGCCGGTGAACACGCCCGCCGAGGCGCTCTCCCACCCCCAGATCGAGGCGCGCGGGCTGGTCGAGCGGCCCGCGGACGCACCACCGCGGGTGGGCTTTCCCGCGCGCTCGTCGGCAGAACCGCCGAACGCGGGCGGCGACGTACCCGGCCACGGCGAGCACACCGAGCGCGTTCTTCGGGAGAGCGGGGTGGACGACGACGAGCTGGCCGCGCTGCGCGAGAGCGGTGCGATCGGGTGAGAGGAACGCCGGCCTGGAGACGGTTCGATCGGAGAGGAGGCGAACCGCGACGTCGACCGCGAGCCACAGGCCACTCCGACTCCGACTGGCGACCGCGCCCGCATGCGAACCCGACCGCCCGTGATCCGTGCGTTTGCGCTTCCGGAAAAACGGGTGGGAACGGGATACGGACCACGAGCGCCGGGAGACACGAGAGACCGCGACCGCCACCGCACCGCCCAGCGGCCACCACACAGCGAGTCGTTCGATCGCGACCGCCCGATCGCCGCTCTCGTCGAACCGTCCGATGCGGGCGGCGATTTTATATCATCGGCGCGCTCGCGGGGGCGCATGAGCCTCGGACTGCTGTTGCCCCACGCCGGCGACACCGATCCGGCGGCGCTCGCGGTCCGCGCCGAGGAGTGGGGCTACGAGTCGGTCTGGACGGGCGAGCTCTGGGGCCGGAGCTCGGTGGTGGGGCTCACCGAGATCGCCGTCCGAACGGACGACATCGGTCTCGGGTCGGCCATCTTGAACGTGTTCTCGCGCTCGCCGGCCGTCCTGGCGATGACGGCCGCCACGCTCGACGACGTCTCCGAGGGGCGGTTCACCCTCGGGGTCGGTACGAGCACCCCGAAGGCCGTCGAGGATCTCCACGGGATGGCCTTCGAGCGCCCCGTCCGGCGCGCCCACGAGTGTATCGAACTCACGAAGGCCCTCCTGGAAGGCGAGGAGCCAACCAACTACGACGGCGAACTCTTCCACGCCGCGGACGTCCCGCCGCTCGACGCGGAGGTTCCGGTCTATCACGCCGCGCTCGGGCCCGCCAACCGGCGCGTCGTCGGGCGGCTCTGTGAGGGCTGGCTGCCCCACAACGTCCCGTTTCCCGACCTCGGCGACGCCTTCGAGGAGGTCGCCGAGGCCGCCCGCGGAGCCGGACGCGATCCCGAGGACATCACGGTCGCGCCCTACGTTCCTGCAGTGGTGGCCGAGGACCCGGAGGAGGCCCGGGACGCGATCCGGGATCACGTCGCCTACTACGTCGGCAGCGGCGAGGGGTATAGGAAAGCCGTCGCTTCGCGCTTCCCCGAGGCGGCCGAGCGCGTCGCGTCGGCGTGGCGCGGGGGTGGCCGGGAGGAGGCGACCGGGGCCGTCACCGACGAGATGATCGCGGCGCTCGGCGTCGCGGGCCGGCCCGACGAAGCACGGGCACAGCTCCGCGAACTCGTCGAGGCGTCGACGATCGACCGGCCGCTGGTGGTCGTGCCGAACCAAGTAGACGAGACGCTCGGCGAGCGCACGGTCGAGGCGCTCGCGCCCGAGCGGTTGTGAGTGCTACCGCCCCGTCCCGGCCGTCCGTTCGTCTCGACTTTCCTTTTCCCCCTTCGCCCTTCCCCTTCTTCGCTCCTCGACCCCACGACGCCCTCTGTCCGCGATCCTGTGGACACCAGCCTCATAACTCGGCGGCGTCAGGACACCACATGACCGTCGTCAGCGTCTCGATGCCCGAGGAGCTGCTCGCCCGGATCGACGCCTTCGCGGCCGACCACGGCTACACGGGCCGGAGCGAGGTCGTGCGCGAGGCCGCCCGCGACCTCCTCGGGGAGTTCGAGGACGCTCGCCTCGAAGGGCGGGATCTCATGGCCGTCGTCACGGTGCTGTTCGACTACGAGACCACGAGCGTCGAGGAGCGGATGATCCGGCTCCGCCACGAGCACGAGGCGCTCGTCGCCTCGAACTTCCACAGTCACGTCGGCGACCACCACTGCATGGAGCTGTTCATCCTGGATGGCTCGCTCGAAGCGATCTCGACGTTCGTCGGGAAGGTTCGCGCCACCCGCGATACGCTCACCGTCGATTACTCGGTCATCCCGGTCGACGACTTCGCACGGACGCTCTCGGAGTCGGGCTGAACGGTCCTCCCCACTCGGCCCGCGTCGCCCGTTTGTCCGCACCGCCGGCGAGTCCGACTGACGGGGACGCTCGGTCGGCCAATCCGGCGCGCGGAGGTGCTCGACCCGCTCGGACGCACCCGCCGTCGTCCACGACGGCCGGACTCGTTCGGCACGGCAGGTTCGGCGAGCCCGAAAACGACCCGAGACCGAACGGGGACTCACCCGCGAGAGGGCGGAATCGGGCGCGAGCACTCGGTGATCGGGACCATCGTCCGGTATCGAAACCGGTTCCTCGCTGTGAGCGGAAGGTGCTATCTGCCTGCGCCGATCGGGATTGCGTGCCCGAACGGCCGCGTGGCGAGCGCGTCGTGCGGCTACAGCACGTCCGCGAAGTCGGAGTGGCGGTGGACGTCGACGCCCGCCTCGGTGATCTCGGCGAAGACGACGCCGTTACCGGAGCCGGTGTCGCGCTCGACAGCGCTCTTGACGGCGCGGGCGGCGACCTCGGTGGCGTCCTCGTTCGAGAGCCCCTCCTCGTACTCCCTTTCGAGCACGCCGTAGGCGAGCTGCATCCCGCTGCCGGTGACGCTGTACTCGTCTTCCATGATGCCCCCGGCGGGGTCGATGGTGAAGACGTGGTGGCCCTCCTCGTCGACGCCACCGAGGATCGGGTTGATGGCGAAGAACGGACCGCCGCGCGCGAAGTTGCCCGCCAGCGTGGCCAGCGCCGAGACCGACATGGGTTCGCCGCGCCGGGCCCCATAAAGATTGGTCTCGGCGCGCAGATTCCGGACGAACGACTGTGCGCCGCCGACCGAGCCGACGAGCGTCAGCGCCGCCGTCGGGTGGACCTGCTCGACCTTGGTGACGTTCTTGTTCGAGACGAACCGGCCGGCGAGGCTCGCGCGCCGGTCGGTGGCGATCACGACGCCCGCCTCGGTGGTCAGTCCCACCGTGGTCGTCCCGGTCTTGCTGACGGCAGCGTCGTCCCTGTCGCCCCCGTCGGGCAGCGAGCCCAGCTCGGGCTCGTAGACGTTCGTCCGGTCGATGCCGCCGGCCGTCGGTGGGAGCGCTCCCGGCGTGTGACTGGAGTCGTTCATGCTTCTTCCTCCGCGTCGTCGGCGAGCAGGTCGTGTTCGTCGATGTACTCCGCGGTCTCCTCGATCGTGAGCTCGACGAACCGCTCGGACTCGGCGTCCACGGTGGCGACGCCGACGCCCTCGGGTTCGAGTTCGTCGTCGCCGATCGACGCGAGCGTCCGGAGTGCGAGGCCGATCCCGCCGTCGAGATCCATCCCCTCGGTGTAGTTCTCCTCCAAGTGCTCCTGCATCTCGGCGCGATTGGAGCCGATGGCGTGGGCCTTCCACTCGCTGGGGGTGCCCGAGGGATCGGTCTCGTAGAGCTGTGGGGTGCCGTCCTCGATGCCGCCGATGAGCAGTGCGACGCCGAACGGGCGCGCGCCGCCCACCTGGGTGTACTGCTGGATGTGGTCGGTGACCTCCTTGGTGAGCGTCTCGACGCCGATGGGCTCGTCGTAGCGCAGCCCGTTGATCTGTGCGCGCCGGCGCGCGAAGTCGACGAGCTGGCGGCCGTCGGCGACGTGGCCCGCCGTGGCGATGCCGATGTGGTCGTCGGCCTTGTGGATCTTCTCGACGCTCGATCGTTCGATCAGCGGCGATCGCGAGGGCTTGTCGACCGCGAGCACGACGCCACTCGCGGTGCGGACGCCGATGCTCGCCGTGCCGCGCTTGACCGCCTCGCGGGCGTACTCGACCTGGTAGAGCCGTCCGTCCGGGGAGAAGATCGTGATCCCCCGGTCGTAGGCCTGCTGCTGTTGTTGTCCTTGCATGGTTCGGGTCGTCCTTCACTTCGGGTTAGGGCGGGCCGTTTAAAGCCCTTCTGCGTCGCTACGGCCGATCAGTTCCGTTCTCCCTTCTCGTCTCTGCCGTCTCACTCGTTTTGTCGCTTTCCCTCTCGACCCCCCCGCGCTGCCCGTGGTAGCGGTCGGCGCGCGGGGAGCGCGCTGCGGTGGAGAGCGCTCTTCCGTGCGAGGGATGGCTGAGCGAGGGCCGCGGTTGCGGTGCGGTGACCCGAGCGAGGGGACCGGTCGGGGAGGCGTGTCGACTGTGCGGTCGCGGTGGCGGGCAGCTGCGAAGCGGTGCGGGGCGGTCTCTCGCGTGTACCGGCGCTCGCGGTTCGTGGCTCGCTCGATACACCCTCCTCGTCGCCTCGCTCCACTCGACGCTCCCGACCGGGGTCGTCCCCCGGCGAATCGGTCGAACCCGAGGCGCGAAGCACTGGCCTGCGGAGCGGGCGGACGTCCTCGTTCGACCTGCGATTTGCGGTCTCGATTCATCCGCGAGCCATCCAATCGCCCTCACAGACACTCAGCGACGAAGTTCTCCGTGAGCCACGCCTCCGCGCGGCGGAGCCGGTACTGGAGCGTCGAACGCGCGAGGCCGTGTTCCTCGGCGAGCGCTTCGAGGGTGGTCGTGCGCGGGGTCTCGTAGTAGCCGGCCTCGACGGCGCATTCGAGCGCGGCGCGCTGCTCGTAGGGGAGCTCGGTGGCACAGACGGCTTCGTCGCTCCAGTGGGTGGGCGCGCCGAGGTGGGTGAGGTCCACCCGCAGCCCGTCGCCGAGCTCGGCCTGGATAGCGTCGTAGAGCCCCCCGACGCGCCCGTCGTCGGGCAAGAGGATCCGCCATTCGTACCGATGCTCGCGGCGCTCGGCCGCGTAGAACAGCCCGTCGCCGAGCGAGCGCGACGCGAGATAGGGGATCGAGTGACAGCCCTCGATCTCGGTCTGGTGGGCATAGACCGTCCGCTCGGTCGGCCCGCGCGCGAGTACCTCGTAGCGCTGTGTGGCACCACAGGCGTGGGAGCCGAGACACTCGTTGCAGTGGTCGGGATCGAGAAACGGCCCGTCCAGTGCCGAGAGGCCCTCCTCGGGTCCGGTGATCCGGTCGAGCCGCCAGTTGCTCTCGGGCGTGACCGCACACGCGAGCGTCTTCGAGACCATGGCAGGGTGGTCGATGAAGACGTCCATCACCGGGTCGTGCCCGCGCCCGTACTCGACGGTGAAGACGAACTCCCGCACACGACCCGTTTCGCCCATTGCCAAATAACCGTTCCGGGTCCGGCCGGCACAGTCGTCGGATCGGTTCGGAGCATTCCCGGCGTCTTTCGGGGCTGAAATCGGATTCGAGGCGTCGAACCGGTCGACGGGGAGGCTCTCTCGACGGCGGCGATCGTCGTTCAGGTTGGCATACGCCAACCGAAGGTACAAGTCGGTTCGGCCTCTATCATGGAACGTCGAACCGAGCATCGTCCGCCGAACACCCGAGCCTTCGCTCACCACTCAGTCAGTTGGAATCCGAAACACAGCACACCCGAACGACCGATCCACGCGAACGCGCCGAGAGCGCCGACGAGCACACTGCCGACGAGCGCGTCGACGGCGAACCCATCGACAGCGAACACGCCGGCGGCGAGCGCGACGCCGCCGACGGGCGCACCGCCGGCACGACCCGCGCGTGGAGCGCCGCGTCCGGGAGCGACGCCGGCGGGGCCGAGCGGACCGGGGCGCACAAGAGGAACACCGAGGCCCGCGAGGCCGAGGCGGCCGAACACGAGGACGAGCTCGTCTGTCCGGAGTGTGGCGGGCGGCTCGTCAGCGACGAGGAGCACGCCGAGACCGTCTGTGCGGACTGTGGGCTCGTCGTCGACGAGGACGAAATCGACCGCGGTCCCGAGTGGCGCGCGTTCGACGCCGCCGAACGGGACGAGAAGCGCCGCGTCGGAGCGCCGACGACGAAGATGATGCACGACGAGGGGCTGTCGAGCCAGATCGGCTGGCAGGACAAGGACGCCTACGGTAACGCCCTCTCCTCGCGCCAGCGCCGGAAGATGCAGCGCCTCCGGACGTGGGACGAGCGCTTCCGTACCCGGGACTCCAAGGAGCGCAACCTCAAGCAGGCACTGGGCGAGATCGAGCGCATGGCCTCGGCGCTGGGGCTGCCCGAGGACGTCCGGGAGACCGCGAGCGTGATCTACCGGCGCGCGCTCGCGGAGGACCTCCTGCCCGGGCGCTCGATCGAGGCGATCGCCACCGCCGCCCTCTACGGGGCGGCTCGTCGGACCGGCACCCCCCGGACGATCGACGAGGTCGCCGCCGTCTCCCGGGTCGACGAGATGGAGTTCAAGCGCGCCTACCGTTACGTGGTCCGCCAGCTCGGCCTCGAGATCGGTCCGCCCGACCCCGAGCAGTACGTCTCGCGCTTTGCCTCCGACCTCGACGTCTCGGGCGAGACCGAGCATCGCGCACGCGAGCTGCTCCGCACCGCCAAGCGGACCGGCCTCCACAGCGGCAAGAGCCCCGTCGGGCTCGCCGCGGCCGCGATCTACGCTGCCGGCATCCTCACCAACCGCAAGCTCACCCAAGACGAGGTGAGCGCGGCCGCGGAGGTCTCGAACGTCACCATCCGCAACCGGTACAAGGAGCTGCTCGAAGCCGACGGGGCCGGCGGCTCGACCACCGCCGCCGGGGCCTAAAGCCGACCCGTCGCCGCGTGACGCTCGCCGGTCGGACCGGTTCGATCGTCCGTCGCTCCCTCGCACGACCAGCGCGGAGAGCCCCGCGCCACGGCCGCCCGTAGCCGTCCGGCGACCGCCCGCGGTCCGTCGATCGGTCGCTCGGCAGCGTGCTACCGCTCGGATTCGTCCGAGCGCCGCTCGATCACCTGCGAGATGACGGCCATCGTGACCAGCATGACGATGAGCAACAGCGTGGCGAGCACGAAGGCGTTGTCGAGCCCGAGGCTGGCTACTATTCCCTCCTCGCCGGCTGGCGTCGCCGTCGCGTTCCCTGTCCCCGTCGCCGCCACGGTCGCCGTGGCCGTCGCGGCGGGCGTCGCGGCTGTCGTGGTCGGTGTCGCGGCTGTCGTGGTCGTCGGGACCGCCGTCGTTGTCGCAGTCCCGGCCGTGGTCGTCGTGGTTCGAACCGTCGTCCGCGTCGGAACCGAGGTCGGCGTTCGAGTCACCGTCGCGGCCGTCGTCTGATTCGTCGGGATCGCCGTCTCCGTCGCAGTCACCGTGAACGTGGATCCCTGCCCGCGACCCGCACGTCCACAGAGGCCGCGCTCGATCGTGATCGGCTCGGTCCTGTCGAGCCCGATCAGTCGGTCGTCCTCGCCGGTTCGCACGCCCCACGCCCGGATCGTCTCCTCGGCCCCGCCGAAATCCGGCTCGACCCGGATCGCTCCCTCGCCCAGCCCGCGGAACAGCGCCCCGTCGGTGCGGTTCGTCGTCCAGACCCACTCGACGCGTGCCGCGCCCCCGGAACTCGAAAAGGAGTCCTGGCTCCCCTCGTGGGTGTCGCCGGTCCGCAGCCATTCGCCTCCCGCAGAGAGGTTCGAGAGCTCGAAGACGACGGTCGCGGTCTCCGTGGCCGGCGTGGTCTCGTAGCGGTCGTGAAAGAGCACGAGGCTCGTGCCCTCGCTCCCATCGTAGACGAACAGCTGGCTGACACCGTCGATCTGGAGGGCGCGCGTCCCGAGCGAACTCGATATCGGTGGGCCGCGGTAGTCGTAGAACGCCTCGACCGACCGGGTCCCGTCGCCGAGCGGCGTGATCTCGGCGCAGGCGTCGCCCTGTCGCACGGCGAACGTGGCGTTGTCCTCTGTCTGTACCGCTGACGCCGCCGATGTCACCTGCGCCGACGGCGGTCCCGGCTCGGCTACCGCGGCCGATGCCGGCGTTGCCGACACGACCGCGGCTTCCGGCGTGACCGGGACTGGAGTCGTCGATACCGCTGTCGCCGCTCCCGCCGCTATCGGCGCGGGGAGGGCGCTCGCGGCGAGGATACACAGCGCGAGCACGCCGGCGATTCGGAGAGCGCGTTTCGTTCCACTGGCGGGACCGGACACGAGTTGCACACGGTTCTACTGGCCACACGTATGATTCTACCCTTTCGTCGCCGTCGGGGGTCGTTCCCTCCCGACTACCCTCCGCTCCGGCCCCGCTACTCGGCCGACAGTACCTCCAGCACCGCCGATGCGGAGCCGCCGGGCTCGCGGCCGCCGGCGACGGCGTAGAGCCGGCCGTCGAGCCCGGCGACGCCGAGACCGTGCCGGGCGGTCGGCATCGGTGCGACAGTCGTCCACGCGTCGGCGGCGGGGTCGTAGGCCGCCACCGTGTCGAAGGTCCGCTCGGGCTCCTCACCGCCGAGGGCGTAGACGCGGCCGCCGAGCGCGTCGCCCGCGATGCCACCCCGGGGCGTCGGCATCGATGACAGCATGCTCCAGGAATCCGCGGCGGGGTCGTACACCTCGGTCGCGCCGACGGGATTCACGAACCCTTGCCGCCCACCGACGACGTACACCCGTCCATCGACGACGCCCGACCCGAGGTGCTCGCGCGCCGTGGGCATCGGCGCGGCGGATCGCCACTCGCCAGCCGACTCTGCCGCCCCGTTTTCCGAGTCCGGCGCTCCGTCACCGGCGGTGTCCGTCCCACTGTCGGGCGCGTACGCCGCGACGGTCGTGACCGCGCTGCCGTCGGCCGTGCCGCCGATCGCGTAGACGGTGCCGTCGACGGCCTCGGCCGTCATCGCGCCGCGGGGCGTCGGGAGCGGCGGGCCGGCCGCCCACGCGTCCAGTTCGGGGTCGTAGACGTGGACCGAATCGGTCGGCGTGAAACCGTTGGCGTAGCCCCCGAGCGCGTAGATCCTTCCATCCACCGTGGCGGCCGCGACGTGGTGGAGCCGCTCGGGGAGCGGCGCGGCCCGCGTCCACGACGCCGCTCCGGGATCGTAGACGGCGACCCCGTCGGTCCTCCCCTCGGGGGTCGTGCCGCCGATCACGTACAGCCGCCCGTTGAGCGCGACGGTGGCCACCTCGCTCCGCTCGCCGGGCAGCGGCGACCCCGCACTCCAGGACAGGTCGGCGGGGACCGTCGGTGTAGTTCCGGTCGCTGTGTCGTCGACCGGGGTGCCGGTGGTCGCGCCGCCGGTAGCTGCGTCGGCACCGTCGCTCGGTGTGTCGGTAGCGTCGGTCCTCGTCGCGGCAGTGCTCGTCGCGGTGGCGGTCGCGTCGGAGCCTCCAGTCGTGTCGTCGGCGCCGGTCCCGTCCTCGGAGCAGCCCGCGAGCGAGAGCGCGCCGGCTCCGGCGACGATGGCGAGAAACCGTCGTCGATCCATAACCGGACTGCGCGGCACGCGCCTAAAGCTTCGCCGTCCGGTAAGGAGAGGGCGAGGGGACCGGCGCCGGAGCCCGGCCGAACCGACGGTGTACTTTTTGCCCCACCGGTCGAATTCGGGGGAATGAACGTCCGAGAGGTGGTCCCCCGGGACGCGATCCCGAGCATCGACGATCCCGCGTTCGCTCGCGAGTTCGACGGCGATCCGGACGAGGAAGTCATCGTCGTCGAGGCCGAGCCCGCTCGAGCCTACCCGGTTCGAATCCTCGACTACCACGAGGTCGTCAACGACGTGGTGGACGGGGAGCCCCGGGCGATCACGTGGTGTCCGCTCTGTGGCAGCGCGATCGTCTACGGGCGGAGCGTCGACGGCCGGACGCTGACCTTCGGAGTGTCGGGCAAGCTCGCCGACGACGACCTGGTGCTCTACGATCGCGAGACGGGCTCCGAGTGGAAGCAATCGAGCGGCGTGTGTATCGCCGGCGCGTTCGAGGGCGAGCGTCTGGATGCGCTGCCGGCATCGGTACTCTCGCTGGGACGCTTCCGTCGGGAGTATCCCGAGGGCGTGGTGCTCCAGCCGCCCGGCGGCGAGAGCGAGGCCGCGAGCGCGAACGACGCGCCCGCGACGATCGACTACGACGCCGAACCCTACCGGCAGTACGTCGAGAGCGAGGGATTCGGGCTCGCGGTCCACCGGAGTACGGGTGGTCACGGGGACGGTAGAACGGGCTCGCGGGAGTGGACGCGCGAGGACCTCGACCCCAAGGACGTCGTGCTCGGGATCGAACACGGAGGGCGGGCGCTCGGCTTCCCGGCCACACGGGTGCGGGCCGCAGGCGGCGTCGTCGAAACGACCGTCGGCGGGGCCCCGGTCGTCGTCTTCGCCACCGCCGAGGGGATCTATGCCTTCGAGAACCCCGGGTACTCGTTCGCGCCGGTCGAGGGAGACGGCGAGGGCGGAAGCTTCCGCGCCGACGGCACGCGGTGGGACGGGACGACTGGCCGAGCCGCGGACGGGCGGAAACTCGGTAGGGTACCTGCAAAGCGGCTGTTCGCGTTCGCGTGGCAGGACGACCACGGCCCCGATGCCTTCTGGAGCTGACCCGGCGGCCCGCGGCGTCGCCGTGACTCGGCCGGACGCGGTTCGCCATCACGTGGATTGATTACGTGACCGGCGGTGGATCGGGTATGACCGACGATCTCCTGCTGTACGGATCGTATGGCTACACCGGCGACCTGATCGCCCGCGCCGCGGTCGAGGCCGGGCTCTCGCCTACGCTCGCCGGACGCGATCGGGAGCAGGTCGAGGCACAGGCCGCGGAGCTGGGTCTCGACACGCGGGTGTTCGGGTTGGATAGCTCGAGGATCGTCGAGCGGAAGCTCGACGACGCGAGTGTGGTGCTCAACTGCGCCGGGCCGTTCATCCACACCTACGAGCCCCTCGTCGAGGCGTGTCTGGAGACGGGAACCCACTACCTCGACATCACCGGCGAGATCGACGTCTTCGAGGCGATCGCCGCGCGCGAGGAGCGCGCCGCCGAGGCCGGCGTCATGGCGCTGCCCGGCGTGGGATTCGACGTCGTGCCCTCGGACTGTCTGGCGAACCACCTCGTCGAGCAGCTTCCGGAGGCGACCCACCTTGCGCTCGGGTTCACCGATCTCGGCGGCGTCTCGCCCGGGACGGCGGCGACGGTCGTGGAGAGCCTCGGCGGGGGGAGCGTCGTTCGGGAGGACGGCGACCTGCGCGAGGTCCCGCTCGGCGAGCGCACGCGCACGATCGACTTCGGGGAGGGGGCACGGCTCGCCACGTCGATCCCGTGGGGCGACGTCTCGACGGCGTATCGCTCGACGGGCATCCCGAACGTCGAGTTCTACACCGGCGTCTCCGAGACCGAGCTCCGCGTTCTAAAGAACCTGCGCTCGCTTGGCCGGCTGCTCGGCTCGGGACCGGTGCAACCCTCCTGCGAGCGATGGTCGAGCGCGGCGTCTCGGGACCGGACGAGCGCGAGCGCCGTGCGGGCGAGAGCCTGCTGTGGGGCGAGGTCCGCGACGAAGCGGGGAACGCGGTCACGGCGCGGCTGCACGGGCCCGAGACCTACGCCTTCACCGTGGAGACGACGCTCGCGGTGCTCGAACGGGTGCTCGACGGCGACGCCCCCGCCGGGTATCAGACGCCCGCCGCGGCCTACGGGGACGATCTGGTGCTCGACGTCGAGGGCGTCACGATCGAGTGACGATCGCGCGGTCGTCGAAGCCCGGGCCGAGAACTGATGCACGGGCTGGCGAGTGGAGAGGGGAGAGCGAAGAGGGCGAGTGAGCAAAGGGAGTGCCCCGGGTTGCCGTCCCGAGAGCGACCCACGAAGCGGACCGTCGGGCCCCGGGAACGCTATATGGCTGGCGTTCGTGGTGAGAGAGAATGCCACCCAGAACGGCCACCTACGACTACGTCGTCGTCGGCGCGGGGTCGGCGGGCTGTGTGCTCGCCAGCCGCCTCAGCGCGAACGAGGAGCGGACGGTCTTGCTGCTCGAAGCCGGCGAGCCCAACGAGAAACGGGAGATCGACATCCCGGCCGCCTTCCCCGAGCTCTTCGGGAGTTCGGTCGACTGGGAGTACTACACCGAGCCCCAGTCGGCGATGAACGACCGCGAGCTCTACTGGCCGCGTGGAAAGACCCTCGGCGGGTCGAGCGCGATCAATGCGATGATCTACGTCCGCGGGCACCGGGAGGACTACGACGGCTGGGCCTCGCAGGGCAACGACGGCTGGGGCTACGAGGACCTGCTGCCGTACTTCAGGCGGAGCGAACGGTTCGAGCCCGGCGCGTCCGAGTACCACGGACAGGACGGGCCCCTCGCCGTCAGTACGCCCCGGTCGCCCCGCTCGCTGTCGGCGACGTTCGTCGACGCGGCGGTCGAGGTCGGCGAGATCCGGAACGAGGACTTCAACGGCACACGCCAGGAGGGAGTGGGGCTCTATCACCTCACCCAGAAGGACGGCGAGCGCCACAGCGCCGCTGACGCCTACCTGAAGCCGGTGCTCGACCGGCACAACCTGACCACGAGGACCGGCGCGCAGGTCACGCGGGTCACGTTCGAGGGGGCTCGCGCGACCGGCGTCGAGTACGAGGTCGACGGCGATCGAGTCCGGGCCGACGCCGCCCGGGAGGTCGTCCTCTCGGCGGGGGCGGTCAACACGCCGCAGCTGCTCATGCTCTCGGGGATCGGCGAGCCCGAGCATCTCCGCGAGCACGACATCGAAGTACGGCACGACCTGCCCGGTGTCGGTCGAAACCTTCAGGACCATCTGTTCGCGTTCGTGGTCCACGAGGCGACGAACGCGCACACGCTCGACGACGCCGACAAGCTCCGGCACCTCCCCAAGTACTTCCTGCTCAAGCGCGGGCCGCTGACCTCGAACATCGGCGAGGCCGGCGGGTTCGTCCGAACGGACCCCGACCTCCCGGCCCCGGACCTCCAGTATCACTTCGGGCCGACGTACTTCATGCGCCACGGCTTCGACAACCCCGAGGAGGGCCGCGGGTTCTCGATCGGCGCGACCCAACTCCGCCCGGAGAGTCGCGGGCGGATCACTCTCCGTGGCGACGACCCGTTCGACGCGCCGGCCATCGATCCGCGGTATCTCAGCGAGGAACCGGATCTGGAGGCTCTCGTCGAAGGGATCAGGCGGGCACGCGAGATCGCCCGCGCGGACGCGTTCGAGGAGCACCGGGGCGAGGAGGTCTGGCCCGGCGCGGACGTGCAGACTGACGCCGGGATCGCCGAACACGTCCGCGAGACCTCCCATACGGTCTATCACCCGGTCGGCACCTGCAAGATGGGTGACGATCCGATGGCGGTCGTAGACGACCGGCTGCGGGTCCACGGCATCGAGGGCCTCCGGGTCGTCGACGCCTCGGTCATGCCGACGATCACCGGCGGGAACACCAACGCACCGACGATCGCGATCGCCGAGCGGGCCGCCGACCTCATCGCCGACGGGCGAGGGGAGGAACCGTTAGCGGCGACGCCGTCGACCGGGTGAGAGGTCGGCGCTCGACCGCCGGCGAATCCCGCCGATTCGGTCGACGACGGTCACATCCCGGAGCGCGCTCGCGCCGTCACGGCGATCCCCGCGAGCACGACCGCGCCGACGAGAACGGTGTGCGTGCTGGTCGGTGGGGAGACACGGTAGCGATCGTGCTCGGTTTCAACTACGAGGCGATACGTTGTCACCCCGGACCCGCCGGCTACTCTCAGCGGTGACGACGTAGAGTGCATTCGTCCCTACGTCCGCCACCATATCGGTCCTTCCGAACTCCTTCGAGTACGTGTATGGGTGTGTCACCTCGACGTACACCCCGTCAGCGGTACGGTTGGTGACCGTCGCCCGCTTCTTGACTGTCCCTCCGAAGTCCCACGCGGAAAGACAGGTCGCATTCTGAAATTGCCTGGTGAGATACTCCGCTTCGGCAGCGAGAGAACGCTCTTTCGCCTCATCCTTCGAAACATTGGATGCTGCCGCGATCGTTCCATTGGATGTAGGAGGCCGAGTGTGCGTGGCGGTAGTGTCCGAAGTGGTCGTGAGTTCTTCGGTGGTCGTGGGTTCTTCAATGGTCGTGGTCGGTGTATCTGTCGTGGTCGTCGGCGCCGTGGTGGTCGCTTCGGTGGTCGTAGCCGTCGTCCCGTCGCTGGTTGATGTTGTCCCGGTACAGCCGGCGAGAGCTGCGGTTGCGAGCAGGCTTCCGCCCACCCGGAGTAGTAAGCGTCGTGTCGGTGGTGCCATATCCCTGTATGCTCACCGGTCCATAATAACCCCTGTTTGGGTGAAATAGCTGTTTTAGTCTATCAAATCGCTTTACGTACCGGGGTGGACGCTCGGCGTGACGATCGATGCCGACTCATGGCTTCGGCCGCTCCGGCTGCGATGGTGTAAACCATTCCTAATACAAATGAGTGACAGTTCTCGTCCGTACCCCGTGCGCTCAACGATGGTGAGAGCGGGCGCGCAGTAGAAGGACACGGCCCCACACTGCCGAGCGGTTCGAGCAAATGTCTTGTTGGTGACTCGGGTGACGCTTTCAGTTACCTTCTTCGCAAGCAGTAGTCGTCCGATAGCTTTTGCTACCGTCCGGCAGAAACGGCGCAGCCGAAGCCTGAACCACGTCATCACGACGGGACGTCCCGCACCGATCGTGCCCGCGCCGTCACGGCGATCCCCGCGAGCACGACCGCGCCGCCAGCGACCGTAACCGCGCTCGGGACCTCCGCGAGCAAGAGGACGGCGAGCAGCGCGCTCCCCACCGGTTCGCCCAGCAGGGAGACGCTGACGACGCTCGATTCGACGTGGGCGAGCGCCCAGTTCAACACCGTGTGCCCGAACAGGCCCGGGCCGACCGCCATCCCGAGAAAGAGCAGCCACTCGCGGGCCGGGTAGGCGAGCAGCGCCTCGCCCGCCGCGGCGGCGAGCGCGAACAGGATCGCCGTACAGACCGCGTAGACGACGAGCACGTAGGGGACAAGGGCCACTCGCTGGCGGAGCAAGCGCCCGGCGAGCACGTAGCCCGCCGCACAGACCGCCCCGACGAGCGCGAGCGCGTTCCCGTACAGCGGGGCCGCGCCGGCGAGCGTCCCCGCGAGGGAATCGCCGACCGACATGACCGCGATGCCCGCGAGCGCGACGATAATCCCGAGAGCCGTCCGCCGCCCCACGCGCTCGCCGAGGAGGAAGGCCCCACCGGCGGCGACGAACAGCACCTGGGACTGGACGAGCGTCACGGAGGCGGCGACGCTCGTCCAGCGGAGGCTCTCGAACCACGACGCGAAGTGGAGCGCGAGCGCGACCCCCGCCGCACTCGCGAGAAGGAGGTCGCGGCGCGAGAGTCGACCGAACGCGCCCCGGTGGCGGGTGAACGCGAGCGGCGCGAGGAGCGCGGTGGTGAACAGCACCCGGTAGAAGGCCGTCACGAGGCTCGGGGCCACGCTCCACCGGACGAGGATCGCGCTGGTGCTGACCGCGACGACCGCGACCGCCAGCGCCGCGGCCGGCGGGGTCGCGCGCTCGACCCGCTCGAAGACGTCGGTGCTCACGCCCCATGCGAGGCGAAGGCCGGGCTTACCGATTGTGAATCGAGCGGGGCCGCGAGAACCGCGAGTCGAGCCACGCGACGCGCCGACCGCGAGTGCCGACGGATCCGAAAACCGCATCCACACCGCTTCGCCACCGCGACCGCAGTCAGCCACGGCCCTCCCCGGTCGATTCGCGCGCTCGGGCTACCGCACCGCAACAGCGCCACGGCCCTCGCGCCCTCGTCCCTCGCACGGGAGGTGCGTGCCGACGGAGCGGTGCGCAGCCGCGCCGACCGCACACAACCGTCACCGCCGATCGGGCTCACTCGGCGTCGGCGGGCGTATCGAAGTCGTGGAAGTGTTCGCCTTTCTCCTTGGTGAGGACGTTCAGCGCCGCCGCGGCCCCGTCGCCCGCGGAGATGATCGCCTGCCACTCCTCGGCGCGCACCATCGCGCCCGTCGCGTAGGCGTCCTCGACCGTGGTCTCCATCGTCACGTCCACGTCCACGACGTCCTCGTCGGTAAATCCACAGCCCAGCTCCGCGGCGAGGTCCCGGTTCGCGCCCGTCGCCAGCACGACGTACTGGGCCTCGTGCTCGCCGTCCTCGGTACTCACGGTGAACCCGCCGCCGTTCTCGGCGACGCTCGTGACCGCCACGTTCTGGCGGCGCTCGACGCCGAACTCGTCGACCTGCGCGCGCGAATCGTCCATGAACGCCGAGCCGTCCTCGCTCTCGATACCGAGGTAGTTGAAGAGGTGAGCCTTGTGCATCCACGTCTCGTCGGTATCGAACACCGTCGTACGCAGCCCGTTCTTCGCGGCGAACAGCGCCGCGCTCAGCCCAGCGGGTCCGCCGCCGACCACCGCGACGTCGGTGTCGGTCATGTCCCGCCGGAGGACGCCCGACCTGTTAAACCTACGTGCCCGTCACACGGCAGTCGGCGCGGGGTGCTATCGGGAAACACCGGGGCTACCGGAGGGGACGAAGAGAGAACCCGCTATCGTTCGAGACGTCGCTTCGTCTCGCGGTGGCGATACCGGAACATCGGCTCGAAGCCGACGACGGCGAACGGCCCGAGCGCGCGCCCGACCCGCCCGCCGGGGAGCTCGTACTCGACGCGATCGCGAACGAGCGTCCCGTCGCCGTCGGCGTAGAAGCCGTGGGTGTGGACCCAGCGCTCGAAGGGCCCGTCGTGCATCTCGTCGCGGAACGTCGCCCCGCCCTCGCGCTCCTCGCGCGCGACGATGTGTGTCGTCCAGCGCTGGCGCGGGCCGATCCCGAAGGGGCGGACCGAGAGCTCGGCGACCGAGCCCGCCTCGAGGGTTTCGGGATCGGGCTCGCCGTCGGGGCCGCGCACCGACTCGACCCGGAGGCCCATCCACTCGGGCGTGAGCGCCGCCAGCCCGTCGAGCGTCGAGTGGAACTCCGTGACCCGCTCGAACGGGGCGGCGACGCGCGTCTCGCGCTCGTAGACCGGCATGGACGCGATGGGGCGCCGAACGGGCTAAAGCGTCGCGGTCGGGGTTTCTGGCGACCCGTCGATCCGGCGTGACCGCCAGTTCACGACGCGTTCTGTCGCCCGGGATCCACTCTCCCACCCCCACATCCGAACTCCCATCACCTCGATAGGCCAAAACGAATCACAGCACATATATCCTCGGACCGAGTGTGAACGATCATGACACACGTCTGCCGGAACTGCCAGCGGGCGTTCGCTACAGAGCTCGAACTCGAGCTCCACCGCGACGTCTGTGCTGACGGGGAGCTGTTCTGTGAGCGCTGTGGCGAGCGCTTCCCCGAGCGACGGGCGACACAGGACGGCTGGCGATTCTCGTGTCCGACGCCCGACTGTGACGGGGAGGCGATCGACGAGGACATCCACCAGGTGGCGGACTTCCGGCTCGTCTCGCGGTAGCCAGGATCCGGGCGCGTCGCCGCACCGCCTCGGGGCGGCCCCACGCTCGTTCGCCCTCAGCCGCTGCCCGCGGTCGCCAGCCGCTCGATCCGGTCGAGCGCACGCCCGCAGATGGGTGCGTAAGCCGCCGCGGGGAGCGGGACCTCGAACGCGACGCGACAGCTCTCGTCCATTCTTTCGACCCGGTGACCGGTCGCCGGGACGCCGGCGACGCGCCACGTCCAGCGCCGACCGCCACAGTCGGTCACCCGGAAGGGCAGCCAGACCCCGCCGAAGACGCGGCTGGCGAGCGGACGCGAGCCGATTTCCGGAAGCACGTCGGCGAGACCCGTCGTCCGGATTCGACCGCGCGTGTCCGTCCGGACGATCCGCTCCTCGCACTCGACGGCCGCGACCGACGGTCCCCACTCGGGCCACCGGCGGGTGTCGGCCAGCAGTTCCCAGACGACCGCGGCGGGCGCGTCGACTCGCCGGGAGACGACGAGTCGACGACCGGCCGGCGTCCGCTCGAACGCGACGGAGCCGTCCATGCAAACCGGTAGTCCCGTGGCCCGAAAAACCAACCGACCGCAGCCGAACTGACCTGCTACCCACCCGTCGCTGAGCGATCCGTTCGAGGGGTGGCTGCCCGTGTCGGCGTCCCGCGGCTCCAGTGGCGTTCGCCGACGGCCGACCTGCTCCGTTCTCAAGCACCCTCGGTCAACGACGCGGGCCATACATTTTTGGCAGTGTGTATAAGTCATCTACGCGGCAACACCTAACCCATGGACCGACGCGAGTTCCTTGCAAGAACTGGTACCGCCGCTGTCGGGACGGCAGCGTTCGTGGGTGAGGCGGCCGCTGATCACAGCCAAGATGGCGAGGAGAATCCTACTGGTGGGGATGGCACGAGGCCTTACCAGCCGAAGATTCGAACGATCCGCTCCCCACTGGCCGGCGTCCCTACCATTGAGGTTGCGGGCGACGTCCTCCGCGTCGAACTCGATGCGGACGCGACCATCGACACCGCGACGCTGAGCGGCTCTCTGGTGCCGAGTTTTGGAGGTGTCGAGACGCCGACCGACCTCAAGCTCCGGGATGTGAGCGACGGCACCAGCGCCATCTGGAACGCCGATGAAGACGAGGACGCCGATGTGACGGTCGCACGGTTCCAGATCCCTGAGTTCACGCCACAAAGAGGGTTCACTGAGGGATTGTACGACCTGCACATCTCGTGGGCTGGCGGGGACGACCACCAGCCGCGGGCGGTGAGCGTCCGTGAATCTATCCCTGATCGACCGAAAGTCGCGGTTATCGCGGATCCGCAAATCGGCGATCCTCGGGCGCTGGGAACTGGTGCACGGGAGTCGTTCGACGAGCGCTCGGCGGATCCGTTCGTGACGCGCACCCGCCGGACGACGGGCGGCCGCCCCTCGGACCGATGGGAGGCGACGCGACGGGCAATCGCCGAGGTAAACGCGATCGATCCCGACCTCGTGGTCGTCGTGGGTGACCTCACCTTCGGGCAGGACGCACCGGGGAAGTACTACGCCGAGTACGAGGACGCGTGGGATATCGTCAACGAGATCCGTGCACCCTCCTACTGTACGGTGGGCAATCACGATGGCTACGTCCAGAGCGGCGTCGACGGGAAGGCACTATACCGTGAGACGTTCGGTCCCCCCTCCTATAGCGTCGAGATCGGGGATCTCCACCTCGTCTCCGTGGACACGTACGACTGGTCGTACCTCGATCGCACGGGCGCGAGTGCCGCAGTCTCGACCTTCGGCGGACAGGTACGGGATGCACAGTTCGACTGGCTCGACAGCGACCTTCGGGATGCCGATGGAACCGTCCTTGCGTTCGGCCACCACAATCCGTCGTGGCAGCCCGATCCCGAGAACCGCTTCCGCGAAGAAACACAGGGCGCGCCGGTCGCCGAACAGACTGCCCGCGGCTCCCGGTTTCCCGAAAGCGGCCAGCTCTGGACCGGTGAAAACCAGTTCCGGCTCCGCCAGCTGTTCGACGAAACGGGCGTCGAAGCCTTCTTCAGCGGTCATAGTCATCGCGACCGGATCGCCCGATCGGTCCCTGATCCCGCGGGTGTCGCCGATATCGCCGAGACACACGGACCGCGGTCGTCGCCTGCGGCCTACCACTATATCGAATACGGATTACGCGAGGGGGAGACAGACGACGGCGACGGCGAGTACGGCGAGTACGCGTGGGAGGTCGACCCTGAATCGCGGTCGGCGGCCGAGGTGGTCGATCGCCTCCGGGATACCTCGCTTGGCACGCTCTACGTCAACTGCACGACGACCGCCTCCTCGACCGGTCAATACTGGGGCTGGCGGCCGCTCACCGTCGACCTCTCGAACGCCGGCGTCGATCCGGCGACGTTCGGCTACCCCTGGGAGTCGGAGGCGTCGCTCGACGAGCGGACGATCAACGAAGAAGCATGGACCGCCACGCATACCGATGTCGGTCTGTACTCGCACCCTTCCTATCTGCTCTCCGTCGATCGGGTCGAGGAAACCGACGATCGGGCCGTCGTGCGCGTCAACAACGACCTCGCTACGTCGGTAGAAGGGAGCCTGCTCCAGACGCTCGACGACTGCGCTGGCGTCCGAGTCGAGAACGCGACTGTCGAGTGGCGTCGCCGCGGCGATGGCGAGCAGGTGCTGAAACTCGCCTACGACGTGGCCGAGGAAAGTGAACTGGAGATTACCGTTGAGTGCGTCTCGCAGGAGCCCAACGACGATTTACAGTCGTAGGTGGTGTCTCGCCGACTTCGGAGCCCTGTAACTCTCGTAGATGCTGTGAACGGGCTTCATCGCGGCGGCGACCACGATGAATTCTAGTGTCAAGAAACCGAGATCCAGCCGACGAGGGGCTCACTTTCTCCGGAAAGCCAGTTCGTTCCCCTCGCATCACTACTCAAGCGCGCCGTGAGCCACGAACGGTGGCCCACGCTCCGCGATGACCGGAAGCGACGGCGACGCCGGCTTGTCCGCCGAGTGGCGAAGGACAGCTCGCGCGGCGTCGCGCGAGGGGAAGTAGCTGTCGTCGGGCGTCGAGATCGTCTCCGTGTGACGATCGCCGGCACGGAGGTGCCGTTGAATGGCGATGCACTCTGTGTCGAGGACACCGGTCTCAGAGGCTTGTATCGCGGTCACCTGCTCATTGATGACCTTCGCGTGGCTGTCGGCGACGTGTTGGAGTTCTTGTTTGACTACCTGCCTACACGCGGTGACGAAGTCGAGGAGATCGACCGATATGGTACATCGCTCCTCGGCTTCGACGCCACTACTTTCACCACCTATCCCGCCGCCCTGCCGCTGTTCAACGAGGCAGTAACGACCCGCTCTAACAACGGAACGGGCTCTTGATCGCCGAGATCACGAACGAGGGTGTCGCACTGGAGAGCTACAAGGCGTTCGACGCGGTGCCCAACTGAGGTTGCGGGAGTGATATCGGACGAGTAGGGTTCTCGACGATAGGACCCGATGTTTAAGCCTCGGGCTGACCCCCTATCACACGAGCGACATCGCTATATGAATCCAGAGTACTTCGAGACGATTGCGCGACCGAAGCCCTCCGAACTCCAACGATTACAGTGCAAATCGCACGAAACCATCGGCGATCGTCTGAGCGAACAGGCGATTGAGGGGGTGCCTGAGCACGTCCATCGACGAATGACCTTTGGCTACTACCACGACTGGGAGCGCGAATCACCCACTATACTGGTGCTGTTTTCGGACCCTGGGATACCGAGCAACTACATCACGGAAGAAGCCTATGCCCAGTTAGAGTTAGGCCGCGACCCTGAAATCCTCGACACGATTCGTACCGACCAGCGGTTTCTGGCGCGGTGGCTTTCGCAGGCCAACTATGCTTCGTTTACTCAGCCCTTTCTCGATGCATGCCGGCAACATAGCCTCATTACGGATGACCGTCCGTGGTGGCGCTATGTTCTCTCGGGTGCATTCTTTGACGACTTCTACCACACCAACGCCTGCAAGTATCGTGGCCAGACACCGACAGGGACCGACCTCACGGCAGCGTTTGAGACGCAGCTCAAACCTGAAATAGAGTACGTCAATCCCGGCATGGTCTTCGCGTTCGGCGGGCAGGCATGGAGAGCACTCTGCCACCTCGAACTCACACCAATCGGCGACGCGCCTGAACCGGATTCGCCGGGTGTTATTGAGCGGCACGGATCGGTCTATACGATCAACGCACCTGTTGATACGAAGGTCATCGCTGCTGCACATCCGAGTCCACGTATTCGTGGTCCGCAGATATCTATCGACGAATACGCCGGCGGTGTAAAACGTGGTATCGACATCGCGGTTTCGACCTGAACCGGCAACGTAATTCAGGTAGGTACCGGCAGATAAGCTACCACTTATCGTAGAGATCAAATTCAGAAAGGCAAAAATAAAACCGAACAGTAGCCAGAGGAAATATATTTATATGATTAAGTATACCAATGATTGATCCATTTATGCAGTGAATAAATGACGAATTAGACGGTGAAGTCGCCGAAATCAGCTCGTTCAGCGATGATGAGAGGACAGCCGCTAGGGCGGCTGTCTTACCGCGGCGACGGCTATAAGTTGATGCTCGCTCTACAGCGTGTCATGAAGGCACCTGCCGGTGAAATACCCGAAGGCGCGGAGGACCGCGAGTACGACGATGATGAAGATTGGGACGACGAAGTGTGGGGGACCGAGGGCTGGGAGAGCGGCGAAGGCAAGTCGTGGTCGAACGGCCACCCGGCGAACCTGAACGGCGTTGACGCGACGGACAACCGCAGCTCGAACAATCACGCGCTCGGCCGCGACGGACACGAAACGGACACGGAAGCCGATACGGACGCGAAAGCCGACAGCACGGACGGGTCAAGCGACCACTGACGCGACGTTGCGTAGTGGTCAGAAAGTAGAGCTAGATCGTTCGTTCGGACTACGACCCGACCTCCGAGAGTAGTCACGACGTGACGCACGAGGGTGTTCACCTACATGTACCGCGACGGTACAGAAGATCGAGACCGAGCAACTGACCGGCCCGCTCGCGGCCGACGAAGCTCTCACGTTCGTCGAAATGTATCGGCGAACACGCCCAACGATTGGTCGACCGACTACGGGCCGGGAGTCACGGTAGCTCCGAAATCCGGAGGGAACGGCGGCCGCGGTCGAAGCCACCCCGAGCAGTCGTCTACGCCGACGACCACGGCGAATAACTCGGCCGTGGGCCGCGCTATCGACTTAGGCATCGCGACGTCCCCGTGGGCAGCTTTTTGCCCGCGGCCCGCGAGGAGAGCGCGTGGAGTACACTACGCTGGGCGAGACGGGGATGACCGTCAGCCGGCTCTGTCTGGGCTGTATGAGCTTCGGCAGCACCGACTGGCGCGAGTGGGTCCTCGAAGCGGAGGCGAGCCACGAGGTCATCGAGCGCGCGATCGATCTGGGGATCAACTTCTTCGACACCGCGAACATGTACTCGCGGGGCGAAAGCGAGCGCATCCTCGGGGACGCTCTGGAGGGCCGGCGCGAGGAGAGCGTCGTCGCCACGAAGGGCTTCTTCCGAATGGACGAGGAGAACCCGAACTCGGGCGGGCTCTCCCGCAAGGCCATCGAGCAGGAGCTCGACGCCTCGCTGGATCGGCTCGGCATGGACGCCGTCGACCTCTATCAGATCCACCGCCGCGATCCCGACACGCCGATCGAGACGACCCTGCGCGCGCTCGACGACGCCGTCCGGCGCGGGAAGACTCGTCACGTCGGCGCGAGCTCGATGTGGGCCCACCAGTTCGCCGACGCGCTCCACGCCGCCGACCGGCTCGGCCTCGAACGGTTCGCCACGATGCAGAACCACTACAACCTCGTCTACCGCGAGGAAGAACGGGAGATGCTGCCACTCTGTGCGAACGGGGGCGTGGGCGTCATCCCGTGGAGCCCGCTCGCACGGGGCTATCTCACCCGCCCGCACGAGGCGTTCGACACCACCACCCGGGCCGAAACCGACGACTACGCGCGGACCCACCCCTACGCCGAGGGCGGCGGGCGGGCGGTCAACGAGCGCGTCGAGGAGCTCGCGGCCGAGGAGGGCGCGACGATGGCCCAGATCGCGCTCGCGTGGCTGCTGGAGAAAGAATGGGTCGACGCCCCGATCGTCGGCACCACGAGCATCGGACACCTGGAGGAGGCCGTGGCGGCGCTCGACGTCTCGCTGGCCGAGAGCGACGTGGAGTACCTCGAGGAGCCCTACGAGCCCGTCCCGGTGTCGGGCCACGAGTAACAGGGTGCCCCCGCGACCCGCCACCCCGACCGACGCCCCCGGTCTGGGGCGCCGCCGGTTTCTCGGCCTCACGATCGGTGCGGCGTCGGGCGCGCTCGCCGGCTGTCTCGGCAGTCTCACCGGCTCGGGCGGCTCGGGACCGGAAGCCGGCGACCTCCTCGTGAGCAACGACGACCGCGAACGCCACTCGGTCGCCGTCACGGCGACGCCGACGCGAACGGCCGCCACCGGGGACGCCGGCGAGCGGGTGGTCGTCGGGATCGCCCCGGGTGAACCGGTCCTCCGGCGGGCGTTCGTGGGGGAGCCGGGCGTCTACCGAGTGATGGCACGTCTCCTCGGCCGCTCCCCGGTGCGCATCGACGACTACGAACTCGACCGCGGCCCCGAGGGCAGCGTCGACGGGCCGTACGTCCGGGCGACGATCGGCGACGGAGGGACGCTCGCCCTCGATGCCGTGGCGACGGCGTCGACGACGGAGTGAGCGTCCCTCTGCCTCGCTCGCCCACCGGGCCCCGGACCGAAGACCCTGCTCGCGGCGTGGCGACGGGAGCACACGGGCAGTGCTCTCGGAATCGAGACCGGCCGAAGCGGACCCCGCCGGTAGCGTTCGCCGCGCGGGTTCGCGGCCAGCCCGGCGTCGGGGCGACTGATTCGGCCCTCGCCTACCGATCGCACGGTGACCTGTCCGCGAGCGTCTCCTAGTCCTCGCGGACGGCCGCGGCCGCCTCCCGGATGGTGGCGACCTCGCTCTCGTCGTACCCGATGATCCGTACGTCGGCGAGCGATTCGGGCTCGTAGTCGGCGACGACCTCGCAGATGATCCGTGCGCCCTCACGGAGATCGAAGCCAGCGACGCCACAGCCCAACGCCGGGAGCACGAGCGACGTACACCCGAGCTCGTCCGCGCGTTCGAGGCTGTTCCGAGCGGCGTCGTGGATGCTCTCGGCCGTGGCCTGCCCGTCGCCGCCGTGGGGCATCGCCGCGGCGTGGAGCACGTACTCGGCGTCGAGGTCGTAGGCGTCGGTCACCGCGACCGCCCCGAGCTCGATCGGCCCCTTCGCGGTGGCTTCCTCGTCGATCTCCCCGCCCGCACCCCGCCGGAGCGCGCCCGCGACCCCCGATCCCATCCGCAGGCTCGTTCCGGCGGCGTTCACGAGTGCGTCCGCCCGCTGGGCCGCGATATCGCCCCCGATCACCTCGAACTCCATGCCCGTCACGATGGGCGCGAGCGACTAAAGGCTGCCCGCCCTGTCGGCTGGTCCCGTCCCGTGTCGCGAGCCGTGGGGATCGACGGGCCGTGCAGTCGCGGGACGGCGCGGCTGGCGCGGCCGGCGCGGCTGCGCGCCGCTCCGTCGGCGCGCGACCCACGCGAGGGACGAGCGAAGCGAGGTGGGCGGCGAGCACCTCGATGCGAGCGGGGCAGCGACCCGCGAGCGCGCGAGGGCCGGCGGTGCGACGCGGGTGGCCCGAGCGAAGGAATCGGCCGGGGAGGCGTGTTGGCGGTGGCGAACGCGGTGTGTCGCTGGGCGGTAGTGGTCGCGGGGCGGTCTCTCGTGTGTATCGGCACTCGCTCCTCGCCGCTTCGCTCGACACTCACTGTCTTCGGCTTCGGCCCTCGACACTCGCGGTCGTCGCCCCTGTCTCCGTAACTCGCCTCCGATCCGGGTACGGTGTCGTCCAGTCGCCCGCTCCACCGAGCGGTTCGATGGTCCGGTGCTCGCGGTCCCGGGGGCTCACCGCGTGCGAGGGAGCCGTACGCCCGGACGGAGCCACGCCAAACCGGCCGACGCGCTCGGATCGGGCCGACCCGCACCGAACACCGACAGTTCTCAGCCGTCCGCCCGCGGGTACTCCTCGGCCCACGGTCGGACGCGCTCGACGGCCGCGCTCGCGGCGAGCACGTCGTCCTCGGCGAAGCGTGGGCCGACGACCTGCATCCCGACCGGCAGGCCCTCCTCGGTGAGCCCGGCGGGCACCGACGCGGCGGGATGGCCTGTCAGATTGAACGGCCACGTGAGCAGCCAGTCGGTGAGCGAGTTGATCGGCTCGCCGTCGATCTGTGTGGGTTCGGGCTCGTCGATGCCGAAGGGCGGAACCGCGAGCGTGGGCGTCACGAGCAGGTCGTACTCCGCGAACAGGTCCTCCATCGCGTCGTGCAGCCCCGTCCGGGGAACGTTCGCCGTGCCGTACTCCGCGACGTCGAAGCTCTTCCCGATCTCCATCATCTGGACGAGGTCCGGGGTAACTGCCTCGCGGTGCTCGCCGAGCGGGTCGAGGCCGTACTGCTCCTCGACGGTCGCCGCGAGCGTCGCAAAGCCCACGGTATAGAGCTTCGTGAACGCGAAACGCAGCTCGCCCAGCGACGGGCCGCCGACCTCGCTTTTCTCCACGGTGGCCCCGGCCTCGGCGAGCGCGTCGACGCCCTCCGTGATCACGGTTCGAACGTCCTCGGCGATCCGGAACCGGGAGAGATCGGGACTGTAGGCGACCCGGAGGTCGTCGACGGGGCGTTCGGTCGCGGCGACGTAGTCGGTCTCGGCGGCGGGGAGGCTGAAGGGGTCGCGCGGGTCCGGGTCGGCACAGACGTCGAGCATCAACGCGGCGTCCTCGACCGTGCGCGCGAGCGGGCCCATCGTCGTGGCGGGCGTGTGGTGGGCGAAGCCGTTCGGGCGGGGCGCGTGGGGGATCCGGCCGAGGGTGGTCTTGAGGCCGAACAGTCCACAGGCGCTCGCCGGGATCCGGAGCGAGCCGCCGGCGTCCGAGCCCTGCGCGAGCGGCGTCAGGCCGTCCGCGAGCGCCGCGGCGCTGCCGCCCGAGGAACCCCCGGCCGTTTTCGTGGGGTCGAAGGGGGTGCCCGTCGCGCCGAACAGCGGGTTGTCGGTCGTGCCCGCGTAGCCGAACTCGGGGGTGTTGGTCTTGCCGAGCACGATCGCGCCAGCGTCCTCCAGCCGGCGGACCATGATCGCGTCCTCCTCGGGGACGTGCTCGGCGAACAGCTTCGAGCCGAAGGTGTTCCGCACCCCCGCCTTCTGACCGAAGAGGTCCTTCAGCGCGACCGGTACGCCGTGGAGGGGACCCAGCTCGTCGCCGCTCTCGACGGCCTGCTCGGCCTCCTTGGCGCGCTCGCGCGCCGCCTCCTCGATGACGGTGACGAAGGCGTTCGTGACGTCGTTGCGCGCGTCGATCCGGTTGAGGTAGGCGTCGACGAGGTCGACGGGCGAGAGTTCACCCGTGCGAACGCGCTCGGCGAGTTCGGTGGCTGGGGTATAACAGAGGTCGACCGACATATCCCGGCGTCGGACGAGTCGAGCATAAAGGTTCGTGTGGGTCGCCGAGCGTTCGGTCGGGCGGCCGCCGTCGGCCCTGCGCTGTTCGATCGGATCGTAGTTGCGCGAACAGCCGGGCGTCGAGTGCCACGACGGCTACTGGTGTGCCCCGAAATGCGGTTGGCAACAGGTCCGAAGCGGGGTTCGCACTCACTCCCCGAACAGCTCCACGGAACGAGGACTGCCGCGGTGTTACTCGGTCAGCCCGTAGCCACGCTCGAACAGCCAGACATCGAGGGAAACCGCCACGATCGCGGCGACCGAGAGCACCGCGAGCGACACGTTGGGGCCGATCTCGGCGACGCCGAGGAAGCCATAGCGCATTCCGTCGACCATGTAGACCATCGGGTTGACCAGCGAGAGCGTCCGCCACGGCTCGTCGAGCACCCCCAGCGGGTAGAACACCGCGCCGACGAACACCAGCGGGCGGATGAGGAACTGGTTCATCACCGCGAGGTCGTCGAAGGTGGCCGCCCAGAGCCCGCCGGCGATCCCGAGCGCCGCGAACAGGACCGATACCGCGAGCGCGAACGCGATCACGTAGCCCGGATTGGCGACCCCGACGGCCGAGACGTCCGGGTCGACCGTCGTGAACGCCGCGCCGATGAGCGCGACGAGCGCGCCGATGACGACGCCCCGGAGCGCGCTCGTGGTCACGTAGGCGGCCACCATCTCCCGGTAGGACAGCGGCGAGGTCTGGATCTCCTGGATGTACTCCTCCCAGCGGCCGTGGAACACGGTAAAGGAGGCGTTCTGGAACGCCTGTGCGGTGATCCCCAGCACGACGAGTCCCGGGAGGATAAAGAGGATGTAGGGGGTGTCCTCGACCACCCGAATGCGCTGGCCGAGCACCGCCCCGAACACCACGAAAAACAGGGTGTTGGTGACCAACGGCGGCAGGAACGTGCTCCGGGGCATCCGGACGTACCGGAGCACCTCCCGTCTGAACAGCGCCCGGAAGCCGGCCGAGACGGCGCTCACGCGAACCCCCCGTGGTAAGCGTGCGCTCGAAGCGGCTCCGCCGTTTCGGCGCTCACGCGAGCCGCCTCCGGTGGCGAGTAGCGAGGGACTCGGGGAGGGTCTCTCGGATCATCCGAGCAGGCAAAGCCCGCGAGAGGATGTGTGCAGGGAGCGGCTTCGCCGCGACCGTGTTCACGCGGTCGCCTCCACGGACGCGGCCTCGCGGCCGCCCCCGTCGCCATCGCCGTCCTCGCCGCTCCCGTCTCCGTCGTCGCGCCGTGTGCCGCTGTGCCCGGTGAGATCGACGAAGACCTCTTCGAGCGAGGCGGGCTCGATGTCGAGGGTCGTCGCCTGGTGACCTAGCGCGTCGAGGCGGCGGACGAGCTCGGGTGCGACCGCGTTGGCGCGCTTCGCGCTCACGCGCAGCTCGTCGCCGTCGAGTGTGACCGATTCGACGGTGCCCTCGCCGATCGGGCCGGTGGCGACGTCGGGCGTGCTCGCGGGCTGCTCCTCGAGCCCGATCGTGATGGTGTCCGTGCCGCGCCGCTTCAGTTCGGTCGGGCTGGCGACCGCGATCTTCCGGCCCTCGTCGACGATGGCGACCTCCTCACAGAGCCGCTCGGCCTCCTCGATGTAGTGGGTGGTCAGCAGGATCGTCGTGCCCGCGTCGTTGAGGTCGGTGATGATATCCCAGAGGTCACGCCGGAGCTCGACGTCCACTCCAGCTGTGGGTTCGTCGAGGATGAGGAGGTCGGGCTCGGAGACGAGCGCGCGGGCGAGCACGAGCCGCCGTTTCATCCCGCCCGAGAGGAAGGTGAACTTGGTGTCGCGCTTCTCGTAGATGCCGACCGTCTTGAGCGCCTCGTCGGCGCGGCGGGCCGCTTCGTCCTTCGGAGCGCCGTGGTAGCCCGCCTTGTGCATGAGCACCTCCCGGATCGGGAAGAACCGATCGACGTTGAACTCCTGTGGGGCGATCCCGATCCGCTCGCGGACTGCGCGGTAGTCCTCGACGACGTCGTGGCCGAACACCGCCGCCTCGCCGCCGGTGCGCTCGACGAGGCCGACGAGGACGTTGATGAACGTGGTCTTGCCCGCGCCGTTGGGACCGAGCAGACCGAAGAACTGGCCCGCCTCGACCGACAACGAGAGCTCGTCGAGCGCGCGCACGTCGCCGTAGTCCTTCGAGAGGTCCTCGGTCCTGATTGCGGGCGGCACTACCCCGAGAAGTGCGGGCGGGCGATTAAGCGTGTTGGGTTGGCCCGCTCGTCGAGCCGGATCGGTGATGATCCGCTCGTCGCCGATGCGTACGTTCGGACGCATCGAGGTGAATGTGCGAGGGCGGCTCTGGCGAGCGAACTCCTCGTCGCACTCGCCCACATCCCTCGCGCGCCGACCACCGTTCGGCTCGGCCCCGTCCCGAACCGCTCGCCCGACCCGCCCGCCGTGATCCGTTCGCGGGGGCAGGCGCCGCCGCGTCGCCGGCCTCGGCCGGGTTCACGAACGTTTATGTCTTCCAGTCCGATACGACGGGGCATGTCCGAACGATGGGGCGAGGAGATCAGACACAGTACCGAAGAGATCAGGGACCTCCTGGGGGCGATCGACGAGGCCGAGGGGCCGATCCACGACTTCCACCTGATCCGGGGCCAGCTCGACAAGATCGATTCGCTCGTCGAGACCGAGTACGGACCCGAGACCCACTTCCCCGACGAGACCGACTGAGAGATCGTTGTGACTGTTTACCGGTAGCCGCCGCCCCGTGGCCGGCGGCATACCGGGATGACACTCATCGATCCCTGTGAGCGGCCGGCGACGGGCCGCCACCTGCACGTCGAAACTGCCCGAGGACCTCTACCGTCGAAGCCGCCCGAAGGGAAGGTACAAACGTCTCTTCGAGCTTCACGGGACCTACTGCCCCGACCCACGCGGTGGTGTGGTATCTTACCACACGGCCGCCCGACGCTCGCCCGCCTCGCCCTCGCGCTGCTGGTCGCCTCGCGGGCTGTGGCGGTCCCGGCAGCGGCGGTGATGCGGGCGATGCCGAACCGGCAGTCGAAGGACTCTCTGATCAACGCTCCGGGCGCTTCCGACCGCCACGATACAGGAGTCCGCGTTCGAGACCGCCGAGCGCGATTTCCGACCTCGCCCGGCCGGACCGAGCGCTCGGCGATCGCACGCTGCCGAAGAGCCGTTCGGCCACCCTTCGATCATGCGGGCAGGGCCCGAATTCGAACTCTCGCCCGCTCGTCGAGAGTGCTTTCGAGCCCGTGGCGGCCGACGCACGACGCTCCTCGCCGACCGTACAGCGACGGCTGGTGTCCTCGCCCGAACTTTGCCAATCCATTTGTCCGATGGCGACCCAGCACGCATATGGAGAGCCTCAACCGGATGGCGCTCGGGCTGGTCGAGGAGGCCGTCGAGTTCGCCGACGAACTGGGTATCGCGGCCTACGAACTCGACGACGGCGCGACGGTGCTCGATTTCGGTCACGAGGCGACAGGGGGGATCGAGGCCGGACTGTTGCTCGCCGAGATCCAGACTGCCGGCCTCGCCACGGTCGAGACGCGGCTGGGGGCGGTCGCCGATACACCCCGCACGCACGTCGAGCTCACGACCGACCGGCCGGCGCTCGCGCTGCTCTGTGCGGGCAAGGCCGGCTGGGAACTCTCCGTCGAGGGGTTCGAGGGACTCGGCAGCGGCCCGGCGCGGGCGCTCGTCGCCGAGGAGGACGCCTTCCGGCGCATCGGCTACCACGAGAGCGCCGAGTTCGCCACGCTCGCCGTCGAGGCCGAACGCCTTCCGGGGGATGCGGTCGCCGAGCACGTCGCCGAACTGGCGGGCGTCGAGCCCACCGCCGTCTTCCTGCCGGCGTTCCCCACGGGCAGCCTCGTCGGCAGCGTCACCGTCGCCGCCCGCGCCGCCGAGCTGGCGGTCTTTCGGCTCTCGGAGCTGGGCTACGATCCCCTCGACGTGCGCTCGGCGAGCGCGAGCGCGCCGGTCGCGCCGGTGAGCCGCACCGAGGGGACCGCCATCGGTCGGACGAACGATGCACTCGCCTACGGCGGGCGGGTCCACCTCACCGTCGCGGAGGGGTTCGATCGCTTCGAGGAGCTCCCCTCGACGGCGGCTACGGAGTACGGCACGCCCCTCGGCGAGGTCTTCGAGGAGAGAGATTGGGAGGTCGCCGACGTCCCCGCGGCGGTCTTCGCGCCGGCGCGGGTGACCGTGGACGTGATCGACGGGTCCACCCACGTCCTCGGCGGGCGCGACGAGGCGCTGCTGGCCGAATCCTTCGACCTCCCGGTCCCGTGAGACACAAGCCCATCCCCGCGCCGCCGGACGACCTCGCGGCCGTCGACGCAGCGCGGCGCGCGATCCCGCTCGTGCCCGTCAGCGCCGAGGACTGCGCCGCTCGGCTGCTCGCCCGGACCGGCGACCGGCTCGGCCTCCGCTCGCACGAAGCGGCCGGCGAGTGGCTCGCTTTCCTCCGGGCGCTCGGCCTCGTCGAGCGAACCGACGGGCGTCTCCGGCGGCCCCGGGACGGACCGGGACGCGACGAGCTCGCTGCCGCCTTCCGCGAGCGCGTCTACGGGGCCCGGGAGCTCCTCGACGCGCTCGACGCGGCCGACGGCCCGCTCGACGCCGACGCCGCCTTCGAGCGACTCCGTGAACCCGTCCCGGCGTGGGAACGCCACCGCCGGCCCGACCCGGAGGCCCACTGGCGCGAGCGCACCCGGCGACTGTGCGGGTGGGCGACCCTGCTCGGCCTCGCCGAGCGCGTCGACGGGGGCTACCGTCCCCGCTGACGGTCGCCGCCCACCGCCCGCCACCTGCCGCCCGTCGGCGTCGTCACGCCGGTCGACTTATGTCACGACGTCGTCTACCGCACGGCGATGACCACGCCCGTCGAGGTGGTCCTGTTCGACGTCGACGACACCCTCTGTGCGTACCGCCGCTCGGGGGCCGAGCTCCTCTCGATCGCCTTCGAGCGGGTCGGCGTCGAGCCCTTTTTCGAGCTCGCGGACTACCACGCCCGCTACGGCGAGTTCGTCGGGAGCACCGACTCGGTTGCCGAGCTCCGTGCGGCCTGTTTCGCGGCCATCGCCGAGGCGCGCGGCCGCGGTCGGGACCTCGGCCGCGCGGTCGCCGCGGTGTACGCCGACGAACGGGACCACGAGGCCGTCGACTTCGTGCCCGGGGCGCGCGAGGCCGTCGACGCGCTCGGAGTCGAGTACCGCCTCGGCGTGGTGACGAACGGCGCGCCGGGGATGCAGGCCGCGAAGCTCGCCGGGCTCGGGCTGGACGACGCGTTCGAAACCGTCGTCCACGCGGGCTACGGCGTTCCCGCCAAGCCCGACCCCGAGCCGTTCCGCCGGGCGCTCGCCGCCCTCGACGCGGCTCCGGAATCGACCGTTCACGTCGGCAACTCGCTCGCATCGGACGTCGCCGGCGCGCGGGCCGCGGGCGTCCGGTCGGCGTGGCTCGACGACGGAAGCGAGCCCGACCCGGTCCCCGACTACCGGCTCGGCTCGATGGCCGATCTCCGCGAACCGCCGTGGCGGTAGGTCACGAACTCATTCGGCGGGCGTCACGCCCGTCACGGTCCCCACCCCTTTGCTCTGGCCCTCCCGGAAGACGAACTTCTGTCCGACTTCGACGAGGTAGGGGCGGAACTTGAACCGGATCGTCGCCTCGCCGGCGTCACCAGGGAGGAGTCGACCGCCCGACGGGTAGAACGCAGCGGCCTCGCTCGCGGTTTCGAGATGGACGACGGGCTCGTAGCCGTCGTCGATCCGGGTGGGGTGGTTCAGCACCATCACCTCGGCCTCGAACTCTCGGACGGGGGTGGGCTCGGCCTCGCGCGGGAGCAGCGCCATCCCGCGCTCGACGTCGGCCTCGCGGACGCCCTTGAGCGCGATTCCGACTATTCGGCCCGCCCGCGCCCGGTCGACCCGGTGGTAGTGCATCTCGATCGAGCGCGCTTCGACCGCCCGGAAGGAGCCGTCCGCCATCGGCCCCAACAGGAGCTCGTCGCCGGCTTCCACTGTACCCGAGCGCACAGTGCCCGAAGCGACCGCGCCGACGCCGGTCACCTGGTAGGAGCGGTCGACGTACATCGAGAACGGTCCTTCGCTCGCACCGGTTTTGGGGAGGCGCTCGAACAGCTCGTCGAGGGCGTCCAACCCGTCGGTCGTGACGGCGCTCGTCCGGAGGACGGGCACGACGGTCTCGCAGACCTCCTCGACGGCGGCGTCGACCCCGTGGCGCTCGATCCGGAGGGGCGTTCGGCCCACGTCACGCAGGAGGCGCTCGACCTCGTGCTCGACCTCGATGGCGCGCTCCTCGCTTGCGGCGTCGGCCTTGGTGATGGCGACGATCGTCGGGAGTTCGGTCGCCAGCAGGACCCCGAGGTGCTCGCGGGTCGTCTTCGTGGGGCCGTCGTCGGCGGCCACGGTGAGGAGTCCGTAGTCGAGCTTCTGGCCCACCAGCCCCCTGATGGTCGTCCGGAGCCACGGCTCGTGGCCCACCGTGTCGACGAACGACACCAGCCTGTCGGCCTCCTCGACGACCCGCGCCCGGTCGGTCTTCCGGTCGGGATTGTCCATTCGGATCGGCTCCCCGCCATCGAAGCCGTAGACCGCATAGGAGAGATCCGCCGAGAGCCCGCGTTCGACCTCGTGGGGCTGGACGTCGAGAAACGAGCGCGTACTGCCATCGCCGTCGTCGGCCCGGCCGGTGACGAGCGATCCAACGAGGGTACTCTTCCCGTGGTCGACGTGGCCCGCGGTGCCGACGACGATGTGGTCGTCGTCGATGAGCGCGCCCTCCCGGACCGCGGCGACGCCGACGATGCCCGTCCCCTCGTCC
This sequence comes from Halobacteriales archaeon QS_4_69_34, assembly GCA_003021045.1. GTDB lineage: Archaea > Halobacteriota > Halobacteria > Halobacteriales > Halococcaceae > PXRN01. Next base: position 5,831 of record PXRN01000005.1, on the reverse strand, counting down.
CTCCCGGCCTCCCCGCTGCCGTCGACGTCGGCTCTCCGATCAGCGTCGGCCCGTCGATCGGCGTCGCCGATGCCCCACGTCTGGGCGTCCTCGATGTGCGCGTCGGCCTCCTCGGCGAGCAGTGACAGCACGTCCATCGACTCGGCGAACGCCTCGGGATCGAGCCCGGCGAGCCCGCCGTCGTCGGTGACGCCGACGACGTAGGTGGCCTCGCCGTCCCCGGAGAGCACGCGGTGGCGCAGCTGTGCGGCGAGGCTCTCGCGTCGTCCGTCCGCGAGATGGAGGTCCCGCGTGAGTCGCTCCTTGAACTCGACGCTGCCGCCCTCGCGTTCGCCCGCCGCCACGGCACGTTCGAGGACGGCCCGGTCGGGGCCCATGCGTGCACACACCACTCCGGTGTACAAACTTCCTCCGGAATCGGCATCGTCCACACGGCGGGTCCAAGCCGTCCGCCGGACCCGCGACCGGCGAACCACGGACTGTGGACGTGGGGCCACGATCGCTCGCCATCGCCGTCGCGCCGCTAGCGCTCGCCCTCGACGCCGGCGAGCGCTTCGAGAAACCCCTCCGAGTAGGCCGCCTCGGTCACCGAATCGGCCGCCCGCTTCGCCGTCGCGTCGGCGTTCGCCACGGCGAACGATCGCCCCGCCGCCTGGAAGGCCGCCGCGTCGTTCTCGGAGTCCCCGATTGCGACGAAGTCTTCTCCTTCGAGCCCCAACCGGTCGGCGGCCGTCCGGAGAGCGCGACCCTTGTCGACGGCGGGCGACTTGACGTGGTAGGCGAAGCCGGTGTCGACCACGTCGAGCCCGCGCTCGGCGGCCAGCTCGCGCAGGGGTTCGACGGGCGAGGCGCGGCTCACGGCGACCTCCGTCTCGCGCCAGCGGTTCACGATGTCGAGCGCGCCCCAGCCGAGGTCGCGACCGGCACCGGCATCGGTGTAGTCGTCCGCGACCGCTTGCGCGGCCTCGCGGTCGCCCTCGACGACGAGTTCGCCCTCCCCATCGGCCGCGGCGTCCGCTCCGATACAGACTACGCCGCCGTTCTCGGCGACCACGGCGATGGGGCGGCCGGCGAACTCACACAGCGCGACCGGGTAGGGGAGGGCCTTACCCGTGGCGATCACGACCGGCCCCGCCCACTCGCCGAGGGCGGCGAGCGCGCGCGGATCGAGCGCGCGCTCGGGCCCCGTGAGCGTACCGTCGATGTCGACCGCGAGCGGCGCGGTCATCGTGTTCCGCCGGTCATCGTCCTCTCGGCAGTCGTCGTGCTCCGCCGGTCACCGTGGTTCGCCTCGGTCGATGCATGACCCCGCTCGTCCGTCCGCGGACATACCGATTGGGTTCCCGGCGGGCCGATCGTCGTCGGTCGGCCCGGGTCCCGATCGCCGACCCGCTCGACGGCAGATTGGCTTGGTCCCTCACCGTCGGACAATGGGGACCGCCGAGGCTCAGAGCCCGAAGAGGCCGGCGATGGCGAGCGTCGTCACGATCGAGAGGAGCAGCCGAAGGGGCGGCCCACCCGGAAGAAGTCCCCGAAACGGTAGCCGCCGGGACCGTAGACGAACAGGTTCGTCTGGTAGCCGACGGGCGTCAGGAACGCCGTGCTCGCGGCGAACGTGACCGCGAGCACGAATGCGAACGGGTTCGCCCCGACCGCCTCGGCGGCGCTCACCCCGACCGGGACATGAGCGCGACGCTCGCGGCGTTGCTCACTACCTCCGTGAGCAGCCCCGTGAGGAGATAGAACAGGTAGAGCATCCCGATCGCCGGCAGCACCGTCGCGGTCGAGGCAACGAGCGCGCCCAGAAGCGCCGCCGCGCCGGTCCCGGTCATGGCGACCCCGAGCGGGAGCACCCCCGCGAGCAGGACGATCACGCTCCAGTCGACCCCGTCGTACAGTTCGCGCGGCCGGAGCACGCCGGTTGCGACCATCGCCACGACGCCGCCGAGTGCTCGACCGGAACGAGTTCCGTGACGAACAGCACGAACGCGAGGCCGACGACGGCGAACACCACCGCCATCCCGGGCGTGACGGCCGGGAGCGGACCCGCCTGTGCGGCGAGCAGGGCGGGGGCAGGACGGTCGCGTCCGTCACGGGTCGGGGACGGCCGAGTCGACCTAACGGCTTCGATCAGTTGGCCTGTCGGCCGCCGGAGAGGCGCTCGTAGGCCTCGTTGACGCGCTTGAACGCGTCCTCGCTGCCGCCCTCGGCGTCGGGGTGGACCTGCTTTACCTTCTCGCGGTAGGCCCGCCGCACCGCGCCGTCGTCCGCGCCGGGATCGAGACCGAGCGCCGCGTAGGCCTCGGCGGCGCTCGGCCCCGATCGAGCGGTCGCCGTTCGCCGTCCCCCCTCGCGTGTGGTCCGGCGTCGACCGCCGACCCGTCCGCCGAAACCGCGTCCGGTCCGCCCCCCTCCGTCGCTCCGGGAGCCGGTCCACTCCTCGCGCGGACCCGTGCCGAATCCGCCCCGTCCGGCGGTCGCGTCCCCCGCGTCGGGCGAGCGCCGGGTCCGGCGGCCCCAGCGGGTCCCCCGGCGTGCCCGCTCGCGGAGCCGGCCCGTCGCGTGATACCACAGCGTGTAGGTGGTCAGCCCGAACGGGATCGCGAGGACGAAAAAGAGGGGCGTAGAGACGAAGCCGAGAACGGCGAGGAAGACGCTCAGACCGGCGAAGACGGCGGCGAGCCCGAAGACGAGACGCGACCTGCGCACGGACCGGGTAGGCGGGCCAGCGCCCTAAACCCCTCGCCCCGCCCGTGCCGCTTCGGTGCCGGCGTGGTGGTCACCCTCGGGGCGACGGTCCCCGACGGCGGCGATGAACCGAGCGGATCACAGGTGGTAGACGTTCGGCTGCCGGTCGGCGAGCGAGAGCTCGACGCGCGTCGCCCCGTCGGGGATGGTGACCCGCCCGACGAGCTCGTTGTCGAGCGGGTCGACGGCCACCTCGATGCCGTCGCCGTCGTCGCCGACGACACAGTCGAGCCGCCCGGCGACGGGCTCGGGGGTGTCGTTGACCACGGTCACGCCGACGCTCCCGGTGGTCGGCTCGTCGAGGAACGCCTGTGCCGGCGCGAACGACGCCGCGAGCGCCCCGTCGTCGGACACGAACCGCTCGATCCGTTCGCCGGAGGGGTCGCCGCGTCCGTCGTCGGTCGTCGCGGCGCGGAGGTCGAGGGCGGTGAGGAGCTCGCTGCCCGAGCACCGGAGCGTCTCGACCACGGTCTTGAGCGTCAGTGCCGCGGCGCGAGGGTCCTCGGCGGGGGAGTCCCCGTCGGTCGGCGCGTTCGTCCCCGGCGGCGGCAGCCACTCCGTGTCCGCCGGAAAGGGGCTCGCGTCCGTCGTGGACGACCCGTCCGAACTCGCCGCGACCGACGCGCCCGCGTTCGACGCGTCCTTGGCGTTCCCGCCTGTCGCCGACGCCGCGGCGACGAGACACCGCGTGAGTGCCTCGACATCGCCGAGGTGGCCGAGGCTGTCGAGCACCCACGCGACGGCTTCGGGCTCCCAGTCCGGGTAGCGCTCGGCCGTTCCGGGGAGCCCGGCGAGTGGGAGAACCGGGTGGCCGTCCGGGAGCGCCGCCGTGACCGCTGCGGCTGCCGCCGTCGGCGTCGGGTCGAGCGCGCGCCGGGACCGCCAGCCCGGATCGTCCGCCGGCCGGTCCTCACCGAAGAGCCGGCGGGAATCCTCGGGGACGCCGAACGCGACGAGGCTCGGGCGGTGGCCGTGCTGTGTGCCGAGCGCCCGGGCGATTGCCCGCCCGCGCTCGACGTCGAACTCGCCGGCACAGTAGGGCAAGGGCTGGTGGACGAGCAGCCCCGCCGCGGCGGCGGCCTCGTGAAACGCCGGCGGCGGGACGTGGGCGTGTGGGCGGAGCAGGTTCGCGTTGGCCGCCACGGCGCGTTCGACGGCACTCGTGGCGCGGTCGCCCGCGCCGGGCCCGGCGGACGCGGTCGCGTCGGGGAGCGACTCGAACCCACGGACGGGAACGCGCTGGCCGTTGACCACCAGCCCGTCCTCGCCGTACGCGACGGTCCTGAAGCCGGTTTTCACCACCTGCTCGCTTCCGCCGAGCGACGCACGCACGGCGTAGCGGCGGGGCTCGCCGAAGCCCCGGGGCCACCACCGCTCGGGCTCGCGGACCGGGAGGCTCCCCTCGACGCGGACGCGCTCGCCGGCCGCGGCGTCGACCGCGATTCGCCCCGCGGAACTGGAGCCCTCGAAGCCCACCGGGGACGAGGAGAGCGCGATCCGATTGCGCAGGTCGGTCCCGGCGTCGACGGTGACGGTCACGTCGATCCGCGGCCCCTCGAGGTTCCCGTCGCCGGCTGCTCCGCCGCTCTGGCTCCCTGCATCGGCCCGTCCGGGCCCATCGCCGGCGTCGGTCCCCCGCGGGTCGATCCCGCGCGGACGAACCGCGAGGTCCGCGACGAAGTTCGCGGGGACGGCCTCGACGCTCGCGCCCCACAGGATCCCCGGGACGGATCCCTCGGGAGCGACGAGTGTCGTGTCGTGAACGCCACCGAAGGGGTCCTCGGGGGCGCGACACGTGACGAGCAGCTCGTTTTCGGCCGCGGGCTCGAACGCCCGGCGAAAGGGGACGAAATACGCGTCGTGGCTCCCGAGGAGCGTGCCGTTCAACCAGATTCGGGCGTGGGCGTACAGCCCGCGTAGGTCGAGCAGGGCCCGTTCGGTGTCGCTCCCGCGTGGGTCGGGAAACGTCGTCCGGTAGACGACGGCCTCCGCGCCGGCGAACGCCGGGGGGCTGCCGGGGACCTCGACCGGGGTCCACGCCACACGGTCGGGCGGTTCCTCGTCGGGATCGGCGACCGCGGCCCCCCACTCCCCGAGTTCGACCATCGTTCGCGCCGGGGCGCGCGTTCGTGATGGCCCTTTCGCCTCGCAGGCTTCGGCCCCTCGCGCCACGGGAGCCGGCACCGACCGGCGTCGTCGCGGCCGTCGCCTCGCGGTCCGCTCGTTCGTCAACTCCATCAGGGAGTGGTCGCGAGACGACCGTCCGCCGGCCGACGGTTTCACTTTCGCTCCACGCGCGGCTCGGATTGACGTGCCTCGATCCCCCAGTATGGATGTGTTCGAGGAGTTCACGCCGACCTGCGAGGCAGCCGACTGCGGGCGCGCGCTCGACGCCGACCGGCCCGCGCTCGTCTTCCGTGAGGAGGCGGGCGAGCAGCGAGGCGCTACGCGCCTCGGGCCGTTCGAGCGGGCCAACGGCCCGCGCGAGCGCCGCGCCTACGAGTGTACCTGCGGAGCGGTCACGGTGACCGTCGTCGCACAGGCCCGAGAGGGATTGTGACCGGCTACCGGTCGCCGCCGACTCTCAGGTCGGCGACACGCCGTAGTGACTCAAACAATCCCTGTGAGTCGCGCCCGCGATCCGCGAGGCTAAGTTCCCCGCTCGCGGGTCTGACGGTATGGAGGAATCGGGTGCGGAACGGACGCAGGTCGTCCACGCCCGCGGTCACGAACACGTCAGCGCCGTCCACGCGAGCACGCTCGAACTGACGAGTGACGACTCCCTCACGCCCGCGGGCGACTGCATCCTCGGGATCGAGGCCGACCGCACGCCCGCCGACTTCGTTCCGGGATTCGTCGTGGCCTGTCGCGACGCCGACGCGACGATCACCGCGACGTTCGAGGCGGGCGATCACACCGCGACGATTCGCGGGCGCGGTCATCCGGAACTCGCGTTCACGAACGACCGGAGCCTCGTCTGTCGGACGAGCGAGTACGTCGACGATCGGACGGTGATGGTGGGTGCGGACGCGGCGGCCGCCGATCTCGATCGGGCGTTCGTGGCGGCGCTCGCCGGGGGTGCG
>PXRN01000004.1 GCA_003021045.1 Halobacteriales archaeon QS_4_69_34 | reverse complement strand
CGGAAACATTGCATCCGGGTGACGCCACGGCGTCACCCTTGCCCGCTACGCTTTCACAGCCCCAGCTCTCCGACCAACAATCTCCTTCAGAAGAGCGATGTAGGGATTCCACAACAGTAATCATCGGGCGACGAAGAGAGGGCGCATGGACTCCAGCGATATGGCTGAGTCACAGGTCTTTTATAAAGAGTTTTTCAGCGATAAGGACTCTCTCGAGTACAACAACCGCGAGCGATACGAAACCGTGTTCGACCTTGTCGATTCGCTCGACCTCCCCCGCCAGAGCGCTGTACTGGATGTCGGCTCCGGAAGCGGCCGGATCGCCGACTTCCTCGCCGATCGCTTCGACACCGTCCACTCCGTCGATATCGTCCAGAGCGACGCATTGATCGAACGCCTCACGCGCCGTCCCGAGATGCACTTCGTCCAAGGAGCGCTGCCCGACCTTCCGGTGACCGATGGATGCTTCGATCTCGTCGTTTGCTCGGAGGTGATCGAGCACCTCCCACGGGGGGTACAGCCGAAGGCGATCCGAGAGCTCGGACGCGTGATGGCGAACGACGGCCACGGCATCTTCTCGACGCCGAACCCGCAAAGCTACCCTCACATCGTGAAATCGAGCATGACCGACGTACTCGCCACGGCGGGGCTGTGGGAGCGACCGCGCCAAGGCGGACAACCCATCGAAAACTGGCTTCCACCCACGACTCTCCGGACGATGTTGCGAACGGAGTTCGCCGTCGAGCGCGCCCTTGGAAGCTACTACCTCCCACCCCCGATCAACAGGATGACGGATCGCTTCTCCCCACTCCGGGTGCTCCGACGCGGGTCCGAGGCGATCCGCCGACGCGGCTGGCTTTCCAACCGGGGACTCTACCAGTACTACGTGGTGTGTCGAAAGTAGGGTATGGCAGCACTCCGACGAAACCTTTGGTGACACGCCGGTCAACGCAACGAGGCCGTGAGCACGTCGTTGCTGTCCACGCGCTGGCGCCCGGTTGTATAGTGGATATCCGAGGAAATTCAGATTTTCGACTACCAACTGCCATCTCGAACCTGGACACCGAATAGAAATGAGAGGTGATACCAGAGCAGCCAGCCCCATGGGGTACCCCAGATCACCCAGCGAAACACCCACCACGCCGCCGCGGACCGTGTTCCGGGTGATGAACGTCCACGCATAGTATCCGGCCTATGATCGACACGAGGTCCGCACCGTTGCTTTTCGGGAATCTGCCCTGATCGCGTGCCCCGCTTCCGACGAGAGCTAGTGCGCTTCGTGGACGCGATAGCCCAGTAGGTCCCAGAACAACGGCGACAACGCGGGCTCTTTCGGCCACGCAAAACATCTCCTGCATGAACTCAACCCCACTCACTGAGGCTTCTGACCTCACCAACACGACCGCGCAAACGATCTTGAGGAGCCCACGGCGTGCCTTTCAGCACGCCGTTATAGGCGACGGCACGCTTGGGTGTGGGCCAAGACATTGATCGCTCCGCCGTCTTGACGGGAACGAGCGACGTGAATATACTGTCAGTCAGAACAGACTGCAAAGTGGATCGTGGGTCCTCTGTGCCATCCTCTGGTTTGCTCCGTTGCGCCCACGAACTTCTGACCGACAGCGTACGTGCCTCCATTCCGGCGACGCTCAACGCATCTGAGCGATCATCGGTTCGAAATTTCGTAGATCGAACCCGGTTCCGGAGTGGGAGTGGGCGGTAATTTTTCGTTTGCTGTGTGACCGCTCTCTGCATCCCGCGTGACCCTTCTTGTCAAAGAGGAATTAATACTTTCACATACACGTGGTCGATCCACAAACCTCATACCCCGCCCAAATCAGATTCGTCTCATATGGACGCGCGTTCGCGGCTACGCCGAGCAGTTGCTCACCCGGTCCTCTTTCTTCGCCATGCGAACCGCCTGTATCACAGGCGACTCGGACTGCGTAAATACGATCCCGATGGGATCGATATCTTTGAGAAAGACTGGGATAACCTATTCATCCTTGATGGCTGTCGCTATGATCTCTTTGAAGCACGTTCGGATCTCCCGGGGCGGCTGTCGGCCGTCCGCTCGCGCGCCTCATGCACACCGGAGTTCTTGCGTGCGAATTTCGATGGACGAACGTTACACGATACCGTCTACGTAACCGCCAACCCGATGCCGTATCGCCGCCGCGAGAGTCTCAACTACAGGTTCCACGACGTAATTCACGTTTGGCGTGATGCTGGTTGGGACGAGGATCACGGGACTGTCGTGCCTGAAACGACGACCGAGTATGCAGTCGAAGCGGCCGAACGTTATCCCGATAAACGTCTCATCGTTCATTTTCTTCAGCCACACTATCCGTTCATTGTCGATACGGAGTTCGACAAGACGGATCTAGAAGCGCATGTCTCGGATCGAGGCCCCAGCATCTGGGATCGGCTTATTACGGGTGAAGCCACGGTCCCCCAGGAAACGGTGTGGAAGGCTTATGCGAGGAACCTCGAGGTGGCTCTCCCACACGTCAAATCATTGATGACGGCGCTGGAAGGAAGAACCGTCGTCACATCGGATCACGGTAATATGGTCGGAGAACGATCGTTTCCGGTCCCGATCAGGGAATGGGGCCATCCACGCGGCATCTACACGGAGAAGGCTATGACAGTCCCGTGGCTGGAGTTCGAGAACGGACCGCGGCGGAGGATACAGGCCGAAGAACCTGCCCCTCAGGAAGATGACGTCAACGACAGTGAGGTGCTCGACCGACTTCGACACCTCGGCTACGCTGAGTAGTGCTCAGTCTATCGCCTCGATAAGTACTCTGTCGACCTCGTCGAAGCCAAGCAGCCGGATGAGCGCCGCAAATACGACCAGAGCGCCAGTCCCCACCACCACTATCCGAAGCGGACCGAAAAGCGGAAGACTGCGGCCGAGAACCATCAGAGGAAGTGTAGATCCTACGGCAACACCTCCCTTCCAGTACCCCCACGAGTACGGTTGCACCCCGAGCAAATATCGCACTTCGGCCAGCCGAAGGATATTGATCAATCCGAGCGACAGGCCCGTTGCGGCCGCAGCGCCGACGATGCCGTACAGGTCGACCAGTACCACGTTGAATACGAGGTTCAATAGCGCTACCGCAACGCTGTTGATCATCTGAAGACGTTCGTGTTCAGACATTATAAGGAGAAACCCAGCCGGCCCGACGACGGCACTAAGCGTCTGTCCGAGCCCGAGGACGACGAGTGCAATGCGTGCGGACCGCGCTGATGTCCCGAACAGCGTCAGAATATCGTCAGGATATATGGCCACGAGAGCAAACCCGAGGACCGATAAGTACGTGACCCATTTGGTCACTACAGTATAAACTATATTCAGTCGTTCGTGCCGTCCGGTATTATACAGGTCGGCCGCCATTGCCGGGAAAATAGAGGATACTGATTGTAACACGATAATGAGTAAGACCGAGGTTTGATAAGCGGCTTGATACGAGCCAATGGAAGCAGGTGGAACGAAAACTCCAAGAACAAGGATGTCAGTCCATGAGACGAGATACTGTACGCTGGCTGCGAGCGAAACCGGGAGTGAGAAGGCGAGAATTTTCCGATACTCGAACGTAGGTCGGACATCGAACTGGAGCGCGCCTTCACGGGAGAGAAAGACGACGGCCAGACACACGCCGACCAGTAAGGAAATCAAATATCCAACGATGACGGCGTCAAAGTCGGAGAGAACGAATGCTCCTATCGCTATGAGGGCTATCCCGACGCTCGATTGTCCGATATCTCGAATATAGACCGAATATTTCGTTTCCTTGAATCCACGAGTAGCGTTCATGCCGACCATCATCGCTCCAAACAAGGGGATACCGACGAGGAACAGCTGTACGGTCGAACCGATCACCGCCCCTGTGAGTCGAGTGATGAGATCTCGGCCGAGGTATAGGGCCACGGCCAGCGCGCCACCGAACAGTAGCGGGAAAGTGAGACTTATGACAGTCACTCCGGTGACCTTAGCGGGATCACTCTCGGATTGATAGATAGGGATGAACTTCTGTGCTGCGCTGTCGAGGCCCATTCGGGCGATAACTGCACTTCCTTTCATCACTACCGTGCCGAAAGCAAACAGTCCGAGCGCATCGAGCCCCAGTCCGCGCGCTATGACGACGTTGAATCCATACCGAAGGCCGCGACCGATCAGAACGCCAAAAAACGTGATGGAAGTGAGTTTCGTAATGCTATTGCGCATGGAGCAGGGAGTGCCGTCTGTGGATGTCGCGGGTACATACTCTTTGCTTTTGAGTAAGAGTTCCCTGCGCTCCCGCCGCGCTGTGGGGTACCGGCACGACATTCACATCAGCGCGAGGTACTGTCAGATCGAGTCCTCCAGCTGTTCGACGGGCGGGCGGTCGTCGAGCGCTTGATGTCCGCGTAGATGGTTGTAGTAGTGGGTGTAGGCGGTTCGGCTGACGCCGAACCCTCGCAGAGGTTCAACACTCCGCCAGCGACGCCGCGGCGGCGTGAGCAGCGCACGTCAGGCTGGCGTGCGCGTCCAATCCGCGTCGAAAAACGGTACGTCGGAGAGCTCGTGACTCCTCTTGAAGTTTTCGAGCACGGTCCCACCCGTCTCGAAGAGCTCCGCCTAGTTCAACCTCAATCCAGCAGTGCCCCGGCATGTATTCTCTTCGTTCACGAACCACGCTCGCGTCCTCTGCTCTCGTGGACTTTTTACTGTTAGCCTGTTAGCCCCTCCTATGCACGTCTGTTATGTCCAACACGATCCACACCCCGCGAACTACTCTACCGCGTTCGGTGAATACGCCCGCCACGTTGCCGACCGCGGTGTCCGCGTCTCGATTATCGCTGGCCGCAGCACCTCTGAAGTCCCCGCCTCTGAGACGAAAAACGGGATCGACATCCACCGGATCGGCACCGATATGTCGACGAAGGCATCCCTTGCACCGACTGTTTTCGCTGCTCGGGCACTCCAGCAGTTGGCCCGGATCGACGAAACCCGCTCGGTGGATATCGTTCACGTTAAAGCGTTCCCCGGGCTGGGTCTCGGGCTGACCATCCCGACGGGACTTGACCTCCCACCAGTAGTCGCGGACGTGCGCAGCCTCGCCGTGCGAAACTCGCTCTATACACACCTCTCCCGGGCGATGATCCGCCTACAGCGACACCTCGTCGATCGGATGACGGTGATCGATCCAGGGGTTGCGAAACAAATCTGGTCGGCCATCCCCGATGTCGACATCGTACCGTTGGGGGTCGACTTCGACCGTTTTCGCCCCGGTCAGAACGCCGCACAGCGAAGACGATGGGGTTACGACGACCGCGACATCGTGCTTGGCTACACCGGAAACATTCAAGATGTCCGGCGACTTGATCAGCTCCTCGCCGGGTTCGCGGCGGCTCACGCCGTTGACGATCGGCTCAAACTTGTCGTCGTCGGGAGTGGGAACGCTCTCGATTCGCTCGAACGAGACGCCAAGCGTCGCGGGATCGCCGACGCGGTGACGTTCACTGGTGGCGTTTCGTTTGAACGCGTCCCGAAGTTCCTCCGAGCATTCGATATCGGACTCGGCTACGTGCCGGACCGGCCGCAGTACCGCTATCAGCCTCCGTTGAAGACCGTCGAGTATCTCGCCGCGGGGCTGTCGACGATCGCTACAGATACACCCGGCAACCGCCGATTCGCAACCGACGAGGAGAACGCCCTCCTCGTTCCTGATCGCCCTCAGGCCTACGCGGCGGCAATGATACGACTCGCCCACGAGCGCACCACACGCGAGCGGCTTGCGGCGGCTGCGCGGTCGTCTGTACGCGAGTACGACTATGCACGCATCGTCATACAAGACTTGATGCCCCTCTATGAGCGCCTCACTGGCCGATCCGAACCCCTCTCGGCCGGGGCACGCCAATGACTGTGTCTCGCCCGTGGCCGTCCCGTCCCGCCCTCGGGGTTATCGTCCTCGCGTTTGTCCTTCGCATTGCCGGCGTGATGCTGACCGTCCTTCGCATCAATCCCTATTCGCTACGGGATGCGACTACGTTCCGCCGGACCGCGGCAACGATCGCCAGCGGGTTCGTTCGCGGGCAGATCGTTGTCGATCCGTTATTCCGTACCAGTATCAACCCAGTAGATATCATCTCCCTCTGGGGGTTGGCTCTCTCGCCGTTTTGGTTGCTCCCTGGGCCCAGTGACCTCTACGCTCGAGTGACCATCGCATTGTTTGGCACACTTGCAGTATACAATATTTGTACGATCGGGCAGTACTACGGTCCGCCGCAAGCAGCAGTCCTCGCCGGGCTTCCCGTCGCTGTCTTCCCGAGTTTCGTTCTCATTCACGCGACGGCCTTACGCGAGGCAGTTATCCTCGCTGGCATCACCACAGCTGTACGGATCGGCCTTCGCCTCGAAGCCAGAACGCGCTCTCAGCGGGGAAAAGAGCAGATCCCTAGTACCCGCACGCTCATCGGCACCGCCGTCGTCGCGCTCGCGGGAGCGGCGTTGTTGCGATGGGACAACACACTGGTCTATGTGCTTGCCCTCGTTGCCGGCGGTGGGATCTATGTCTTCCACCACCACCGCGACCGGATCGGGGCGTTGACCGCCTTCGGTGCTGCCATTGCGGCGCTCTCATCGGGACTGGTCGCGCTCGCTGCATCAGGGCCCGCGGTAGGCTATCTCTCGGAGCTTCGGGGGTACCGAACGCGTGGTGAGGCTGTGTATCTCGCTGGTGTAGAGGCCGCAACGGTCCCCGAAGCACTCGCCTTTGCCTCAGTTGGGGCGGTGTACTTTCTGTTCAGCCCCTTCCCGTGGATGGTCGATGATCCGGCTGCGGTCGTCGCGGCGTTCGAAGGTCTTGGTAACCTCGCGTTCGCCCTCGCGGCTCCGTGGGGAGTCCGCCACATCGTTTCGTCGAGGCAGCCGATAGCCGGTCTCACGGCGCTCCTCGTCGGTTTTTTCGCGGCGGTCGCATTTTACGGACTCGTCGAGGGGAACGTGGGAGCGGCGGTTCGCCACCGGCAGATGTTTGTGTGGGTACTGTACGTCCTCGGCGGGGCCGGGATCGCTAACCGAATTCGAATCAAGGCGACTCCTCTATGAGATGCTGTCCTCAGCTTGGAGCAAATAAACGAAATCACCCCTCACATCGATCGTCGCCGGGTCGATTGGTTACAGCGGCACTATCGAGATGCGAAACCGGGACGTCGCTACTACCATGTCGGTTGATGAAACAGTCCGTATTAACCGATGGGGTCCGTTGATCGACTCAGTGCATCCGAAAAATGTCGTCCTGATCGTGATGGACACCGCCCGCGCCGCCGACACCGGCGTGCCGGACGGCAGTCCGCCGACGACCCCGACACTGCGACGGCTCGCCGACCAGGGAACCGCGTTCACCAACGCAGCCGCCGCTGCCCCGTGGACACTCCCCTCCCACGCCTCGCTATTCACCGGCACCTATCCCTCGAAACACGGCGCGCACGCGGGTCACAAGCGACTCGACGGCTCCCTCCCGACGCTCACGGAGGCCTTCAGAAATAACGGCTACGAGACGGTCGCCGTCTCGAACAACACATGGATCAGCGAGGAATTCGGGTTCGGTCGTGGCTTCGAGACCTTCCGGAAGACGTGGCAGTACGTCCAGTCGGACATCGATCTCGGCCAGGTCGCCCGCACGACCGACGGCGGGATCGAGACGGCGCGCGCGCTCGCCACACGACTCGCCGAAGGAAACCCCCTGATCAACGTCACCAACGCCATCTACGGGCAGTTCTTTCGCAAGCGCGACGACGATGGGGCCGCGCGGACGAACGAATGGATCGCCGAGTGGCTGCGCGACCGCAACCGCGAGCGCCCGTTTTTCCTGTTCGTGAACTACCTCGAACCCCATCTAGAGTACCGGCCGCCTGAACAGTACGCAGAGCAGTTTCTCCCTCCGGAAGTGAGTTACCGCGAGGCGATGACGGTCCCACAAGACGCATGGTCGTACATCGCCGGGGAGACCGACCTCTCCGAACGCGACTTCGCGGCCCTGCGAGGGCTCTATCGCGGTGAGATCGCCTATCTCGACGACCGAATCGGCGAGCTCAAGACAGCGCTCGTGAAAGCGGGCGAATGGGAAGATACGGTCTTCGTCATCACCTCCGACCACGGCGAGAACATCGGCGATCACGGACTCATGGACCACCAGTACTGTCTGTACGACACCCTCCTGCACGTCCCGCTGGTCGTCCACGGCGGCGCATTCACCGACGGTGGCACCGTCGATCACCCGGTCCAACTCGTCGATCTTCCTCCGACCCTTCTGGATGCGACCGGGATCGATGCCCCGAGCGCGCGCAGCGGATTTCAGGGACGATCATTTCACCCCGACACCAGCGCGCCGGCGCACACGCCCACTATCGCCGAGTATATAGCTCCACAGCCGTCGATGGAAGCACTCGAACGTCAGCTCGGTGATCTGCCCGACCGAGCCCGACGCTACGACCGGTCGCTGCGTGCAGTCCGGACGGGCGAGCACAAACTGATCCGCGGGTCGGATGGGGCGCGAGAGCTTTACCGGATACGGGACGACCCCTGGGAGACCGGGAACATCGCTGAAAGGAACCCGGAGACGGTCGCCGAACTCGAAGCCGCGCTCGACAAGTGGCTCGATTCGTTTGAGCACGCCACGGTATCGGGGCCGGTTACACCCTCCAAGGCGGCGAGAGACCGGCTCGAAGAACTCGGCTACCTCCAGTGACCGAGATGTCTCCTTATGCCGGAATGGCCGCTACAGACAACGCCGACCTCGGCGGCCGCGAAGCCAGTCTCGAAAGCACTCGGATCCTCCACGTCATCACTCGTTCGGAGTGGGGCGGCGCACCGCGCGTCGTCCAGCTGCTCGCGACCGGCACCGAGGCCGACGCGGCGGTCGCGTGCGGGACTGGCGGCCCGCTGATCGGCGCGCTCCGCGAGGACGGTATCGAGGTGTTCGAGCAGCCCCACCTCCGGCGGAGCCCCGGCCCCATAGCGGACGCGCGCGCGTTCGCGGCACTCTACTGGCTCCTCCGCCGAGAGTCGTTCGACCTCGTTCACTGTCATAGCACGAAGGCCGGCGTCCTGGGACGGCTCGCAGCCGCGGCGGCGGGTGTCCCCTCGGTGTTCACCGTCCACGGCTGGGGTTTCTACAACACCGAGTACGGGTGGCTCGCGCCGGCCATCGCGCGCGGCGAGCGGGCGATAGCGGGGATCACGGAGGCCGTCGTCTGTGTCTCCGAGAACGACCACCGGCGGGGACGCGAGCGGAACATCCTCCGACGGGCAGACGGTCACGTAATCCACAACGGCATCCCCCCACTTTCCTTCCCAGCTGACCGCGCCTCGCTCGGCGACGAGCTGGCGATCGATCCCGAGACGGTCGTCGTCGGCGCGATCGCCCGGCTCGCCCACCAGAAGAACCCGCTCGCGACACTCCGGACCGGCCGCCGACTTCAGGAGCGCGGTCACGACACGACCGTCGTGCTGATCGGCGACGGCCCCCTCAGAGAAGAGTGTGCTGCCTACATCGAGCGCCACGGTTTCGACGCCCACCTGCTTGGGTTCCACGAGCACGCTCTCGAACTGCTCGTGGACATCGACGTGTTCCTCCTGCCCTCTCGGTTCGAGGGGTTTCCGCTCACGGTCCTCGAGTGTCTCCACGCCGGCGTGCCCGTCGTCGCCCACGACGTGGGCGGCGTGGCCGAGGCGGTGGCCGACGGCGAGACGGGCTTCGTCGTCCCGGCGGGAGACGAAGACGCGTTCGTCGACCGGACCGAGCGGCTCGTCCGCGACCCCGAGCGGCGCGAGCGCATGGGGCGGCGTGCCCGGGACGTCGCGCGGAGCACGTACACCGCAGAGCGGATGGTCGAGCGGTACGAGGCGGTCTATACCGCCGTTCTCGCCCGGACGGACGAGAAGTGACGTCGGCTCGGGGCCGGCCTCGCCTCGCCACCCTCCTCTCCCGTCCCCGTCGCCGGGCTGTCGAAGCGGCTAACCGTCCCGCACGCCTCGCCCCGTCCATGTGGCCCTGGGGACACCTCGCGATCGGCTACCTCTGCTATTCGCTGCTCGCCCGCCGGCGGTTCGGACGACCGCCCGGCGGCGTCGAGACGCTCTGGCTCGCGCTCGGCACGCAGATTCCCGACCTCGTCGACAAGCCGCTGGCGTGGACCCTCGGCGTGCTCCCGGCCGGCCGCTCGCTGGGCCACTCGCTGCTCGTCGCCCTCCTGGCGGTCGCCGTCGTCGCGCTCCTCGCCCGGCAACGCGGATGGGGGCGGGCCGGACTCGCCTTCGGCGTCGGCTACCTCGCTCACCTCCCGGTCGACGCGCTCGTGCCGGTGCTCGACGGGGAGTACGCCCTCCTCTCGTTTCTGGGCTGGCCGCTGCTCTCCCCGCCGCCCTACGGCGAGGAGCTCGGATTCCTCGGCCAGGTCCGGACCGCCGAACTCACGCCCGTGCTCGCCCTCGGGCTCGTCCTCTCCGTGCTCGCGTTCGTACGCTGGCTCGCCGACGGGCGACCCGGCGTCGCCGCAGTCCGGGGCTGGATCGGCGCGCGCCGCGAGCGAGCCACGGAGTCTTGATGTAGATCGTCACCTCGGACCGTCGGGAACACGGCGGAGCGCCGGTAGTGCCGGCAGCGCCGGGCGAGAGCGCCCGGCAGCGCCGGTGGGTGCGGTGCGTTTTTGGCGAGCCGCGCCCGCAGGCGACTCATGGACGTGCTGTTGACGAACGACGACGGGATCGAGAGCACCGGCATCAGGGTGCTCGCCGAGGCCCTCTCGACGTTCGCCGACGTCACCGTCGTCGCGCCCGCCGACGACCGGAGCGCCGTCGGTCGGTCGCGCTCCCGCGAGGTGACAGTCGAGGAACACGACCTGGGCTACGCCGTCTCCGGGACGCCCACGGACTGTGTCATCTGTGGGCTGTGCGCGCTCGTCCCCGACGCGGACCTCGTGGTCGCGGGCTGCAACGAGGGCGCGAACCTCGGCGAGTACGTCCTCGGGCGCTCCGGGACCGTGAGCGCCGCCGTCGAGGCCACCTTCTTTGCCGTGCCCGCGATCGCCGTCTCCCTCTATATCCCCGGCAGCGAGGTCGACTTCCTCGAGTACGCCGCCCGCGAGTCGGAGTACGAGCACGCCGTCCGCGCGGCGGCGTACCTCGCAGAGGGTGCGCCGTCGCGTGGCGTCTTCGAACATGCCGACTACCTCAACGTCAACGCGCCGATCCCCGAGAACGGTGCGGACAGGGGCGCGAACGCCAGGAACGGTCGCTCCAGTAGTGGGGACGCCGACTCCGACGGCGGGGGCGGCGCGACGATGGAGGTCACCCGCCCCTCCCACGTCTACGACATGGACGCCGTCCGCGACGGCGAGTCGATCGAGCTTCGGGACTGCATCTGGGGTCGCATGGCCGACGGCGACGTTCCCGACCCCGAGGGGACCGATCGGCGCGCGGTGCTCGAGGGCCGGGTGAGCGTCTCGCCGCTCACCGCACCCCACACGACCGAGCATCACGAGTCGCTCGACGAACTCGCGGCGGCCTACGGGCGTCCCGGTCGGTGATCGGCGGCCGCTCGTCGCCACCTCCTCGCGGGCCGAGAACTATATCCGACAGCGGGCTCCCTCCGGAGTCGTGAACTGGACACTCATCGAGCTGTTGGAGCACAACACGGCACACGCGACCGAGTTCGCGTCGCGGTTCGACGGCGTACAGGACGCCCAGCGCCCGGATGCGGTTACCGTCTGCTGTGCGGACTCGCGGGTCCTCCAGGACCACCTCTGGGGCAACGACGAGCCCGGACGGCTGTTCACCTGCGGGAACATCGGCAACCGCGTCGTCCAGCGCACCGACGCCGGCGAGGTCGTCTCGGGGGACGTCCTCTATCCGCTCGCACACACGGACACGGAGCTGGTCGTCGTCGTGGGCCACACCGGCTGTGGGGCCGTGACGGCGGCTTACGACGATCTGACGGGCGGACTCGACGAGCCATCGGGCATCGAGCACTGTCTCGGGCTGTTGACGCCCCGGCTCGAAGCGGGCGTCGCGGCGCTCCCCGCCGAGGCGAGCCGGACCGAGGCCGTGAACCGGCTCGTCGAGTACAACGTCGATCGACAGGTCGAGTTTCTCCTCGGTAGCGAGGACGTCCCGGGCGACGTCGAGGTCGCCGGCGTCGTCTACGACTTTCAGGACGTCTACTCGGACCGACGGGGCGAGGCCCACGTCATCAATGTCGACGGCGAGACCGACGTCGGGGTGCTGCGGGACGAACACCCCGAGATCGACTCCCGCATCGAGCGGCTCTGGGAGTACTGATCGGCCGGCCGCTCCCCGGGAACCGTACTGCCGGAAACCTCGGCGCGCCGATGACGGCTGAGATCGACGCCGCGCTGGAGGTGAGCCTCGGGCTCGACTGACGGATCCGCCTCGCGCCCGCCGCGCTACTGCGGCGCGGTCGCGGTCGGCGCGGCCGCGCGCCGCTGCGTCGGCGCGCGACGTTCGCGCGAGGGATGAGCGCACGGGCCGGCGGAGCGGTGCGGTCGGCCCGCGCGCGGCTGAGGAGGCGTGTGTCTGCGGTCGCGGTGCAGTGGCGGTGCGGCTGCGGTGGCGGTGCGGCTGCGGTTTCTCGTGTATCGGCGCTCGCGGTCCGCGCCGCGTCGCTTCAGTTCAGGTCCGGTCCTCTTCGCGCCGCTCTCCTCGGCACTCGCGGTCGTCGTCGCATCGCTCGTCTCGGCCTCGTGGTCGTCGAACGTGACCCGGCACTCGCCGTTCTCGTCGCACTGCCCGATCGATCCACACTCCCGACGTCGACTCGGTGCTACCGCCGCTCGCGCTGCTCGACCTTGTTTAGCTCGATCAGCAGCCGGAAGATCGCCTTCACGAGATTTCCATCGACGTCGAAGTGGGCGGCGTTCTCGCCGGCGCGTTCCATCACCCGGTCTTCCTGGCCCTCGTCGACCGTCGGCAGCCCGCGCTCGCGTTTGACGCCGGCGATCGTCTCGGCGACGTAGGTGCGCTGGGCGATCAGCTCGACGATCTCGCGATCGATACTCTCGATTTCCGCGCGGAGCTCGTCGAGGCTCATCTCCTCGGCCCCGCTCACGCTCCCGGCTTCGCTCACGCTCCGGGCTCCACTCACATTTCCGGCCTCACCTGCGCCCCGTCGGTCCGCGTCGTCGTCAGCCATGTGGTCCCTTCGTACTCATCCCACACCTCTTGTACCTTCGTCAACGCCGCGCGCTCGCCGACGGCGGTGTAGCTCGGCCCCGTTCCCGACAGCGACACCCCGGAGACGTCGGGCAGCGCCGCGACGAGCGGCTCCGCCGGAAAGTCGAGTGCGGCACTGAAGGCGAGCCCGTTGACCGTCATCGCGCGACCGTACCGGCCGTCGAGCGCGAGCGCTGCGGCGATCTCCGCGATCGGCGCGACCCGCCGGCAGCGCTCGACGTCGGCGTCGGCGCTGAACGCGCGCTCCTCGGGCGTCCATACCAGCACGTCCCACGCGACGTCCTCGTGTGCGAGCAGTTCGTCTGCCGCGTTGTCGGTCACGGTGACGCCGCCGAGCACGCTCGCGCTCGCGTCGTCGAACGCGCCGGTCACCGTAACGCCGCCCTCGCGGGCCGCCCGGACCCCGAGCCGGGCGGCGTCGATCCGGGAGACCGCCTCTCGACGCCCGCCATCGCCGACGGGCACGCCGAGTGCGTCGAGCGTCGCCAGCACGGCCGCGTTCGCGGCGGCACTCGAACTCTTCAGTCCCGCGGCCATCGGCACGTCGCTCTCGGTGTGTACTCGCGCGCCCTGTCCGTCACCGTAGCCCTCGATGGCGAGTTCGACACAGCGCTCGATCAGGCGCGTGTCGGCGTCGGGTGCGCCGGCGATCTCACCAGCGACGCGCGCGCCATCGGTATTCTCGCTCTCGCCGGCGGCGCTCCCGTCGCCGCCATCACGGTCGAGGAGCGTCACGGTCGCGGTCGTCTCGGCGTCGATGGCGAAGGCCGAACCGGTCCCGGTGGCGAGGGCGTTCACCACCGTGCCCGCCGCGGGCGCGCTCGCACGGCCGTCCATGCCCGTTTTTCTCGAGGACCGCACTTACCCGTAGCGGTCGATGCTCCGTGACGGACTGCCGTCGGACTGTGAGGCGACCGCGAGCGCCGGGCGAACGACACAGCGGCGGTCAGGGAAGTCGAACGAACGGTACAGCGGGCCGGGGACGCCGGAGGGGGCGAGGCGACACGGCCGCGAGCGCCGATACACGAGAAACCGCAGCCGCACCGCGCCCGCGGCCACAGCCACTGCACCGCGACTGCACGGTGCCCGTCCCGTGACCCCGTCCTCCAAGCCGTGCCCCACACCGCTACCGCGTGGCCCCGTCGCGGCCGGTCCATCGGACCGGGTTCGATCCGCCGAGCGCGGCCGGACACGGGGTTTTTGCCCACGCCGGGGGTAGACCGGTCGTGAACACCCACAGCGAGATCTCGCCCGACACCCTCCCGGTCGAGCTCCGCGAAGCGGGGATCGTCGTCGAGTACGCCGACGGCCGCGAGGTGTTCTACGGCGGCGTTCCGACGAAAGTCGACGGCGAGCTCACGACCGCACCGGGCAAGGAGGTCCACGTCCTCGTGACCGACCCGACGGGAACGGAGGGCGTCCTCGTCTACGTCAACGACCGGACGACGGCCGACGGGATCGTCGCCGACTCGGGGGTCGGCCGGGTCCTCCTGGAGCGGGGCGAGGCGAGCGCGATCTTTCCGGGAGTGGAGGTGCGCGAGGCGGACCACCGGGTCGTCGTCGCGGCTGATATGGATCGCATCGGCGGGCGCGTGTTCGTCTTCGAGGAGGACGACCGGGGCGAACGCTCCTTCGAACTCGTCGCCGAGGGGTAAAGACGATCGGAAAAGGCGTCGCAAGCCGACTCGGGCGCTCAGACGCCGGGAATGCCGAGTGCGTCGGTCGTGATGAGGCCGACCAGCGCGAGCGCGTACTGGATGACGAAAACGACGAGCCACGCGACGAAGCCGATGCCGGCCGCGGTGAGCCAGCCGCCCGGGTAGCGCCAGTTGATGACGCCGATCCAGACGATCAGCGCGAGCAGCGCGCCGAGGATCGGGAGGAACCCGACGAAATAGCTCACGACCCCCCACGCGATCGCGCCGAGCAGTGCGGTGATGGCGGCGTTCACGTAGCCGACGTCCCGATCGGCGACGAGTCGCACACCGGCGTAGATGCCGATCGTCCCGAGGACGAGCGCGACGAGGAAGATGACGACGCTGTCGAGTACCGCCATTATTCTGGCTTCCAGTCGAGTTTGATGGTCACCGACTCGCGGCTCCCCCGCAGGAGCGAGGAGCGCTCGCGCGCGCCGACCTCGAAGCCGATCGAGGCCGTCGGGTGGAGGGTGATGGTCTTGTTCTCGATTCGGACGTCGAACTCCTCACCCTCTTCGAGCTCGTCGGCGATCGTCCGGAGGCGCTGGGCGGCCTCGGCTCTGGAGTAGTCCCGTCCCTCGATGTTCTTGTCGGCCATACGACCGCCGGTACGCTGACTCCCTCAATAAGGGTTGTGGGTCTCTCCCTTCCCTTACACCGCTCCTCTCCCACACACGGTCCGAGCAGCGACGGCGGCTACTGGATGTAGCTGGGCTCCTCGGCGTCGCAGTTTCCCTCGTGCTGGTCGGCGTCGTCCCGGGCGTCGAACATGAGTCCACACAGCTCGCACTCGAACCACGTCGTGCCGTCGCGCTCCGTTTCGGCCACCATACACGACGTTCGCACGGCAACGCCTAAAGGCGTTTCTCCGATCTCCGCGGAGCAAGAACGCTCAAGACGGCCCGGGCCCGACCGGCGGGTATGTCGGATCGCGCGGACGGAGAGGGGATCGAACTCGCCGTCGAGGGCGCACGCAAGCGCGACGCGGGCCGGGGCGTCGCCCGCCTCCCCGAGGCCGCCCGGCGCGCACTCGGCGTGCTCTCGGGCGACACGGTGGTGATCGAGGGCCAGGAGACGACCGTCGCGAAGGTCTGGCCCGCACGCGGCGACCTCGACGGCGGCGCGGTCCGGATCGACGCCGACACGCGCCGGAACGCCGGCGCGAACGTCGGTGATGCGGTGTTGGTGCGCCCGATCTCCGTCGCCGACGCGCACTCGGTGCGGATCGAGTCCCCGGCGGCGCTCGCGGACGTCGAGGCGCTCGACCGGGTCGTCAAGCGAGCCCTGCTCGACCGGCCGCTCCGTGCCGGCGAGACGGTCCACGTCGAGCGCCTCGGCGACGGTCCGTTCCGGATCGCCGCCACCGATCCCGACGGCACGGTGTGTGTCACCGAGGACACGAACGTCGACGTGGATGCGTCGACGGCGACCCGCGGGGCCGCCGACCGAACTGACGAGGGCCGCCCGGCCGACGATCGCGCGGCTGACAACCGCACCGCGGGCCCCCCGGAGGGAGGCGCGACGACGGCCCCGACCACGGGCGCGGGGGCCGAGAGCGCAGGCGGGCCACGGACGACCTACGAGGACATCGGTGGGCTCGACGAGGAGCTCGAACGAGTACGAGAAATGATCGAGCTCCCCCTCTCCGAACCCGAGCTGTTCAGGGAGCTGGGCGTCGATCCCCCCGCCGGCGTGCTCCTCTACGGGCCGCCGGGCACGGGCAAGACGCTCATCGCGCGGGCGGTCGCCGGCGAGGTCGAGGCCTTCTTCACCACGATCTCGGGTCCTGAGATCGTCTCGAAGTACAAGGGCGAAAGCGAGGAACGGCTGCGCGAGGCCTTCGAGCGCGCCGAACGCGAGGCCCCCGCGATCGTGTTCGTCGACGAGATCGACTCGATCGCCGGCGCGCGCGACGAGGACGCCGACATGGAGAACCGCGTGGTCGCCCAGCTGTTGACCCTGATGGACGGGCTCGACGACCGCGGGCGCGTGGTCGTGATCGGCGCGACCAACCGCGTCGACGCGGTCGATCCCGCCCTGCGCCGGGGCGGCCGGTTCGACCGGGAGATCGAGATCGGCGTTCCCGGAGAGACTGGCCGCCGGGAGATCCTCGACGTCCACACCCGCTCGATGCCCCTCTCGGGGGACGTCGACCTCGACCGCCTCGCGGCGCGCACCCACGGGTTCGTCGGCGCGGACCTCGATTCGCTGGCGACGGAGGCCGCGATGGCCGCGCTCCGGCGGCGCGGGGAGACCGACGAGCTCGCGGTCACCCGGGCGGACTTCGAGACCGCGATGGCCGCGGTCGATCCCTCGGCGATGCGCGAGTACGTCGCCGAGACCCCATCGACCACCTTCGCGGACGTGGGCGGGCTCGACGGAGCCAAACGGACGCTCGTCGAGGCCGTCGAGTGGCCCATCGCCTATCCCGAGCTGTTCTCCGCGACCGCGACCGACCCGCCGGCCGGCGTCTTACTCCACGGCCCGCCGGGCACCGGGAAGACGCTGCTCGCGCGCGCGCTCGCCGGCGAGAGCGACGTGAACTTCATCTCCGTCGCGGGTCCTGAGCTACTCGATCGGTACGTCGGCGAGAGCGAGAAAGCGGTTCGAGAGGTGTTCGCCCGGGCCAGACAGGCCGCCCCGGCGATCGTCTTCTTCGACGAGATCGACGCCGTCGCGGCCGAGCGCGGCGCGGGCCACGAGGTCACCCAGCGCGTGGTCTCCCAACTACTCACCGAGATCGACGGACTCGCCGACAATCCCAGCCTGATGGTGCTCGCCGCGACGAACAGGCCCGAGACGCTCGATCCCGCCCTCCTGCGCCCGGGCCGGATCGAGGAGGACGTCGAGGTGCCCCCACCGGCGGAGGCGGCCCGCAGGGCGATCCTCGACGTCCACACCCGCGAGAAGCCACTCGCCGAGGACGTCGATCTCGACGCGCTCGCGGCCGAAACCGAGGGCTACTCCGGCGCGGACGTGGCGGCGCTGTGCCGGGCGGCCTCGATGCGCGCGATCCGCGAGCGCACCGACGCGGTGGGCCCCGAGGCGGCGAGCGCGAACGCCGGGGAGATCCGCATCGAGGCCGAACACTTCGCTGCGGCCCGGGAGTCGATCCGGCCGACGTTCGGGTGATGATTCGGTCCCCTGTGGGCTTTCCGGATCGGGGACCCTCGTTCGAGTGAGTTTCGGCAGCGGTTTTTTAGTCCGTACGCCGTACTCGTGCCCGGAGGTAGGTGGGGAGGGCCGCGACCGCGCGGCGGACGCGCCGGCGCTGGTGGATGGCCTCGCCGAGCGCCCAGACGGCCCCCACGAGCAGCGCGGCCGCGACGGCGAGAAAGCCCCACGTCGGCAGCCACCGCGGCTTGACCCACGGCGCGACGTGTTGGACTCGCGCCGCGCTGCTCTGTATGGCCGCCGCCACCGGCGTCCCCGGGAGCGCCGATCCGACGACCGCCGGCACCGTCGGCAGGCCGGTCGTGTCGACCCTGCCGTCGCCCGTGACGGTCCAGTTGCCCGCGACGCCGAGCTCGTCCATCGTCGGCCCGCCGGGCTCGTCGCCGTGGACCACCCGCTCGGCGTCGTAGGTGGCCCACGGCACGTACATCTCCCAGACGACCTCCCCCGTCGGCGTGACCTCGATCACGCGATGGTTCATCGAGTCCACCACGAGGGTGTTGCCGTTCGGCAGGCGATCGGCGTCGCGCGGCCAGTTGAGCCCGCCCGAGAGCGTCCAGACGCGCTCCCACGTGCCCTCGCCCGGCGGGCCGCCCGTGCGCTCGTACTCGACGATCCGGTCGTTCTCGGAGTCGGCGACCAGTATCGTCGGGGTGCCGTTCTCGCCGTCGAGACGGGTGGGGTTGTGTTGCTCGTACAGCGTCCCGCGCTCGTCGTCTCGGCCGAGGCGCATCTCGATCGCCTTCGTCGCCCGGTCGATAACGATCACCTGATCGAGGTTGCGCACCGACACGAGGAACTTGCCCTCTCCTGTTGGGTCGACGTCGTTGACGTGCGTCCAGTCTTCGGCGTCGACGCCCGGCCCGGCGTCGTCCGGGTAGTGATTCGCGAACCGCCACTTCCAGGTGACCGTATCGCGCGTGCGATTATAGACGAAGACGCTGTCGCCGCTGGTGGCGTTCCTGCCGTAGTCGATGCCCGCCACGAGGAGTTCGCCGCCGTCGAGGAGATCGACGTCGTGGACGTCCGGGCGCTCGAACCGTTCGGTCCAGAGCCGCTCGCCCCGCTTGGGGTCGAACTCGTAGACGACCGTGGCGTTCGGCACCGGGTTGACGACGAGCAGGTTGCCGTCGGGGAGCGGATCGACGTCGTAGAACCAGTTCCGGGTGGAGGGACCGTCGTGGACCCACTCGACGCTGCCCGTCGGGCCGACGGAGACGAGGCGGTCGGGCCGATCCGGAAGGGACGTGTTGCGCGCGTTCCAGCCCTGAGTCGCGACGACGGTACTGCCGTTGGCGGGCGACGCCATCGTTCCGGCCTCCAGCTCCGGCGGGTCGTAGGAGAGCGTCAGGACGCCGCCGGACAGCAGCAACGAGAGCACCACTGCGCCCAGCAGGCCACGGATGAGCCGGCGGCGCGGCGGCCGAAGACCCATGCCAAGCCAACTCGTGATCGGGAGATAGCCCTTACGGACTCGGCTCGAATCGCCGTGCAGGCCGACGACGGGCTACCGGGTCGGGATCGCTGGCGTTCGGTTGCCCGTCGCCGGCGACCGCTCAGGCCTCCCCGACGTCCGACTCGACCAGCCACTCCAGGAGGCGTTCGACGCCCGCGGGGTCCGCGACGCGGTAGGCAGCGGCCGTGTCCGCGCCGGGACCGACGTGGATCCCGATGCCGCGTCCGTTCCCGTGCCGACCGCCCTCGTCGGAGAGCACACGGAAGGCCGTCTCGTCGGTCGTGTCGTCGCCGACGTACATCGGGAGCCACGCCGGGTGATCGTCGGCGAGTAGCCCCATCGTCCGGCCTTTGTCCCACGGGACGGCCGGCCCGACCTCGACGATCCGCTTGCCCTCCGAGACCCGGAGGGGGTCCCCGGCGACATGCTCGACCGCCTCGGCGACCGCCCTGCGCACGTCCGACCCGCGCTCGGGTGCGTGCCGGTAGTGGACCGTGGCGGTCAGGGTCTTGTTCTCGATCTCGACGCCCCCGATCCCGGCCTCGCCGTTCCCGTTTCCCGCGTCGACGCTGTCCTCGACTCCCCCGTTCGCGCTGCCGTCGGCCCCGCCCCCGGCGTCGCGGGTCGCCGCGAAGCGCTCTTCGAGTGCCGAACAGACGCGATCCACCGCCCGGCAGCGCTTCGCGGCGATCGGGTGGATCGCGGTACGGCCGTTCCGGGAGAGTTCGAGGCCGTGGTTGCCGGCGTAGACGACCCCTTCCACCGCGACCCGCGAGCGCAGGTCCGCGAGCGCGCGGCCGCTGACGACGGCGACGGCGACGCCCGGGCGATCGTTGAGCGCTTCGAGCGCCGCCCGGTGTGCGGAGGAGAGCGCCGGGGTGTCCGGATCGGCCTCGATCGGGGCCAGCGTTCCGTCGAAGTCGAGTCCGAGGAGAAGCCCTTCCGTGGCCGCCGTGCGCTCGGCGACCTCGCCGAACCGATCGTCGAGGAGCGGGGGTCGCCCGCCGTCGCTCACGAGGGGCGTCTCGGCCACGGCGTCGCTGTCGGTCGCGGAATCGTCGTCGGTCGCGGAGCCGGCCGTCGCGCCAGCGGCCCCCCCGGCTCGACGGGCCGTTCGGTCGGCTGTCGTCGGAGGCGGACGCGATCGCCCGTCGGATGCTGCCGGGCGGGACGCCGGCTCACGCGCCATCGGCCGTGTTCCGTTCCCGGGTCGCCCGGAGCTCGTCCGCGGCCCCGAAGACGCGTGCCATCCACGCGTCGAGGTCGTTCGTGGTGACCTGCTCGCGCAGGGTGGCCATCCGCTCGCGCCGCTCGTCGGCGGGCATCGACAGCGCCGCCGCGATGGCGTCGGCGAACCCCTCGGTGTCGTAGGGGTTGATGGTGAGCGCGTGTTCGCCGAGCTCCTCGTATGCGCCGGTCTGATCGGAGAGCACGAGCACGCCGGGGGGCTCGCGTCCCACCCCCCTCTCGATCCCCTCGCGCTCGGCTCCCTGCTCTCGGTCCCTCTCGCCCGGCTCGTCCACCTGTGCGGCGACGAACTCCTTGGCGACGAGGTTCATCCCGTCGCGGACGGCGCTGACCAGCATGACGTCGGCGGCACGATACAGCCCGTAGAGCTCCTCGCTTGGGAGGAACTGGTCGAGGTAGACGACGGGCGTCCACTCCTCGGTCCCGAAGCGCTCGTCGAGGCGCTCGATCGACTCGCGGACCTCGGTCTGGAGATTCTGGTACTCGGGGATGAGCGAGCGGCTCTCGCTGGCCTTCTGGACGTAGGTGAGCCGGCCGCGCCAGTCCTCGTGGGTCTCGAAGAGCCGTTCGAGCGCATTGAGGCGCTCGACGATGCCTTTCGTGTAGTCGAGCCGGTCCACCCCGAGAGCGATCCGCGTCCCGGGGGCGATCCCGTGTTCGCGTCCGAACCCCTCGAAGAAGTCGGGACCGACCGCCGTGCTCGCCTCGGCGATCGCCGCGGCGTCGACGCCGAGCGGGAAGGCCTGCACCGCGGTCGTGTGGCCCTCGTAGTTGACCCGGCCGTCCTCCCGATCGACGAAGGCGTCCTCGAAGGCGTTCGCGACGCAGTCGAGGAAGTTCGCACAGTAGCGCTCGGTGTGAAAGCCCAGCAGGTCGTTGCCGAGCAGTCCGGCGAGCAGCGCGCGGTGCTGGGGACACGCCCGGAAGGTGTCCCACGCCGGCCACGTGATGTGCCAGAAGTGCATGAGAAAGGGGTCGGGCGCGGCCTCGCGCACGAACCGTGGCGCGAGCGAGAAGTGGTAGTCCTGAAACCAGATCAGCGAGTCGGGATCGGCGCGCTCGACGACGCTCTCGGCGAACGTCTCGTTGACCTGCCGGTAGCGCTGCCAGTGGCGCTCGGCGAACTCGGTCTTCCAGACGCCGCCGTGACACAGCGGCCAGAGGACACGATTGCTGTAGCCGTAGTAGTACTCCTCGACCGTTTCCTCGTCGAGCCAGACCCGCTTTAGGGTGTAGGCCTCGTTCTCGGGCGGCATTCGGACCTCGCCGTCCTCGTTCGTGACCTCGTGGTCGGCCTCGCCGTCGCCCCACGCGACCCACGTTCCCGCGGTCCGCTGGAGCACGGGATCGAGCCCGGCGGTGAGGCCGCCCGCCGGCCGGTCGACGGTGATCGTGCGTTCGCTCCCGTTCTCGTCCCCGGTCCCGTCTCCGTCCCCGCCTTCGCCGTAGCCGTGGCTGTAGGGCTGGCGGTTCGAGACGACGATCAGCCCGCCGTCGCCGATCGCGGACTCGACGGCGCTCCCGACGTCGTTTCCGGCCGTCATGTCGGTTGTTGTCGCTCTCCTCCGATGTCCGGATCGATGGGTTCCATCTACTAGAGCTACACGGTCGACGACCCTGTGGGTGGGGCCTGCAAGCGCCTGCGCGACCGGGTCGGTCGATCGGCGATCCGGGCCGGTCGATCGGGTCCCGAGAGGCGGTCAGTACTTGGGGTCCGCGCCGGTGAGCGCGTATATCTCGTCCATGAGCGCGTCGCGCCTCTCACGCCACGCCTCGAAGCCGGCCGGCGAGGCCGGGTACGCCTCGTAGAGTTCCTTGAGCGCCGCGGCCTTCCCCTGGACGCGGTAGAGTTCATAGAGGAGGTCCCAGTGACCGACGGTCCTGAGCGCGGTCTTGAGTTTCAGCCCGAGGTCCATCGAGGCGGTCCCCTCCTTGCCGAGCGCATCGACGATCTGCTGGCCGGGCAGGGCGGTGAGCACGTCCACCAGCTCGTCGACGTCGTGGGCTCCCCCGAAGATATTGTAGACGTCCATCGCGGCGAAACGCTTGCCGAAGTCGGCCATCACCCGTCGGTTGTACTCCCAGAGGCGCTGCTCGCCCGCGTCGCCGCTCGTGACGGCCTCGATCGCGCGCTCGGCGGCCCAGTGGCCGGCCTTCGCCGCACCCGGAATACCCCCGCCGGTGGTGGGGTTGACGTGGCCGGCAGCGTCGCCGACGGCCATAAAGCCCGGCGCGGTCGCCGAGTCGTAGGGCCGCCGGGTGGGGAGGGCCGCGCCGAGCTTGTTTTTCACCGTCGCGCCGTCGAACTCCGGACGCGAGCGGAGATCGCGCTTGAGCGTCTCGACGAGTTCCATCGGCGGCTTGTTCATCTGGAAGCCCAGCCCGGCGTTGATCTCCGTCGGCGTGCGCGGGAAATACCAGAGGTAGCCGAGCTCCTCGGTGGGCTTGAAGACGAGGGCGTCGTCCCACTCGACGGGCGAGTCGACCTCGATGACCTCCCGGTAGGCCGAGCAGAACTGCGAGTAGCTCACGTTCGTGTCGAAGGTCGCGCCCGAGAGGTCGGCGCGGTCCTGGAGCACCGAGAGCGCGCCGCCGGCGTCGATCACGACGTCGGCCTCGTACTCGGTCGGTTCGCCCCTTCGAACCGCCTCGACGCCCTGCACGCGCCCGGCGTCGCCGTTCCCCGCTCCGTTTCCGTTCCGGCCGGCCGTCCCGTTCGTCTGGACGACGTCCTGCACGACGGTGTCGTAGTGGACGTCGGTCCCCGCACGGGCGGCCTCCTCCAAAATGACCTCGCCGTAGCGCTTGCGGTCGACGACCGAGCCTGGAGCCTCGAAGGGGATGTCGACGGTCTCGCCGCTCCGTGGGTTCTCGAAGCGGGCTTTCTCGATCCGCTCGTTGGTGAACGACTCCTCGCGGAGGTACTCCAGATCGATCACGCCCGGGAACGTGCCCTTGCCCTTGACCGCGTCGCCACAGGCGATCTGGCCCGCCTCGGCCTCGCTCTTGCGTTCGAGCAGGGCCGTCGAGACGCCCTCCGAGGCGGCCGTCGCGGCGGCGAACGCGCCGGCGGTCCCGGCCCCGACGACCACCACGTCGTAGCGTTCGGTGCTCATTGCCCGTCCATATCCGACCATTGTATAAAAAACGGGCGTATGTTTCACACGCACTGGACGCCCGGGAGCGTCGCTCCGCGGTGGTCCGACGGCGAGTGTGGGGCGGCCAGGAGCGGCAGGTCGAGAGGCGACGGTGTTCGTGGTCGGCCGTGCGGTCCAGTTGCGGAGCGGTCGCGGTGGCGGGCGGTGTTGCTAGCGAACAGCACGGCGAACACTACGTCGAACTCTCGACGCGTTGCGAAGCGGTCGCGGTGGCGGTGCGGTCGCGGTGG
Organism: Halobacteriales archaeon QS_4_69_34; assembly: GCA_003021045.1. GTDB lineage: Archaea > Halobacteriota > Halobacteria > Halobacteriales > Halococcaceae > PXRN01. The sequence continues at coordinate 22,340 of PXRN01000004.1, read as the reverse complement.
CAGAAATCGTTGGCAGCTCTACCGCGAGCGACCGAAGGGAGAGCGGCTTTTTCATGAACGTTTTTGCAAGCCGCGAGGCGCTTCGCGCCTCGGCCCGTGCGAGCGGGCAGCGCCCGCGAGCAGACGGGATGGGTGACCGAGCGACGCGAGGGAGTCCATCCCCCACAGCAAAAACGTTCGTTAGAAGCCCTTGCCGAGCAGCTCTCGGGCGATGATGTTCTTCTGGATCTCGCTCGTGCCCTCGTAGATCTGGGTGATCTTCGCGTCGCGGTAGAGCCGCTCGGCGTCGAAGTCGTTGACGTAGCCCGAGCCGCCGTGGATCTGGACGCACTCGTTGGCGGCGTCGACGGCCACCCGGGAGGCGAACTCCTTGGCCATCGAGGCCAGCGTGGTGAGGTTCTCGTCGTTGTCGACGGCCCACGCGGACTTGTAGGTCATCTGGCGGACGGCCTCCGTCCGGGTGTGGATGTCCGCGAGCTTGTGCTGGATCGCCTGGAAGTCGCCGATCGGGCGGCCGAACTGCTCGCGCTGTTTCGCGTACTCCAGGGCGCGCTCGGCCGCGCCCTTGGCGATGCCGACGCCCTGGGCGGCGACGCCGGTACGGGTCTCGTCGAAGAACTGCATCTGCTGGAGAAAGCCCATGCCCTCGTTGCCGATGAGGTTCTCCTCGGGGACGCGCACGTCGTCGAAGATGAGTTCGGCGGTGTCGCTCGCTCGAATGCCCATCTTGCCCGTGATCTTCTCGCTGCTGAACCCGTCGCGGTCGGCTTCGACGACGATCTGGGAGAAGCCGGCGTAGCGGTCCTCGGCGTCGGGATCGGTGTCACAGAGCACGACGAAGAAATCGCCCACCGAGCCGTTGGTGATCCACATCTTGTTGCCGTTGATCACCCACTCGTCGCCATCCTTCTCGGCGCGGGTCGACACCGAGGAGACGTCCGAGCCGGTGTCGGGTTCGGAGATGGCCGCGCCCATCACCGACTCGCCCGTGGCGACGGGTTCGAGGTAGCGCTCCTTCTGATCCTCGGTGCCAAAGCCCATGATGGCCTCCGAACCGAAGGAGGTGGCCAGAACCGAGAGGGCACAGCCGGGATCGACGGCGAACAGCTCCTCGGCGATGATGACCGAATCGAGCGCCGAGTAGCCCGCGCCGCCGTACTCGATCGGGATGGTCGCACCGGTGAGGCCCATCTCGGCGGCCTTCTCGACGAGGTCGTGGGGGAACTTCTCCTCCTCGTCGTACTCGGTCGCGACGGGGGCGATCTCGTTCTCGCCGAAGCGCCTGACCTCCTCTCTGATCTGCTCTTGCTCGTCGGATAGTCCGAAGTCCATGACGACTGTACATCCGCTCGTGTTCACAAGTATCTTTGCCTCGCGTCGAAACGCTCCGGCCGCGCGGGCAGCCTCTGGCGATTCGTGGCGGCGCGAGTGCGGACGACAGCGCCACCGCAGGGGCGGGGGGCGGGGGAAAGACGGCGCGGCGGCGCGCCCGCCGTACTCTCCGCCCTCCGGCGATCCTCACGGCTGAGATTCCCCGGTTCGTGGCGAAACGCGACGGAAACGCCAGCTTGAAACCGACCCGGCGAGACCGACCGATCGAATGATGGACGCCGACGACATCGAGACCATCGCGGTGCTCGGCGCGGGGAGCATGGGCCACGGCATCGCCGAGGTCGCCGCGATGGCGGGCTACGACGTCCGCCTGCGCGACATCGACGAGGACCTCGTCACCGACGGCTACGAGAACATCGAGTGGAGTCTCGAGAAGCTCGCCGAGCGCGACCAGCTCACCGACGAGGAGGCCGACGCCGCCTTGGAGCGGGTGACGCCGGTCGTCGACCTCGAAGAGGCACTCGCCGGCGTGGAGTTCGTCATCGAAGTCGTCCCCGAGAAGATGGAGATCAAACGGGACGTCTACGAGGAGGTCGAGGAGCACGCACCGGAAGAGGCGATCTTCGCGTCGAACACCTCCTCGCTCTCGATCTCGGATCTCGCCGAGTTCACCGACCGACCGGAGAAGTTCTGCGGGATGCACTTCTTCAATCCCCCGGTTCGGATGGCGCTCGTCGAGGTCATCTCCGGAGCCGAGACGGCAGAGGAAACCCTCGAAACGACAGAGGACCTCGCCGAGGCGTTCGGAAAGACGCCGGTGCGCGTGCGCAAGGACAGCCCGGGCTTTATCGTCAACCGCGTGCTGGTTCCGCTGATGAACGAGGCGTGCTGGATGGTCAGCGAGGACGACGCGGACGTCTCCGAGATCGACTCCGCGACGAAGTTCGACATGGGCCTGCCGATGGGCGCGTTCGAGCTCGGCGATCAGGTGGGCAACGACGTGACCTACCACGTCCTCGAATATCTCCACGAGACGCTCGGCGACGCCTACGAGCCCGCCCCGTTCTTGGAAGAGACCGTCGAAAAAGAACGCTACGGTAAGAAGACGGGAGAAGGCTTCTACGGCTACGAGGACGGCGACGGGCCCGACATCCCCCCCGACGCCGGCAGCGAGGAGATCGAGCACCGCCTGCTGGCAACGATGGCCAACGAGGTCGGCAAGCTGCTCGAAGCCGACATCGCGCCGGCGGCGGACGTCGACGAGGCCGTGATGCTCGGGGCTGGCTTCCCCGAGGGACCGGCGAAGATGGCCGACGACGCGGGACTCGATACGCTCGTCGAACGTCTCGACGAGCGTCACGAGGAGACCGGGGCGGCGCGCTATGAGGCCGCGGAGGGACTGCGCGAGGCCGCCGCGGCGGGGGGCTTCCACGGCGGCGAAGAGGGCGGGACGACAGAGTTCACGACGATCGAGCTTCGGCATCCGGGCGAGATGGTCGGCCAGATCGTCCTCGACCGCGAAGCGCGGATGAACACCATCAACCCCGAACTGCTCGACGAGCTCGAAGCCGCCATCGAGGCGTTCGAGGACGACGAGGACGTGCGCGCGGTGCTCATCACGGGCACTGGCGATCAGGCCTTCTCCGCGGGTGCGGACGTCACCTCGATGGCCTCCAGCGCCGAGCCCCTCGACGCCATCGAGCTCTCCCGGAAGGGTCAAGAGACGTTCGGCCGGCTGGAGGAGTGTCCGATGCCGATCGTCGCGGGCATCGACGGCTTCGCGCTCGGCGGCGGGATGGAGCTGTCGATGTGTGCCGACCTCCGGGTCGCCTCCGAGCGTTCGGAGCTAGGCCAGCCCGAGCTCGACCTCGGACTGCTCCCGGGGTGGGGAGGCACCCAGCGCCTCAAGACGATCGTCGGTGCGGGCCGCGCGAAGGAGATCATCCTCACCGCCGAGCGCTACGACGCCGAGACGATGGCCGACTACGGGTTCGTCAACGAGGTCGTTCCCACTGACGAGTTCGACGAGCGGGCGTTCGAGCTCGCGGCCGAGCTCGCGGGCGGACCGCCGATCGCCCAGGCGCTCACCAAGCGCGCGATGCTCCGGGGCCGGGAGAACACCGACGCCGGCCTGGAGATCGAAGCGCAGGCGTTCGGCCATCTCATCGGCACCGACGACCTGATGGAGGGCATCACGGCGTTCATGGGCGACGGCGAGCCGGAGTTCGAGGGGAAGTAGGTCGACGACGGCGACCACGCTATCCGGCGGCGAACGGAAGGTTTAACCGATTTTCGCGGAAACGAACACACGCTGGCTCCGTTGGTGTAGTCCGGCCAATCATTTCGGCCTTTCGAGCCGATGACCGGGGTTCAAATCCCCGACGGAGCATTCGCGGTGACGGCCTTCGAGCTCCCCCTCACCTCACACTCGACGTTCTCGTCGAGAAGGAGGCGATAGGTCACGGCAGTAACCCCCAGCCTGTGGGGGTCAGAGAGGAGCGCTCCCGTGCCGCTTCGGCGGCGCGCTCGTGGCGTCGCTCGACGCGCTCTCGACGGGTCGCACGGCTACCCCCGCAGTCGCCCGTAGGCGCGCTCGACGTCGACCATCGGCTCCGGGTAGTCCTCGCCGAGCACGACGCCGTAGGCTGCCTGCTGGTCTTCGGTGAGCCGCCACGGCTCGCGGGCCGCTTCGGCGGGCAACCCACCGAGTTCGGGCAGCCAGTGGCGGACGTACTCCCCGTCCGGGTCGTAGCGTTCGCCCTGTGAGAGCACGTCGAAGTAGTCGTCCCGGGAGTCGTTGCCGACGCCCGCTTGATAGGCCCAGTTGCCCCAGTTCGAGCACACGTCGTAATCGAGGAGTTTCGCCTCGAAGTGCGCTGCCCCGAGCCGCCAGTCGATCCGTAGCACGTCGGCCAGAAAGCTCGCCACGTTCTGGCGGCCGCGATTGGACATATACCCCGTAGCGTTCAGCTCGCGCATGTTCGCGTCGACGAAGGGCACGCCCGTCTCGCCCGCCGCCCAGCGTCCGAAGCCCTGCTCGTCCCGCCGCCAGTCCTTGTGGACGTCCCGGATGCCGGTCGGCGTGAAGAACGCGCCGCCGTGTTTCTCGAACTGGAAGGTCATGTAATCGCGCCAGAACAGCTCGAAGACGAGCCAGTAGGTGGAGTCGTTCGCAACGCGCTCTCGCTCGTAGCGTTCGACCACCTGGTGGACCCGACGGGGCGAGAGACAGCCGAGCGCGAGCCACGGCGAGAACTTCGAGGAGTAGTCCGCGCCCAGCAGGCCGTTTCTGGTTTCCTTGTACTCCCGGAGACGGTCGCGCTCCCAGACGTACTCCTCCAGCCGTGCGAGCCCGGCCGTTTCACCGCCCCGGAAATCGAGCACTGCCCGGTCGTCCGGCTCGCCGATCCCGTCGGGGTCGCCCGCGTCGCTCGCGCCGTCTCCGTCGCTCGCTTCGATCCCGAGGTCGGCGAGCGTCGGGATCTCGCCCGGCTCGACGTCGGGCGTTCGGATCGCGTCGGGCATGGGGCGAGTGTCTCGAACCGTAGCCTCGCGCTCGATTTCCTCGCGCCACGGCGTGAACGTGTCGTCGATTTCGTCCACGCCGGTCGGCAGGTCCTCGATGTGATACAGCGTCTTTCCCCATGTCCGCTCGGCGGCGATCCCGCGCTCGCCGAGCGCGTCCACGAGTGCCCCCTCGACGGCGTACTCCTCGGTGGCGGGTTTCGTCTCGAAGCACACCCGGTCCGCGCCGTGTTCGGCGGCGAGGTCGGGGATCACGCTCTCGGGTTCGCCGTGGCGGACGGCGAGGTCGCCCCCGAGATCTCGCAGCGACTCGCGGAGATCCCGGACGCTCTCGCGGAGAAATCGCGCGCGGTAGGGGCCGGTCTTTGCGGGGCCGTACTCGCTCTGCTCGAACTCGCGCGGGTCGAAGCAGTAGACTGGGAGCACCCGGTCGGCGTCGACAGTCCGCGCGAGCGCCCCGTTGTCGTGGACGCGGAGATCGGTGTGAAACCGAACGAGCGCGGTGTCGGCCATCGATCGGTGCAGGTCAGCCGAGTACATGACGGCCCGGGCTGCGGTCGGCGTCGCCGCTACGGCGCGAGCCGATGACCGGGACAGTACGCTCGGCCGCGAGCGGAAACGGGCGTCGGCCGGCCCACAGCGGAGCGCTTAATCGGCCGCCGGCCCTACCCCGGCCGATGCCTGACGGCGAGGCCGTCGCGGGGGCCGACGCGTTCACCCACCTCGGATCCGCGGTGCGCGCGGCGCTCTCCGAGCGGGGGTTCGGGACGCCGACCGAGCCACAGCGCCACGCGATCGCCCCCTTGGCGGCCGGCGAGCACGGCCTCGTCGTCGCGCCGACGGGAACCGGAAAGACCGAAGCGGCGATGCTGCCGGTCCTCGACGCGGTCGCCGAGAACCGGCGGACGTCGGAGACCGGCGAGACGCCGTTCGGCATCTCGGTGCTCTACGTCACCCCACTGCGGGCGCTCAATCGCGACATGCGCGACCGGCTGGAGTGGTGGGGAGCGCAGTTGGAGATCGACGTGGACGTGCGTCACGGCGACACCACCCAGTATCGGCGCGGCAAGCAGGCCGACGATCCCCCGGACGTGCTCGTGACGACCCCCGAGACGCTCCAAGCGATGCTGACCGGCTCGAAGCTGCGGCGAGCGCTCTCGGCCGTCGCCCACGTCGTCGTCGACGAGGTCCACGAGCTCGCTGCCTCCAAGCGCGGGGCACAGCTGTCGATCGGGCTCGAACGACTGCGCGAACTCACAGGGTCGTTCCAGCGGGTCGGCCTCTCGGCGACCGTCGGCGATCCCGCCGAAGTGGGCCGATTTCTCACCGGCGACCGCGGCTGTGAGGTCATCGAGATCGACGTCGGCAGCCGGCTCGACGTACAGGTTCGCGAGCCCGCCGTGGCGGACGGGGACGAGCAGTTGGCGAGCGAGCTGCTGACCGACGCCGAGATCGCCAGTCACGTCCGCGCGATCCGGGAGATCGTCGCCGCCCACGAGTCGACGCTCGTCTTCGTCAACACGCGCCAGACCGCAGAGGCACTGGGCTCGCGCTTCCGGGCGCTCGACCTCCCGATCGGGATCCACCACGGTTCGCTCTCGACGGACGTCCGGATCGAGGTCGAGGACGCGTTCAAGACCGGCGAGCTCGACGGACTCCTCTGTACGTCCTCGATGGAACTCGGCATCGACGTGGGCCGGGTCGACCACGTCGTCCAGTACGGAAGCCCCAGACAGGTCGCGCGCCTGCTCCAGCGCGTCGGGCGGGCGGGCCACCGCGCCGATCAGGTGTCGGCGGGCACGGTCATTACTACGCGTCCCGACGACACGCTCGAAGCGCTCGCCATCGCCCGGCGCGCTCGGGAAGGGCTGGTCGAGCCGATCGAGATCCACGCGGGCAGCCGCGACACCGTCGCCAACCAGGTCGCTGGACTCGTCATGGATTTCGGGGAGCTCCGTGCGGCCCGGGCCTACGCGATCCTCACGCGCGCCTACCCGTTCCGTGACCTCTCCCGGGAGGCGTTTCGAGCGGTCGTACGCGAGCTCTCGAACAATCGGATCCTCCGGCTCGACGAGGAGAGCGATACGCTCTCGAAGTCGGGCGGGACGTGGCAGTATTTTTATGCGAATCTCTCGATGATCCCCGACGAGGAAACCTACGAGGTCGAGGACGTGGCTTCGGGGCGGCAGGTGGGAACGCTCGACGAGCGCTTCGTGCTCAACTTCGCGGGCCCGGGCGAGACGTTCGTCCAGCGCGGGGAGATGTGGCGGATCGCCGAGATCGACGACGAGGAGGCGACCGTGACCGTGAGCCCCATCGAGGATCCCACCGGCGAGGTGCCCTCGTGGTCCGGTCAGGAGATCCCGGTGCCGGAGGCCGTCGCCGGGGCGGTCGGCGCGCTCCGCGGGCGGGTCGAGCGGGAGTTCACCGCGGGCACGACGCGCGAGGGTTTCGCGACCGACCTCGCCGCCGAGTGTCCCGCCGACGAGCACACCCTCGCCGAGGCACTCGTGCCGCTCGAACGGCAGGTCGAAGAGGGGAGTCCGATGCCGACCGACACGGAGCTACTCGTCGAGTTCGACGGGGGCACGGCGGTGGTGAACGCCTGTTTGGGCCACCGGGCGAACGAGACGCTCGGGCGGGTGCTCTCGGCACTCTTGGGCCAGCGCACCGGTTCGTCGGTCGGACTCGACGCCGATCCCTACCGGATCGAGCTCGATGTGCCCCGGGGGGTCGCCGGCCGTGACGTCGTCGAGGTTCTCGAAACCACGGATCCGGGGCACGTCGCGGCGATCATCGAGCTGAGCCTCAAGAATTCGGACGGCCTGAAGTTCGCGCTCGCGCAGGTCGCGGCGACGTTCGGCGCGCTCAAGCCGTGGCAGGGCCACGAGAGCGGGCGGTTCGGCCGCGATCGCCTCCTGGCAGCGCTCGAAGACACTCCCGTCTACGAGGAGGCCGTCCGGCAGGTGTTCCACGAGGAGCTCGCGGTGGAAGCGGCGAGCGCGATGCTCTCGGGGATTCAGGGCGACGAGATCGGCGTCGAGGTGGTCGGCGGGCGCACGCCCGTGGGGCTGGGCGGGCGCTCCGGCGGGAAGGAGCTGCTCGCGCCCGAGAACGCCGACGCGAGCGTCATCGAAACCGTGCGCGAGCGGATCGCGGAAGACCGGGTGCGCCTGCTCTGTCTGCACTGCCGGGAGTGGGAGCGCACCCAGCAGGTGGGGCGAGTGGCCGAGCAGCCCGAGTGTCCCAACTGCGGGTCGACGCGGGTCGCGGCGCTCAACCCGTGGGCCGAGGAAGCAATCGCCGCGGTGCGAGCGGACGGGAAAAGCGACGAGCAGGAGAAGGCGACCCGGCGGGCCTACCGGGCGGCGAGCCTCGTCCAGACCCACGGCAAGCGGGCCGTGATCGCGCTCGCCGCCCGCGGCGTCGGTCCACACAACGCCGCCCGGATCATCTCGAAGCTGCGCGAGGACGAGGACGACTTCTACCGGGACATTCTGGCCCAAGAACGACAGTACGCCCGGACGAAGTCCTTCTGGGATTGACAGTCGCACGGAGGTGGGGGCGGCGGGAGGGGACGACTGCACGGCCGGCCACGAAGACCCGGACGAGAGCCGGCCCGGGCGGTTCGTGCCCGGCCCCGAGCCGCCGTCCGAATACGGCTGCAGGTGCCGCCCGGATGCTTATGCGGGTGGGGCACGTCCCTCCGCTATGGGACTCGTGGACGAACTCGGTTCGAAGCGGTCGGGACGTATCAGCGCGCTCACGACGCTCGTCGAGGCCGCGCTCGCGCTCTACCGCGGCGAGACGCGCGTTGCCGCCCTCCTGTTCGGGGCTGCCGCGCTCGCGTACCGCTGGAGCGCCGTCGGGATCGTCGCGGAACTGCTCATCAAGCTATACCAGTACCTCCGCTAGACGCCGCCCGTTTCGATCGGAGCGGGCGCTCGCCTGGTAGTGCCGACGCGCTCCGCTTCGATCCCTTCCGTGCCATCGTGAGTCGGTAGCGCCGCCGGCTGGCATCGCTCGGTGACGGCCGAGATCGGTCGTCCGCTCAGGCCGGAACCGACGCGCCGGCCTGTTCGAGCGCGTCCTCGATCCGGTCGCGCTGGGTGACGCCGATGAACCGCTCGACGACGCCCTCGTCGTTTTCGATCACGAGCGTCGGCAGCGAGCGTACCTGGTACTCGTTGGCGATCTCCTGTTGCTCGTCGACGTTGATCTTCTCGAAGTCGACCGCGCCCTCGGCGTCCGCCTCGATCTCCTCGAGGATCGGGTCCTGTGTCTTGCACGGGCCACACCAGTCCGCGTAGAAGTCCTTCAGGGTGACAGTCATCGTGTACACCCGGGCTTGGCCAGCCGCGCCGATAAGCGTTTCCCCCGGGTACGGGACGGCGCTCGGGCCTCCCGTGAGCCGTCCTCCGTGGCCGGAGCGTCCGATTGCGGCGTCGCCACGCTCTAATCGTCTTCGGTGGCTCTCGTGGTCTACTGGTGTCGTCTCCGTCGTCTCCCCGCGCGGACCACCCGCCGAGTGCGAGTCACGTCCACGGGTTCGACGCGACGGTGTTGAGAACTGCGAGCGCGGCGACCGAGACGAGCACGAGGAGGATCGCCACCGGGTAGGCATCCGCCAGGCCGAGCGAGACGAACGACACCCAGATCTGGACCGGCATGGTCCGGGGGTAGTACGCCATCATCGCGGTCGCGCCGAACTCGCCCATCGCGCGTGCGAACGCGAGCGTCACGCCGGCGAGGGCACCCGGCGCGGCGAGGGGCAACGTGACTCGCCGGACGGTCGCCCACCGGCCCGTCCCGAGCGACCGCGAGGCGTCTTCGAGTTCTCGGGGGACGCCCTCGAAGGCCGCCTTCGCCGTGACGACCACGAACGGCGACGCGACGAACGTCTGGGCGAGCACCACGCCGGCGAGCGACCGCGTGAGCGGCACGCCCGCGCGGCCGGCGAGCGCGCCGACCGGCGTGTCCGGCCCGACGACCGTGAGCAACACGACTCCGCCCACCGTCGGCGGCAGCACGAGGGGAAGCACCGCGACCGCGAGAACGGCGCTCGTCCACCCCGCCTCGCTCCGCGCGAGCCAGTACGCCAGCGGGAGGCCGAGGGCGGTGGCGACGGCCGTGCTGATCGAGGCCGACAGGAGGGAGGTGGTCGCCGCCGTCACGACGGTCGGATCGCTCGTCCGGGCGAGGACCACACCCGGCGGCACGGAGAGAAACAGCGAGACCAACGGCGCGAGGTAGTAGAGACACAACACGCCCCCGAGGGCGAGCGCGGCCGTGAGCCAGTCGAAGCGTGGCGTCGACAGGTCCGAACGGAACGGGCCGGTGGCCATCAGTCGGAGGTCGTGGCGTCCGGGACGGTCGACGCCGACGCCGACGCCGGCGCGCGGGAGCCAGGCGACGCTCGATCGCTTTCCGCCTGATTCGTCGCGCGCTCGACGCGCTCCGGCACCGCTCCCCGGTGGATCGGGACCCCCTCGCGCCGGAGGAAGCCGGCCTCGTCGAGGGAGTCGTCGGTGGTGTGGGCGGCGAACACCGATAGGGCGGCGTCGCTCGGCTCGCGGATCGTCGCGCCGTAGCCGATCGGGCTCCCCCGAATCTCCCGGCCGCCCGGAAGCGTGTAACTGACCGTCGAGTACCACTCCTCGTGGTGGTTCGGGTCGCCGAGGTCGATCCGATCGGGCAGGTCGACGTACTCGTAGCCGCGCTCGACGGCCATACTCCGGTAGGTGAACGCGGCGTCGATCGCGCCGGTCTCGAACCGGCTCAGCAGTCCGGTTTCGGGGTAGATCTGCTCGCGGCGTGGAATCCCTTCCCGAAGGTTCGCGGCGTCCGCGTAGTACCGCGAGGCGAGTTCGAGGGTAAACAGCGTGCGGTAGCCCAGCGGGTCCCGGTCGGGATCGGTGCGGCCGAGATCGACCGCGCCCGCGACCAGGGGCTCGTACCAGCCGTCCGCGCCCGCCTCGGCGATACGCCGGCCGCCCTCGGCGGTCGGATCGTAGGCGATCACGACGGCGTTGCTCGCGAACACCGAGTACCACGGCGGCGAGAGGGGCTCCTCGAACAGCGCCACGTCGGCGACCGAGACGATATCGGGATCACGCTTGCCCTCGGCGATCAGCCGGGCGACGGTCGCCGAGCCGTGGGCCTCGACCGCCACCGGCACGTCGACGGCGGTCTCGAGGTCGAGCAGCGCGTTCTGGAGGCTCCCGGCGGCGAGGATCGTGACCGGCGATCGATCGTCGCTTTTCCTGCCCCGCCTTCCCCCGTTCCGATCCCCTTCGCCCCGGTTGTCGCCCTCCGTCCCGCTTCCCGCGACTCCGCCGCCTCGGCGTCCGCTCCCCACACAGCCCGCGACGCCCGCGAGGGTCGCCGTGCCGACCGCACCCAAGAACGCTCGTCGCGGGCGGTCGACCGGTCGTTGTTTCGTCATGGACACAACCATCTCGTCCCGGCCCGTCATAAGGGCTTTGCCGGCTCGCGCGGAGCGGTCGGCATGGACTCGCGGGCGGGCTTCGACGCGCGGCTGGAGGCGGCGGGGGTGGCGTTCACTACCCGCGACGCGCGGCTGCTCGCGGCGATCGACGAGCACGCCTCGCTCAACGGGGCCGCCGACGCGCTCGGGCGGTCGTACTCGCGCTCCCAGCGGCGCGTGGTCGAGTTGGAGGGGGCGTTCGGGCCGCTGGTCGACCGCCAGCGGGGCGGGTCCGGCGGCGGCGGGAGCACGCTGACGGCGACCGCCCGGCGGCTCCTCCGAGAGTTCGATCGGCTCCGGGCCGAGTTCTCCGGAGTCGCGGAGGCCACGGAGACGGTCCTCGAAGGGACGGTCGTCGAGCGCGACGGCGAACTCGCCACGGTCGAGACGAACGCAGGACCGGTCCGGGCGATCGTCCCCGCGACCGCCGCGGACGTCCGGCTCTCGATCCGGGCCGATGCCGTCACGCTCCACGCGCCCGGAGCCACCCCGGCGAAGACGAGCGCGCGCAACCGGTTCCGTGGCGAGGTCGCAAGCGTCGAGACGGGCGACGCACTCGCCCGCGTCACGCTCGATGTCGGCGCTGACGTCGGCCTGACGGCGCTACTGACCCGGACGAGCGTCGCGGCACTCGATCTCGCCCCCGGCGAGGCGGCCGACGCCTCGTTCAAGGCGACCGCGACCCGGGGGGTTCCCGCGGAGCGCTCCCCGCCCGACGAGCGCGAGCGGGCCGAGGGATAGCCGCCCGGGGAGTTCGTCGCGTCCCCAACGACGGATCGATCGGCGCTCCTCGAGAGCCCCGAGCGCGTCGGGGCCCATCCGGGTGGAATCGGGCGACAGAGGCCCCCGCGACGTCGGCGAATGGGTTCGTGAACCCGCCGCGAGAGCACGCCCGTATGTCGGGGGACCGTGGAATCGATCGAACCCGACGACGTCGGCGCCAGCGGCGGGGGCGCCGGTCTTCCCGTTCACGCTGGTACTGACGGCCGACCCCTTTGGCGTGCTCGCACTCGTCCGCGGCGAGCAGTCGGCGTCGGCGACCGCCTGCCGCTGTGCGTGCCGGCGACGGCGGTCGTCTTCGTCCTCGCGCCGCTCAGCTTCGACCGCCGGAGCGGGGTCGACGACGCGACGGTCCTCTCGACGGCGACCGCCACTCCACCACTGGACTCGGTGTTCGTCGCCCTCGGCAGGGGGAGAGTCCCCACGCAGTCCGCTTCTCGGGACGCATCTTCGATCTCGCTCGTGCGCTACTACTCGCGGCCGCGCTGGTCACGACCGGTATGGCGGAGCGTTCGCCACTGGCGCGGGCTCGTCCGGTTGAGCGACCGCGTGTAGCGTCCCTGCCTCCCCCGCCCGCGACCCTTCCCGGACCACCCTGCCGGTGGTCGCGGCGATTCGGTGAGTCCGATTGACTTGGCGTCACCGATCGTCGATCGCCTCGGGCTCGGTGATGTGGATCCGTCCGTCGACCTCGTAGACGTGTCCGTGTCGCTGGAGCACCTCGATGGCGTGCCCGGCGTCCGCGTCGGTCCCGCCCACGTCCGCCTCCCGCAGCACCGCTCGCGCCCGCTCGGCCGTGATGCCCCCGCTTGTGGCGTCCGTCCGGCGGAGCGCGTCGAGCGCCGCGCGTGCGTACGGCGGCAACCGTTCCATGGGCCCGCTCGGGGCCGCATACGCATAACGTCCCGTCGGACGGACGGCTGACGGCGTCCGGGTTCTACCGCCCTTCCTCCATCACCGGAAGCGCCGCCACAGCCCGGGCGCGACGAACACGACCGCACCGAGCGCGACCGCGCCGACGCTGAGCGCGACCGCGAGCGCCGAGACGGAGACACACTCCTGTCTCGTGGCGATCGCTGCGTAGTACCGCTCGCCCTCGTAGACCACGACGGTCCCTGCCTCGAACGCCGGGGCGTCGGCCGCGGGCCCCTCGATCAGGGCCTGCTCGCTCGTGCTCCGCCTCGCTGCCTCGAAGGCGCGCTGCTCGGCCGACGAGAGCGCCGCGAAGTCGAGGGGATCGGCGGACTCGGCGCTCCCCTCGGTCTCAGTGACCTGGAGGATCGAGCCGCCACACGAACCGATCTCCCCCTGGACCGGCGCGTACGCGCCGAGGACGGCCCCGCCGATGCCGGCGGCGAAGAGCACGACCCCGAGCAGGCGGGCCACGAACGCGAGGCGATCGGCGTCCATCGGATAGTCGGCCTTCGGCGGGAGGAGGCAACTGCCTTCCGGTCTCGGACCCGCCGGCGCTCGATCGATCGCGGCCGATGCCGACAGGGGTAAGGGAGGGCCTCCCGTGAGTCGGCCAATGACCGACCGGGCCACCGAGCCCGCCGACGGCGAGTCCGACGATACTACCGGATCCGCCGACGCTGCCGGGTTCGCCGACACCGACGAATCCGCTGACGTCGGGTCCGCCGGCGCTGCCGAGTCGGCCGAGTCCACAGACGCCACCGGGACCGTCGACGCAGACGTCGCCGACGCCGGGTCGGTGGTCGACGGCCCGGTCTCGGTTTCGGACTCGGCGTCCGCCGGCACGGGCAGCGTACGTGTCGTCGGGACGGCCCACGTCTCCGCCGAGAGCGCCGCCGAGGTCGAGCGCGTCGTCGAGGAGTACGGACCGGATACCGTCGCGGTCGAACTCGACGAGGGCCGGTATCGCCAGCTCAAAGGCGAGACGCCCGACGACCTCGAAGCGAGCGACCTCCTCCGGGGTAATACGGTCTTCCAGTTCCTCGCCTACTGGCTGCTCTCCTACGTCCAGGCCCGCCTCGGCGACGAGTTCGACGTCACGCCCGGCGCGGACATGATGGCCGCCGTCGAGAGCGCCGAGGACCGCGGACTGGGAGTCGCGCTGGTCGACCGGGACATCCAGGTGACGATCCAGCGCTTCTGGGCGCGAATGACCGGCGGCGAGAAGCTGACGATGCTCGCCAGTCTGCCGCTCGCGTTCGTTCCCCCGGTCGCACTCGGCCTCGCGCTCGGACTCTCGACCGGGCTCCTCGGTGCGCTCGTCGCCGAGGGACTCGCCGGCCCGTTCCTGCTCTCCCCGGAGCCGCTGATCTCCGGCCTCGCCCTCCCGCTCGGCGGCGTGCTCCTCGGGATCGCCGACTGGCTGCTCGTCGGCACGCTCGCGGGGCTCGCGCTCGGGGCGGTCGTCGGCGCGCTGCTCTCGCTCTCGCTCGAGGACCCCGAGGAAGCCGAGGAGTTCGACGTCGAGGACCTCACGGACACGGACCTCGTGACCGCGATGCTCGAGGAGTTCCGGCAGTTCTCGCCCGGAGGCGCGGCAGCACTGATCGACGAGCGCGACGCCTTCATCGCCCACCGACTGGTGGCGCTCCGCGAGCAGGGCCACCGCGTCGTCGCCGTCGTCGGCGCGGGCCACCAGCGCGGCATCGAGCGCTACCTCGACGCCCCGGAGACGCTGCCCGACGTGGCGTCGCTCACGGGCCGAGAGACGGGCCGGCGCTTCTCGGTCTACAGGCTCGTCGGCTACGCGTTCACGCTTGGCTTTCTCGCCTTCTTCGTCCTGTTGGCGATGGCCGGCGTCCGCAACGGCTTCCTCCTGCGGCTGTTCGGGGCGTGGTTTCTCATCAACGGCGTCTTCGCGTTCGTGCTCGCCAAGGTCGGCGGCGCCCACTGGACCAGCGCCGGGGTCGGCGGCGCGGTCGCGTGGCTCACGTCGGTGAATCCCCTCCTCGCGCCGGGCTGGTTCGCCGGCTACGTCGAGCTGCGCTACGTCGACGTGAACGTCGCGGACATCAAGACCCTGAACGAGATCCTCGCCGACGAGGAGAACCCCCTCGGCGAGCTGTGGGACCGACTCCGGGCTGTCCCCCTCTTCCGGCTCATCACCGTGGTCGCGCTCACGAACGTGGGCAGCATCGTCGCCAGCGTCCTCTTCGCGGCCGTCGTCCTGCCCGTCCTCGCGGCGGACGTCGGCGGCGTCGGCGAGGTCGCGGACCTGATGGTCGAGGGGGCGCGGAACAGCGCCGACCTCCTCTGGGGGGCCCTGACGTGAGCCGGGGGGGACGCGCGAGCGCAGGTAGGAGAGCAGGCGGCGGTGGCGGCATCCGGTTCGAGGCGCGCGAGCTGCTCGACCTCGCGGTCGCGTGGGTGGCGCTCGGGGTCGCGTTCGTGGTCTTCTTCGGCGGCCCCGGCGTGATCGGCTCGACGGCCCTCCCCGAGCTGTTCGCACTCAGCATGGCGACCGCGGGCGTCGGCTTCCTGCTCCACGAGCTCGCCCACAAAGTCGTCGCCACCCGCTTCGGGCAGGTCGCGCACTTCCGGGCGGACTACTCGATGCTGTTCCTCGCGGTGGCGGGCGCGTTCGCCGGCATCCTGTTCGCCGCGCCCGGCGCGGTCTATCACCGCGGGCGGATCACCGCCCGCGAGAACGGCCTGATCGCGCTCGCCGGTCCCGTGACGAACCTGCTGTTGGCCGCGATCTTCACACCGCCGGCTTTCCTCGCGTCGGGCTTCGTGGCCGATGTCGGCGACTTCGGTCTCACGATCAACCTGCTGCTCGCGGGCTTCAACATGATCCCCTTCGGTCCGCTCGACGGCCGGACGGTGTTCGCGTGGAGCAAGGTCGTCTTCGTCCTCGCGTTCGTCCCGAGCGCCGCGCTGGCCGCACTGGCGCTGGTCCGATTCGGGTTCGGGATCTGATAGCGCCGAACGAGGGTCTCCGACGATTTTGCCGGCCCGTGGACGAACACGTCCCGTCGGTTGTCCGGCGCCACGAGCCCGCCGTTTTTGCTCGGGGAAACACCGACGCGCCACCGACGGTCTTTTGCTCGCGCTCCGCGGGCGTCCGCCCGTGAGCCACGACGCCGACGGGGATACGGACGAGAGCGAAACGGAAGGCGAGCGGGCGGCTACCACGGACGAAGAGCTCACCTACGCCGAGGCAGGGGTCGACGTCGCGGCGAGCGAGGCCGCGACCGCGGCGCTCGTCGGTGCAGCGGGAGGGGCGAGCGGCGACGTCGGGGCCGACGGCGGAACGGATGGGTCGGGGGGCGACTACGCCGGCCTGCTCGACCTCGGCGGACAGTACCTCGGCCTCGCCACCGACGGCGTCGGCACGAAGCTGCTGGTCGCCGCGGCGTTGGGCGAGTACTCCACGATCGGCATCGACTGCGTGGCGATGAACGCCAACGACCTCGTCGCGGCCGGCGTCGAGCCGGTGGCGTTCGTCGACTACCTCGCGGTCGCCGAGCCCGACGACGGGGTGGCCACACAGGTGGGCGAAGGCCTCGCCGCGGGCGCGGAGCGGGCGGGCGTCGCGCTCGTCGGCGGCGAGACCGCGGTGATGCCCGAAGTCATCAAGGGCGTGGATCTCGCCGGGACCTGTGCCGGGTTCGCCGCCGAACAGGAGCTCTTTCCCGACGGGGCGGAGCCGGGCGACGCGCTCGTCGGCTTCCCGTCCTCGGGGATCCACTCGAACGGGCTGACGCTCGCCCGGGAGGCGGCCACGCGCGGCCACGACTCGCCCGCCGTGGCCTACGCCGCGCCGTTCCCGGGCGGGGAGTTCGAGACCGTGGGCGAGGCGCTGCTGGAGCCGACGCGGATCTACGCCGACCTGCTCGACCCCCTGCGCGAACACGGGGCCCACGCCGCGGCCCACGTCACCGGCGGCGGCTGGCGGAACCTCGCCCGGATGGGACCGCTGCGCTACGCGATCGACGATCCCCTCCCGGCGGGGCCGGTCTTCGCGTTCGTACAGCGCGAGGGAAACGTCGCCGACCGGGAGATGCACCGGACGTTCAACATGGGAACCGGCTTCGTCGCGGCGCTCCCCCCGGCTGACGCCGCGGCGCTCGCCGACGCGACCGACGGAGAGGTGATCGGCCGCGTCGAGGACGGGACGGACGCGGGCGGGGTCGTGGCGATCCGCGGACTGGAGCTCGACTGAGGACGCTCGCGGTCGCGGCCTCCGCCGGTCGTGCCGGCGCGACCGCCCCAGCTCCCGAGCCAGAACGAGGGAGGGTTCCGCGACACCGGGTGGGGGCGTCCTCGAGGATGCCGTCGTTGACGCTGGCGGATCGCCGGCTGTTTCTCGCCCGCGGCGTCCATCGTACTCCACTCAGGCGGGTCGGCGCGGCGTTCGTCGGCTGACAGCCCCCAACGCTGCGCCGGAGATCGGCCGCCACACGGGCTTCTACCGAGCCCCGCTCTGGTGGTCGACGGCCGTCACGACCCACTCACCGTCGTCCGGTACATTTCGACGACACCCTCCTCCCCCGAGGCCGTCCGTGCTGATCGAGCTACCGCCGGATCAGCACCGCGACGACCGCTAACAACGCCGCGACGAGGAGTCCGATCCCGCCCCACACCGCGGCGGACATTGCTTCACTCCCCGCGACGCCGGCACGACCGGCCGACCCGTCCGCGGAACTGCCGGTTCCCTCGCCCGATCCGCTCGCGCCGTCGCCGTGCGAGTGGGCGTGGCTCCCTTCCTCGCCAGTTTCGTTCCCGCCGCCGGTCTCGCCGCTCCCGTCCGCGCCGTCGCCGACGGCGATCGCCGCGTGCATCCCCTTCTGTTCGTGCTGGGGAAGCGAGCAGTGGAGTTCGAGACGTCCGTTCTCCGCGGGCGTGATGAACGTGCCCGTCACGCTCCCCTGCTGGCGCGCTTCGAGGTTGAACATCCCCATCGGGTAGGTCTCGGTCGGGAGCCCGTGGACCATCCACTGGTGGCGCACGTCGTCGTGGTTCTCGAAGGTCACCGTCACGCGCTCGCAGCGATCGAACGCGAACTCCTCGGTCGAGAACGCGAACGCTTCGCCGGGTGCAGCCCACTCCTCGCCGCCCTTCACGGTGACGGTACGCTCGCCGCTCACCGCCTCACAACCGGGCGGTAGCTCGTCGGGGTTCGCGTTGATGACCGTGCCATTGGGGACCATCGACATGTCCATCATCATCCCGCCACCCATCATCCCGTCGCCGCCCATGTCCATGCCGTCGCCGCCCATGTCCATCCCGCCGCTGGCGTTCCCGCTCGCGTTCGTGTCGCTTCCGTTCATGCCGTCGCCGTCCATGTCCATGTCGCCGTCCGCGTTCGCGCCGTCGCTCGTTGCCGTGCCGTCGCCCGTGCCCGTCCCGGCACCGTGATCGTCGTTTCCGCTCCCGTGGTCGTGGCCACTACTGCCGCCCGTGTCGCTCCCGTTGGCCGCGCTCTCGTCGGCTCCGTCCCCGCCAGCGGTTCCGTTCGAGCCGGGCGGTTCGCCGAACGCTTCCGGATCCATCCGTCCCCAGTAGGGGATTTCCCCGTCGTAGTAGGCCTCGCTGAAGTACCGGCTCAGGTTGGTGTCGGTCCGGGGCACCCCCCGCTCGTCGAGGTAGTCCTCGTAGGCGATCATGGTGACCGTCCCGCCGGGCGAGATGCCGTCGGTCGTCACGCCGGATTCGCGGTGGTCGTGGGCGAGCCAGAGCCCCTCGCCGTAGGAGTTCAGCCCGTCGACGGTCGTGTTCAGCGTCAGGTCGACGCGCTGGGCCGTCGTGATCGAGAGTACGTCGCGCTGGATCTCCTGGGACTCGTCGAGTTCGATCCCGTCGTAGGCCTCGGTGGTGAACTTGTGCCCGTGGGTGTGGATCGACATCGGCCGCGTGCCCGTGTTGAGCATCCGGAGACGATAGCTCTCGTTTCGCTCGGTCGCGACGATCGACTCCCGAACGGTGTAGGGGAAGGACTTCCCGTTCAACAGGAAGTAATCGGGATCGGAGTCGGTGACGTCGTACCCGCGATTGATCTCCTTTGCGATCCGGCGGGTGTCGTCGTATTGCTGGGGGATTTCGTGGAGTTCCTTATCGACGGTCTGGTAGGCCATGTCGTACTCGGCCGTGTAGTTCTCGCCGACGCCCTTCGAGGGGTGGCGCACCTTGCCGGCCCCGACGTTGAGCGTCTGCACCGAGTTGTTCGCGCGCTCTTCCTCGACGACGAACATTCCGTTGAGCCCCATCAGCACGTGGGCGTTGGGCACCACGTGGCAGTGATAGAACATCGTCCCGGCCTGCTCGGGCGTGAACTCGTAGGTGCGGTTCTCCCCGGGCAGAAGTGGTTTCTCGCTCGTCTGGGGCACGCCGTCGTTACCGTCGTCTCCCCCGCCGAGGCTGGCGTTCTCGCTGCTGGCGGGCCCGCTACCGCTGGCTTCGCTCCCGTTTGTGCTTTCGTTGGTCTCGTAGGGATGATCGACGCCGTGGAGGTGGATGGTGTGGGGCAGGTAGTGGGTGTTTTCGAGGTGGACGAACACCTTATCACCCGCTTCGGCGCGCAGCGTGGGACTGGGCATCCTGATCAGCCGCTGGGCCTTCGAGTCCTCGCTCACCATCCCGCGGGTCTTGGGTGCGAACGTCCAGAACGACGGCTTCACGCCGGGGGCGATCTCGTGGGTGGCGTCGCTCTCGTTGCGCTCGTTGACCCCCGTGACTTCGAGCGTGACGTGTATCTCGTCGGGGTCGCCGTCGCCGTCGGAGTCGTTTCGCTTGACGACCGCGTCCCGCCCGAGCCGCGAGCGCATGAGCACGTCCCGCGGCACGTTGTTCGTGCCCTTCACCGACGCGGCGACCACTGACGGGCTATCCGGGTTACACCGCTGTGAGGCCGCGACCGCCACGCCGGCGATCGCCTGCTCCGCGCGCCACTCGGGGTGGTCGTTCGGGCAGATCGTCCCACTTCCGTGGTCGCCCTCGTCTCCACCGCCGTGGTGGCCGCCACCGTCCTGTGCGGCCACGGCCCCGCACGTCAGCACGAGTGAGAGCCCACAGAGACACAGTACGGCAACGACGAGGGTCCGTCGTCCGACGACGCGGCGTCCGTTCATGGCGAGGGGCTCTTTTGCGACGTTCGTCTTCGCTTTTTCGCTCCGGAGCTATACTGCCGGACAGAGCCGATGAAGCGTACTCGTCGGCACCGGGCCGACGAAATCGCTGAAAGACTTCTATCCGGCAGCATACGACGCGGCGGCCACGCCGCCCTCGTCGCTATCGGTCGAACCGCCGTCGGTGCCGACGGTGTCGCTGGCTGTCGTGTCGTCGCTGGCCGCTTCATGGTCGGGACGGTCCGTGTGCTGTCCGTACTGATTAATCAGTTTCGGCTCATATGAGACGCTATTTATAACGAAAAGTCACACGGTCGCTTTCCGCCCGCGTCGATGGCCCGGCTCGTGGCTGAACCATCGAGCGTGGGCGAGCGAGAAGCGATGGAGGAGGAAGTCTCCGGGCGCGCAGTCGAGCGAGGTCGGATGCCGGATCCCTCTCGTCTCGTCCGAGTGCCCGCAGTAGCGGTAGCCAGTGCGACCGGTCGGTCTCACCGCTCGGGTCGCGGTGTCGGGAGCGCGCGCAGTTTCCGGGGCGGGACGAGGGAGTTCCCGCGGCGCTGGACGAAGACGTATTCGAGGATGCCGTTGTTGACGCGCTGGCGGATCGCCGGGTTCTGGGTTTGTTCGGTGGCATTGATCGCCTCCCGCGTCGCCTCGAAATCCCTGACACCGCGCTGGAGCGAGACGAAGTGGACGCCGGCCGCGTCGTCGTCCGTCGAGTCGAAGTCCCGCCGGAGGATGATCGGCGAGCCGTCCTCGCGGGCCTCGGAGGCCTTCTGGGCGTGGCCGACGCGGCCGTACTCGCGGGCGGTCGCATCGAGGTCTGCGTGGCAGTTCTCGATCCGGTTCGAGTCCCCCAGGCTCTCGCCGGTTCCCTCGACGAGACCCTCCCCGGCGTGGAACGGACAGAACATCTCCCCGACGCGATCGTCGTGGTCCTGCTCGCCGTACCAGTCGTCCAGCCGGAGCCGGATCTTGGAGACGTGCTGGGTCGTCCCGCCGGCGAACGGTCCCGTTTGGATCGTCACCCGGTCCTCGCTCGCCTGGTTCTTCTCGAAGCCGGACTCGAAGCCCATGTACAGCGGCGCGTCGTCGGGCACCGGTTCGCCCTTGGGGATACCCTCGACCTCTTGGTGCTCGGCGGGCAGGCCGTCGCCGATGAAGCCCGTTCGGCGGTCAGTCCGCTTGAAGACCTCGGCGAGCGATGCATCCATCTCGACGCCGTTCAACTCGCTTTTCTCGCCGAACAGCGCCTGCTCGGCGGCGAGTACTACTTGCCCGTGGTCGCTGGCGAGGTGGATCACGGCGTCATCGCTGTCGAATGCGGGCTCCTCGAACGGCGACAGCGCTTTCGGTGCCGGCAGGTCGACCGAGTCGGGCAGGGACGCCTCGAAGCGCTCGAAGTACGCCGGCGAGTAGCTGATCGTGTAGACCAACCCCCGATTGCCCCGCTGGTAGGCGCGGTCGAGCCCCTCCAGAGCGCGTTCGAGGGTCGTCCGGTCGGCGTCGCTCGGCGGGCCGTCGCCCGGGTAGTCGAGATAGAGCAGCACCCGGTGGCGCGGTCCGAGAGTGTTTCCGGCCTCGTCGGTGGCCAGATACGTGTCCCACGCGTGCTGGCCGCTCGGCAGCGCCGAGAGGTTCGATGGCCCCTGCGGGACGTCGACGCCACCGCGGTCGAGACACGCGCTCAGCGCGCTCGCGCCGCCGATGGCCACGGCCGCCTTGGTGAACGCGCGCCGCGAGAGCCCGCGGTCCGGACTGGATGGCATGTACTGTCCTACGCCATGTGACTGGGAAATCGGTTTTGATGGGTGCTCTCGCGCCACTCGTTTCGTGATCCCCTCGAATCGACGACGTGTCAGCACCGACAACTGCCCGACGGCAATCCCGCGATCGACGACTGGAAGAGCCGGTTCGGCGTCGAGTCTACGAGGCGCTTCCGTTGACCTGCTCGTAGTACCCGCGCAGGTCATCGACGACCGCCTGCTTGGCGGTTCCGGGCGCGGCCGCGTCGTCCATCGCGTTGAGCACCTCGGCGGTGCTGCTCGGTGCCGACGGCGGGTGGACGTGGGGCGCGGGCTCCTCGACGTGACAGGACTCGTTGTTGGCCTGAAGCTGTTCGTACTCGCAGCCGTAGACGACGACGGAGGCGATGCTCCGCATCTGCTTGGGACTGG
>PXRN01000003.1 GCA_003021045.1 Halobacteriales archaeon QS_4_69_34 | reverse complement strand
CACGACCACGACGAGCTCGTCGAGCACGTCGACGGCACGCTGCTCACCCGCCCGGGCAACGGCGGCCGCACCCTCCTCGAAGTCGGTTTCGATGGCAAGAAACCGACCGCGGCCCGTCACGACGTCGCGGACGGGCCGCTCGACGAGTCGGTGGCGGCGGCGCTCCGCGACCGAATGGATCGGACGGAGCTCACCGAGGTCGTCACCGCTGTCGACGAGCCGATCGTGTTGACCGAGCGGGCGCGAAAGCAGGCCGAGAGCCCCGTCGGGAACCTCGTCGTCGACGCCCATCGATGGCGGGCGAACGCGGACGTCGCGCTCGCCATTGCCGGCATCCGAGAGACCGATCCGCTCGACGGCAAGGTAACTGCCGCCGACCTCGTCGGCCTCGTCCCCTACGGCAACGACCTCGCGGTGCTCGAACTCCCGGGTGATCGCCTCCGAGAGGCGTTCCGTGAACTATCGGTCACCTACCGATACCTCGACGCACCGGAGTGGTGGTTCGGTCACGTCAGCGGCGCGCACATCGTCTGGGACGACCGCGACGAGTCGCTCGTGGAGGCGACCGTCGACGGCGAATCCCTGACCGACGACACGACCTACACCGTCGCCGCCTCCGCGTACTTCGTCGAAGCCGATACTCTCTTTTCGGCGTTCGGTCCCGACGACAGGATCGATACTGCCGGTACTGAACACGAGGCTCTCGTCGAGTACGCCCGCGAGAACGGTATCGATACGGAACTCGACGGACGCGTCGAACGGCCACACTTCGAGCAGCCGACCGTGCGGTGACGGTCGGCCGGTCCAATGGGGCCGATCAGCCCACGGCGCTGTGGACCGTTAGCCCTTGATGTTACACACGGGAAACGTCCGCGCGACCGTGTCGCCGATCCCCAGTTCGTCCGACACTCGCACCACCTCGTCGACGTCCTTGTAGACGCCGGGGGCCTCCTCGGCGACGGTCGCGCCGCTCTGGGCCTTCACGTACACCTTCTGGCCCCGGAGCTCGTTCTGGACGTTTTCGCCCCAGAACTCGTCTTTGGCCTGCGTGCGGCTCATGGTCCGGCCCGCGCCGTGTGCGGTGGAGCCGAACGTCTCGGCCATCGAGGCCTCGCCGCCCCTGAGGACGTAGGAGCCCGCGCCCATGCTCCCCGGGATGATCACCGGTTGCCCCACGTCACGGTAGACTTCGGGCACCTCCGGTCGCCCGGCGGGGAACGCCCGCGTCGCACCCTTGCGGTGGACGTAGAGCTCGCGTTCCGCGCTTTCCCCGCCGACGTCGTGGACCTCCTTCTTGGCGATGTTGTGCGCGACGTCGTAGAGCAGCTCCATCCCCATCTCCTCCCAGTCGCGGTCGAAGACGCGCTCGAACACCCGGCGGGTGCGGTGCATGATCAGCTGGCGGTTGACCCACGCGTAGTTGATCGCCGCACACATCGCGCCGTAGTACTCCTCGGCGAGCGCGCTCCCGGCGGGCGCGGCCGCGAGTTCCTTGTCCGGCAACCGGGAGAGCAGGTCGGGGTGCTCTTTCTCACACCGGCGGGTATACTCCGTACAGACTTGGTGGCCGAGCCCCCGTGAGCCACAGTGGATCAGGACGACCATCCGATCCTCGGCGAGGCCGTAGGCGTCGGCGACCTCCTCCCGGAAGACGTCGGTCACCCGCTGGACTTCGAGGAAGTGATTGCCCGAGCCGAGGCTCCCTACCTGATTTTTCCCGCGATCCTTCGCCTTCTGTGAGACCGCCCCCGCGTCGGCCTCGGCGCGTCGGCCCTCGTCCTCACAGCGCGCGAGGTCTGCCGGGACGGCGTGGCCGGCGTCGAGCGCCCACTCGACGCCGCGTTCGAGGATCTCCTCGACGGTCCCGACGTCGGTCTCGACGACCCCGCCGCCGCCGAGCCCCGAGGGGACGTTGGCGAACAGCGAGTCCACCAGGTCCTCCTCGTGGCCCTCGACGTCCGCGTAGGTGAGGTTCGTCCGCATCATCCGGACGCCGCAATTGATGTCGAAGCCGACGCTCCCGGGCGAGATACACCCGTTTTCGGCGTCGATACCCGCGACGCCACCCACCGGGAAGCCGTAGCCTTGGTGGCCGTCGGGCATACAGATCGCGTGCTTTGCCACGCCGGGCAGGTGGGTCGCGTTCGTGAGCTGCTGGAGGGTCATGTCGTCCGCAATCTCGTCGAGCAATGCCTCGCTGGCGAGCACGCGCGCCGGTGCGCCCATCCCGCCCTCCTGGGCGATCTCCCAGACGTACTCGCGCACCCGTTCGAGCGTGATGCCGTCGGCGTCGTAGGTGGTCATACTCGACGTTCGTCGCCGCGTTCGGAATAGGTTTCGCCTCCACGCGGTCGATGGACTACCGTTGGGGTGGCCGCGAGTCGCCGGTCACACAAGAGCGCGATCACGCCGAGCATATCGGTCGATTCGAACTTCGGACACGGCTAAAGCGGTCGAAGCGAAACGCAACCGCGAGTGCCGATACACCCGAGAGACCGCACCCACCGCAGCCACCGCGGACCGCAACTGCCACACGCCTCCCCGGCCGATTCGCTCGCTCGGGTCGCCCGCGCCGGGCCCCTCGCGCGCCGACCGCTTCCACCCGACGCCGCCGGCTCCACCCGACGATCGGTGGTGCTCGTCAGCCGGTTGCAGTCGGCCGGATCGGTACTCAGACGTCGAAGACGACGTAGGCCCGCCAGCCACCGTCGCGCTCCTCGATGGCCATCTCCGAGTAAGTCACGGCCTTGACCTCCCGCGCGTCGATCGCGTCGAGCGGGACGCCGCGCGCGCTCGCCTCGATCGCCCACTGCTCGTCTCCTCCGTCGCCCGTTGCCTCGCCGCCCACTCTCCCCTCCTCGCAGCGAACGGTCGCCCGGTTGTCGACCGGGAGCACGCCGCGCACGTCGCGCTGGTAGATGAGCTCGTCGAGGTAGTCGTACAGCAGTGCCTCGCGGCCCTCCGCCCGAACCGCGAGGTCGAAGCGACTCGCTCCGAGGCCGTCTTTTCGGTCACCGTCCACCCGGTCGTCCGCCGGATCGCTCTCGGGGATCGCCTCGCACATCGCTGCCGCCAGCCCCTCGGCGACCGCGGCGAAGGTCTCCCCGAGGCTCGTACCGGTCGCCGCGACGGCGACGTCGGCGGTGTGCTCGCGCAGCGCGAAGCTCATCCGCGCTCGCCCGGGGTCGTCTTCACGGGATCGCTCGCTTCCTCCGATTCCGTGTCCTCGTCGGCCACCGATTCCGCCGTCGTGTCCTCGTCCGCGGAGCCCGCGTCGGTCGATCGTTCCGACGGCGTCTCCTCGGCCGGGGAGTCCTCACTCGCGCCGGCTGGTCCGGGGTGCTCGGTCGACCCCTCGAGGCCGAGCCGCCGCAGTCGCTCGGTCGGGACCGCCGACGTGTCCCCGTCCGCGCTGGTGGCGACGCCGCTGGTGACGACCGCCCTGATGCCCTCCTCGACGGTCATCGCAACGTCGTGGACGCGCTCGTCGGGGAGGTAAACGACGAATCCGCCCATGACGGGGTTCGGGGCCATCGGCACGAACAGCGTCCACATCGTCTCGTGGCCCGCGCTCTCCCGAATGGCGGGGGGCGTGTCGGCGGTCAGGAAGCCGACGGTGTAGGATCCCTCGGCGGGGTACTCGACGATTTTTACCTCCTGGAAGCTCTCGGTGTCGCTCTCGGCGAGCACGTCGCCCATCCGGCGAAAGCTCCGGTAGACCGCCCCCACTACGGGGACGGTCTCGAAGACCGAGTGAAAGCGGTCCGCGATCTGTCGATCGACCGTATGCTCGGCGACGAACCCCACGAGCGCGACCGTCGCGACGAGTGCCAGTACGGTGGCGAGCTGGATGAACACCGCCGAGCCGAACTCCGAGAGCCCGAGCGCGTCGGCCACGACGACCACCGGTTCGAGCAGGCCCGCGAAGAAGTTCAGCGCGAACGTGACCACGATCAGCGTGACGACGAGCGGGACCGCGAGCGCCGCGCCGGTGATCAGCGACTGCCGGATCGTCTCGCGGGCATCTCGCCTTGCCCGCTGTATCGTGGCGGCCTCGTCGGTCCCGCTTCCGCTGGCTCCATCGCCCCCCGTCACGGCCCCATCCGATGACATGATTTCGATCATACCCGTCCGGATCGAAAAGGTTTCGCATACGAGGGCGCCTCGGACCGTCGCCTCGCGAACGGCCCGCTCCCGCTCGGCGGAGGTCCCGTTCCGATCGCACAGTACGGGCACGGCGGACGCGCCGGTATCGGCGACGACCGATGGCGGGCCCGAGATTCGGAAGACAGCAGGTCCCCGGGCGGTGGAGTTATAATCACCCACCTGTTAGATGTGGCGCAGTGAGCGTCGACATCACGGCCCGCGTCGCCGGCCCGGGCAGCGACGTCTTCGTCGACGCCGCGTGGGAGCTCAAAGAGCGCATCCGCCGCGAGGAGGGCGTGCTCAAGCAGCGCCGGAGCTTCTTCGACGACGCCTACCGCCGCGCCACCGTCGACCTCCTGCTCGCCGGCGCTCGCGGGGCCGAGGGGACGCTCGACGACGGCAAGCTCGTCGCGTTCGTCGCCACCCGCCGGGACGGCTACATCCTCTTTCTGGCCGTCGACCCGGCTCACCGCGGCGAGGGGTTCGGCCGGCGGCTCGTCGCTGCCGTCGCCGAGGACCACGCCACCGTGTCCTGTCATGCCCGCGCGAGCAACGAGGCCGCCATCGCCTTCTACGAGCACGTCGGCTTCGCGGTCGAGCGCCGCATCGACCGCTACTACGAGGACGGCGGCGCGGCCTACTACCTCAAGCTCGGCGACAGCGGTGGCCTCCGCCGCCGGCTCTCGGAGTTCGTCCGGAGATAGACTCCGCTTTCACGCCCACTTTTTGCAGGGGGTTCGGCGGAGCGAGTGCTGCAGGCACGAGCGACGGAGGACCCCCTGCAAAAACCTGGAGGAAAAGGCCGCGAGCGGACGACCGACCGAAGGGAGGGCGGGAACTCGCGGGAGAACTGCTCGTTCGCACCGCCTCCGCACCGCGATCGCGCCGCTTCCGTACCGTGCCGCACCCGCACCGCGACCACACTGTCGAGCCCTCGGCCCGCCCCACGCCGCCCGGTCCTCGCCCCGATCCGCCAAGACCGCAAACCGGCCGCTACGTGACCCTCATGCCCGAACCCGAGACCGCACGATCACCGCCTGTCAGCGGCCGTGGCAGCCGCGGTGGTCGGCCGGCGGATGAGGGCTTCGGAAGTGCAGATCGAGCCGGATGCGCCAACGGCGAGGACGCTAGGTCGGGCCGGTGGTGGGCCTGGGCGTGCCGTGTACGAGAACGCACGACGGGGACGGCCGCGGTGCTCAGAGCTGTTCGGCCGCGTCGCGATCGAGCAGCGGCGTCGCGTTCACCGCGGGTAGAGTCACGACGTCTTCGGCGGAAAGCTCGTAGGTGCGCTCGTCGACGCCGAGGATCTCGCCGACGTCCTGTGTGATGCGCACGGTCGTCCTGTCGGTGTCGTCGGCTCCGGTCCCGCGGGCGGTTGCGTTCCCGTGATCGGCTGTGTCACCGGCCGGCGCGCCACCGTCGGCCGATCCCGCGTCGGCGGCCTCGGTCGCCTCGGCCGCCCCGGTCGGCGCGTCGGCCGTATCGGCCGCCGCGGTGGCCGACCCTCCATCACGGAGCGGGTCACCGGCTGGTGCGCCGCCGGGGCCCATCGCGTCGGCCGCACTGCCCGCCGTCGACTCGCCGGGCCGGGCGTTCACGCCGTCGGCCGGCTCAGTCCCGTCGGATGGCGTCGAGTCGGTCGCCGGCTCGGTGGTGTCGGCGGTAGCTGGCTTCGAGGTCGGGGACGGGTCGTCGACCACGCCCGCTGTCCCGTCGACTGCTGGCTCGCCGACTGCCGCCCCGCCGGCCGTCTCGGTTCCTGCATCGTCGGCCGGGGCCGTCGAGTCGGCCTCGGCGAGCACGTCGTCGAGGACGCGCCGGCGGTTGTCCTCGATGGCCTCGACGAGCGCCGCGGTGAGGTCTCCCTCCTCGGCGGTGAGGCCGTCGTCGTCGGTCGCCATGCCGGCGGCCGCGAGGCTGGCCTGCTTGACGAGCTTGCCGACACGGCGCTCGTAGAGCGCTTCTACCGTGGCCTCGGCGGTCTCGATGTCGTCGCTCAGCCGGCGGACCTCGGGCGCGTCGAAGGGGTCGTCGGCCGCGGCGGCGGCCCGCTCGCGCTCGGCGCGCAGCTCCGCGATGAACGCCCCCACGTCGGCGTAGAAGGACTCCGAGAGGTGCTGGAGACTGTCGGTCTGGCGCTCGCGGCTCCGCGCGGACCGGAGTTCGTCGAGGTTCATTCTTCGCCCTTCTCGGCGCGGCCGCGTGCCATCAGGAACACGCCCGCGTACTCCCGAACGCGACGTGTGCCCGCCGGGAGTGTAAAGCTATCGCCGCCCAGCTCCACCCGAGCTTCCTCGGGCAGCTCGACGGTGATCTCCTGTCCGCGAAAGGTCCCCGGGATCGCGTCCGTGAACGGATCGAACCCGTCGATGTCGTCGCGATCGATCCGGCGGACGCGGAGTCCGGACCCGCCGTGGAGACTCCCTGGGAGGCGGATCAGCCGGTTGGTGTCGGTCGTAACGGGCTCGTCGATCGGCGCGTTGTCCGCCGCGATCACGTCGGGCAGCAGACGCTCGGCCACGCCGACGAAGGCGGGGTGGACGTCGACGTTACCGGCCGCGATCGCGTCGTAGTTCTCGCGGGCGGCGCGCAGCGCGGCGGCGGCCCGCTTCTCGCCGACGCCCTCGAACTCCCGGAGGCGGGCGAGCGCTTCGCGTTCCTCGGCCGCGAGCAGGTCGTCGACGAAGCTCAGGAGGTGGCGGTGAGCGCGCGCACTCCAGCCGCCCGCGGTCGGGAGGGTACGCTTTCGCGCCGGACTCTCCCGCCCCGCGGTGCCCCCCACTGCCTGCTCGGCGACGAGCGCGTCGAGGTCGAGGCCGATCCCGCGGACGTAGTCGACGACCTCCCGGCGGGCGTCCCGTTCGAGGCCCTGCACCGCGGGATCGCGGACGTGGACGTGGTAGCCACGTCCGCCCGAGAAGACCACGGTGAGGTCTTCGAAGCCGAAGTCGTCCTCCAGAAAGTCGAGCAGGCGCAGGAGCGCCTCCTTGCACTTTTCGAGCATCGTTCCGTACGAATCCTCGCCGAGGGTCACGCTCGGGAGGTGGTCGGCGTCGAGATCGAAGATCAGATCGGAGCCGCGCCAGCCCTTCGCCGCCATCGTATCCGCGCCGGGATCGTCGTACCGGCCCGCCGAGAAGTAGACGTGGCAGGGGCGCTCGCGCGCGAGAAAGTCCCCGAGGTCGCCCATCCCGAGCAGGGACTTGTGGCGGACCATCGTCGATCCGGGGCCGGCGGTCCACGGGACGTATCCCCACTCGCGCGCGTCGGCGTCGGGCGGTGGCGCGGGCTCGCTCCGCCGGTAGTGATCACGAAAGCGCCCCCGCAAGTAGAGGCGCGTGCGCTCCTCCATGCCGCCCGTGCCGAGGGCGAGCGGCACAAAGGCGCTTTCGCTCCCCCGGTCGGCTGGATCGCACGTTGCACTCGAAGAGAGACAACCGGCGGCCGAGGCCGGCGACAGACGGTTGCGGACGGGTGCGGTCGCAGTCCCGCGGTTTGTGGTCCCGGCGGATCGAGGAGGTCCGCGCGGTGCGGGCCGGCGGGCTCGGTGGCGCGGTCGCGGTACGGCCACGGTGGGGGCGGGCGGACAAGCAGTTCTCCCGCGAGCGGACGACCGACCGCCGGAGCGAGGCGCTCCGAGCCCCCGTTCGCTTCGTCTGCTCACGGGCGGCAAAGCCGCCCGTTCGCACGGTCCGAGGGACGTCCCTCGCTACTCACGGGGACGAAGTGAGGGCGGGAGCGCGGCCTTTTCCTCCAAGTTTTTGCAGGGGGTTCGGCAAAGCGAGTGCCGCAGGCACGAGCGACGGAGAACCCCTGTAAAAAAGTGGGCGTGAGCGACGAGGACCCCGCGCAAGGAAGTGGGTGTTCAGTCCAGCACGCAGAGCACGTCGCCCATGTCGACCGAGTCGCCTTCGGCGACGGGGATCTCCGCGACCGTCCCGCCGCGGGAGGCGACCACGTCGTTTTCCATCTTCATCGCTTCGAGCACGCAGAGCACGTCGCCCGCGGCGACCTCCCCGCCCTCCTCGACGTCGATCGAGAGGATGGTACCCTGCATCTCCGCGGTGATGCGCTCGCCCTCGGCGGTGACGGTCTGGCCGCCGCCACCGCCGCCGCTACTGCTACTACCGCTGCTGCCACCGCCGCCACCGCCGGAGCCGTCAGACCCGGCGCTCGCACCCCCGCTCGCGGTGCCGATCGGTGGTGCGCCGCGTTCCTCCAGATTGACCTCGAAGCGCTTGCCGTTGACCTCGACGACGAACTCGCGCTCGGTGACCTCGCCGTCGGCCGTCGCTGCGGCGCTCTCCTCGCCCGGCCCCCAGCGCTGTTGGGCCTCGTCGATGCGCTCGGGGTCCAGATCCTCGTCGAGGTATTTGGTAGTGTGTCGACCTTCGAGGAACGGTTCGTCGGTGAGCATCAGCCGGTGGAACGGGATGATCGTGGGGAAGCCCTGGATGTCGTAGTCCGCGAGCGCGCGCTTGCCGCGGGCGACGCACTCCTCGCGGTCTTCTCCCCAGGTGATGAGCTTCGCGATCATCGAGTCGTAGTTGGTGACGAGGTCGTCGCCCTGCCGGGGGGCGTCGTCGACGCGGACGCCGATACCGCCCGGCGGGTCGTACACCTCGAACCCGCCGCCGGTGGCGGGCGCGAACTCCTCGGCGGCGTTTTCGGCGTTGATCCGGAACTCCATCGCGTGACCCTCGAGTTCCACGTCGTCCTGCTCGAAGGTGAGTTCCTCGTCGGCGGCGACCCGGATCTGCCACTTCACGATGTCGATGCCGGTGAGTTCCTCGGTGACGGTGTGTTCGACCTGGATCCGCGTATTCACTTCGAGGAAGTAGAAATCGCTGTCGGCGTCGAGCAGCCCGTCGTCGTTGCGGCCCTCGTCCTCGACGAGAAACTCGAACGTGCCGGCGTTGTAGTAGTTCCCGGCGTCGGCCCCCCGTCGGGCGGCCTCGGCGATTTTCGCCCGGAGGTCATCGGTGAGCGCGGGACTGGGACCCTCCTCGATGACCTTCTGCTGGCGGCGCTGAAGCGAGCAGTCCCGTTCGCCGAGGTGGCGAACGTTGCCGTGCCGGTCGGCGAGGATCTGTACCTCAACGTGGCGAGCGTTGTCGAGGAACCGCTCGAGGTACACCGACGCGTTCGAGAAGTACGCCTCCCCCTCGCGTTGTGCGGTTTCGAGCTGGTCCTCGGCCTCGTCGGGGCTATGGACGACCTCCTGGCCCATCCCGCCGCCTCCGCCCTCGGCCTTGATGAGGACGGGGAAGCCGTGTTCCTCGCCGAACTCGCGGACCTGTTCGGGCTCCTCGACGGATTCGGTGGTCCCGGGGACGATGGGCACGTCGGCCTCGCGCATCACCTGACGGGCGTGCGTCTTCTCGCCGAGGCGCTCCATCGCGTCGGCCGAGGGGCCGATCCAGGTAACGCCGTCGGTCTCCTCGACGCGGGCGGCGAAGTCGGCGTTCTCGGCCATGAACCCGTACCCGGGATGGATCGCGTCGGCGTCGGCCTTCTTCGCGGCCTCGATGACGGCCTCCCCGTCGGTGTAGGAGTCGGCCGCGCGCGCCGGGCCGATGTTGTAGGCCTCGTCGGCGTAGCGGACGTGACCCGCGTTCGTGTCGGCCTCCGAGTAGACGGCGACGGTGTCGACGCCCAGCTCTTCGCAGGCGCGCATCACGCGCACCGCGATCTCGCCCCGGTTCGCCACCAGCACCTTCTCGAACATTCCGGTGGCCCCTTTCGGGAGTCGATGTATAAAACCATGCGATGGCCCGCCGCGGTCAACTGCGGCACACGCTTCGGTTGACAGCTTTCGGTTACTGCACATCTAGGGCCATCTCTGGTCGCGCCGGGTGAGAACGGGAGAAGCGACGAACGTGCTATAACGGGATGTTGCCGTGCTTGCGGTCCGGACCGTCGACGCGCTTGCTTCGAAGCATGTGGAGATCGTCGATCAGCCGCGGGCGGGTCGCGGGGGGTTCGAGCACGTCGTCGACGAAGCCGCGCTCGGCAGCGGTGTAGGGGTTGGCGAACGCGTCGCGGTACTCCTCGATGAGCTCCTCGCGGCGGGCCTCGGTGTCGTCGGCTGCCGCCAGCTCGTCGTCGTAGAGCACTCCCACCGCGCCCTGCGGACCCATGACGGCGATCTCCGCGGTAGGCCACGCGTAGTTGACGTCCGCGCGGACGTGCTTGGAAGCCATCACGTCGTAGGCCCCGCCGTAGGCCTTGCGGGTGATCACGGTGAGGAGGGGCACGGTCGCCTCCGAGTAGGCATAGAGGAGCTTCGCGCCGTGTTTGATGATGCCGCCGTGCTCCTGATCCGTGCCGGGCATAAAGCCCGGAACGTCGACGAAGGTCAGGATCGGGACGTTGAACGCATCACAGAAGCGGACGAACCGCGAGCCCTTGAGCGAGGCGTCGATGTCGAGGGTGCCCGCGTTGACGCGGGGCTGGTTGGCCACCACCCCCACCGGGAGGCCGTCGAGCCGGGCGAACCCGGTGACGAGGTTTCTGGCGTAGGGGCCGGCGACCTCGAAGAAGGTGTCCCGGTCGACGACGCGCTCGATCACGTTCGTCGCGTCGTAGGGCTTCTGTGGGGCCTCCGGGACGGCCGCGCGGAGCTCCTCGTCCCGGCGGCCGGGGTCGTCGGTCGGCTCCGTTCTGGGAGGATCGGCGAGGTTGTTCGCCGGCAGATACGAGAGCAGGCGACGGATGTCGTCGAGCGCCGCTTTCTCGTCTACTTCCGTGAAGTGGGCGACCCCGCTCTCGGCAGTGTGGGTCGCCGCGCCGCCCAGTTCCTCGAAGGAGACCTCCTCGCCGGTGACGGTCTCGATGACCCGCGGGCCGGTGATGAACATGTGAGAGGTCTCCTCGACCATCAGGGTGAAGTCGGTGATCGCGGGCGAGTAGACCGCCCCGCCCGCACACGGGCCCATGATCGCCGAGATCTGGGGGACGACGCCCGAGGCCAGCTGGTTGCGGTGGAAGATCTCGGCGTAGCCCGCGAGCGAGTCGATGCCCTCCTGGATGCGTGCGCCTGCCGAGTCGTTGAGGCCGACGATGGGGGCGCCGACCTCCAGGGCCTCGTCCATCACCTTACAGACCTTCTCGGCGAACACTTCGCCGAGCGAGCCCCCGAAGACCGTGAAGTCGTGGGCGAAGACGAACACCTTCCGGCCGTCCACGTCGCCGTATCCCGTCACGACGCCGTCGCCCGGGACCTGCCTCTCTTCCATGCCGAAGTTGTGCGAGCGGTGGGTCCGGAGCTGATCGAACTCGCGGAAGCTGTCCTCGTCGAGAAAGTACTCGATCCGCTCGCGGGCGGTTAGTTTCCCTTTCTCGTGCTGGGCGGCGATGCGCTCCTCGCCGCCGCCCAGTCTCGCCCGCCGTTTTCGTTCGCGGAGCTCCTCGACCGGATCGCCGTCGGCCGGGCTCTCGGTCGTCCGATCGTCGGTCGTCCGGCCGTCGGACTCCGGGTTCCCGTCGGTCACGGCCGATCACGCCCCGTCCCGGGCACAGCGCCGGTGTGCTCCATGGAGCGTGCTGACGGCGGGCGACGGAAAAGGCGTTCCGACCGCCGCCGGCCGGCGGGTGCGGTCGGCCCCCGGGAGTGACGGCTGGGGTGGTTCGTGGGCCGTGCGGTGGCAGTGTGGCCGCGGTACGGTCGCGGAGCGGTGGCGGTCTCTCGTGTGTACCGCTATCTGCATCGCCGCGCCGTACCACTACGCGCACACCCCGTGGCGGTCTCTCGTGTGTGCGGTGTTTGCGGCCGACATCGCATCGACTCCCGGTCGTGAATGCAGGCCAAAGCTACAATTGACTACCCGGCGAATCCCCGAGTATGGATCGCGTGAATCCGGCCACCGGCGAGGCGCTCGATCCGATCGAGGGCGACACCGACGCGGACGTCGACGCCGCGCTCGACCGCGCGAACGAGACCTTCGAGCAGTGGCGCGACGTCCCCCTCGGCGAGCGCCAGCAGCTGCTCGCGGCGGCGGCCGACGTGCTCCGCAGACGGAAAGAAGAGTACGCGGAGGTGATGACCCGTGAGATGGGGAAACCACTCGGGTCGGCCGTCTCGGAGGTCGAGAAGTCCGCGTGGGCCTGTGAGTACTGCGCCGAGCACGCCGACGCCCACCTCGCCGACGAGACCATCGCCAGCGACCCGGGGACGCGGACGTTCGTCTCCCACGAACCCCTCGGGCCCGTGCTCGCGATCATGCCGTGGAACTTCCCGTTCTGGCAGGTGTTTCGCTTCGCCGCGCCCAACCTCACCGCCGGCAACGTCGGCCTGCTGAAACACGCTTCTAACGTCCCCGGCTGTGCGCGCGCCATCGCGGAGGTCTTCGAACGGGCGGGCTACCCCGAGGGCGTCTTCCAGTCGCTGCTCGTTCGCTCGGATCCGATCGAGGAGATCGTCCGCGACGAGCGCATCAGCGGGGTGACGCTGACTGGCAGCGAAGGGGCGGGCCGGGCGGTCGCCGAGACCGCCGGCAGCGAGATCAAGAAGTCGGTCCTCGAACTGGGTGGGTCGGACCCGTTCATCGTGCTCGACGACGCCGACGTCGACACTGCGGCCGAGGTGGGCGCGACGGCCCGCACGATCAACTCCGGGCAGTCCTGCATCGCCGCGAAGCGCTTTATCGTCCACGAGGCCGTCTACGACGACTTCCGCGATCGGTTCGTCGAGGAGATGGACGCGCTGACCGTCGGCGACCCGATGGACGACGGTACGGATCTCGGCCCGCAGGCCCGCGAAGATCTGATGGCGGACCTCCACGAGCAGGTCGAGCGGACGATCGAGGCGGGCGCGACCTGCGAGCTCGGCGGCGAGCCCATAGATCGGGCGGGCTTTTACTACCCGCCGACGGTGCTGAGCGACGTGCCCCGCGACGCGGCCGCGGCCTGCGAGGAGGTGTTCGGTCCCGCGGCCGCCGTCTTCGAGGTCGCCGACGAGCGCGAGGCGATCGAGCTGGCCAACGACACCGACTTCGGGCTCGGGGCCTCGGTGTGGACCGACGACCTCGACCGGGGCGAGCGGGTCGCCCACGAGCTCGACGCCGGCATGACCTACGTCAACCAGCTCGTGAAGTCCGATCCCCGGCTTCCCTTCGGTGGCGTCAAGAACTCCGGCTACGGCCGCGAGCTCTCCCGGCAGGGATTCCGGGAGTTCGTCAACGAGAAGACCGTCTGGGTGCAGTCTGCCGGCGCGGGGTGAGCGCAAGGCGTTTGACGGTCCTCGGCTCCCGGGGCGGATATGGACGTTGGCCCCCCGCCGGCCGGTGCCGAAGCCCTGAGCGAGGCCGACCGCCGGCTCGTCGACCGCGCACGCGAGGCGACCGAGACGGCGTTCGACTCCGACCACTTCGACGGGGCGCATATGGTCGG
Source organism: Halobacteriales archaeon QS_4_69_34 (assembly GCA_003021045.1). Taxonomy (GTDB): domain Archaea; phylum Halobacteriota; class Halobacteria; order Halobacteriales; family Halococcaceae; genus PXRN01. The sequence continues at coordinate 230,999 of PXRN01000003.1, read as the reverse complement.
CGCGGCCGTCAGGACGGCTGGCGGCGAGGTCTTCACCGGCGTGAGCCAGCCGGCCAGCGTCGGCCGCGCGTCGGTCTGTGCGGAGCCGTCGGCGCTCTCGGCTGCCCGCATCGCCGGCGCGAGCGACTTCGATGCCAGCGTCGCGGTTCGGCATCCACTCCCCGACGAGGATCGGGACTTCGAGGTCGTGACCGCCTGCGGCGTCTGCCGCGAGCTGCTCTGTGACTACGACGAGTCCTGTGCCGTGGTCTTCCCGACGACCGACGGGCCGCGGAAGGCGTCGGTCGAATCGCTGCTGCCGACGCGACACTGGTGACCCCGCTGGCCGGCCGACCGGATATCGAGCTCACCACGACACCGAGACAGTTCTCGAAACTCTGTATTCTCCGTCGTTTTCGTTGCAATATCGACATGCAGCTTCCCGAAGTTTGCGAAGACGTAGATGTAGTGTATAAAAGCAAAAAGTGGTAACCGATTTCTCCGGACGACGATCACGCTGTACTGCGGCAGCACGTTCACCCCTCGATCAGGCCGCCGGTCACGCCAGGATACCGCACCCGCGGATGGCCGCCTGTCTCCGTCGGCACGGGGCCACCCTCCCCGCTGACGCGCGAGTCAGTTACGGGGACCGCGGAGGAACCTCCGAGACATCCCGACCCCAGCAGGGCCGGGCGGTCGGAGCGCAGGTCGAGCCCCGGGCCGTGACCCGCCGACTTTTGCCCTTTCGATCCCGCCCGCGCGGCTCGGATCGTCAGTTTTCGGCAAGGAAGCCCGCCTGCTTCGCGTCCGCGTCGTCGGTACCCCACGGGGGATCGAACGCCTCGACGGAGAGCTGGGGGACCGTGCTTCGCACAGTGGATGTGCGCCTCTTCGACCTCGAGGACGACCCACGTCTTCGTCCGATCGACCCCGGTCGGGTCCGTCGCCCCCGACAGTGAGTCGTGCAGGCTCGCCCGGCCGTTGACGTGCAGTCCGACCGTCGTGTCCCACCAGTCGACGAGCAGGAAGGTGGCGTGGGGTTCTCGCGGACGTTCCCGAGCGAGGCGTTGACGCCGTTGCCGCGGTACTCCGGGTACGCGAGGGTCTCGGCGTCGAGGACGTTGACGAACCCGCCGGGCCGATCCGGGGCGAGCAGTCGGTGTGGCCCTCGGCGTCGGCGGTGGCCGGGAAGAACATGATGCGCTCGCCGACGAACTCGATCATGCGGTCGGTGAGCCGCTCGTGGAGGTCGTCCTCGTAGAACGCGAGCGCCCGCGCGGCCGTCCCGAAGCACTCCTGGAGGGCGTGCTCGCCGTCGCTGCCCGGGAGATCCTCGCGCTCTGCTGGCGACTCCTCGGTCATGGAGGTGGTTGGACACACAAGCGGATGTAGGTATGGTTCCCGGCCAGCAGCCGCCCGGCCAGTGCAACGGCAACGCTTTTCCCGACCGGTTCACTACATGTCGACCACGACAGTCGTCGACCGTCGATCGTTTTGTCCCTTCCAGCCCATGAGTACGCCATCGTCCGATCCCGCCGATGCCCGCAAGTCCTCGGAAAGTATTCTCACCCAACAGATCGAGGAGGCGCTCTCGCAGTTCCGTCGCTCGACCAGTGGCCTCTTTCTCTCGGGGGTGTCGGCTGGACTCGATCTGGCCTTCGGCCCGCTGCTCGTGGCGGCCATGCTGACGATCACCGCCGGCGTCTACGACGAGCCGCTACGGGAGATCTTGGCAGGGACGGTTTACACCGTCGGCTTCATCTTCGTGATCCTCGGGCGCTCGGAGCTGTTCACCGAGCACACGACGCTCGCGGTGTTGCCCGTGCTCGACCGTCAGGTATCGCTCCGCGCACTGGGCTGGCTGTGGGGGGTCGTCTTCGCTGGCAACATCCTCGGCAGTGCGATCTTTGCGGTGTTCGCGGTCTCGTTCGGGCCGGCCTTCGGTGCCTTCGAGCTCGACGCCCTCGTCGAGATCGCCGAGCCGTTCACCAGCCACGGCACGCTCGCGCTGTTCGGCGGGGCGCTGCTCGCGGGCTGGCTCATGGGCCTGCTCTCGTGGCTCGTCGTGGCCGCCCGCGACACCGTCAGCCAACTGCTGGTCGTCTTCACCGTCACGTTCGTCATCGGCTTTCTCCACCTGCCCCACTCGATCGCCGGCAACGTCGAGATGCTCGCCGCCGCAGTCGGCACTGCCGCCGTCGGCTTGAGCGACTACGGACGATTCCTGCTCGTCGCCACCCTCGGCAACGCGGTCGGCGGCACCATCTTCGTCGGCCTCCTGAAGTACGGCCACATCGTCCGGGGCGACACGGGCCTCGAACCCAGGGGCGCACGCAGGACGGACGACTGAGCGCTCGCCAGCGCGGACGGCCCACCGGATTTATCGACAGGAGGCGGGCGGCCCCGCCGAACGCGGCTACAGGTCGATATCGATACTTTTCGTCTGCGTGTAGTGCTCTAGGGTTTCGGCGGCGTTCTCGCGGCCGATGCCCGACTGCTTGAACCCGCCGAAAGGCATCCCGGGCGGGAAGTCGTTGTACTGGTTGACCCACACCGTCCCCGCTTCGATGTCGTGGGCGGCCTCGTAGGCCCGATCGAGGTCCTCGGTGATGACGCCCGCGGCGAGCCCGTAGTCGACGTCGTTGGCGAGTTCGATCATCGCCTCGTAGTCGGTCCACTCGAAGACCTCCTCGACGGGCCCGAAGATCTCCTCCTGTACAGGTCGGGAATCGTGGTTGAGCCCCTCGATGATCGTCGGCGCGACGAACGCCCCCTCGGCGAGGGCCTCGTCGTCGGGTGCGCCCCCGCCGGTGTGGATCGTCGCGTCCAGCTCGCGGGCCTCCTCGACGAATCCGAGGGTGCGCTCGGCCTGCTCGCGGCTCACCTTCGGTCCCAGCCGGGTCTCCTTCTCCAGGGGATCGCCGACCGTCAGGTCCTCCGCGGCGGCGACGAACGCCTCCATGAACGCCTCCTTGACGTCGGCGTGGAGGAACAGGCGCGTCCCCGCCGTGCAGCACTCGCCGGTGTTGTAGAACATCGCCAGCATCACCACCCGCACCGCGCGCTCGACGTCGGCGTCGGGGAACACCACGACGGGGCTCTTCCCGCCGAGTTCGAGGGTCACGTCGGTGATCGTCTCGGCGGCGGCTTTCATGACTTCCTTGCCGACCGCCGTCGATCCCGTGAAGGCGACCTTCCGGACGTCGGGGTGGCTCGTGAGGGGTGCGCCGGCCTCCTCGCCGAAGCCGGTGACGAGATTGAGGACGCCGTCGGGCAGGACGTCCTCGATCTCGCGGACGAGTTCGAGCGCCGAGAGGGGCGTCTCCTCGGCCGGCTTCAACACTACCGTGTTGCCGGCCGCGAGCGCCGGCGCGATTTTCCACGCGGCCATCAGGAGGGGAAAGTTCCACGGAATGACCTGCCCGACGACGCCGTAGGGCTCTCGAATCGTTTCGACGTGTTTACCCGATTCGGTGGGGACGGTCTCGCCCCCCGTCCGCCGGGCCGCGCCCGCGAAGTACCGGAAGTAGTCGGCGGCGATGTAGGCGTCGGCCCGGGACTCCCGGATGGGTTTGCCGTTGTCGAGGGTGTCGATCGTGGCGAACTCGTCGATCCGGCCTTCGATCCGGCCTGCGATCTCGTTCAGGATTCCCTGTCGCTCGCGCGCGCTCGTGTCGGCCCACTCGTCCTCGTAGGCCGACTGCGCGGCTGCCACGGCCCTATCGACGTCCTCGGCGGTGCCCGCCGCGACCGTCGCGAGGACCTCGTTCGTCGTCGGATCGCGCGTCTCGAAGGTCTCGCCCGAGGCGCTCTCGACCCACTCCCCATCGACGTACAGCTTCGCGGGTCCCTCGGGGATCGCCTCGCTCGCGGCCTCCCGGTGGCGCTGTTCGATGACGTTCTTTCGCTCCTCGACCGACGCCGATTCGGTGGACATCCCGTGGGGGTAGCGCCACGAGCGGGAAAGCCGTTGCGCTCGTGCCACCCTGTCGTATCTGCCCCCGTCGCGCCCGCGGGTCCCGCATCGCCGGCGGCGCTGGGGAAGGTGGCGTGGAACGACGAGCAGGGAAGAGTACCGGTCCGGTACGCGCCCGCTTGCCAGAGAAGGCCCAAGGCTGAACGAGAGGGCGGGGCTACGGCCCCTCGGGCGCCGCCCCTGATTCGACCATGCGAGAAGACGAGTTCCTCGGAGCCGTTCACGTCCGCGCCGTGCTGACGCTCGGCCACAACGTGAGCGGCAGCGAGCTGGAGGACGCGCGACCAGCTTCCCGAGGACTTTGAACCGCCGTTCGAACCGATCGACATGAGTGAACACCAGCCGTAAGCCTACGACCGACTACGACACACCGGCCCGACTACACGGGGACGACGACCGAAGACTGGAGTGCACCCCAGGAGAACGACTTCGATACCGACGACCTCTCGGAGATCGGGGAGCACTTCCTGCTCTCGGCGTCGGGGTTTCCGCCCGAACGGTTCACCGACCTCAAGCTCCCGGTGGTCGATCCGGCCGGCGACCGCAACCTCGAGGCACTGGAGACGGCCCACGGTGGAGCCCACGGCGTCGAGTCGATCGACGACATCGACGACGGGACGATACGGCGCGCCCGGGACACGCTGGAGGAGCTCTCCCGGGAGGCGCTCGACCACGAGATCGATGGGGACGGCTGGTGGAACTCCCTGCATACGCAGCCAGCGCGCTCAGGCGTCGAGAGATGCTGAGTAGTATCCATGAGCCGCTGTCAAGGATGTGGCCGGGAGCTCGGCTGGGACGTCCACGACGGCCCCCTCCCCGAAGGCGAGACCGTCTTCGTTCGCAGCTGTAACGCCCCCGGCGAACTGGGCGTCGAGAACCGGCACTACTGCTCGGCGGAGTGTCTCGCGCGAGCGGCGGGCACTCAACCGAGTGCTTCCGGATCCCGGGCCACCATCCGGTAGCGAGGGCAGTGACCCAGCCGCGAAGCGCACCCGGAGGCTTCCGGCTGATACCCGTCCCGCTTCGGCGGCCGGACGAGAGGACGCCGCTGGCTATCGAGAGCGACTCGGCTCGGATCCGCCCCGGGACCTCTCGGCCGGAGTCGTCCCTCCGGCGCGCTCGTTTCGTCCTTCGAGGTGCTTCTCGTGATCGCCGACGGCATCCTCGCGCGCCTGGCTGTCGCCCGCCTCGCGGCCTGCCAGTTCCTCGAGCCGGTGTTGTCGGCCGTACACGACGAGCGTGTCCCCCGGCTCGATCTCGGCGTCGGCTCCGGGAGCGCCGAGATACGACCCGTCAGCCCGCTCGATCTCCAACACGAGCACGTCCTCGGCGGCGAGGTCCAACTCCCTGAGCGGACCGTCGGCGATCCTCGCCCGCTCGGGCGTCGATCTCGGAGACGCGATACTCGCCGTGGAGGCTGAGCAATTGGCTGTAATCACGGATATCGAGGCTCGTGGTCCGGCTGAGCGCTCGCCTGACGAGGGGCGTGACGAGCCGGTTCAACCAGCGACTGTGGGCGAAGACGACGATCACGCCGGCGCCGACGAGGATATAGACGAGCGTGAGGACGTTCCCGTCGCCGCCGGCGAACGAGCCAACGAGCGGAGCGAGAGCACCGAGGAGGCTGAGGCTCCCGACGCGAATGAGTGCCTTCACGATCTTCCGTCGCTCGGGCGTCGCAACCGTCTGTTCGGCCTCTTCGGTCGTGTAGCCGGCTCCGGAAACGCGGATGGCCTGGAAGGAGGCGACGTCCGGCGAGAGACCGGTCATAGTCAAGGCGATCGCTCCGATCCGGATGAACAGTATCGCGAGCGCGAACACGAGCAGGAGCGTAAGCCCCGGATAGACGGCGACCATTACTGACAGGTTGGGGGTGCTCGGCTATCGGTGGCTCGCTCCCCGCGAACTCGGTCCGCCGTGTGACGGCGTTCGGACGGGAACTGAAAGCAGAGGGAAAACGGGGCGATTCGCGGCCGTTCACGTCAGCAGTCGCCGGCCCCCGGACGCACCGGTAACCGGCCCTGCGGCCGCTCGGCCGGTGTGACGAGCCCGATTTCTCCCGGAGCGTGATCGGAACCGACCGACGCCCCCGAGCACCGCTACCGTTCGCACTTTTTCGAATCAGCTGAGCGATGCGAGCGCCGCTCGGTCGCCCCATGCTCCGGGTCGCTGGCGTCTCGGTCGCGTCCCCCTCCGGTCGAGTTTATATCGGTTTTAGGGCTACGTGTATGCCCTCGAGACGCATAGGAATTCTATAACGGAGATTTGTGTCCAAATCAGCGCAAGATTTTATTTTCCTCGGCTCCATCGCCCGACCGGTGGTGGCAATGGCACTACCGACCAGATCGACGGACAACTGGCTACAAGGACTCGGCACCCCGTCCCAGCTGTTCGGCCGGGGCGGCGACACCGACGTCGAGCTGTACGAAGAGGACGGCGAGTTCGTCCTCACGATCGAGATGCCCGGTTTCGACCGCGAGGAGATCGACGTCAACTGGCACGAGGGTCGCCTTCGCGTCTCGGCCGAGCACGTCGACGAGGAACGGAACCGCAAGCGCACGTATCATCGCACGTTCCGCATGCCGCGGGCGATCGAACCCGAGGACGTCACCGCCCGCTACCGCAACGGCGTCCTCGAAGTCACGCTCCCGGCTCAGCCGGGTGCGTCCGAGGCCGGGCACCCGATCGAAGTAGAGGGGTAGACGCCCATCGCTCTCACGGTCCCGGCGACGACACACCTCTCCGATCGCCGCGCTCGTGCGCGAGCGAGTAGCGCCGACTCGTTCGACGAGGCGTCCCGCCGCGACGGCGATTCCCGAGAACGACGCGCTGTACGCCGGAAGCGAACGCTGGCTCGAACCCGGAAAGCCACACGGGAACGCGGCTTCGCTCGGGAGTCCCGGTCCCGGAAGCGTACCGATCGGGCGACGACCAGCGCCACCGGAGGCGGCGACAGAATCGACGCGGCTCGATCCCGGTGAGCGACAGCCCGGACAGAGATGAGGCGGGATTTCACGGAAGAGGACGAAGGCAAGCCGGTCGTCGACATCAACGACGAGCGGGTGGGGACCGTGATCGTGGTCAGAGACGGGATCGCCTACGTGAAGTTCAGAACCAATCTACTGACGACTCTCGAAGCCACCTTCGGCTTCGAGATGACCGAACACCGATTGTACCCGCTCTACGACGAGATGATCGATCGGGCGAAAGACGAGAAAATCCGCGTAAAGGGCGATCACGCCCCTCGGTGACCGTACGAGCAGCGGCAAATCCTGGACGGATCTCGGCGGGGGAGCTTCCACCCACGCCGTGTACGGGCGACCCGCCTCGTCGGTTCCGCCGTCTCGTCGGTTCGTGACACTGACGGCCGGGAGCGGAGCTCCTGTCAGCGCGTGCGATTCAAAGCTCGTCGAGCTTCCTCCACCGACGGATCCATCGGGCCCCTCGCGTCCACACCGAAACGCGTCGCCGCGGGGGCGTCAGCGACGATTCGGCAGGTGTCGGGCGGCTTGCGACTGCCACCACAAGCGTTTCCGAAACGGCGGCCCACGGCCCGACATGGATCACGACACCTTCATCGGCGAGGTACAGAACCGCGCGGAACTCGCCTCGCGCGGAGCCGCTCTCAGCGCGAGCCGGGCCACGCTGGAGGCGCTCGGCGACCGCATCCAGGAGGGGGAGGCGACGGACCTCGCCGCCCAGCTCTCCGACGAACTCGGGCACTACCTCGAAGACCACGCCGCCACGACCGAAGCGTTCGGCTTCGAGGAGTTCGTCGAACGCGTCGCCGAGCGCGACGAAAGCGTGAGCGGCGACGAGGATCGCTCGACGGCCGCGTTTCACGCCCGTACCGTGGTCGACGTGCTCTCGGAGGCCGTCTCCGAGGGCGAGTTCAGCGAACTTCGGAACGCCCTCCCGGAGGAGTACGACCCGCTGTTCGAGATCGCGGACGCGGACGAGCATCCCGGACCGGGGTAGCCGACGCCGGGACTGCGTGTCTACGAGCCGAGTCGCTCCAAAACGGCGGCAGGCGACCGGAACACCGGACGATCCGTTCGTCCATCGGCTCGAAGAGCGCCGGCTCGCCCCCTCGGAGGCCCGGTCGCTGCACGGACGACGCCGTCGGACGGTCGGCGCAGGTGAGTTTCGTCACGCCAGGCGAACGCCGGGATCGGCGGGAGGAACCGCCGGTCACGGACTCAGCCGCTGGCGGTCCCGCGGAAAGAGGAGGGCCTCGCGGATGTTCGGGAGGTCGAGCATCGTCATCACCAGTCGCTCGGCCCCCAGCCCGAAGCCCGCGTGGGGGGGCATCCCGTACCGGAACATCTCCGTGTAGTACGCGAAGGCCTCGGGATCGAGTCCCTGTGCCTCGAAGCCCGCGACGAGCTCGTCGTACCTGTGCTCGCGCTGGCCGCCCGAGACGAGTTCCATGCGTGGGTGGTTCAGATCGAAGCCCGTCGATACGTCCGGATCGTCGTCGCGGTCCTTGATGTAGAACGGTTTGATCTCGCTCGGCCAGTCGGTGATGAAGTAGTGCTCGCCTACCTGCTCGCCGAGGGCCGTCTCGCCCTCGGTCGGCAGGTCGTCGCCCCACTCCAACTCCTCGTCGAGCGCGCCCGTCCCGTTGATGCGCTCGATGGCGTCCTCGTAGGTGAGTCGCGGAAACTCGTCGTCCGGCACGCCAAAATCGTCGTAGCCGAGCGTTTCCAGCTGGGATTCACAGCTCTCGGCGACCTCCTCGTGGGCCACACGGACGACGTCCTCACAGACGTCCATCGCCTCGCTCGCGTCGAAGAAGGCGCTCTCGAAGTCGATCGAGGTCGCCTCGTTCAGGTGTCGGGGCGTGTTGTGCTCTTCGGCCCGGAAGATCGGACCGACCTCGAAGACCCGTTCCAGCCCGGAGCCGACCATGAGCTGCTTGAACAGCTGTGGCGACTGGTTCATGAACGCCTCCCGGCCGAAGTACGTGATCGGGAAGAGTTCGGTTCCCCCTTCGGTGCCGGTGGCGACGATCTTCGGGGTGGTGATCTCCGTACAGCCCACGCTTCGGAAGTACTCACGGACCGCGCGCAGGACTTCAGCGCGGATCTCGAACACCGCCTTCGCTTCCCCCCGCCGGAGGTCGAGCGTGCGGTTGTCGAGCCGGGTGGGCAACTCGGCGTCGACCTTCCCCGATGGGTCGAGGGGCAGGCCGGGATCGGCCTCGGCGATCACCTCCACCGAGTCGGGGACGATCTCGACGTCCGTCGGCGCGCGTTCTTCCTCCTCGACCGCGCCCGTGACGCGGACGACGCTTTCGCGGGCGAGGTCGGTGCCGGCCGCGACGAGCGCGTCGTCCATCGTCTCCTTCTCGAACTTCACTTGGATCTTTCCCGTCCGATCGCGGACGATGAGGAAGGCGATTCCGCCGAGGTCGCGGATCTCGTGGACCCAGCCCGCGACCGCCGCCCGCTCGCCCGCCTCCGCCGTGGCGACGTCGGTGCGCTCTCGCATACAACTCCTTCCGGAGGATCGGTCTTAAACGCCCCCCTTCCGCGTTCGCTCCCCCCCCCCCTGCCCGTCGTCGCCCGTCTTCGGGGGAGGGAGCGTGCATGCTCCTCCGGAGCGGGAGTCACGTGTTTAGCTGCTCTGTCCTTCACAGAGGATGGATAGGAGGTGTACGGGAACCGGTTGCCGGAAACTGACGGCCCGGCCTCTTCGGTCGACCGCGACCCAGCGGTGGGTGTCCGTCCCTCGATTCGATCGCCCCGGGATTCAGCGCGGCGCTCGCTCGGCGGCTCCCTTGGCTCCACGCACCGTCTCGCGGACGGCCTCACAGCCGTCCTCGTGGACGAGGTCGCCGACGACGACCGTGTCCGCGACCGCGGCCATCTCGCGCGCGGAGTCGTAGTCGTGGATGCCGCCGCCATAGAAGAGCGCCGCCGAATCGAGCGCGTCGCGCGCGGCGGCCACCGTCTCGGGGTCGCCGAACGTCCCGGAGTACTCCACGTAGACGATCGGCTGGCCCAGCATCCGCTCTGCGACCTCGGCGTAGGCGGCGACCTCCGCGGCGTCGAGATCGCAGTCGGCCCGGGTGTACTCGGCCACCGACGCGTCGGGGTTGAGGACGATGTAGGCCTCGGTGTGGGTGCGACTCCAGTCGATCTCTCGCTCTCTTTCCTCCGTCGCGTTCGCGCGGTCCATGCGCACCCACTCCTTGTGCGCGCCGGTCGTCCACGCGACGTCGCCGGCGTTGAGAACGATGGGGACGAGGTAGCCGTCGAGATCCGAAGAGTGGACCACGGCGGCGGCGTGGCTCGGCTCGATGTAGAGGGGCACGTCGCTCGCGGCGCAGGCGTCGACAGCCGCGCGCATCTTCGCCTCGGTCATCCCCGTCGTGCCGCCGACAATCACGGCGTCGGTTCCCGTGGCCGCGACGTCCGCGAACGTCTCGCCGTCGCGGAGGGCCTTGTCGGGGTCGACCTTCACGACGTGCTCCCACCCCGCCCACGGCCCGGTCATACGCCAACCCACCGAACCACCGGCTAAAGTCCCTTCGGATACCGCCGTTGGCGTGCCGTCAGGAGTCGCTCCGACGGGAACGGAAGTCTCCAGCGGTACCGGTAGATCGAACATCTCATACAGAAGTCTCGGCCGGCCGCCGCAAACCACGCCCCAGAAACGGGAACCACACTCGAGTCCGCCCGCGGTGCGGAAAGGCGGACGGTAGGGCGGGGAGGATGTCACGCTGGCGACATTCGGGGTCGTCCGCTCGTGGTACCTCCTACCGTCGGTGCTGGTCGTCGTCTTCGTGCTCTCAAAGGGACGCTCCCGCGTTCGCGATCGCCGTCTCGTGGCTCCTTTCGCCATCGTCGGTGCGCTCGCCCTACCCGACGTCGCCAGTCGCGTCTCGACCGTCGTCGGCGCATCGATCCGTGCCGACACGGTTTGAATCGGGTAGTAGCGACGCCGGGCCGACCAGCATCCCGCAGCGGCGACGACGCCACGCTCTGCCGGCGACTCGTGGGGAACGGGACACTTACTTGGTGGGGCCAGCCCGTGCGCGCTCAGTCCGCGAGCGCCCCCTCGGGTGCGCTCGTGGTGGCCGGGTTCTGCACCCAGAGGTCGCCGAACAGTTCGTCCTGCTCCAGCCTGACCCGCCCGCGGTGGGCGAGAAACAGGAGCGCGAGAAAGGTCTCGACCCGCGAGCCGCCCGCCGACTCGATCTCGGCGTAGAGCACCTCCTCGCGCCCGGCGTCGTACTGCCCGCGCAGCGCGCGCTCGACGTCCGCGATCGTCGCCTCGATGTCCTCGGCATGGGCCGTGCCCGTCACGTCGGCCTCGGTGGGCTCCTCGTCGACCCGCAGGTCGTCGTCGCTGCGGTAATCGAGGGTCTGGGTCCCGCGCCGGAAGCCCCGCGGCGAGTCGCTGGTGTCGTACTCCCGTGACTCCTTCCAGCGCGAGTCGCGCTCGGCCTCGCGGAGCTCGCGGACCAGCTCGTCGAGCGTCTCGGGGGTCCCCCGGGCGCGCTTGCGCTCCAGCCGTCGGTCCATCTCGGCTTCGAGCGCGTCGATCGGGTCCCCGGCCGGCCCCCCCTCGCCGACCGGTTCGTTCCAAGCACCCTCCCACGGTTCGGGCTCGGGCTCTGCTGTCTCGGGCTCGTCATCGAGCAGCGCGTCGCTTTTCATCCGCAGGAGGACGCTCGCGTAGAAGAGTGCACGCCCCGAGCCCCGGAGGTCCGCGGCGTCGAGCTCGGCGAGGAAGGCGTCGGTGACGGCGACGATGTCGATGTCCCACGGCTCGATCTCGCCCGCCTCGGCCAGCCCCACGAGCACCTCGACCGGTTCGACCGTCTCGCCGCCGGCAGACACGCCGTCGTCTTCGTCGGATCGAGCGCCGGTAGAACCGCTCTCGACGTCGACGTTACTCCCCTCGCCGGTGGCCGTCTCCCCTTCCCGGCCGCGTCGGAGCGCTTGGTCCTCCGGCTCGCCGCCGTCGCCGTCAGTCATCGGCGGGAATCTCCCGCGCACCGACCTCGATCCCGGTCACGGCGCTCACGTTGTTGCCCTGCATCGTCACGCCGATGGCGCGCTCGGAGCGGTCGAGCATCGCCGAGCGGTGGGAAACGACGACGAACTGCGCGTCGGCCGCGAGCTCGTCGACGAGCTCGCCGACCCGCTCTGCGTTCGCCGCATCCAGGAACGCGTCGACCTCGTCGAGCGCGTAAAAGGGCGCGGGGTTGTGCCGCTGGATGGCGAAGATAAAGGCGAGTGCGGTCAGGGACTTCTCGCCGCCCGACATCGCTTCGAGGCGCTGGATCGGCTTGTCCGCCGGGCGGGCGCGCATCGTCAGCCCGCCCTCGAACGGATCGTCGGGGTCCTCGAGATGGAGGGTGCCCGACCCCGACGAGAGCCGCTCGAAGATGGCCTCGAAGTGGGTGTCGATCGCCCCATACGCGTCCATGAACGTCCGCTTTTTCTGGGCTTCGTAGCTCTCGATGCGTTCCTCGATACCCTCGCGCTCCTCGACGAGCGTCGCCCGACGTTCGCGGAGCTCCGTTATGTCGGCTTTGACGGTGTCGTACTCCTCGATGGCGAGCATGTTCACCGGTTCGAGCGCCGCCATCTCCGCTTCCAGCCTACTGATCTCGCTCTCGACTGCCTCGTGGTCCGGGATCGCCGCCGGATCGTACTCGCCGACCGTCGCCGAGAGCTCCTCGATCTCCCAGTCGAGGCGCTCGGCGGTCTCGCGGTGGGCGTCGAGCTCGCCCTCGACTTCCCCCACGGCCGCCCGCTGCTCGTCGCGCTCCTCGACCGCGGCTCTGAGCGACTCCTTGAGCTCCTCGCGCTCACCTTTCAGCTCCGCGAGCTCCGCTTCGAGATCGGCGACCGCGGCCTCTTTCTCGGCGAGCCGTCCTTCTCGCTTCTCGACCGCGCTTTCGAGCTCCTCGATACGCTCTTGGCCCTCGGCCTTGCGATTCTGGGCGGTCTCGAGCTCGTCGTGGAGCTCCTCGATCGACTCCTCGGCGTACTGTTTCTTCAATCCGAGCTCGTTCAGCCGTCCGTCGAGCTCGTCTTGGCGCTCTTCGAGCTCGCCGATCTCGGCCTCGACGGCCTCGACCTCGCTCGTGAGTTCGGGCACGTCGGAGTCGGCGAGGTCGGCCTCGATGGCCTCGACCTCGCTCTCGACGCCGGCGATCCGCTCCTCAACCTCTTCGATGTCGGCTTCGAGCTCGCCCATCTGCTCGTCGACTGCCTCGCGTTCGCCCTCGATGTCGGCGAGCTCCGCTTCGAGCTCCTCGATGCGCTCCTCGATGCCCTCGCGCTCATCGGCCTTGCGCTCGATGTCGGCCTCGATTTCGCGCACCTGCTCGGCCGCCCCCGAGCGGCGGTCCCGGGCGTCGTCGAGGCGCTCCTCGACCCCCCGAAGCTCTTCTTGGGTGTTCCGGCGCTCGTCTTCGAGCTTCGCGATCCGGTCGGCGAGGCGTTCGAGCCGGCCCCCGTCGGCCGAGAAGGAGTACCGCGAGCCACCCTTCGAACCGCCGGTCATCGCGCCGCTCTTCTCGACGAGCTCGCCCTCCAGCGTGACGAGGCGGAAATCGCCCATCAGCTCGCGGGCGATCTCGATGTTTTCGACCACGAGGGTGTCGTCGAGCACGTAGGAGAAGACGCCCGCGTACTCGGCGGGGAAGTCGACGAGCTCGTAGGCGAAGCCGACGACGCCCGCTCGATCGGGCGGACTCGGCAGCGAGCGCTCGTACATCTCCGAGAGCGGGAGAAACGTCGCCCGGCCCGCATTGTGTGACTTGAGGTGTTCGATGGCCCGCTGGCCGACCCCGTCGTCGTCGACGACGACGTGGGCCAGCCGACCGCCCGCGGCGGTCTCGCAGGCGGTCGCGTGCGCGGGGTCGACGCCCCCGAGCTGGGCGATCGTTCCGTGTACGCCCTCCATGTCGGCGTTGAGCACCGTCGAAACCGCCCGGCCGTACGAGGAGCCCCCGTCGTCGACCTTCGATTCGAGTTCCGAGTACTCGCGCTGGGCCGCCCGGATCTCGTCGTCGAGCTCGTCGAGCTCCGCGGCGAGCGTGCGCTTCTCTCCTTTGAGGTCGGCGACGACGCCCTCGATGCTCTCGACGTTCGCCTCGGCCTTCCCGAGTTCGTCTTCGAGGTCGGCGATCGCGGCCTCGATCGCGGGGATCGCCTCCCCTGCGTCCTCGATGGCCGCCTCCGTCTCGCTCTGCTCGGTCGAGCGTCGCCGGGCCGCGTCGAGCAGCCGGTCCTGCTCGCGCTGGAGCTCGTTTTTCTCGTCTTTCAGGTCCTCGAGCGCCGCCCGCCGCTCGTCGAGCTCTGCTTTGCGCTCCTCGTAGGCGCTGTCGATCGACTCGATCTCGGCTTCGAGTGCCGCGACCTCGGCCTCCAGATCCTCGATGTCGGCCACCACGGAGGCTTTCTCGACCTTCGCGTCTCGGATCTCGGCGTCGAGCTCCTCGACGGTCTCGCCTTTCCTGTCGATCTCGACGAACGCCTGCCGGCGCTCGTTCTCGGCGTCCTCGATGCGCTCCTCGGTGCTCTCGATCCTGTCTTCCAACCGATCGATCTCGCCTTTGACCTCCTCGATCTCGCGTTTGATCGTCAGCTGTTCGTCCTCGCCCGTGCGCTGAATCTCGGCGTCGAGTTCGTCGAGGTCGTCCTCCAGTCGGGAGACCCGGCCCTCGCGCTCGTCGAGTTCGCTCTGGAGCGCGTCGAGGTCGTCCTCGCGCTCGTCGATCGCGTCGTCGATCGCCGCGCGTTCCTCGCGCTTTTCCTCCAGCTCGGCGGCCTTCCGGTAGCTCTCCTGTTCGTCTTTCTCCTCACGCAGTTTCCGATACTCGAGGGCGGTCTCGCGTTCCTCGGCCAACTGACCGAGCCGGGTCTCCTTCTCCTCGATCCGGAGGTCGGCCTCGTCGATGCGTTCGGCGACGACTTCGAGCTCCTCGAAGGCCTCGGCCTTTTTGGCGTCGAACTCGGCGACGCCGGCGATCTCCTCGATTATCTCCCGGCGCTCGACCGGCGTCATCGAGATGATCCCTGTGACGTCGCCCTGCATAACGACGTTGTACCCCTCGGGGGTGACGCCGGCCCGCGCGAGCAGGTCCTGGACGTCCGAGAGGTTCACCGACCGGCCGTTGAGGTAGTAGTAGGAGTAGTAGTTCTCCTCGGTCTCTTTCACGCGGCGCTTGATCGCCACCTCCTCGACGCTTCCCACCTCCTCGCTGCCGGCCGCGTTCACCACCTGCGAGCGCTCTAGGGTCTCGTCGGCGTTGTCGAGGATCACTTCGACCGACGCCTCGCGCGGCCCCCCCGTCCGGGTGCCGTCATCGTGGCCGGGGTCGTAGATGAGGTCGGTGAGCTTCTTCGCGCGGATACCGCGCGTGCGCGCGAGGCCCAGACAGAAGAGCACGGCGTCGACGATGTTCGACTTCCCCGAGCCGTTCGGGCCGCTAATAGTAGTAAAATCGTCGTGAAAGGGGATCTCCGTTCGCCGCCCGAAGCTCTTGAAGCCGTCCAGAACGAGCGTTTTGATGTGCATGGTGCTCGTCTGTCCGGCTCAGGCGACGATGATGTCGTCGTCCGGCGCAGGGTCGTTGGGTTCGGACTCGCCTTCCGGGCCCAGCGGTTTATCGTCGTCGGCCGGTGTGTCCTCGCCGCCCGCGGGCCCTCCCGATCCGCTCTCGCTCGCTCGCCCTCCGCCGGGCCGGCTCCGACCGGATCGACCCGCACCGGCCTGCTTGCGGTCGGGCTCGACCTCCCTGAGGCGATCTCTGGTTTCGATGAGCTCGGTGGTGAGGCCGCTCACGGTCGCTTCGAGCTCCTCGACCCGTGATTCGAGCTGCTCGACGCGCTCGCTTGCCATACCCACCCTCTCCGCGCCGCGGGTATAAACGTACGTCAGACATCCGTGGTGGAAGTGATTGGCGCGGTGCGGCGCGGGCGGGTGGTTCGGGACGGGCGGTATGGGCCCCGGATGCGGTCAGAGCCACCCGGGCAGGTCGGGATCGGAGAGCTCCTCGACCGGCACAAGCCGCGAGTCCTGCCACGGCGCGAACAGCGAGTGGGGGACATAGTACTTGGTTCCATCCCGACGGAGGGCGACGCCGGCGCCGTCGACCCGCTCGACCGCGAAGTACTCGTTCCGGTGGCGGTCGTACAGGACCGTTCCCGTTTCGAGCGCTTCGATCTCGGGTGGGACGCCCGTCGTCGGTGACATGGTTCGGCCGGGACCGTCGACTACGACGCATCTAACCCTTTCCGTTCGTACCCGCCCGGACTGGACGGCTCGTGCGGGGCCGGTCCAGTGCTCCTCTCGCTGCCGAGGGACGTGAGTTTTTAGCCGGTGGGGGCGAAACTCGGGTCGATGACCGCTCAGGCCGCCGCGGCGCGCGAGCACGCCGTCGTGATCGGGCTGGAAGTCCACGTCCAGCTCGAGACCCGTAGTAAGATTTTCTGTGGCTGCTCGACCGACCTCGCCGACGCGGAGCCCAACACCCACACCTGTCCGACCTGTCTCGGCCTGCCGGGCGCGCTCCCGGCGCTGAACGAGGCCGCCGTCGCGGCCGCCATCAAGCTGGCGAAGGCCATCGACGCCGACGTCCCGGAGGAGACCCGCTTCCACCGGAAGAACTACTACTATCCCGACCTCCCGAAGAACTTCCAGATCACGCAGTACGACGCGCCGCTCTGTCGGGACGGCGCGCTGGAGGTCACGGTAGCGGACGAAACCCGCGAAATCGGCATCGAGCGCGCCCACTTAGAGGAAGACCCCGGCAGCCTCCAGCACGCGGGCGGCGGGGGCGGCATCGACACCGCCGAGTACACCCTCGTCGACTACAACCGCGCGGGCGTCCCGCTGATGGAGGTCGTCACCGAACCCGACTTCCGCGAGCCGGGCGAGGTGCGGGCCTTTCTCGCCACGTTAGAGGAGGTCCTCGAGTATCTGGGAATCTTCGACGGCGGGCGCGACGGCTCGCTCCGGGTGGACGCGAACGTCTCGCTGATCCCCGAGAGCGAGCGGAGCGCGGGCGGGGAGGTCGGTCCCGACGCGCTCGCCGCGGCGAACCGCACGGAGGTGAAGAACATCTCCAGTCATAAGGGCGCGGAGAAGGCGCTCGCCTACGAGGTGACGCGCCAGCGAAACGCCGTCGAGCGCGGCCGGACGATCGCACAGGAGACCCGCCACTGGGACGAAAGTCGTGGGGTGACGGTCTCGATGCGCTCGAAGGAGGCCGAGAAGGACTACCGGTACTTCGGCGAGGCCGACCTTCCCGTGCTGCGGGTTGCGAACTGGGTCGAGGAGATCGAGATCCCCGAGCTGCCGGACGCGCGCCGGGAGCGCTTCCGGGCGAAGTACGGCCTGAGCGAAGCCACAGCACGCAAGCTCACCGCCACGCGGGCGGTCGCGGACTTCTACGAGCGCGTCGCCGACCGGTTCGACCCCGACCTCGCGGCGACGTGGGTGGCCGACACCCTGCTGGGCGAGCTCAACTACCGCGATCTGACGATCGCGGACGTCGAGGGGCGTCTCGACGAGTTCGTGGGGCTGATCGAACTCGTTGCCGAGGGCGAGATTACCGAAAAGAACGCCGAGGAGGTCGTCCTCCGGGCGATGCTCGACGAGGGGGACCGTCCCGATGTGGTCGTCGAGCGCGAGGGGCTCGGCACGGCGGGCGGCGAGGAGATCGAGCGTGCGGTCGCCGCGGCCATCGACGAGAACCCCGAGGCCGTCGCGGACTTCTACGCGGGCGAGGACGGTGCGCTCAACTTCCTCGTCGGACAGGTCATGGGCGCGACGGGCGGCAGCGCCGATCCGGGTGCCGTGAACGAGCGGCTCCGTGCCGCGCTCGACGACGGGTAAGACGATTCGACGACGACCGGTGTATCGAGGACTCACATCCGACCCGTCTCTGGGACAGCGCAGCGAACTGGGCTGTAGATCGGATAATCGAAGGGTCTGTCCTTCGTAGGGGAAGAGAGGAAAGGGGTTCGTCTGGAATCCTACCGTAGAGGTGAACGACGAGAATCGTAACGCTGCTTTTCGATCTCCCTGGATCGGTGTCGGACGGGAAACCGCCCCGCGACCGACCGGCCGCCCTCTCCAGCCGATTCGTCCCCGCGGGCGTTGCGCGCCCACGAAGGCGCACACCGCGCGTCGACAGCACGACACTGCTACCGCACCGCTACTGCACTGCCCCGTCGCCGCACCGCTACTGCACCACGACCGTGTCGCTCGGCGTCCCGGGCCGCGCCCCCACGGCAGGATTTATCGGGGGCCGGCGGCGACTGGATGCATGGAGACGCTCGACCCGCGGGTCCGGGTCGTCTGGTTCCTCGGCGCGCTGGCGAGCGCGCTGGCCGTCGGCGTCGCCGTGTTCGTCGCCGACCGGCTCGCTCTCGATCTCGGCGTCCGGGTCGACCTCCTCGTGTTCGTCGCGCTCGCCGTCCTCGGCGGGATCGTCGCCCTCCTCCGCTATCGCGTCTGGCGCTTCGAAGTCCAGGAGGACGCGCTCTACCTCGAACGGGGCGTGCTCACCCGCGTCACCTCGGTGGTGCCGTTCGTCCGCGTCCAGCACGTCGACACTCAACGCGGCCCCGTAGAGCGCCTCGTCGGACTGTCGAGCGTCGTCGTCTACACTGCCGGCTCCCGGGGTGCGGACGTCACGGTCCCCGGATTGGCGCCCGAGCGCGCCGACGCCATCCAGCAGCGGCTCCGGGCGCTCGCCATCGAGAGCGAGCCGGAGGACGCGGTGTGAGGCTCCATCCCCTGTCGGCGGCGCTTCGGGGGCTCTCCCGGGGGCTCTCGGTCGGCACGGCGCTCTTTTTCCTCGGAACGGCCGTCGGGGCGATCGACCCGCCCGGTGGGGTGCTCGCTGGGCCGCTGCTCGGCCTCGTGGGGTTCGCGCTCGGCGTCGGCTGGGAGCTGCTCTACTACCGGCGGTTCGACTACGAGCTGACCGCCGACACGCTCGACATCGCCTCGGGCGTGCTCTCGCGGCGCGACCGGGAGATCCCGCTCCGGCGGGTCCAGAACGTGGACATCTCTCGGGGGCTCCTCCAGCGTACGCTCGACGTCGCGGCCGTCGAGATCGAAACCGCCGGCGGCGGGGACACCGAGGCGAGCCTCCGGTACGTGAGCTACGAGGAGGCAAAGCGCCTCCAGCGCGACGTCGGGCGACGCAAGCGAGGTCACACGGGCGACGCCGGAGCTACCGGCGATCGGACCGGACAGATCGAGAGCACCGGGGAAGCCGGGACCGGCGAGACGGCCACATCGGCTGTGGCGTCGGGGGCGGCCGAGACGGGAGAGACGATGCGACCGGCGGCCGGCGAGGACGACGAACGGGCAGCCGCCGAGGGGGCGCGGCCGACGACCGACGAGAGAAGCGAGCTGTTCGCGCTCGGAACTCGAAACCTGCTGGTACTCGGGCTCGTCGCGCCCGACCTCCGGGCGCTGCTCCCGGTCCTGTTTTTCGCGGCCCCGGTCGTCGGGCTCTCGATCCCCGACCTGCTGCTCGACAGCGGTGTGCTCGCCGTCGGCCCCCGGGGAGCGGCGCTCGCGGCCGTCTCGTGGGCCGGCAGCGCCGCGGTGACGGCCGCGCGCTACTACGACTTTCGACTCACCCGGGTCGGCGACGAGCTCCGCTACGAGCGCGGCCTCCTCAGCCGCTACGACGGCTCGATCCCCCTAGAGAAGATCCAGCAGCTCGACTTCCGGGAGAACGTCCTGATGCGCCGGGCCGGCTACGCGGGCCTCGCCGTCGAGACCGCCGGCTACGCGCCCGGCGGCGGTCCGGCGGGCGGCTCGGAGGCCGCGATCCCGCTGGCCGGACGCAGGGAGGTCCGCCGGCTGGCGCGATCGATCGAGGGGTTCGCGGCCGCCGACCTCGAGCGTGCCTCGTTCGTCCGCCCGCCCGAACGCGCCCGACGGCGCTACGCCGTCCGCTACCTGCTCGCCCTCGCGCTCGCGGCGGGCGTTCTGTACGCTGTGAACGCCCTCCTCGGCGGCGTCGGGGCCGGTGTGGGCGGCGCGCTCGGCGGCGTCGGCGGTGTCGGCGACGCCGGTGCGCTCGGGGTGCGGTCGCTGCTGGGCTACTGGTACGCGCCGCTCGCGCTCGTGCCGGTCGCACTCGTCGCCGCCCACCTGAAGTGGGTCAATCGTGGCTACTCCCTCGGCTCCGCGCACGTCCTGACGCGCAACGGCTTCTGGCGGCGGACCACGAGCGTCGTGCCCTACTGCCGCGTCCAGACGGTGATCGAATCTCGAACACTCTTCCAGCGCTGGCGGCGGCTCGCGACGGTGGCGATCGACACCGCCGGCTCGTCGAGCCTCGTCCGGCGGGGTGCGCGGGCGGTCGACGCCGACAGCGAAGAGGCTGCGACGCTCCGCGAGACCGTCCGGAAGCGGCTCCGGACGACCCTCGCCGTACACCGGCACTCGGCGACCCCGGGCCGCGCTGGCGACGGCTGAGCTCTCGCCCGAACGCGGGACGATCGCTCGACCGACGGACACCGGGTGGTCGTTCGGCCGCGGCGGCGGACGCGGTCGCGCCCCACGACCCGGACCGCTTTTCACTCCCGGGTCGCCACTCTCGGGCAATGAGCGAGGCAGACGGTCGCCGCTCCCCGGCAGCGGGCGAAGACGAGCGGGCACGCGACTACGAGGAGCTGGGACTGGTCGCGGGCCTCGAGATCCACCAGCAGCTCGATACCGACAGCAAGCTGTTCTGTGCCTGTCCGACCGAGCGCCGCGAGCCCGAGGCCGCGACCCGTCGGTTCCACCGCTCGCTCCACCCGACGGAAAGCGAGCTCGGCGAGGTCGACGCCGCCGCCGTCGAGGAGAGCCGCGTCGAGCGCGAGTTCGAGTACCTCGCCTACGACTCGACGTGTCTGGTCGAGGCCGACGAGGAGCCCCCGGGCCGGATCGACGAGGAGGCGATCGACGTGTCGCTTGCGATCGCCGCCCTGCTCGACGCGACGCCCGTCGACGGCGCACAGGTGATGCGCAAGATCGTCGTCGACGGCTCGAACACCTCGGGCTTCCAACGCTCGGCGCTGCTCGCCACCGGCGGCGTGATCGAGACTCCCGAAGGACGGGTCGGGATCGACGACCTGCTGCTCGAAGAGGAGAGCGCGGCGCGGGTGGGCGAGACCGACGCTGGCGTGCGCTACGGGCTCGACAGGCTGGGCATCCCACTGGTCGAGATCGGCACCGCTCCCGACATCCGATCGCCGGCGGGCGCGAAGGCGGCGGCCGAGCGCATCGGCATGTTGCTTCGCTCCACCGGTGCCGTGAAACGCGGGCTCGGGACCATCCGCCAGGACGTGAACGTCTCGATCGCCGACGGCGCGCGCGTCGAGCTGAAGGGCGTCCAGGAACTCGACACCATCGACACGGTCGTCGCCCGCGAGGTCGACCGGCAGGTCGCGCTCATAGAGATCGCCGACGAGCTCGCCACCCGCGGAGCGAGCGTCGGCGAACCGCGGGACGTCTCGGCGGTGTTCGAGGGAACGGAGAGCAGCGTCGTCGGGGGCGCACTCGACGCCGGCGGCTCCGTGATGGCGGTCCGGCTCGCCGGCTTCGACGGCCTCGTGGGGC
The DNA here is from genome assembly GCA_003021045.1 of Halobacteriales archaeon QS_4_69_34. Classification (GTDB taxonomy): domain Archaea; phylum Halobacteriota; class Halobacteria; order Halobacteriales; family Halococcaceae; genus PXRN01. Next base: position 209,437 of record PXRN01000003.1, on the reverse strand, counting down.
GGGAGCTCCAGCCCGATCGACGGCTCGGGACCGAGCTCGCCGACCACGCCAAGCGCCACGGCGCGGGCGGGCTGTTCCACACCGACGAGCTCCCGGCTTACGGCGTCTCGGCGGCGGAAGTCGACGCGCTCCGGGAGGCCGTCGACGCCGAGTCCTCCGGAGCGGCGGGCGCGGGCGACGCGGTGGCGATGGTCGCTGCGGGGGCTGACACCGCCGAGACGGTCATCGAGGCCGTCGCCGAGCGGGCCACGGCGGCCATCGAGGGCGTTCCCGAGGAGACCCGCGGCGCGAACCCCGACGGCACCTCGCGCTACTTGCGCCCGCTGCCGGGCGCGGCGCGGATGTACCCCGAGACCGACGTCCCACCGGTCGACCTCGACCTCGGGAACGTCGAGACGCCCGAGCTGCTGACCGAGCGGGTCGAGCGCTACCGCGAGGAGTACGGCCTCGACGCCGGGCTCGCCGAACAGGTCGCCTACGGGCGGCGGATGGCCCTCTTCGAGCGCCTCGTCGATCGCGGCGTCGATCCCACGCTCGCCGCGGGCACCCTCGAGAACACCCTCACGGAGCTCCGCCGGGACGGCGTCCCGGTGAGAGGGATCGACGACGAACGGATCGTCGGTGCGTTCGACCTCGTGAACGAGGGCGAGTTGACTACTGAGGCGCTCCCGGCGCTCCTGCGGGCGCTCGCCGCCCGTCCCGACCGATCGGCGGCCGAGGCGGCCGAAAGTGAAGGACTGGGGAGCGCGGGCGAGGCGGAGGTCCGCGAGGCGGTAGTCGAGGTGGTCGAGCGCAACGAGGCCCAGATCGAGGCGGAGGGCATGGGCGCGTTCTCGGCGCTGATGGGCGAGTGCATGGGCGCGCTCGGCGGAAGCGCGGAGGGCGAGGTCGTCAGCGAGCTCCTGCGCGAGGAGATCGGAAAGCGGAGCTGACGGGGCGACGAGGGCCGCCGTCGGTCTCCGATCGGTGAGGACCGAAGTCACGATGGACGTGAACGCTACCGAACTCGAAGCGTACCTCTCGGAGGCGTTGGGCGCAGCGGCAGTCGAGACCGAGGAGCTCAGTAACGGTCTCAACCTGGTCGTCGCGGTCTCGACCGAGGACGGGAGAGCGTACACCCTGCGCCGGCCGAACAAGCTGCGACACACCGATCTATTCAACGATTTGAAACAGGAGTACGGCCTGCTACAACGGCTCCGGGATACCGGGATACAGGCCCCGGCTCCGGTGCTGTTCTGCGACGACGCGTCGATCGTGGGTGATTCGTTTTTCCTCGCGACCCGTCTCGACGGCGCGACAGTGCCACTGGGTTCCGACCTGCCCGAGCGGTTCCGGAACCCACCGTCGCGCGGCAAAGTGGCCGACCGGTTGATAGACACACTCGCCGAGGTCCACTCGTTGGACGTCGGGCCGTTCGAAGACGTCTGCGAACGGCAGACCCCCCTAGAGCAGATCGCGCTCGCCACCGACCGGCTCGACGAGGCGGCGGGCGTGACGGGCCGCGAACGCCCGACGCTTCGGGCTGTCGGGCAGTGGCTCCGACGAAACGCCCCTCCGAGTCCGACGACTCTCGTCCACGGGGATTTCAGGCCGGGAAACGTGCTCTTCGCGGGGACGGACGAGCCGGAGATAACCGGCGTTCTCGACTGGGAGACGGCGATGCTCGGCGACCCGCTGACCGAGCTCGGATACCTGCTGCTCCGGTGGCGCGACGACGGCGATCCGACGCCGCCGCTCGGCGGACTCGAAGCGAGGTATGCGGACGAGGACGCGCTGGGAGACCTGAGAGAAGCGAACGAACACGGGCTGGCTCCGTTCACGGCCGAAGCCGGTAGTCCCACCCGACGGGAGCTGGTCGCTCGCTACGAGGACGAGACGGCGATCCCCTTCGAGAACGAGCGGTTCTACCGGGCACACGCGGCGTTCATGCTCGCGACGATCTGGGAGGACCTTCACCGCTATCGAACCGAAGCCGGGGACGAGTCCGGCTTCGAGCCGCTGGTCGACTACATGACGATGGTCGCCGACAGTATCGTCAGCGGGGAGTTTCGGCTCTGAACGCCGACAGGGTGAGCCGCGAGCGCGATTCACGAACGCAGCCGACGCAGCCCCGATGCCGGCAATCGCCGCGGGTCGAGGCGCTCGGGGTCGACGCGCCGGGAGATCCAGTAGGCGACCAGCACCAGGAGGACGGCGGCGACGGCGTCGACGATCCAGTGGATGCCCAAGTAGAAGGTCGAGAGCACGATCGCACCGGCGAGCGCGGTGGCGACCCACGTGTAGCGCGTCCCGGCCTTGCGGGCGTAGAGGGCGGCGAGCACCGACAGACCGGTGTGGAGGCTCGGGAACGCCTTGACCATCGTGTCGGTGGCGAACATACCGGCCTCGATTACGGGGCTGAGCTTGAAGGCGAGCCCCTCGACGCTGACGCCCGGGTAGAGCGCCGGAATCGAGACGGGAAACAGGAGGAAAAACGGTGTCGCGAGCGCCACCAGGCAGACGTACGCCAGCGCGTAGCGGCGCGCCTCGCCCTCGTCGTGGGCCTTCAGCTTGAAGTAGGTGAACAGGGCGATGAACGGCAGGCCCACGAGGTAGACGGCGGTGAAGACGGCAGTCAGCGCCGGCGCAGTGACCGTCTGGAAGGCGGCGACTGCGGGACCCTCGACGGCGTAGACGAGGCCCGTGAACGTCCGCTCGGCGCGAAAGCGGTGGGCGAGCTCGTTGGCGACGAAGGTGACGACCCACGCGACGCCGATATACTTCCAGTCGGTGGAGACGAACTCCCGGAGGAGCTCCACTGGCCGGATGCGAGGGAGGAACAGCACCGCGCCGACGCCCATCGCCGTGAGCGAGGCGAGTCCGACGAGGAACATGTACTGCGTCGTCGGTGGGATCGTAGAGTGCATCCCCACCGGGTACGAACGGATGGCTCACATAGCCGTTGTGGTTGCAGCCGGGACCGGGCTGGCGAACCAAGCGAGTGCCGGCTGCCGTCGAGCGGCCGCCCCGACACGGCCCGGTCGGTCTCGTCTCCCGTGTTCGATCGACCCGTGGCCGATCGACCGGCAGCTCGTCCGGATCGGCCGACGCGGATCGCCGTCCGCTCCCCGGCGTCGACTGCGGGGCCACCCGACGGCTCGCCGGGGGCCTTATTACCGGCCGTCCCCTGTCTCCGACCGTGTTCGCGGAGGCGCTCGCGTCGCTCCCGGAGTGGCTGGTGACGGGGTTGCTCCTCGGAGCCGTCGGTGTCGCCTGCATCGCCGGCGTGTTCGTCGTCGGCGGGCGGTTGTTTCCGGCGGCCGACAGGGAGCAGGGCCGACGACAGGGCGGCGGCCGGAAGCGTCGGGCCGAGATCCGGGCGTACCTCCGGGCGATCGGCGAGCCCTTCGCCGAGGACCACTCGGTCGAGGGACGGTCCGTCGCCTTCTATCTCCCGGAGCACGACGTCGCCATCACGTTCGACGCCCGCGCGTACTACCGCATCGGGCGTTCGACCACCCACGCCGTACTGGTCGAACACGAGATGCCCGGCGTCCACCTGGGCTCCCGACTGCCCTTCGAGACACCCGCGATCGACGCCGGAGCCGGAAGAGACGGCCGGGGCGTCGACGCCACGAGCGCCGCCTTCGCGGTGCTCGGACTGCCGACGAGTGCGACTCCGAGCGAGATCAGGGGGGCGTACCGCGAGAAGGTAAAGGAGGTCCACCCCGATCACGGCGGCGATCCCGAGTCGTTCCGGCGGGTGCGCGAGGCCTACACGGCTGCCAAGGAGCACGCGACGTGACCCGCCAGTCTCCACGGAGAGCCGTTCGAGCGCCCGTTTCGATCCCCGAGCAGCGCCGCTCGGTCGACCCAGCAGCCGACGACCCCGACCACGACCGCGACGGCGTCCCAACCGCGACGACCACCACGGCGAACGGCGGTACACAGCAGCGGCGTGTAGCGAGGCGGACGCCGAGGACGGTCGGACGCGCTCGTTCGACCTCCTTCGAGGGCGCGAGGGCAGCCCGACATGCAGCGACCACCCCGCGACGGCCGTCCCACGACGCTCCCGGTGGGACAGCTATACGGCGACCCCGAACGAGAACCGAGCATGGGTATCGAGGAACCCGCCATCGAGCCCGAACGCTTCCTGGAGGACGTCGAGATGCGCGTCGGCGAGATCGTCGCCGCCGAGGCGTTCCCCGAAGCGCGAAAGGACGTCTACAAGCTCGACGTCGACTTCGGGAGCGAGACGCTCCGCTCGGCAGCCGGGCTCACCGACAACTACACGACCGATGAGCTATGTGGCCGGCAGGTCCTCGCGGTCTGTAACCTCGGAACGGTCCCGATCGCCGGATTCGAGAGTGAATGCCTCGTGACCGGCGTCGACGACGCCGACGGGGACGTCGTCCACCTCGAACCCGAGCGCGCCGTCGAGAACGGAACGCGGGTGTATTAACCGTAAACGCGGGCGAGTGTCTCACGGACCGCATCGGTCAGCCGTGCTTCTTCCGCGTCACTCGTGTAGTTGTACGCACCCCAGTGCGGCGAGACCACGACCGGTGGTTCCGTCTCGAACACTCGCCCCGCATCGCTCTTTGTGTGGATCTCTTCTGACAGGCCCAGAACACAGAGCGTACGCTGACTCGCTCGATTCCCGAGCGCCACGACGACATCAGGATCGACATCGCGGAGTTCCCGTTCGAGATACGGCCGGCAGTGGCTGAAGGCTTCGTCCGTCGGTACGGCCGTCGTCCTGAGGTCTTCATCACGGATGGTCGGGCATTTCAGGGAATCCGCGATCCACACGTCCTGTATCGAGACGCCGAGCGGGTCGAGGAGTGACTGGATGTACGGTCCACCGTCGGCATCGAGGAACCTTTGCCGCAGGTACTGGCCGCTCCACGCCGCCCAGTCCTCGTGGGCGTCCCAGTTTACGGAGTGTTTGGGCTCCTCGGTGACGAACGCGATGTCCGCGTCGTAATCTCCCAGTCCGGGGTTGACCCGTTTGCAGTTCCCCACTCGGCGTGCTGGGCAACCGTCGCACTCCCCGCGTCCGTTCAGCGCGTTCCGAACGATCTCGTCGAGCGGTGACCCCTGCCCACTCTCAGCCTGTTCGCTGCCGGCGAGTTCCTCAAACACGCCCGAGACGGTTCCGTATCGCTCGTCGTGTACGCGCTGCGGTCCCTGCGGATAGCCCGTGTAGCCGAAGAGCGACTCGACCGTCTCCCGCGACCACGGATTAGGCGTGAATTCCTCCACAGTATATGCCCGCCGCGCCACCGATGTCCCGAACAGCTCGGTCGCGGCTGTCTCGTCCAGCCGCACCTTCTCGCCAACACGACCGACGGCGACGTACCGCCCTTCGTTCGCGTCGTCGTATTTCGCTCCCCGGTAGAAGAGCAGCCCATCGCCCGGCGACAGATCATTGTACAGCTGTTCGTTCCGTTCACCGGGCCTGACAGCACAGAGACGGATTGGCCCGCGTTCGCGGAGTGCGGGCGGGACATGGTCACGCCGACCGAACAAAACCGGTGTCTCGAGGAGTTGCGAGTAATTCGGTTCGTCGACGGGAATGCGGTAGAGGTCGGTCATGCCCCCGCGTATCGATCGATGGTCAAAAATCTACGTTCTGTTCCGGAATGCTGACGATCCACCATTGCCGCGCGCCGCCGCTCACCCGCGCCAGTCCCTGACGCGCTCGGTTTCGTCGACCTGCACGTGCTCCTTGTCGGTCTTCCGTATCCACGCGGCGAACTTCCGCATCTCCGCCGACTCCCTGAGCTTTGCGACGGTATCGTAGCGGTGTTTCAGCTCGTGGTTGGTGAACACGGCGTGGATTTGGCGGTGACAGGACTCACAGATGGCGGCGACCGGACTCTCCTTTCGATTCTTCGGCGTCAGATGGTGGCGCGTCGTTTCGACGTCCCGCTCGCAGATCGCACAGCGATCCGTGCTCATCGTCCGTTCCTCGGTCCCACACGGTAATCGGGTTTCGGATTCGCCCGCCTGCCTCCGGGTGGGTCGTCCGCGTTCGTCCACCCGTCTCGCAGACGGGCGTTCGGAGACAGAATTAAGCGTGGCTCGTGGGTATACCCGACCATGCAGACCCACGTCGTGCCGGTCGGGTTCGACTACGACCGGCTCATCGCGCCGCTCGTCCGGGACAAACTCGACGTGGATCGGGTGATCCTGCTCGAGGGGGCGGTCGGCAGCGCGGCCAACGTCGAGTACTCCCGGAAGCTCGCGGGGAAGCTCGAACACGACTTCACGAACCTGCTCGGCGCGGCGACCGAGCGGTTTCGCATCGGCGACGTCTACGACTACGACGCGGCCTTCGAGCAGGCCTACGACCTCGTCAACGCCGAGCTCGACGCCGACCGGGAGGTCTGGGTCAACGTCAGCGCGATGCCCCGGACCGTGAGCTTCGCGTTCGCCACCGCGGCCCACTCGATCATGGTCGAGCGCGAGGGCGACCGCGAGCGCATCCACACCTACTACACGATCCCCGAGAAGTACTTAGAGACCGAGCTCGCCGAGGAGCTCCGGCGAGGGATCGAGCTCCTCGCCGAGCGGGTCGCCGACGACCGAGTCGCGGGCGAGCGCGCCGGCGACGGCGAGCGCGGGGGCGGCCGGACCGACGGCGAACGCGTCGACGCGTGGCTGGCCGACGCCCGCGACCTCCTCGCGGAGTTCGACGAGCGCGGCACGACCATCGGTGCGAAGGAGGTCGCCGGCGGCCACATCGTCGAGCTTCCGGTGGCCTCCTTCTCGAACGTCAAGCCTTTCGAGGAGCTCATCCTGTTCAAGCTCGGCGAGGACGGCCCCTTCGACTCGGTGAGCGAGCTCGCCAAGGCGCTCGCGCGCGAGCTGAGCGAGGAGTACACCGACAGCTTCCGCTCGAAGGTCATCTACAACGTCGACCGGCTCGGTCCCGGGGGCAAGGGCTACATCGAGCAGGACGAAGGGGGCAAGTCCCACCGGACGGAGCTCTCGCGCATCGGCGAGCTCTGGGTGCGCTCGCACGCCGACGGGAAGGTGCGAACGGAGTGAGCGCCACCGGGGGTGAGCGGAAGCTACGAGCCGGCAGCGACGGGCTGTGACCGGACGAGATTCCCCACTACGATGACGAGCGTGCTCCTGCCGACCCGGCGGTGGACGCCCGCCTGCGAGGAGCTCCTCGCACAGGTGGGGTCGGACGACGAACTCCTGTTCGTCTGTGACGCGCCCGACGACCCGATCGCGACCCATCCGCGGCTCCGGGCTGCCATCGAGAACGGGGGCGACGGCGCGGACGAGAGCGGCGATGACGGCGAGAAGGCGAGCAATAACGGTGACGGGAACAGCGACGGCGGCAAGAACAGCGACGGCGACGCCGGCGACGCGAGCGTCAGGCTGCTCGTCGCCGGCGAGCCGACCGGCTGCTCGGGCAAGGCCAACGCGATCGCCCACGGCCTCGAACGCGCCGCGCCCGACCAACGCCGGTTCGTCTGGACCGACGCCGACTTCGCTCACGCCGAGGGCTGGCTCGCCCGTCTCGAAGCGCTCGGCGAGCGCCACGGCCCGGTCTCGGGCGTACCGGTGTTCGTGAGCGAGGGCTGGGCGTGGCGGCTGTTCGAACCTGCGGGGGCCGTGCTCGGGTCGCTCGCGATCGAGCGAGCGGACCGCGTCTGGGGTGGCTGCGTGACGTTCACCCGCGGGGACGTGAACCTCGACGCGCTCGTCGGTGATCTCCGACGGACGGTGAGCGACGACGGCCTGCTCTGGGAGCATCTGGCTGCGGAGTACGGCGGTCCCGGCGTAACGACGACCCGGGAGTTCGTCTCCGAGGTCCCGGTCGCGGGCACGCCGCGTGCGGTGGCCAACCGCGCCGTCCGGAACAACCGGATCGTCTACATGACCGACCCGGCGGGCGCGCGGCGGGGGCTCCTCGGCCTCGTGCTGTTCGCCGGGCTGAGCCTGCTCGCGCCCGCCGTGGCGGCCGGACTGGCCACCCTCGTCGCGGCGGCGACCTACCGGTATCTCGGCGTCCGCCGGTGGACGTGGCTGCTGGCGTGGCCCGCGTTCCTCCTGGCCCCGCTCGGGCTGGCCGCCGGCGTCCTCGGGCGGGAGTTCCGGTGGGGCGGGCGGCGCTACCGGTGGCGATCGAAGTTCGACGTCCAGGTGCTCTCCTCGGAGTCCTGAGCCGACGCGGCGTCGTCCGCCGATGGCCTCGACGCGAGCGTGGCGGACGGTCGGTCAAGCGTCATCGAGCGGGAGCACCAGCGCCGCGCCGTCGCGCTCGAAGGTCGTCCCGAACGCCGCCGAGAGCTCCGTCATTCGCTCACGTGCCCACGCGGCGGCCTCCTCGCTCGCCCGGTGGACGCCGACGTCGATCTCGACCGGGAGCAGGCGGAGCTCCGCGAACCCCGATGCGTCGAGCGCGACCTCGAACAGGAAGTTCCGGTCGTTGTGCAGCCCCTCTTTGACCACGTAGTCGTCGACGAAATCCCCGGTGTCGTGGAGGATCAGCGTTCCCCCGTACACTTCGACGCCCTGGAAGACGTGCGCGCTGTGGCCGTGAACGAGGTCGACCCCTTCGTCGGCGAGCCAGTGGGCGAACTCGACGTACTGTTCGTCCGGGCGGACGACCCAGTTGGGTCCCCAGTGCAGCGACGCGACGAGGAGATCGGGGTCCGACTCGCGCGCCCGCTCTAAGGCCCCGCGGACGATCCGGCGAGTACGGGGATCGTCGACGTCCATCTCGACGTAGGCCGTGCCGGGCCTGTCGGACTCGGCGGCGTAGCCCGGCGAGTTGTCGGTGAAGGACACCAGCGCGACGTCGACGCCGCCGGCGGTGACGCGGGCCGGCTCGCGGGCCGCCTCGACGTCCCGGCCCGCACCGGAGTTGGCGATCCCGGCTCGATCGAGGTTCGAGACCGTATCGAGCAGTGCCGCCGTCCCGAAGTCGAGCAGGTGGTTGTTGGCGAGGCTCGCCCACGCGACGTTCCCGGTCCGCAGCGCCGGGATCGACCAGTCCGGGTCCGCCCGGAAGTAGTAGGTCCGGTCGGGCCACTTCTCGCCCCGCTCGGAGATCGTGGTTTCGAGGTTGACGAACAGGCCATCGAGCGCATCGAGCCGGGAGCGGAGATCGCCCCAGAGCGACTCGGGCGGGCGCGAGTCGCGGTACTCGTCGACGCTCCGGCCCAGCATGACGTCGCCGGTGAAGCCGATCCGCGCGCGACCGGCGTCGGCCGGGCCGTCGCGCGTGGTTTCGGGATCGGTCGCCTCGCTATCGGTCGCCTCGGTTCCCGCCTCGGTCGTTTCGGCTCCTGTCTCCGCTCCCGTTTTCTCCGACCCTCTCCCGGGTTCGACCGTCTCCGCCGTCGTTCCCTCGGGAACCGTTTCGTCCGCGGTCGCCGTCGCGGCGTCGGATGGCGTCCCGGGTCGCGTCCGGTTCGTCGCGCTCCCGGCTTCGGTCGCCGCCGTGCCCCGCGTCGCCGTGGTTCCCGCGTCGTCGTCCGTGTCGCCGAGACAGCCCGCGAGCACGGCGAGCGCCGACGCACCGAGGAACTGCCGTCGTGGCACTCTCACGGTGTGTCCGTCCGTCCCGCGCGGCGGCGCACGCTTCAAGCTTTTCCCGCTCCCGGCGTCGAGCGGCGGCATCGCGGTTCACGGGAGAGCGGCGATCCCGGCGATCTCGGCGAGTAAGAGGGTGCCGACGGCGACGCTGGCGACCCCGGCGGCCGTGCGGAGCGCGTCGGCGCGCCCGACGGCACGCCCCCACCCCCACGCGACGAGCCCCATCGCGACGACGGTCGCGAGCGAGAACCCGAGCAGGAACGCAGCGCCGCCGGCGGCGGTCGGGGCGGCGGCCGCGAGGGCGACGACGACGCCCCCGCTCCCGGCGAGGCCGTGGACGACGCCGACGGCGAAGGACTCCTCGTCGGCGTGCGTGTGGCCGACGCCGACCTCCCGCCCGACGAGACGCAGGTGCAGGTGGCCGCCGCCGGCTTCTTCGCCGCCGCCCCCGTGTGCGTGTCGCAGGATCGCCGTTCCGATCGCCTCGTGGCCGGCGATCGCCCGGACGCCCAGTACGACGAGGACGACGGCGACGAACGCCTCGACGGCGGTCGTGGCGGCGGGTGGGACGCGGAGACCGAGCGCGAGGAAGACCCCACTCAGCGCGAGAACCGGGATGGAGTGGCCGATCCCCCACGCGGCACCCGTCGATCCCGGTCGTGTCGCCTCGTCGGTCAGCGTCGCCACGGCGGCGACGTGGTCCGCTTCGAGGGCGTGTCTCACGCCGACGGTCCCACCGAGGAGAAGGGCGGTTTCGATCATACCTCCCGGACCCGACGGAAGGGCATATGGGTGGCGAATCACTCGCCCCACACCGCACTGGCGGCTGTTCGGTGCGCGGGGAGATTCCGTGGCGCGCTCTGCGGGCTCACAGGCCGCCGCCGTCGATTCCGGGGAAAAGGACCCCCCAGCTTTCCACGGGGATCGCCATCGCCCTCTGTGGGGGATCGCGGCCTCACAGGAGCCCGAGCGCGCGGGCGTACCACGCGCCGGCGGCGGGGACCGACAGCGAGACGGCGACGAGTGCCCAGCGATGCGTGGCGAGCGCGGCCGCTTCCGAAAGCTGAAAGACGACGGATTCGGGCACGGTGAGCGCCCACGCAGCGGCGACGAGCGCGATACAGACCCCGAAGACCAGCGCGACGCCCGCGGCGAGCGCCGGATCCGTCCGACCTTGCCGACCGGCGGCGAAGACCACGACGGAGACGGCACAGAACAGCACCGCGAGGAGCGGGTTGATCGCGCCCGTCGCGTAGTAAACGCCCACCGCCGAGGCGTCGGCGACGAGCGCGTAGGGAGTCGCGAGCGCGCCGAGAGCGGCCAGACAGCCGGCGATGCCGAGGAGGGGCGCGAGCCGCGTGCCGTCCATGCCCGGACTGGGCGGGGATCGCCCTTAATCGCGGCGAACGCCCGCGCCGGGCGCTGCGCGCCCACGCGGGTCGGACACGAACCGGCGGACCGAAAGGGGGCCGCTCGAACACAAGAGCCACGTATCTCCACGCCGAGCGAGCGATATGGGACTGGGCAGCACGGCGAAGAAGCTCCAGACGGTAGCCGACATGGCCGAGAAGCTCTACGGGCGGGTCGACGAGCTCAGAGAGCAGGTCGCGGCGATGCGCGAGCAGGTCGAGACGACCGGCGAACGCGTCGAGCGCATCGAACACGAGCTGCACGAGCAGCGAGCGCTCCTCGGAGCGCTCGCCGAGACACGGGACGTCGACGTCGAGCGGGTGCTCGCCGAGGCAGGTATCGAGGACGCCGAGCCGGGCACGTCGAGCGGACGGGACGGATCGACGGCCGCCGACGGCGAGCCGAACCCGACCCCGGAAGCGGCGAGCGCTTCCGAGCCGGGAGCGGGAGGGACGAGCGACACACAGCGCTGATCGCAGTCCGGTCGCGTTCCTTCCGTCGCTCCGAGCGGAGCGCCCCCGAGCGGGGCGACCCTCATCGGTGGGGCGACGCCTCGTTTCGCGTGAGAGTCGCGATGCGTGGCGCGCACATCGGACTGAGCAGCGAAACGCGGTTTCGACGACGAAGGAAGAACCTATGTCGGTCACGTTAGAACGGCGTGTCGGCCGGGGCGACCGAGGGAGACGATCCATGACGAACGGCAAGAACGGGACGACCGACGGTGGGGAACGACCGGACGAAGAGCAGAGCGGCTTCGTCTTCGCCGGCGACAGCGAGGACAGCACGGAAGCCCCGAGTACCGGTGGGACTGCCACCGGTGGAGAGGGAGTCTCCATCGACGGGGGGACGCTCACCGCGACGATCGCGCTGGTCGCCGTACTCGTCGTCATCGCCAGCCTCGGCTGGCTCGTCGCGGGCGGCTTCGGTGGCCTCCTCGGCGGGGACGGCTCGAACGGGGGAGTAGCACCTGACGACACGGCGACTGGCACGATCGACACCCCGTCTCGGGGGCCAGCGGCGACCGGCGGGACGACCGCGGCCGACGACGGGAGCGGCACGAACGGTAGCAACGGTACGACGACAGAAGCAGGTCCCGGCGGAGAGAGGGGGTCAACGGCGACTCCCTCGACCGCGGCCACCGCGGCTCCGACCACGACAGCCACCGAAGCGCCGTCCACCCGAACGACGACCGCCGGAACCGAGACGTCGGCCGGCGCTCCAGCAGCGGACCGTTTGCCATCGGTCGATGCGCTCACTGTCGAAGACCGGAGCACGGACGGCGGGAACGCCACCGTCGTGCTCGACGTCGGCTGGCGCGTCTCGGACCCGGACGGCGACCTCGAGCGAGTGCGCGTGCGGCTGACCACGGGCACCGATACCCTCAGCGCTATCGGTCAGCGAACCTTCGAAGCCCGAGGATCGGAGAGCAGCGGGAACACGACGTTCACCGTCGAGAACGGCTCGCTCGGGACTCCCTACGAAGTCGCCGTCATCGCCGAAGATCGGGCCGGCAACGTCGTCCCCCAGCTACGGCTCGAAATCGCCGACGGCGAGGACGATCCCTGACCTCTCGCCGTCCTGGCGGCTGCCGAGGTCGTCGGAGGGTACTATGGAAAGCACCGGCCCTCGGCAGATATAGACATCGTCCGCGCCGGTTCGTGTGGGGCTCTCGACGCGGTTCGATCGCCGGGGATTTCTACCGCATCAGGCCATCTTCGCTTTGCCGTTGCTGCCGGCTGTGCCATCGCCATCAGTATCGTCGGTGGCCCGTTTGGCCTTGCCATCGCCGCCGTCGGCGGTCGTCGTGGCGGTCGTCTGCCCGGCCGTGTCGTCCTGCTCTTCAGCCGTGCTAGTCGTCGTGCCAGCCGCGGTAGGTTCCGCCGTCGTAGACGGCGTGCTGACCGCCGTGGCCGTCGCCGTGTTGGCGTCGGCTTCGGTCGTCGTATCGGCGTCGACGTCGGTCTCGGTCGTCGTGTTGGCGTCGGCTTCGGTCGTCGTGTTGGCGTCGGCCGTAATGGTCGTCTCGGTTTCGGTGGTCGTCCGGTTGTCACCGGTCTCGTTTTGCCCGATGGTGAGGGTGCCGGTGACGGGTTCGGTGACGAAGCTGCTGTTAGCGGCATATCCGACGGCCGTGAGCTGGTACGTCCCGGCAGGACCGGTCTGGATGTCGGCGACGCTGTTGTTGTTTGCATCCTTCCCCCCGATCCGGGTGAGCAGCTCGTCGCCCGCGCTGACTCTCACGAACCGACCGGTCACCGGACTCCGCTTGAACGTGGCATTGAACCCGCTCCCGTTGTCGATGATCGTCACGTCCTGAACGGTCGAACCCAGCGGGGCGTCGATCGCACCTGTCGCCGCGATCGCGGAGTTGTTTCCGCCCCGATCGACGCCGACGAACTGGCGCGAGAGCGGCGTGAAGTCCGTGAAGTTCAGTCCCCCTCCCGTCGTGATTTCGATCGCGCCGATGGTGACCGAAGTCTGTCCCTCGGGAATCGCGCTCTGGGGGACGTTGCAGCCGTCCTCGCCGCCGTAGAAGGTCGCCACGACCGGCGACAGCGGCTCGGTCGTGTTCAGCTCGACGGCGTAGTCGCTACAGCCAGTCTGTTGCTGGGACCCGGTCGCGCCGGCGAACGTGCCGAACGCCACCGCTGTCGACGCGACCAGCAGTCCCGCGAGCAGTACTCCCAGCAGTGGTTTGCCTCCTCTCATGGTTGTCTGGGCCAGCCGCCCGATTGTCCCGACCGTGATCGCGAGTCAGGGCGGGGCCGGCTTGTCCCCCCTCTTCGAAAACCACGACAATAATAGTGTTGTGTTGGATTGGATATGTTGCGTCCGAGGTGTGTCGCGTCCCCGAACCGGTTCTGGCGACGACCGTCGAGCGCAACCCGAAGCTCGATATCAACGGAGCCGCCGGTGTTCGACCTTCATACAGCGGTCCTCGACCACCCGACGGCCCGCCGCTTCGGCGCGTTCGGTCGCCTCCTCGTCGCGGATGTCGAGCTGGGTCCAGATCACCGGGGCGTCCTCGCGGTCGAGCGCGGCGTCGACGATCCCGCCCACCTCCTCGCTCGGGCGGAACACGTCCACGATGTCGATCGTCTCCTCGACGTCGGCCAGCGAGTCGTAGGCCTCGCGCCCGAAGATCTCTTCGGCGGCAGGGTTCACTGGAACGACCTCGTAGCCGTGCTCGCGGAGGTAGCTCGGGATCTCGTGGGCGTCCTTGCCGGGGGTCGACGAGCAGCCGACGACGGCCACCGTGTCGAGACCGAGGATCTCGCGCAGCTCCGCGTCGCTTTCGACGGGCATGGCTGCGGGAACGGCGGGCGCGGGCAAAAGGATACCGCCGCGGCGACCGCCTCGTCCGCAGTTCGGCTTCGACGCCGCGAGCCCGCCGGCTGGCCGGTCGGCACGGTCGGTTCGGTCAGCGCACCGCGGCTATACCAGCACCGCGATCCGGCCGACGACGAACGCGAGGCCGGCGAGGAACATCGCGTAGCTGAGGTGCTCCTGGCCCGCGGTGGGGTCGGCGAAGCTCTCGGCGGCGGCGTAGATCATCGCTCCGTCCGCGAACGCGACCACGAGGAGGTACGGCCAGCCGAACGTCGACTGGAGGTAGGGCGCGGGGCTGGCGAACAGCGCGATCGCGAGGACACCCGCCGCGATCAGGAGCGCGCGGCGCTCGCCGAGGACGATCGGGAGCGTCCGGAGACCCTCCTGCCTGTCGCCGGCGACGTCCTCGACGTCTTTGACGATCTCGCGGGCGACGGTCGAGAGCGCCGCGAGGACGAAGAGGACGAGCACCCCGGAATCGATCTCGCCCACTGCGGCCCCGCCGAACAGGAAGGTGCTCCCACCGAGGTAGCCCACGACGACGTTTCCGACACCGGGCAGGCCCTTGAACAGCTCCGTATAGGCCACGAGCGCGAGGAGATTCACGCCCGCGATGGCGAGCGCGGCGAGGGGCAACAACAGCGCGAGGCCGACCGCGCCGGCGAACAGAACGAGGCTGAACGCGAGCGCCGCGCGGGGGGTGACCGCGCCGCGCGGGATCGCCCGGTCGGGGCGGTTGATCGCGTCGATCTCCCTGTCGAAGTAGTCGTTGATCGTGTTGCCCGCGCCGACGGCGAGGACGGTCGCGCCGACCGCCGCGCCAGTCCGGACGATGGCCGAGGCGTCGACCCCGGCGACGAACGCGCCGATGAGCGTCAACACGCCGGCGGCGACGGCGTTGGCGGGCCGCGTGAGTTCGAGCAGGCCGCGAGCGCGCTCGCCGGCCGGCATAGCCCGTGAATCGCCGCGGGCGGGATAAGCGGCGCGAAACCGGGCGGCGACCGCGAGGTTTAACTCGCGCTCACCTGTAAGCCCGGACGCGGGGCGCTTAGCTCAGTTTGGACAGAGTGCTTGGCGTTCGGGACGAAAAATCACCTATCCGAATTGACTCAACGCCGTTCCCTCATGCGGTTATCGGTCCTTCTACCAAGGGAAGGACACAACATGAGCAACTCTTTCGAGACTCGGCTAATCAGCGAACCCGCCCGCCGTCGGGCGGTTTCGGAGAAAGTTCGGGCTGAACAGAATCAATATCGGGGGATCACGCTGATTCCGGCGAAATCGTGGGTGCTGCTGTCGGAACGACAGAGAGTGGATTATCGCCACCACCGAGAGCAACTTGTGGCGTGGATGGCCAACATCGGGAAAGACCCGGACGGTGCGGAAGGATACGCCGAGACCACCACTCGGAACCGTGCCGACAACTTGGACCAGATCTACCGCTGGGTATGGGACCGAGAGGACGGGTACACCACCCATGTCACCCACGACCACACCGACAAGTACGTCCAAGAACTGGCGTACTCGGACCATAGCAACTCACACAAGACCAATCATGTCAAAACGCTGAAGACATACTGGCGCTGGCGGGTCCAACAGCACGGTGCCGACGAGTGGGAACCGTCCATGTCGTTCGCGCAACGCGATCCCTCGGCACAACCGAGGGACTATCTCACTCGGGAGGAACGTCGTCGTATTCGAGAGGCTGCCCTCGAATACGGCTCCGTGCCCCACTACTGTGCGATCACTCCAGAGGACCGGCGAGAATGGAAACGACTGCTGGCCCGTCGTTACGAGAAGCCCATGTCAGAGGTAGATCGGGGGGACTTCGAGCGAGCTAACGGGTTCAAGATCCCGTCGCTGGTTTGGACAGGACTCGATGCTGGATTACGGCCGGTGGAGGTAGGTCGCGCACGACCCTCGTGGGTGGATACTGACAACGCGGTGCTCCGTATACCCGCGAAGGACGCTGCCAAATCGGACGAACATTGGACGGTGAGCATCCAGTCCCGTACCGCTGAAATGCTGTCCCGGTGGTTGGATGAACGTACCCTATACGACAGGTACGACGAGTCGGACCGATTGTGGCTCACTCGTGAGGAGAACCCATACGGGTCGTCGTCGTTAAAGTACGTTCTCTCAAAACTGTGTGAGATAGCCAACATTCCGACCGAGAACCGGCAAATGACGTGGTACGCGATCAGGCACTCGGTCGGCACGTACATGGCTCGGGAGGAGGGGCTTGCTGCTGCTCAATCCCAACTCCGACACCGATCGAAATTGACAACGATGAAGTACGATCAGGCCCCTCCAGAGGATCGACGTAACGCCCTCAATCGAATGGGATAACAACTCGGCCCGTCCGGAACCTATCAGACAGTCGAGAAAGCGTCAGATTCGCGTGTAATCGCGCTCACGTCCGACCGAAAGGGAAAACGTCCGATCCGAACGATCGCGCTCACAGCGTCGTCTGCGCCGTCCGAAAGGAAAGCTGTCTTAGCGCGACCGTCGAATTTTCGGGGGAACTGGCGAACGTCCGCGCGACGGTACGCTATCTTGACTGCCCGAATAGAATCCTCCGTACTCCCGCACGGAGAGAATAGTGATACGGTCGATCATCTTCCGGTATCGGCCGGATGTGCTTCGCACGGGCGGTAGCAGCATCGTACTCCTCTTTCGGGGTCACTCGATCCGAGGTCACGCGACGTGGCCAGCATTGTCTCCACCGAGACAGGACCGTCGACCGGGAAAAGGACGAATCCGGCGATACGTGGCTGCTAAATGCGATAGAACCGGGATTGAGGGTTTGGCCAGTTATCGGTTCCGATGGTGCGCAAGGTCCAATTCGTCGTACAGAATAGTGGCCACCCTGTCCTCAAGGTGGTCCACGTCGTCACCATCCATGTCCTCCGGCAATTCGTCGGGATCGATATTTAGCGAGACGCGCACTTCATCTTGGTTCAACTTGTCGACTTTTCGCTGACGGGGGTATCCCTGTCGATTTGTTGAAATCAGTGCATAGCGAAGGGCCTCGCCGTCAAGTGAAACCCGGAACCGTTCTCGGCTCTGGAACAGGTCGGTGAGGGCCATTCAGAACAGTTCCTCCCGGACGGCAGGGTCCTCGGGAACCTCGGAATGATCCACGAACTTCCCAGGATCGTTCAACCTGTCAGACACTTCCGCCAGATTAAGCTCACCGTCGTAGTCGGCCCCGTCGTCGGCGGAACTGTCGGTCGCCCAAGAGGACATTTACACGTCCTCCGGTGCGATCGAGAACGTATCCATATGGAGGACCAGTTCGCCGGCATCCAGCACTTCTGCCGGCGAACGATCGTACTTGTCTGACAGAACGGCTACGACACTCCGTTCAAATTCCCGCTGTTCCGGGTCGACCGGAGCCTCTTGGCCGGAAGGGACGGTATCGGCAGCAGCAAGGTCCTCGTACTCGCGTCGGGAGTAGATGATTGACTCGGCCATCAGTTGTGCTCCGACAGGGCGCGAGAGACGAGCCATGCAACGCTCTTGTCGGCCGACAGGTCCTCCCTGTTGTCGGACAGTTCCTCCGGCGTGTATCCGAGCCAATCCTGCATGTTGTCAGCCTTACGGGTTCGTTGTTCCCGGACATGGGTGGTCAGCTGTTCGACCTGTTCGTCCGTCAGTTCGATCGAGACTGTCTGTTTGTCTGTCATGATTTCGCCAATCGTTAGCGACGTTTCAGTTCCGGGAGGACAGGGCAGTCATTCGTCGTCCAAACGCGATTCCACGCAATCCCGGACGACGATCCACGCCGGAGCCTGCCCGTCGTACAGTTGCTCGTTTGCCTCTCTAATGAGGTCAATCTCCGCTTCGTGAACGCCAATCGTAGTAGATACAGCCATGTTGTGCGACGAAGGACGGACTTTCACGCCCGCCCCGAGAACCTGACGATCCGAGCCTGTTACGGCACAGAGCGCTCGGTTGGTCCAGACGTAGACGAATAGACAGACGTAGACGGATCGAACGGTAAAGCTCGACCCGTCTACATGTAATAGTTCCGGACTTATAAATCTTTCGGTCCTTTATCATGGAATCTGAGATTTGGGTGGATTTACACTCCCTGAATTTTTTCGGATCGGGGGGTGATACTGGTCGATTTGAAATCCGTTGGTAGGAGGCTCAAATCGCCTGAAATCTCGGCTATGAAACTGCCAGATTTTGGCAGTAGAGGTACGCTACTGCATGGACTAAAATAATATATCAGCTTATTTAAAAACTCTGTCAGGAGGGACCCCCCCCGAGGTAGTCCCGATCTGACACGATCGCCACCGACCCATAAAAGGTTTTCTCTGACGCGAGCTGACCTGTCCGGCGAAATGCAGGTATTGTCTGGTCGAACGAACGGCGTAATTCGACGGTATCAGGCTACTTCAACAAAGAGTTCGGTTATCGAAGCTACGGGACGTAGCAGGTCTGACGGTATATGCTGGGGGGCGAAAGACTTATATACCCGGGCGACATACATAAGGGTATGGCAACAAAGAATCCCCATCAGGCCGATAAGACCTCGGTGGCCGTTTTCCCGGAAACCCACGAATTGCTTCAAGAGTACACCGAACAAGAGTACGGCACGACGCGAGTTCCATGGAATGACGTGCTCTACACCCTCTTGGACGAACAGACGGGAGGTTCGGACAAGTAGCTGACCCGTCCGCTTTCCCCTGATTGTCGCACCTGTAAGCCCATTCAATCCGAAGCGATCGGACCATCAATCAGTAGTGATGCCACTACTCGGTTGGTGGAAAACTGGAAGATAGGGGCAGAAAGGTAGCGAAAGAGTCCGCAAACTGCTCGATTCGTTCCGCTGTGAGGAGTGGGGCGCATCGGGCAGTCCCTACGGACAAGGACAGCCAATATGATAGACAGCAATTACCCATACGTTACGACGACGGAAAACCTTTCGGTTCTGACAGAGGGCCGAACAGCAATACCACCAAACGGGAGGTCCGAGTATGGCCGTAGCGGAATCCGTCGGAAAGACGGAGAGCCGGTCCGAGGACACCGCTCCCGGCGTCGAACAGACGCCCGGTACGGTCGAACTACCAGATCCTCGGCGGAATCCGAGTACGACCCCGAGGATCTTCCGGGAACACGGGATGCCCGTTCTCCCCGACGACCTGTGGAAGCGGGACTTCTGGCTGACGTGGCGATACGACGAACGCGACAGCGGTAAACCGGCGAAGTTGCCGATAGAACGCCACGGCTCGGGCCCGCGGGACTGGCATACGTTCGACGCGACCGACCCCGACAACGGGAAACGATTCTCCGAGGTCGGGAAGGAATACACGGACTCCCTTCAACCGGACGGGATCGGGATTATCCTGTCGGACCGTGACCCGCTGACCGTTGTCGACTTCGACGACGTGGTTGACTACAACCCCGGGGACGGAAACGACCGTCCCTGCTGGGAGGATATTGCTCCGTGGACCCGGGACTGGATTGAGCAGTTAGGTGGCTACTGGGAGTTTAGCCCCTCGTTGACAGGAATCCACGTCTATACGCGGGGAGAAAAGCCCGAGTGGGCAGGCACGCACGGCGAGGTCGAAGTGTACGACGCGGACGGATTTCTGACCGTGACGGGTCACACATTGGATCGGACGCCGGAATACATACTGCCCGACGACGGCGCGCTGCATGACCTATGCGCGGAATTTCTGGATACCCGTAGCGAGTCGACGGAACCCGAGGGACCTGCTACTCCGGCCACTACTGTCGAACCGGACAGCCCTTCGATCGATTTGTCGGCTGTTGCGCCGAACGACCCGACCAATGCGCTCGGAATCAGCCTGTCCGAGCTACGGGCCGAGTACGGCCGACTTGACAGCTATCTCTCCGAGCAGGTCCCGTCGGTTATCGACCACTCCGACTCGTTCATTGTACCCGAGGACGGCGATCCGAAACCGGACTGGTCCCGGTTCGATTTCAGACTCGCTTGTTCGTTGCGATTCCACCACTTCGACGCCGATCAAACGAGGACCCTGTTGCGGACGCACCGGGGACCACTCCGGCCGGACGACAAGATAGACCGGCCGGACTATGTTGATCGTACAGTCGAGAACGCGGTACGGAAGGCTGACTGGCGGGCGAGTTACGGTGACACCTTCAAGGACGATTCCGAGGACCGGGACACTCGGTTCGATATACCCGACCACGACTGGGTTAGCGACGACGGAGGTGAGTCGGAGTGACGGAGGACTCACGTCGAGACGAATACCGCGCGAAGTTGACCGCGGAACTGCATAACCTCATGCGGTCGAATACGCCGGGTATTGTCGAAGCCCCTCCCGGTTTGGGAAAGACTCGGGAAGTGGGTGCAAGCGCCGTAGCAGCGGGTGAGTCGGTGACGATCCTCGTGGGCAGGAATGAGAACAAGATCGAAGTAGCCGACGCTTGTCGGGACAGGGGCCTCGGCGACCAAATCTATACCCTGCCCGACATATACGGCGACTGTCCGGCAGCACCGGAGGACCCGTCGAACGCGAGCACACCCGAGGAAAAGAAGATCGTCACCCTTCGAGAACAGGGTGCGACCAACTTCGAGATTCACAAAGCACTCGGAGAGAACCTATCTTGTCAAGAAAACGATACGACCTGTCCGTGCATCCGGAAACATCCGGACGAACCCGAGGACGTTCCGATCCTGATAGCGCACTACAGTTACGCGCACAACGCTCGATACGTCCAAAACAGGACGCCAGTCTTTGACGAAGGGACAGGTAGCACGTTCCGAACGCGGTTCGATGCGGACGACGTAGCGGGGTACGTAACGACCTACTGCCGGGAAACCCCGGAACTACCCTTCGACGGGTACGGGGAGATTATGGACGCCCGGAACGACCCCGACGCGGTTGAACCGAAGGTAAAGGCCCGGTTGCACTTCGACCAACATCCGCCGGAGCGGGACGGTCAACATGTGCTGGATACTAACGGACAAGGGCATGCCCTCGCTCCGCTGATAACTTACGCACTGCTTTTCGGCCGGGACTTGGGCAACGGGTACGAACACGTCGAGTTTCCGGACGATCGAAGGGCCGGAGCATACGAACCGGACGATGGGACCGTACATCTACTCCTTCCGCCGGACCTTGAGGACGCGAACAACGTACTCGCGCTGGATGCAACGCCATGCCAGCAGCTGTGGCGGATGCACGTGTACCCGTCCCTTCGGACTCGGGAGGTTCTGACCGTGGACGAAAAGCAGCAGTTCGCTACGGAGGTGAACCCCCGTAGGATCGTACCCGTCAAGAGTCCGGAGAATCCACGGTATTCGGTGTCCGGCGGAAACCGGGAGATAATCGATCCGAAAATGGACGCCGACATTCTGGAGAAGGTCCGCGAAATCGAGGGCATGAATCCGGTCCTCATCACCGGCAAGAAGGCCATTGAGGGAGTATACAGACCGTCCGAGTACGACGTGCTCGGCGTCTGTAAAGACACTGAGTGGTACGGGAACATGCGCGGGTCCAATTCGTTCCGGAACGAACGTGTTGGCGTCGTTATCGGCAGTCCCCACTTCGGGGATAGCTACATCAAGATGCTGGGGGCGCTCCGGGGAAAGAGGATCGAG
This sequence comes from Halobacteriales archaeon QS_4_69_34, assembly GCA_003021045.1. Taxonomy (GTDB): domain Archaea; phylum Halobacteriota; class Halobacteria; order Halobacteriales; family Halococcaceae; genus PXRN01. The sequence goes on along the minus strand of PXRN01000003.1, from coordinate 187,551 downwards.
CAGGTGAGCGAAAACCGGGGGAATGAACTGGATTATCGGGTCGTCGGGGACGAATCCGACAGCTTCGGGAACGACGTATATCGTCACATGACCGAGGACGCGGTGTATCAGGCGGTAATGCGGTTCGGTCGGGACGGAGAGCGTACCGACATTTTCGTTCGGACCTCGAAGCTGCCGGAGTGGGTTCCGACGGTGGAGCCGATTACAGTCGAATACGTGCCCCGGCTACAGTCCGAGATCAAGAGCATCGTCGGGAGCCAACATCGGGACAGTCCTTGGTGGAAAACGGATGAAATATCGGATCGGATTCCGCATGAGCCGAAGCGAAAGATCGAGCGCGCACTGAACGAACTTGACGAGCACGGTGAGGTCGAACGGGACAGTTCTGGCGGACAGGGGGCACGGTGGAAGGTCGTGGACCCGTCCGATTGAACGCTGACCGGTCGAAGTCGACTGCTCGTTAGTCCCGCGGAACACAGGTGGTGGGTGTGGTGGGGAGGACGCCGGTGATGGCTCGACGGGGGACACCGAGGACGGATGGAAAAGACTGCCGAGGCAAAGAGGGAGGATGCTGTGCTACGTGCTGTAGGATCATGCCCCGTCCCCTACGGGGGTACTTAAACCACGTCATATCGCCCTTTCTATTACTAAGGGCGTTTTGTCGCGGTTTAAGTAGGCACGTACGGAACGGGGAAGTGGTCGACCTCAATATAGTATACTGTTCTACAGCACGTGCTGCCGAACAGCAGCTATCCGGCCGACAGGTGTAGTTCGGCCTGAACGACCACAGCAGCTATTCTACCGGAACAGCAGCTATTCCGGCCGACCCCGCGCAGCTTTTCCTTTCCATCCTCCGTCCCCTGTCCGTCGTACTCCCGTCCCTCCGTCGTCTAATCCCTCGGCCTCCGTCCTTCCACCACCACACCACCTGTGTTCAGCGGAACTGACGGGCAGTCGAATCGGACAGCACCGGCTATCCCGTCGGATCGAACACCGGAAAAGTCCGAGAGAAAATCAGTCGAGCAGGTGCTTCTGCCACACGTGCATCGGCTCCTTCAACCCACTCCGTTTCAGGGTGTACCTCACCCCTAATTCACCGGAATCGGGATAGCGACCGAGACGCGCTGATTCGACTACAAAGGGCTTCACCCCGTCCAATTCGAGCCTGACATACGCGATTTCTCCGACACGGTATTCCTGTTCCGGGAGATTCCGGGTCTCGGCTTCGGTCAAACGTTGCCCGCCCACCTTCGGGGCCGGAATCTCACCCTGTTCGGGGCGACGATGCTCCGTAACATCCACTGTACGTTGTTGCACTTTCATACCAGTTACATGTGCTTTGCACGGAAAAGCGTTACCCCCGAGGCTTCGACCGAAAGAAGTGTCCTGTTGGGGCCGATCCCCCCACCGGCACGGTCGCCGAAAACCTGCCCGTCCGGGCAGACGTAGCAGCCATGTCCGACGACCGGACTAACGGAGCACCCTTTTCGGCCCGTAAAGGTGGGTTGAACCCCGGAAGATCGGTTCGGCGGTATTACCACATGGGTAGCCGTATAATATCGCTAAGTAGACGAAATCTCTCACTGGCAACTCACTTTAGTGGCTACTATTCAATGTGAAGCGTGTGAACGACCAAGAGATAGAATCACTTCAATGGGCTATTGAACAGCAAAAGGCAGACTATGAAAATATCCTGAATATACTCAGAAGTTACTTTGTAGCAGTCGTAACTGTAATTGCTTTGAGTGGATTTGCGGTTTTCCGAGCAACAAATGCAACTTTCGCCGAAAATAATTCTACTATTACTGAAAAGGGTCTGCTATGGCAAACAAACATTCTGTCTGACAATTGGGGTTTAGTCAGTTCTGATATTCTTTCAACTTATGCATCAATATTTCTTGGAATCGGCGTAGGATGGATCATCGCAAGTTTAGCGACCGTCATCTCCGCGGAAAGATCCCCAAAATGTGATCCTATCGGCAATTCAAGCAGTCTCATAGACAGAGGATCAACTCAGCTCGTGGATTGGATTAAATATAACGACGAAATTCTGTATGAACTTGATGAATTACGGAAAGACACCTTCCAATTAGGCAAACATGGTGCCACATTGATATTCGTATCATATGCCGTGCAAGTAACGGCAGGTATACTTGCGCCAGTTTCGTTCGCACTTGTATTTTACTTGGTGATCGAGGTATATAAAGCGTTTAGAGAAAGCAGATTTTTCCGCGGTACTACCATAGAAAAAACATTCGTTCCGATAATTGTATTGCTTCTAACGACAGAGCCTTTCACTGCATATCAGGACGTGTACGGCTACTTTCCCATAGTATACAGAATCCTGCTGTTAATTCCAACCCCTATTATTGTTGCATTCTACTTTCGATCAGAGATAAGGAGCTATATGGCAGAAAATACAGACAGTTGGCAGCGTAAAGTAGAACATATTTTACACCGACTACGATGAACCCAACTATACATCCATTCCCAATAGACGACCCGGCAAGTCGGTCAAACCGAGACGGTCACGGGTCAACGTACCTAAAGTCTGATGTACCTCTAATCCTACGTCGTCGGCCAGATTCGGGTCCGTCGTGAACGAAAAACGGTAGCTTTATTATCCCCGGGGTCTATGGACTAAACAGGCACAGGGGAGTCGTTTGAGGAGAACGGCAGGGTGCGATGACACCCTACCTGTGCCGGGACAATCCGGCAATGTCGAGCAAGACCCAAGCGGACAAGACGGTTGCGATCGATGCACAGTCAGAGAACAACAGCAGCAGCTTCGACGTGGCCGAAGCGGTCGAAGCGATCGAAAGCGTCGCGCCCCGTTCTGACGTGTTCGGCGATTCCCTCACGGGCGACGTGAGGATCGATACTCACAACGTTCTCATGACTCGATTCGTGGATACGGTGCGCGACCTCGGAATGAAGGTGGACGAGATTTACCCTGACATGGGCGAGAACGGCGAGACGCGGATCGTACTCGTTCCCGACCAATAGACCGGTTCGGTCGCACCAGCTTCTTTTTCTGGCGGGCCTTCGATCCGAGAGGCACCCAAGCTTTTCGTCGGTCCGGTTCGACGTGGCTGCATGGCCGAGGACAAACGGGACCCGGGAAGCGTGTTCACTCCGTCTCGACGCGGAGAGGATACCGACGAGCCGAGCACCATGCCGGCACATGAAGCCCTCCCCGTTCGTGTAGAAGGTGGCGAGACGTTGACCGAGACTGCCGACCGTCTCGAAGCACACGCGGAGCACCTTCGGGAATTGGCCGGCGAAGGATACGAACAGCCCTCCGATGAACCACCCTTCGCAACCACTATGACCGTAGTGCGCCCTATCGAGGACGAGTAGTAACGCGGTTAGTACGGCGGGACCTACCGTTGTCCGGGCAGTACGACCACCTATTGGGGGAGAATGGTATCTCATGGCGAGAATCCGTTAGTCGAGTCGTGGTAAGATATGGTCTTCGGACGTGGGGTTTTATGTCGGCACATACGCTTAGTCCGGTAGGGAGGACCGATGAACCGCCGAGGGATCTACATCGAGCGCGAGATTCACCTCTGTAACCCGCATACGGCAGGCTGGGCGGTCGGCGGACGGCGACCGCGAGGTTTAACTCGCGCTCACCTGTAAGCCCGGACGCGGGGCGCTTAGCTCAGTTTGGACAGAGTGCTTGGCTTCGGACCAAGCTGCCGCGGGTTCAAATCCTGCAGCGCCCATTCGTCTTCCGAACGGTCCGAATTTGGCGAGTGGCGGCCGGCCGCTCATCGATCAGTACCTGCCCGCGCGATCGATTTCGTTCGGTTTCCGAACGGCGGCCCAGCCTTGCGGTTCACAACGTTTGAAGGACGGAGTTGTACCATGATCGTTTCTCGTATCTTCGGCAGAGGCGTTGAATACGAGGTGGGCTGTGGCCTCACACGGCCGGTCGGTTTCGATACAGCGATAGAGAATCACAACAGCCCTCTAGAGTGTATATTAGAGTGTGGACTACTATAATATACTGAAGGATGGAGCGAAAAATATATGTTACCCGGGCCATACCACCCTGTAACCACTCGCCAGAACTTTCGGCCGGGCTAGGCTCGCATACAGAGCACCAAAGTATCTTGAAAATGTCAATTATATCTGATGGATCTCCACTCGGGGATTTAAACGAGGGGCTCGATGGAGATGTCGAAGACGAGGCCGGTAGAACCGGGATCGTCGACAGCGATGATACATCTACGAGCGACACGCGGAGCGGCTATCTGGTCGGACGAGGATCGGAGGTATCTCCGGTATTGAGCGTCGTTATGCCGACGTTGAACGAGGAGGAAGGTATCGGCGAGTGTATCGATCGGATAGAGCGTGCCGTTGCCACATTGGGCGTGCCGGCGGAGATCGTCGTCAGTGATAGCTCGGTCGATGGCACGCCAGAAGTCGCCAAAAATCGCGGTGCCATTGTCATTGAACCGGATCAACCGGGGTACGGGTACGCCTACAGGTATGCGTTCGAACGCGTTCGGGGGGAGTACGTCGTTATGGCCGACGCGGATACGACGTATGATTTCGAGGAGATCCCACGGCTGCTTCGGACGCTGCGGTCGGAGAACGCCGACATGGTGATGGGAAGCCGGCTCAACGACAATATCGAACCCGATGCGATGCCACTGCTCCATCGGTACATCGGGAATCCACTGCTCACGCGGTTTTTGAACACGTTCTACGATGCGGGTGTTAGCGACGCTCACAGCGGCTTCCGCGCGTTCCGTCGTGAGTGGATCGACGACCTCGACCTTCGGACCGACGGAATGGAGTTCGCAAGTGAGATGATCATGGTGGCGAGCGTCCGCGACTTCGACATCGAGGAGGTGTCGATAACCTATCACGAACGTGAAGGCGAGGAGACACTAGACAGTTTCCGCGACGGCTGGCGTCACGTGAAGTTCATGCTGCTGAATGCGCCCGGCTACGTGTTCTCTGCACCGGGAGTACTGTTCGTCCTCCTGGGGACCGTGACGATGGCACTATCGCTGGCTGGAACTCGCCTTGCAGGGCTCGTCTTCGGCACACACACGATCATTGCCGGCAGCCTGCTGACGATCGTTGGTTATCAGGTAGCCAACCTAGCGGTGTTCAGCTTAGTCGCCGCTGATCCGGTTCGCTCGCCGGAGGATCCGCTGACTGAATGGATCGTCGAACACCTCAATCTCGAACAGGGGATACTCACTGGTGGGATATTTTTCGGTGTCGGAGCGGCGTACGTCGGAGGGATGATCTACCGCTGGACCATCAGCAGCTACACTGTGCTGCCGTTCTTGAACCTCAACATGGTCGCCTTCACGGCGATTGTCATTGGCATTCAGACGATATTTTCGGCCTTCTTCCTTGGGATGTCGTTCCAGAAGCGACCTAGCCTGAACAAGTAGATGTAGTCCACCACAACTGTTTGTCAAGGAGAAGAACGGGTCCCGGGATGGGGATGCAATGAACACTTATTTCCGAGCACGGTCCTTACCTGAAAAGAGATGGGAGCCATAGCGGGCGTTTCGAGTAGTGCGGCGGGCGTCTCAGCGACATCGCTACTGACGCCAGTCGGTCTCGGCGTCGGTGGAATCTTCGTCGCTGGAGTGTTGGTCCTCTCGTTGGCGTACTTCGATCTGCTGGACGCGTCTGAGCGCGACGCTGAGGACATCCAACTGATGCTCCTCGTCGCGATCGGACCGCTGTCGGTCACGTTCGGCGGAATCGTCACCTTCGAGTCCATACAACTCATCGGAATATAATGGATAACGGCCATCTTCCGAGAATACGGTCAAGCTAGCTGTTTTCGTGGTGAGTCCGACCCGCTCGACTCGGTCAGAGCCAAAGCGATCTGTGGGATCACCAGTAGAAACGAAGCGGCCGCACGCAGGCTTCAGGCCGGTTGACCTCGACTTTCTCGATCCCGCCGGTAGAAACGGCAAGTTACAGGACAGCTATAGGATGGCTGGTCCGGAGAGTGGCACGACTGCAAACAGGAAGACGTTGAGCACGCCGTGCATGACACTCACGAGTAGGATGCTGTCGGTATACTCATATATAATTCCGTAGAGCAGGCCGAGGCCCCCGGCGAACAGCAGCTCGGGACTTGAGCCGTACCCCGCGTGCATCATCCCGAACAGCGCGCTCACGAGCAAGATAGCTCCCCATCGACCGAGATGTACTTTCAAGCCAGTTTGGAGGACACCGCGGAACAGCACTTCTTCGGTGAAACCGACGAACCCGACCATCACGACCGTAATCGACAGGAGCTGCACGAGGCTCCACTCGGCGATGAGCGCCTCCGGCGTGATGATGAACCACTCCACCTCACCAAGGACTGCGCTCACAACGAGCGCCGGGAGCAACAACAGGCCGAACATGCGGAGGTTGGTCCTTGGCTCCAGCCGTGGCTGTGTCCGGATAACGAGATACAGGGCGGGCAGTACAGGGGCGTATACGAGTGGAAACCAGTAGAGGGTAAGCTCGACGAAGACGGGCATCCCGAGGTTTACGAGCCGAAAAAGGGGGATCAGCGCGAACATCCGGAGGGGATTCGTATCCTCGGAGTGGAACAGCGGGACGACCATGCAAGCGAGTAGCGTGAGGGCATGGCCCCAGAGAGCGAGATCGGTGTACCCGTAGAAGAGAAATAGCTCGCTCGCAACGATACCGGCCGTCGGTAGCACGATGCCAAAAAAGGGAAACGTCGTGGCTCGTTTTCGTAACGCAGAGACGACGTCGTTCGAAAACAGCACATCGCCGGGGAACATACGAGAGAATCCACCGAAGGTTCGACGTGATCTTTCAAGTAACTACCGAACCGATCGAAAGTAGACATGGATGGGATAAGTCAAGAAACCACCGCACAGCTCAATACAGCACTAACGTGGGTACTCGCAGCTACGCTGATCGTTGCGCTCGCGGGAGTGGTGTACGTCTCTTTGACGCCCGGTGCCGAAGCGGACCCGTATACGGAGTTCTATATTTCGGGTCCCGACGGGAACGCCAGCGACTATCCGACGGACCTTTCACCCGGTGAGACCGGCGAACTCGTTGGAGGCATCACGAACAACGAGCACCAGTCGATGACCTACACCGTCGTGCTGATGCTCGACAACGAGTCGGTGACTGAACGGACCGTCGAGATGGCAGATGGGGAGACGTGGGAGGGTGAGCTTCGATTCACCCCGGAAGAAACCGGCGTGAAGCAGCTCGATATCCTCCTGTATACTGGTGCGAATCCGAATCTCGACGATGAGCCGTATCGAACGCTGGAGTTGGAGGTGGACGTAAGTGAGTCGAATTGAGGCGCTAACCTCGTCGTCTCCTCTTTGAGACTACCGAATTCGGCTCGATACTCGAGACGTCTCTCCGTTGAGCACCGACCGATACACCTCGGTCGTTTCATGCGCGGTCTTCTTCCAGGAGAACTGCTGTGAACGGTCGATAGCCCGGGCGGCGAGTTCGTACCGCTGGCCGTGATCGTCGAGGAGCCGTTCGATCGCTTCGACGTGTCCGTCGACGTCGGTCGGGCCGTGAAGAACCGCTGTGTCGCCTGCCACTTCCGGAACGGCGTACACGTCCGAGGCGACGACTGCACAGCCGGCTGCCATTGCTTCGAGTACCGGTAATCCAAAGCCCTCGTGGAGCGTCGGAAAATAAAACACCGCCGCCTCGTGGTACAAGTCGATCAGTTCGTCTTCGGTGACGTAGCCGAGTCGCTCGACGTTGTCCGTTTTTTCGACGTTCTGGAAGTATTCGTCCCAACCGCTGCCCCCGACCACGAACGGTACGTCAAGCCGGCGAGCGGCCTCAACGACCGCCTCCGGATTCTTGCGTTTCGAAGCGAGACTAACGTGGAGGACGAACGGGTCCGTAGTCTGAGGTGGGTCGTTTACACGGTAGCGGTCGTTGATGCCGTGGTGGACGACGTGGATCTTGGCGGGATCGACGTGATCCGTCAGATTCTCGCGGACGCTCTCGGAGATGGCGATTATCGCGTCCGCTCTGTCGAAGAGCCAGGACTGAGTGCGGTGGTTCAATCGATAGAGTCTCGGTCGGGCGGTGAGTTCCGGGTCCCCAGTGAAGTAGAGGTCGTCCGTGGAGACGACGACAGGGGTATCCGTTCGAAGCATCCGGACGAGTGTCGGGTACCGGAATGCTCGCAATGCGGCTATCGTATAGCAGTTGACTTCGAAGAGATGGACGATGTCTGCATCCCGCCAATCCGAAGCTTCGGTGACGGCCTGATCGAGAAGGGCATCTCGGAGTGCTTCGAGATAGATATGCTCGGATGCGGGAGCATCCGTGAGCGTCTGAAAATCGATGTGGACCACTGGTTACGCCGTATGAAGTCGTTACGACCATTATAGTTTTCGTGATACGATATCGGTTTCTTCCAGCCGAGGATTTTTTGAATCACGAGACACTCGTGAACGTGTAACGCGAACCTGCTACCGATGATTACCGTAACGGTCGTATCGAGTCCGATGGACGGATCCTGTGGGATCGGATCCTACACAGAGGCGCTCTTGGCCCATCTCGGCGAGGACGTAGATGAGGACGTAGTCGTCCTCGATACAGCGAAACGGGGCCTCTCTGCAACTATCTCGTATGCTCGAACTGCGTTCCGGGTCGGAACCACGGACAGTGACGTCATCCACATCCAACACGAGTACGGGTTCTTCGGGAAGAAATGGCTCCTGATGTGGGCCTTCTATCCGATCGTATTCGTTCTGGCCCGATTGCGGCGTCGGCCTGTCGCCGTTACGCTCCACGAAGCGTGGAACGTGGACAGGATGGACCCGCCGTTACTGTGGCTGAAGGGGGCCTACATCCGGGTTGCGAACGGCATGATCGCCTCGACGGCGTCGTCGCTGGTGTTTCTCTCTGAGAACTGCAGATCGAAGTTCCAGCGGAGCGGGTCGGTCGACGACTATCGACTCCTTCCTCACGGTGTCGAGGAGGACGAGGTAAGGCCGACCCCTGAGGCGGCGGCGAAAGCGACGTTCGGATTCGATGCCGACGACACCGTAATCACCGAGTTCGGATACCTCCGGCCGTCGAAAGGGTACGAGACGTTCCTGAAAATCGCCGAACGCTGCCGTGAGCATGAGTTTCTCGTCGCAGGTGGGAACCCGAGCGAGGACGAGTACCTCGAATCGCTCGAGGCAGACGCCCCGGAGAACGTCACGTTCACCGGTCATCTGAGCGATCGTGAGTTTCACGCGGCGTTCAGCGCGACTGACGTCGCGGTCTTGCCGTACAGCGAAGTTGCACAGAGCGGGATCTTCAACTGGTGTGTCGCGTACGGACTGCCGACGGTCGCCAGCCGCTTGCCCCGCTTCGAACGACTGCGCTCGGAGTACGGGTGTCCGGCGATCTTCGAGAGCGTTGACGAGGCAGGACGTGCTATTCGACAGGTTTTGAACGACGATGCCCACAGGGAGAACCTGATCTCGGCGGCCGAACGGTTCAGGCGCGAGAATGAGTTCGAGAAGGTGGGCGACCAGCACGAAGCGCTATACCGCCGTTTGGTTCGATCCTCGTAGCTACGTGTCTTCAGTCGCTCGTCCGCACTGTGCGTACTGGAGTCATCGTGCTCGTCGGGTTCCCGAGTTCCCTGATCGGACGCGGCCGTCCCGTACCACGGCACGTCCCGGAGGCACTCGCCACGTGTGGATCCGTCGGGACAAGTCGATCACCGAACGATCACTGGTCGACTCCCGAGAGGCAAAACGTCCATAACGTCGGGTGATGACTGGATCTGATGAGATGACGGGTGATCGGTCCACGATACAGGCGTTTTACTCGGTGGTGCGACCATACATTCCCGGTACGAAGCGATGCGTGTACAACGGAGTCGTGATGGACAAAAAGTACCCATTCATTGAAGATCATCTGCCAGGCGAGTTTTCCGGCCTCCATCCGACGTACAAACGACCGAACGTGGCGGCAATCAGACAGTACGTCAGCCCTTCGGATACCGTCGTGATCGTCGGTGCGGGACAAGGCGTGACGACGGTCGTTGCGGCGAGACAGGCCTGGAGAGGTACCGTCCATGCCTACGAACCTGGGTCGGAGTGGATCGAACTCACGAAAGGGACGGTTCGCTTGAATGCCGTCGAGGACCGCGTCACACTCGTTGAGACGTCCGTCGGTGATGTCGTCACCTCACAAGGATCGGACACGAGTACGGCGGACGAAAGGGATCCAGGGGAACTACCGGAATGTGACATGATGGAATTGGATTGTGAGGGCGCTGAAACGGAAATAATATCCGACCTGGGGACGCTACCCCATGTCATCGTAGTCGAAACACACGGGTTTCGAGGGGCACCGACTGAAGCAACTGTCACAGCGTTAGAAGACCACGGGTACGGGGTAACAGAACGGATACCGGTCGAACGGGGAGAAAAGTACGCTAACGAACACGACGCATATGTTCTGGTTGCCACTCAAAGCGATGAGTCACACGGTAGAGAGTATCGAACGTGAGTGTATCTGATCTCGGGAGAGAATTCACTGGCGTTCATGGGTGTCACAGGAGAGAAAACCCATTCCTTTCCAAATCCGGCAGAGAACAATGCTCGATCGAATAAAAGCACTACGGAGAGATCCCCGATTTGGCCTGTCACGCATCAACAGAATCTCCACGGATATAAACTCTGCATTTCACCAGAAATTCGTCGCCAAATCGGGAACGAATATGATGGCAGAAGACTGGGACAGCCTGTTGATACTCGATGCATGCCGATACGACGATTTCGTCTCGGTCTCTCACTTGCCCGGAACCACCCGGCCACGACGGTCACTTGCCAGTACCTCAGCGGAGTGGTACGAAGAAAACATCGGTGTGAACGAATGGTTCGAGACAGTCTGTGTAACGGCGAATCCGCACAGTGAGCCCTTCGGGGATCGTTTTCACTCGTTCGAGCAGTTGTATTCCGAACAGTACTGGGATCAGGAACTGAGGACAGTTCCGCCATCCGTCGTGGCGGCGAAAACCCGCGAAGCGATGTCGGAGTATCCGAACAAACGGCTGCTGGTTCATTTCATGCAGCCACATCTTCCACCAATCGGGCCGATGCAAAACGAGCTTCCGGTAAGCGGCAACCCACCCGAGGGGGTAGGTCACGACCGGTCCCACATCGGTATACAGACCTATTTACGGGGCCGAGTTGATGGCGTGACAGAAAAGCGAGTACACGAAGCGTATCGGGAGAATTTAGCAATCGTACACGAGATCATCACAGACCTGATCAACGATCTGGACGGAAAAACGGTGATCACGTCGGATCACGGCGAGCTTTTCGGTGAACGCCTCTATCCCATCCCGGTTCGAGGAATACTCCACAAACGGGGAATCCGTCTCGATCCGTTGACCACCGTTCCGTGGCACGAGTGCCCCTATTCTTCGCGGAGAACGACGTTTTCGGAGGTTCCCGACGATAGCATTCGGAAGCTCGATAAAGAGACCGTAGAATCGCGGCTCAAGTCACTTGGGTATCGGTGAGATGAGCACAGGAGGTACATGAGATTCATTCGGAGCACGGATGTAACTCCGGGAACGGGCTCACTGCGAACGGAACCATCTCCGTATCGACGGAACGCTAATATGGCTCGTAATCGTCCAACCTGATACTCGAATGGCAGACATCCTCATCATCCACCGCGATTTCGACACCCTGGCGGGTGCGGAATCGGTCTGTCTCAATATGGTGGATGCGTTGCAAGACGCCCACGACGTGACGCTGCTGACGTTGACGCCACCCGATATCGAGGCCGCAAACGGGCAGTTTCAAACAAATGTTGACGGATCTATCACTATTCGAACTCCTGGTCACATTCAAAGTTTAGCCGACATCTCTACTGGGGTTCTCGACGTCTTCTTTGGTCACACGGGTGCGTATCCGCGGCTTCATGCTGCGCTGTTGAACTGGTACGCGCGTCGGCACTGCAGTGAGTACGACATCGTGATCTCGACGTGGAACGAGGCGAACTTCGGCCACAGTTCGATGGTCTACGTACATTCACCTGCATTCAATCTTCGACACACTCCGGAACCTCACGGCGTCTCGGGGGCGAAATTCGAGGGGTTCGACTATCTGCTCTCCCGGCTGGCGGGGTTTTCGGGAGCGCAGCTCACGTCGGATCTGGTCGTTACGAACTCGTCGTGGACACAGGACCTCGTCGACGAGACGTACGATCGACAGGGGATCGTCGTCCCGCCGCCGGTCCTCACCGACGACATCCAACGACGGCCCTGGTCCGAGCGGGAACGGGGGTTCGTGACGGTGGGGCGCGTCGCGCCCGACAAGCGAACGAAAAAGTGCATCGAGATCATCGACGGCGTTCACGAGGAGATCCGAGAGGCTCACCTCCACATCGTCGGCCCCGAGAGCGACGTCGAGGCGGGATACGTGGCGGAGGTTCGAGCGATGACCGACGCCCGCGAGTACGTACAGTACGAGGGGGGCGTCTCGCGCGAGCGACTGACGGGGCTTCTGGCATCCCATCGGTATGGGTTGCACGGAAAGGAAAACGAGCACTTCGGGATCTCCGTCGCGGAATTCGTCGCCGCCGGGATGATACCGTTCGTCGCCCCCGGCGGCGGACAGACCGAGCTGATAAACGGGCGATCGGCGCTTATTTATGACTCACCGTCTGCCGCTGTCGAACAGATTCTCGCGATGATGAACGGCACGCGAGACGCTGACGCACTGAAGAGTGCATTACCTGACATCGATACGGAATACGGACGGAAGCGCTTCCAACGAGAGATCAGCGAGCAGGTACAGCGGGTGTTGGACTCCCGGTGAGCGACCCGTTTCGTGGGCCCGTGTTCCGAACGTCTTGCGAGAGTGTCTTCCTGAGAAGGAACTACGGTTGCCAAATCAGTCTTTCAGATAGCGATCGACCGCGCTTTCGAGCGTCTTCGAACGCCCACATGGGTCCCCGCCCGGTGATTCTAATTTCGAACAGTCACGCGTATCGCTGGTCGTGTCCATGACGGTCCTCAATGGAGTCGATGGGTCCCCGTCGGCGGTACGCCGGGTCAACTTCGGGACAAGTTTCTCCGAACACTGGCACGGGCCGAAGTTGTTCGAAGACCTCGTGATGAACGGGCCGTTCGCCACTGGGACGCACTGTTTCAGACCCGTATAGGTGCTGGATCGCAACCGAGAGCCGGTTCCGCCAGCGAGGATGAGTCCCCTCATCCGTTCGGCTCTGCGCCCAGTCGAGCGGGATCTCGTCGGTTCGTAGGATAGTCGCCCCTCGTTCGAATCCTCGCAATCGTAGGGTTTGTCGGGAAGTTGACGAGCATGACCGTTCGTCACCAACGACGTTGAATCCGTGCCAGCACGCACCCGGAATTCGAATCGTTTCGATCGTGCCCCCTGATGAGGAAGGTACTGGTTCTCCTCGTATGGAGAGTCTACACGGTCGTCGTAGATTCCCACTTTGCTGCGGCCGTTCGAGCGGATGAAATGGCGATCTGACCGCGAGTGTGGTGATGCCAGGCTCGGAGTAGTAGCTCGTGGTTGGTTGGTTCGTTGTCATACAGATCTCAATCCCTGTGGAAGATCTCGACGAAGTGCCACGTTCGTCCCCGTTGACCTATAATGTGTGGTTTCCAACACTGCTGGTCAGTGGGTCTGTTCTCATCCGGAGATCCCCTCGTCCTCTCGTTTCGGAGCATAAACGGGATTTCAGAGCTACCCAGGACATATCCCGGTGATCATTCACTCGATTCAGGATCATCAAGAGTGATGTCGTACGGTATTACTTCGACGGCGAGCAGCGTCCGTGGGCCGAAAATCCTCACTTGACGAGTCGCCCTTGATAGCGCCCCCATATCCATAATCGGTAAACCACAAGCCCACATCGAACTCACAAGGATGAGTAATGGTGTGAGGAATCTGTTACTGGTAGTCGTGGACGCGCTCCGAGCAGATCGTGTCGGAGTATGTACTGGCTCCACGGATGACTCACTGACTCCTAACATCGACGAACTCGCACGGGAGGGGGCGGTCTTTTCACGGGCGTCCACCGCCAGTAATGCGACCGACGCGTCGGTCACCTCGATACACACGGGTCACTATCCCCGGACGTCGGTCTACCACCATGCTAATCTGGTGACCAATACCGAGAAGTCCCGTGCCGAACAACTTCCGACTGTCCCCGGGCAGTTGCGTGCTGCGGGATGGCGGACAGTCGCCGTCGCACCGGGTATCGGTCGGTGGCACAAGAACGGGTTCGACGTCCTTCGATCCGAAAACAGCCCCGAGGGGACTCGTTTGCAAACCATGTATGATGCGATAGAGTCCATCAGTCCGAGTGGCGTAAGCTTCGGACCCCGCATCCACGGTCTGCTCCCGTGGTCGGGGGCCCCGGACTACGGTGAGGAGTTCACAGCGCCGTACACCGACCAGTTGCTGGACGAAATCGGAGCGGACCCCTTCTACGGATTTTTCCGCATTCTCGACCCGCACATACCCTACACGCCGTCAGAGGACTTGGTCGATGAACTTCACGCCGAACGTGAGTACCCGGATCAAGATCTGGAGTCCGTCTTGGCCGGCGCTCCCGACGGCGGATTCCTCGATACGTCGATTCGCCCGTGGCTGACCCCGCGTGATTTCGAGGGTGGACTCTCGAGGCTCTGTGCCCGATACGATGCCGGAGTCGTCCAGGCTGACAGGAAAATCGGCTATTTGTGGGATCGGCTCCAGGAGCGCGGTCGATGGGAGGAGACGGCCCTCGTCGTCTGTAGCGACCACGGTGAGTCGCTGTACGAGCACGATATTTTCGCGGACCACCACGGACTCTACGACGAGACCATGCACGTCCCGCTCATCGTCACCACGCCGGAGACGTGCGGAACGAGACACGACGAACTCGTCCAGCTCCCTGACATTGCTCCGACGATCACCGATATCCTGGGCGTCGATTCCTCGCTCGGAGCGTTCGGCCGGTCGTTGCTTCCCCTCCTCGAGGAGGGCAGGTGGGACGAACGCGAGGCGGTCTACGCCGAGGAGGCGTACACCCAGCGACGAACGGCAGTCCGGACCGACGATTGGAAGTACATTCGACACGTCCCGGACGAGGCTCTCCCGACGAACGGGATGGAATGTCGCTACTGCGAGACAGTACATGGCCCGCCCCCCGAACTGTACGACCTGGAGCAGGATCCGGACGAGCAGCGAAACGTCGTGGAGGCTCACCCGGCCGTGGTAGAACGGCTACGCGACAGCTACGAGAACCTCCTCGAAACGCTGCCAGTGCTCGACGACGAGGGTCGTGCGGTGGAGTACGATGACGAAGAGGACGTTCTCGACCAGCTCGAGCGACTAGGGTATCGGTGAACGGTGTGGAGTAGACGACGCTTTGTCAGTTTCCTTGTATCTCCCTGGCATATTCGAGTTCGCGCATCGTGTGGAGTAGACGACGTTTTGTCAGTTGGGTGGACGCCGAGTCAGGGTGGACGGCCGGCGAACAGACTAAGTACGGTTCCGCTTCAGAGGTATACAAGTCGATGGACTGGTGGAGAATAACATCGGCCCTCCGGAATCCGAGGTCCGCTGCTAGATACGTCCAGACCAGATACTCACCGGTCCGAAACAGCGTTGTTTGGTACACATCGCGGCGTCCCGTGGGAACGAACGTCCTGGATCTGGACTGGGACGTCCTGATCGTTCTGGACAGCTGTCGCGTAGACGCTCTACGGGCCATAGCGGACGAATATCCGTTTCTGGACGCGATCGAGGAACTCTGGTCGGTCGGCGGGCACTCGGGGGAGTGGATGGCACACACGTTTGACCGAAGACACGACGAGACACTTTCGACGACTGCCTATCTCTCCGCCAATCCCCATACGAAATCAGTTTTCGAGGACGACATGAATGCCGAGGACAAACATATCGAACGGCTCTCCCGATACGGTAGCTGGGACGTTGTTTCACCCGGTGAATTCGGCCGTATAGAACACATCTGGAGACACGAAGTGACGAACGAACGCGGGCCCGGTGGTCAGACGGATGGATATACTCCTCCACGCCACGTGACTGATCGGGGGATAGCCGTTTCGAGGAATTATGATTTCGACAACGTTATTCTACACTACATGCAACCGCATCATCCGTACGTGGCTGCCGCCGTCACAGACGGCCGGGAACTCTACGAACACGAGAAAGAACCCTGGGAGTACATGCGGAAAACCGGTGATCGAGGAACCGTGCTCGAAACGTACCTCGACGAGTTGCGGTTCGTCCTGGATGACGTGGAGACCCTATTGAACAATCTCGATGCCGATGCGGTAGCGATTACGGCCGACCACGGCGAGGCGTTCGGAGAACATGCTGTCTACGAACACCACGCGGGAAGCCTCCATCCCTCTGTCCGTCGTGTTGCATGGGTAACTACGGACGCAACTGATTCTCGCTCCTATACACCACAGCTCGATTCCAGCGCCGATTCCGGACGTCACGCCGAGGATATACTGGAACATCTCGGTTACATAAGTGAAGCCCGTTAGACTGAAAACCAGGCTTGCACAGGTCCACCTGCGAGCACCAGTGAAACCTTCGAAATCTGGCACTACGGAAACGCCTACGACTGGGGAGGCAGAAGGCTTGTGTCCCGTGCCCTCGATGAAGGGATATGTCTCTGCTCGCGAAGGCCTGTAGAATCTATCGTGAGGAGGGGATGGGCTTTCTGCTTCGTCGAACGGTTCACTTCGGGTATTTCGGGCTACTTCGACCTCGTTTTCCGTACACGGCCGTCGACTACAACGGTGTTACCGTCCGCGGCGCGAAACTCTTCGACCGGTACGTGCCGGGTCGACGGGCCGATCGACCGAACTACGAGTCGGGTATCGTCGACGCCCTCGAACGTCACGTCGACGCTGGTGACTCCGTCGTCGTGATCGGCGGGGGATGGGGCGTCACTGCCGTTCGTGCAGCCCGGGAAACTGGAGCTGCAGGGTCAGTGGTGGTGTACGAGGGCTCGAAGGAGATGACCGCTCGTGGTACTGAAACGCTCGCGCTCAACGGTGTGGAGGATCGCGTCGATCTGACGAATGCAGTCGTCGGCCACGGCGTCGACGTCTGGGGTGAGGCCACCGATGACGTCGTCCATCCCAACGAGCTCCCGGAGTGCGACGTGCTGGTTCTGGACTGTGAAGGTGCCGAAATGGACGTGCTTGCTGACATGGCGATCGACCCCCGGGTGATCGCCGTCGAAACCCACGGCCTGTACGACGCTCCCTCGAGCGAGGTAGCGGCCCTCCTGAAGGAACGTGGATACACCGTGACGAACCGGACGGTGGCCGATCGGGGGCTCGAGGAAACCTGCAGAGAAGCGGACATCAAGGTCCTGACTGCAGTGCGCTGAACCGGTAGTCATATAGGACTTCTCGCCGTGAAATACACATCGGATGGCTAACGTTCTTCCGGTTGTGGCAGTTGTTTTGAACTGGAACAACTACGACGATACCCGCGCCTGCCTCGAATCCCTTCAGTCGCTCACTCCCGGTGTGAATCGCACGGTCGTCGTCGACAACGGATCGACCGACGGCTCCGGCGACCGAATCGCCGAGGAGTTTCCAGATATCGAGGTGTGTTTCACCGGTGAGAACCTCGGCTTCGGTGGGGGGATGAACGCGGGTATCGAACGCGCGACTGCCGAGGACATCGAGTATCTCTGGCTCCTGAACAACGACGTCCTCTTCCCAGAGAAAGGGGTCCTCTCCGAACTCTGTTCGGTGCTCGACCGGAAGCCGGACGTCGCCGGGGTCTCCCCACTGATACGCGAGTATCCCGAGACCGACGACGTCTGGTTTTGGCGGGGGTTCATCGACTGGGACCGTGCCAATGCGGCCCACGATCCACCGGGAGCGTTCGACGGGGAAACCGACAGACTGGTCTCGAATGACTACATCACGTGCTGTGCGTTTCTCGTCCGGGCGTCGCTGGTCGAGCGAGTCGGCGGCCTCCCGACGGACTACTTCTTGTACTACGAAGACGTCGATTTCTGTGCACGACTCAGGAGCGAGGACTATCGCCTCCTCACGGTGACGGACGCGGTCGTCCACCACCGAGTGAGTGCAAGCACGGGGACTGTCAAAGGTCCCATCCCGGCCTACTACCTCGCACGAAATCGTATCCGGTTCGCACGCAGGTTCGACGACAGGGTCGCTGATATGTTCTACCCGTGGTACGCCCTCGGGATCCTCACCCGTACCAAGTGGTATTTCACATCTCGAGAGTACGAAAGCATCGTCGCCCTGCTGCGGGGTGCCGTCGATGGGCTCCGTGGCTGCACCGGAAAGGGACCGTATCCGTAGTTCGCGCGATGCTCGTCAGGTCGTCCTACGAGATTCACACCGAGCACGAGCTCTCGGCTGACAGGTGTCACGCCGTTCGTCCTGGTCACGACCTGGAATCCTGCCCGGCCGTGCGCCTGATCCGGTTAGCCTCGAACACCTCGATGCGGTCACTTGTAGCCGAGTTCGCGTAGCCGGGCCGCGACACTTGAGTCCTCGGTAGCGGTCGACTGGTCCACATCCGGGACCGTGAGCCGCGACCGCCAGTCGGCTTCGACTCCCGTCACCTCCATCCAGGGTGCCGTCAGAACGTATGGATGGTCCTTTCGGGGATGGGCGTACGTCCAGTACTCGCCGAGTGCCTCGCCGTGGTCTCCCATGATGACGACGGTGTCGTGTGGCGCCTCTTCGACGAGTTTTGCCACTTCGTACAGTACGGCCTCTAGATTCGACTGATAGAGTTCAGCTAACCTCGACTCCGCGATTTCTCCACTTTTAATTCGTCTCCAGAGGGGGGCATCGATCGGTTCGCCATCGCCGGGGGTAGCGCTTTCGTCGTTGTGATGACCTAGTTCTCGCTCAACTCCAACGTATGGGGCATGCGGCTGGACGTGATGAACGACTAGTTGGTTCTCATCGAGATAATCTTTGGCAACGGGCGTAACGTTCCACGGTGGAATCACCCCGAGGGATTCGTTCCATCCGGACTGCCAGACGTCCACTATGTCGCCGATGTGGTCGGCCGATACGAATCCATCGTACTTTTCAGCCAACGCCTCGTCGTCGATCTCTAAGGTTCCCGAATTCACCGCTGGCGTACCCGAGAGATACGTGACATCCGGATACGATCCCGGCCAGCAGGAGCGGACGTACTCGAACGTGTCGTGGCCTTCCGTCGTCATTTTCTCCAGATCTCCCTCGAATACTGCGGGTGCAAGTTCACTGAATTCCGGATATCGACATGCGTCAAGGACGATCAACAGCCACGAGTCCTGCTCCCGGAGGTCGTCGAGTAATGCTTTCTGAGAGGGATTGCCGGCGGTCGCTTTCATTGCTGCGGCTCCGCGAAGTGGCTGTATGGCTTTCTGCCTGAGATACGGCAACACCTTCGAGGGATTCCGAATGCCTGCTTTTATTTTCGACGTCGGTTTCATCGGATAGCTATTCCCCGTGGAATAGTAAGTACTTAGCGGGGGGACGTTCGTATATGTAGTCCTGTTTACGATCTATAACCCTCAGCCAACAACGTATCCGTGATCCCCTCCCAAGACATGTGATTGTTTTTAAATTTGTGTCCCTTGTTGCCCATCTCTTCCGTGGTCGTCTCGTTCTCGAGCAACTTCGTACAAGCGGTCGCCAACTCCGCAGGATCCTGGGGGTTGACGGACAGTCCAGTCCTCCCATCCATGACGACCTCCGGGAGCCCCCCCACCGTCGTCGTGATCACCGGCTTTCGAAACGAGTACGCGATGGGAACGATACCCGACTGCGACGCTTCGGTGTACGGGAGCACCACGGCCCGGCAGCGACTGAACAGTTCACAGACCGTCTCGTTGGGAACGTACTCGTTGATGATCGTCACGTGGTCGCCGAGGTCGTCCTCGGGGACGTCCAGCCGACCGTCCCCGGCGATCGTCAGGCGATAGTCGTCGACGACGTCCGAGACGAGTCGATCCGCCTCCAGCAGCGTCTCGATGCCTTTGTACGGCCGAAATCGGCCGAAGAACAGCAACTCCCGGTCGTACCGAATCGGCCCGTCGCAGTAGTCGGTGAAAAACGAGTACGCCCCGTGATCGATCGTCACGAGCGTCCCGTCGACGCCGTATCGCTGCCGGCACTGTCGGGCGTTGTACTCGCCGTGAACGACGACGCGGTCGACCCCACGGACCAGCAGCTGGCGGGTGATTTCGTTGTGGTACTTCTCCGCCCCCGGGTGATCGGACACGTCGTGGAGGGTGAACACCGTCCGCTGTGGCTGCCGCCGGAGTGCGAGCAACGGTGGAACGAGAAGCGGGTTGAGAACCGTCGCGTGAACGACGTCGACGGACTCATCGGAGAGCCGCCGATACAGCCGGGCCCACAGGGCAAAGAGGTCGGGACCGAACTCGAAGACCGATCCCGGGAAGTCCATCGTGTCGACCGCGACACCGGAGAACAGCGATTCGTCAGCCCCCTCATCGACGATCGCCGACACGTCGGCCTTCCTTGAGAGCGCATTGGCCAGCTGCGAGCAGTAGTGGAGCATCCCCCCACCGTCCGAGGGAGCGACGACGGTTACGCTCGGATCGTTCTCACCCATTCGATCAGTCCGTCACCTGATGTTGGTACAGATCCGAGTACTTGCCGTCGTTCTCCAGCAGTTCGTCGTGGTCTCCGGATTCGGTTATCCGTCCGTCTTCGATGGTGTATATCCGGTCGGCGTTTTGCACCGTCGAAAGCCGGTGTGCGATCGCGATCGTCATGTACTCGCCATCCATTCTTTCGATCGCCCCCTGGATTTCCTCTTCGAGGTTCGAGTCGAGATCACTCGTTGCTTCGTCCAAGAGCAGGATTTCCGCGTCCTTCAACAGCGCTCTAGCGATTGCCACGCGCTGGCGCTGCCCACCCGAAAGCTGAACGCCGTCCTCACCGAGGTTCGTGTCGTATCCGTCCGGGAGGTCGTCGAAGAACTCGTCGACACGGGCGATCGCACAGACGCGGTCGAGCTGTGCTCTGTCCGCATCTCGCTTGCCGAGAGTGAGGTTGTAGCGCAACGTGTCGTCGAAGACGAAGTGGTTCTGCCGGACGTATGCGATCCGCGAACGCCAAGCATCGATATCGAACTCGTCTATTCGGGTTCCATTGGCCCTGATCGTACCGTCCTCGGGTTCGTACATCCTGGCCAGCAACGACGCGATCGTCGATTTTCCCGCCCCGGATTGTCCGACGAAGGCGACGAACTCGCTGCTCTCGATGGCGAAGGACACGTCGTGAAGAACCGCTTCGTCGTCGTATGCGAATCGAATCTCGTCGAACGCGATGCGGTGGATCTGCTTCGGAGGCGTCACGCCTCCGTCGACTGGTTCGCGGTGTCGGCCGAGTTCTTCGATGAACTGCTGTGTCCTGATAAGATGCGGGAGGTGTCCCTCGAGTTTGTACAGACGGTCGTTGAGCGTGCTGAGGATCGGGGCCAGCCGGAACATGGTGAACAGAAACAGGCCGAGAGCTGCGAGCGTGAGGGAGGCCACGGTGAGCGCCAGATAGATCAAAAGAAACAACACGAGTGCAGCAGCCAGTTGGTAAAACTGATTGAGCGCTCCTTCAGTTCGGCTGATCTTTATCGAGTCGTCGACGTATATGTCCAGTGCCTCGTTAAAATTGGCGAAGATCTCGTCGGTTATGCCGAAGAGTTTGATCTCCCGGATGCCCTGGGTGCCCGCCTGGACGTTCCGCTGGATGCGCTCGTTCGCTTGGGCGACGCGCGCTCCCACGGTATAACCCGGCTCGATGACATACCGGAAGACGAGGATGAGCGCGCCAAGTATGATGGCGGCTAGCAAGGTGAGTCGTGGTGCCAGTATGAACGCGATAACGCCGAACACAGTTGCCAGAAACAGTTTCTCGAGGAGTTGTACGCTGGTTGCAATGGCGCGCCCCCCGTAGACGGCCTGCGTCACGATCGCGTTGAGGATGTTGTCGGACCCTTCGCGATCGAAGTACCCTACCCGTGCATTGAGCGCGTTCTCGAAGGCTCGCGTCTGGAGGTGTCGAACGTATTCTTGCTGGAGGATTTCGCGCAACCAGATGTTCAGAAACCCCATCGTGTAGCGGACGACCATCACGATCGCGACGCCGAGGATCACGGACCCGATGGTGAAGGGAACGCCAAGGAATTCGTAAACTCTGACAAACGCGAGCATGAGACCGTCGGCGTCGGCCCCCGGATTGGAAGGCTGCCGGACGAGTTCGACGATCGGAAGGATGAAACTGAGACCGATCCCCTCGAGCACAGCCGTGGCGATCCCGACGATCGCTATCAACCCGGTATAGAGCGGTTTGAACGCGGTAGCTTTGGCGATCGCACGGCCTTTCTCCCGCCGGGAGAGGGTGTTCTCATCCACTAGAGGTCACTCCGTTCGAGCAAAGTGGGGTTTCGAAACTGAGAGTCGTGTTCGGATCGTCCTCGTGACAGTCAGCGCCCGCGTCGGTATCGAAGTAGTAGACGGTGCTTCGTCCCGTCGTGTAAACCTCGTTCTCTCGATATTCCGGTCGAACGACATCGATCGGTTGTCGGCTCGCGTAGCGATCGAACGACCCGGTCTCTTCGTTGTGCCCCAGAAGCAGTAGATAGCCCGATTCTGCTTCGGGGCGTGTGAGCTGATCGAGCTTATTGCGGGGTCGCTCGCCGCCATATGCGGTTGGACCACCCGTCCGTGTGGCAATAGCGGGGAGCAACCAGTCGGTCTGTCCAAACGCGATGTGATCACCGTAGACGTTGCCGTCCTCGCGGTTGTCGATCACCCATGCGTGGGTGGAGAGGTCTGTTTCCTGATAGTCCTCACCCTGCACTGGGATCTGGCTCGGGGCACGCGCGTCCAGCCCGGCGGCGGTTGCGACGCCGCTGTTCAAGACGAGCAGTACTGCCAACAGAACGGCAAACATCGACATCGCTACCGTCTCTCCCGAGACGGGGATGTTCGGAGCCAGATCCATATCGCAGGCCAGCTCCAGAGCTCTTCCGAGCCAAAGCACGCCGAAGACCGCGAAAACAGCCGTGAAGACGAAGGTGATCATCATCGGCCGTCCACCACCCCACGTCCGAATGAAGACCGTGGTTCCAAAGAGGGCGAACATGGCCGTGCTGATGGCGAGAAAGGAGTCATCGAACTCGTGCTCGTTTTCGTGCCGAAATCGTCGGTAGTACGCCACTGAGAACCCGACGATCATCAGAACACCGATAAACATATAGATCCGCTTCGAGAAGTAGATCACCTCTGACCCGTAATCGCGCTGGAGCCGCGCGCCCGTACGGCCGACTTCCGGGGAGTCGCTCAACAACTGTTCGAGCGATCGGGACAGGTGACGGGGAAAGAGGGCGAAAGCTCGCCCGGCGTTCGTGTACAAATACCAGGAAAAAGTCACGACGACGTAGAACGTAGCGAGCGACCACGAAAAGACTGCGCCACTCATTTGACGTTTGATCGGCTCGAACACGAGCTTCGAGCGAACTCTCACACTCTCTACGCCGTCTCGGAGCGCCCCGTCGCGCACGTCAGTAAGTCCCCACAGCAACACGAGCAACGCCATTGCTCCGACGAATGCTACCATGACGAAGTACGACGTCCCGTAGTGGGTGACCACGATTCCCGTCCCAAAGAACAGGGCCAGAAACGAGGCACTACGCGGGTGGATGTCTCCATCCGTAAGGACGACGGCGAAGAGCGCCAGAAACAACACGGGAGTTGCAGCCCGTCCCGCGGTGGGATACTGGTTGTAGAACGGATGAGCGACCACGAGCAGCGATGCCGCCAAGTATGCCAGATCCGAATCCACGTATTGCCGAAACGCGATGAAAAGTGCAAGGGGGATGAACGAGACGAATAGCGGATTCACGACGGTCATCTGGGTCATGATGCCCAGGTCGGTGAGACGTGCATACATCGGAAAGATCGTTCCGTGCTGGAGTAGCTCGGTAGACAACCGACCACCCACTTCCGTGCCCGGTATCCACCGCCCCTCGTTCCATATGTAGACCACCACTGGATTCCCGGAAAACGTACTCGACTTGTCCAAGCTGTCGTGATAGAGCACCGCGAGAGCCAGCGTCCAGATGCCGAGCGCGTGCCACCGCGCCTCTCCCCACAGATACACGGCGAAGGGTACGAGTGCGACGGCAGTGAGCAACGCGAGCAGTGGGAGGTTCTCACCCGTTCGGTTGAATATCGAGATGGCGATCGCGCTGAGCGCCGGGAGCAGAAGAAACGTCAGTGGCGTCGGATCAAGCAGGGACGGCAGCCCGACCGTGACGCCGCCGTTCCGGACGAGGAGCGCTCCGACCGCAAGCGTGGCTACGAGCAGCGAGATGGACACGGCGAGTGGTGCCACCGAGAGCGGACGGTCGATGCCGACGACCGGAAGTACCACGTTGACGAGGAGTCCGAGCAGCATCAACAGCAACAGGCTTAGCCCGAGTGCGTACGTGACCCACGTCGCGTCGATGTCCGCGGCCCGCTCCAGTGAGAGCAACAGCAGCGCACCGGGGACGAAGCTGAGCGCGAGAACGATCGGTGGCGTCGTGACGGCGAGCGGCACGGCAGCCGATACGTGTGTCAGGACGACCATCGTGGTCGCAAGCAGATGGAGACCGACCAGCAACCCGACGGTCGCTCGCCGATCTATCGACAGCCGACCGTCCGTCACGTCACACGAGACGATGTCCCCGTCGACCATCATCCTTCGAACACCCGATCCTCCTCGAGTTCCCGATACATGGCCGCCAGATCGCGCGTGCGTTCCTCCCAAGTGAACTCCTTCGCCAGCCGTCGGGCGTTCCGCGTGAGTTCCCGGCGCGCGTCCGGCGAATCCAAGAGCTCTTCGACTGCGCTGACGAAACTCCGTCGGGACGAAACGCCCTTGGCGGCCCGGGCCGAAACGAGTTTGTCGACGACTGAGGGGCCCTCGGTGACCACCATCGCCTTTCCGAGTGCCGCGTAGTAATACAGCTTCACCGGCGAGGACGACCGCTGCAGTTCGGAGTCCGTCTGCGGGTTCACGAGAACCCTCGCTCTCGCCATGAGTTCGAACGCTTCGGTGTCCGGTAGCCGGCCGGTCGCCCGCACCGAGTCCACCTCGGTCGCCAGTTCGTCGACTCGACTCCGCTGTGCTCCGTCGCCGACGATCACCAGTTCCGACACGGCCGGTGATCGAGCGATCATTTCCAGGGTCTCGATGTCGACCTTCGGGTGGAGCGTCCCGAGAAAACACACTCGTCCGGGGATCGTCTCACCGTCGCCGCACCCCTCGATGCGCTCCGGGAAGTACCCGTTCGGGACGACGGTGATTCGATCGTCGGCGACACCCCACTCCTCGCGTAACGTCCGGCACATGTACTCCGAGACCGCCAGTACGTGCGCGGCCCGGTCGATTGCTCGCCGTTCCAGCCACGCGAGTCCGCATTTCAACGCCGGTGCCGCCGGCGAGTCGACGTGGTCGAAACGGGCGAACCCGATGTCGTGCATGTCCAGCACGTAGCCGTCACACCCCCGTAGAGTCCCGATGCCCGCGAGCGTCGAGTGCTCCAACTGCAGTATCGCGCTGCGCTCGCGTGCCACGCGGCGGCCGATGCTCGCTACCGTCTCGGCTCGCGTCAGCGCGTTCGAGACGCCGAGACGGCTCGTCTCGACCGGATGGACATCGACGCCGTCCAGTCGGGACGGAAGCGCCGCGTCCGGTTCGGGGACGACCAGCGAGACATCGAAGCCGTCCTCCTGTAGCCCTGCCGCCAGCGCAGTAACTCGATCCGTCCCCCCGCTCGGCTGGCTCACGTCACCACCGTGTGCGAGACAGAGCCCGCTCACCTCACCCCCCGGCATGACCGTCCGACCTCCGTGTTCGTCGCTTACCAGCCCCGTTGACGGCATCCACGGCCTGCACGATCGCGCCCGTCTCGGCGTCGTGAGCGTGACGCGCCTCGAGTAGATGCCGTAGCTGTTCGGCCAGTTCGGGTCGTCCTTCGATCAGATTCTCCGTCTCCCCCGGATCCGCGTTCAGGTCGTACAGCTCGCCACCGACACCGTCGGTGATGTATTTCCATCGCTGACCTCGAACTGTACGGGCCCGTGTGTGGATCCCTTCCGTCGTGGCGGTGACGTACTCCCGTGTGAACTCCTCGGGATGGAGCGGTTCGCCGCTTCCGAGTCGCTCCAGTAGTGCCGGCAACGAGCGGAGCGACACCGGGTCGCGCACGGTCTGGCTGCCGACACCCGAAACGACGAACGGGACGTGGAGGTTCTCCTCGTACACCTGTTCCTCGTGACCGAACGTCCCGTGCTCGCCGAACGCTTCGCCGTGATCGGCATGGACGACGAATGTGGGATCACCGGCTGCCAGATCGTCTTCTAGCGCAGCGACGAGCCTGTCGGCGGAACGGATCGAATCGCGATACGAACGCTTCAGCCACGTCCGGGTCCGCGACGACAGTTCGTCGAGCGATCCGGCCACTCGTTCCCGAACGTTGGCGTAGTACATCGACGCTGCAGAGGTCTCCGTCCGGTGTGTCCGCGGGGCCAGGTACGGCTGATGCGGGTCGAGAGCGAACACCCACAGGAAGTATGGCTGCTCCACCTTGCGAACCGCTTTTAGAATGCGGTCGTAGTAGTGCGTCCACTGGACGAACCAGTCGCGGGCTTGGTCCCACTGGTACTCTCGACCGAGTCTCGTCCGGTCGAAGAGCCAGTCCAGTACCCGGAACGTCTGCCCGTTCCCGCTACCGCTCTTGATCACGTCCGCTCCTTGGAGTTCGAGGAATCGGTCGAAACCGAGATCGAACCCCGTCTTCTGTGTCCACGGATTCGCCGTAACGCCGATCGTTGTATACCCGTCGAACTGTAGCCGCTCGGCGAGGGTGCGGTGTCGCCGGAGGAGGTCGGCGATGCGGTCCCAGCGTTCCCTCCAGTCACTCCACGGTACCTCCTCTTGCCGACCGAACCGTCCGGTGAAGGCTACCGGCATCGAGGAGGGTGTCCGCGGGCCCGGAGCGATCGCGTTCTCGAAAACGACGCCATCGCGAGCCAGACGGTCCAGCGTCGGCGTCGTGTCGTGCTCACACCCCATGAATCCACAGTGGTCCGCCCGCAGACTGTCTATCGTGAGTAGTATTATGTTTTCACGTGCGTCCTGTGACTCGACGCTCTTCATAGGTATCCCAGTCCTTCGAGCCGTTCTTCGACGCTCGCTTCGGAGCTCTCGCGTTCGACGTCCGGATCGTACTCGTCAGTGTCCGCGGCGTTCGTTACCGCCCACGGGACGCGCTTGACGGCTGGATGGAGGGACCCGTTCGGGTGGCCGTAGATCCCCCACTCGCCGAAGGCGTTACCGTGATCGGATGAAACGACCAGTCTGGCGGCGTCGATCGACCGCCTCAACAGCGAGACTTCTTCCATCGCGAGCCGCAAGTTCTGTCTGTACGCTGCCCAGACGGTGTTCCTCGAAACGTCGCCTCGCTGCATCGCGCTCCAGCAGTTGCCACGTATCCAGTCCGGTTGGTCGTCGGAAACCATCTCGATGAACGGTTGGTGTGGCTGCATGTAGTGAACGATCAACCGCTCCGGCGATTCGTTTCTCGCAACCGTGATAGCGCGGTCGGTCATCCGCCTGGGTGGCACCGTTCCGAGGGAGTCGTCCCAGCCGTCCTGCCAGACCTCTTCGACGCGCGCGAACTCCGCCGCGTTCAGCGACGACCAGTTCTCCGGATTGAACGGGGATCGATTGTTCTCGGCGCCGCCAGGGGAGAGTATCTCCTCGGAGTACGGGTTCGCAGTCACGTAGACGGTCCGTCCGACTTTGTCGGCGTGTGCCGCGACGAACGTCTTCGCCAACCATTCACGAGAGGAGCTTCCCACCGATCGGATCGAGTCGATCGGCAGTAGGTACGGATACCCGGAGGCGACCTCCGAGAGGAGGTCGACGCGGCACCCATCGAGCAACACCAGTACGTCCCACTCGCGATCGTAGATGTTTGTCCCAAGCGGGAGCCGCGAGCCTGCGACACGCCAGAAGCCGGTGTATAGACGTCGGCCACTTTCGGCGACACCGCTGAGGCCGTCTTCTCTGACCCGCGTCGTCGTGTTTCCGACCCAATCTCGGAGACTCATCGCTCCCCCTCCGACGCCGCGGCGTCGCGGACCCGCTGGCGTTCCCGCATTGATTCCGCGAACGTCTCGGCGACTGCACCGAGGCTCGACAACGCGTCTCGCTCCGTGTTCGCCCCGTCCGAGTCAGGTGTTCCCCTGCCTGCCGTATCTACCGTCGACCGCATCGTCCCTGTCTCGTCCGATTTCGAGGTCTTCGTCCCGTTCCGGTGGTGGACGATCGCTTCGTCGCTGTCGTGCAGGAACGTCCACTCGCGGGTTCGAACGGTAAGTCGATCCTCTTGATGGGATCTCGAGATGGCGTACCAGGGATCCGGAACTCCATTTCTTCTTGCCGCGAGGCCGGTCACGAGCTCAGGCAGCCGCCGCAGCGAGTACGGCGAAGCGACCGCGCCCGACGGAACGTTCCCGACGACCAGCGGCACGTGGACGTTTTCGGAGCGAAGATATGGCTCGTGGCCGTACGTCCCGTGCTCGCCGAACGCCTCCCCGTGGTCGCCGTGGACGGCGATGATCGGGTCGTCTGCGAGGTCCGACCGGAGCCGCGCGAGGAACCCATCCGAGTACCGGACCGCATCCTCGTAAGCGGTAAGCAGCCGGTCGTGGACCGAGGGTGAGAACGGTGTTTCGTGACTTTCCCGCCAGAATCGGTAGTTCGCGTGGAACTGTTTCCACCGCGACTGGCTCCGATACCCTTCACCCGCGAGATACGGGCTGTGGGCGTCCATCAGGAACACCCACAGGAAGTACGGCTCCTCGGCTTCCGCAATCCACTCGAGAATCTCGTCGTAGTACCGCTCCCACGACTTGAATACCTCCTCGCGCCGCCAGAAGTTGACCAGCACGCGGACGAACGATGACGCCGAGCCACCCTGTAGGAATCCCTCGAAGAGCCGGTCGTACACCCCATCGCGTGACCCGTCCATGAAATCCTGGAAGTGATCGAACCCCTGATCGAAGGCGAAGTGGCGCGAAGTGAACGGATTGGGCGTGAACGCCGCCGTCTCGTAGCCGGCCCGCGAGAGCCGGGACGCCAGGGGATCCCGGGTCCGTATATGCTGGCGAATCCGGTCGCGCCACGCTGCTAGCGTGTTCTCGTCGCCGTCGACCGGATACTCCCCGGTGAAGACAGCCGGCATCGACTCCGGCGTGGACGGTCCCGGCGCAATGGCGGTTTCGAAGGCCAGTCCCTCCTCAGCCAGCCGGTCCAGTGTTGGCGTCGCGGTGCTGTCGTCGTCGATGTAGCCACAGTAGTCCGCTCGTAGGCTGTCTATCGTCACCAGGACGATGTTTGGTCGGCCGTCGCTCATCGCCATCCCCCTTCGGTAGCTATCGTCCTATAGAGCGAGGCGTACGACGCGGCGGTGTCCCTGACGTGGAACTCCTCGCGGACGCGTTCGTAGCCTGCCCGACCGTACCCCTTACGGGTGTCTTCGGCAGCCACCGCGAGCATCGCCTCGGCGAGCGCCGACGGATCGTTTGGCGGGACGAGCCATCCGGTTTCCCCCTCGACGACGACTTCTCGAACGCCGGGGATGTCGGTTGCGACGACCGGAAGTTCGGCTGCCATCGCCTCGAGTTGGACGATCGGCAATCCCTCACCGACCGACGAAGAGACGAACACGTCGGCGGCCGCGTAGTAGTCGTGGATGCCGTCGACATGTCCGGTTACACTGACGCTGTCATCGAGTCCGCGGTCGGAAACGCGACCACGAATCCGTGGAGCCATCGGCCCTCGTCCCCCGACGATGAACAGATGGATATCCGGTCGCTGCTGGACGACACGGTGTAGGGAGTCCACGAGGTCGGTCTGTGATTTGGGTGGTACGTACCGTCCGACGTTCAGAAACACCGTCTCCTCGGGGCCCACGCCGTGCGCCCGCCGACTCGCTCGGCCATCGGCGGCCTCGACCGCTGCATCGAACCCGTCCACGTCGATTCCGTTCCGGATCGTTCGCCACTGACTCCGGTTGCCGTCGCCGACGAACGAGCGTTCGACGCCTTCGGAGACCGCGACGGTCGCAGTATCGAGCAATCGTGTCACGCGCTCGAACTGACACAACCGCTCGGGGTACAGCTCCCGCACCCCGTGATGTGTGCTAACTATACTGTCGATGCCACAGAGACGGGCGAGGATACGCCCCGGAACCTGAGCGTTCATGCCGTGGGCGTGGAGAACGTCGAAGTCGTGCCGGTAGAGCACGCGACCGAGACGACCGATCGCGCGGAGGTCCCGCTTCGAACTGGCATCGACCGAGACGACGTCTACCCCGCGCTCTGCGAAGCGGGCAGCCTGCTCGCCGTCCTCTCTGAAACAGCAGATCGTATGCGACGTTGCCGAGTCGCTGTGTACGATGAGGTCTCGAATGAGGGTCTCTCGACCGCCGCTTCCGAGCGACCCCAGCAAGTGACACACCGACACGTCCGGCGTCCCGACGGATCTCACCGTGCCGACGCTCCCGGACACAGGGGGTGGAGAGCTCCCTGGCTCACCCATGGTCGATCCCGTCGCCACCGGCCTCTGGAGAACAGCGGAGCAGGAAATCGTCGTGACGCCGTCCCATCGCCTCGAAGCCGTCGGCTGTTCCGACCGGCTGCCATTCCACTCGTTCGCTTCGGTGCTCACCTACGGCGTGTTTCACGGAGTCGTCCGGGAGGAGCCCCCAGAGCTCCCGGTGTTTGTGCTGCCAGTCGGTGCCAGTGTGGACTTCGACTAGTAGATAGGGTTCGTGTTCCTCGACGGTCCGTTGCATCCCTCGGAGGACGCCGATCTCCGGGCCGTCGACATCGATCTTGACGAGATCGGGG
The DNA here is from genome assembly GCA_003021045.1 of Halobacteriales archaeon QS_4_69_34. GTDB lineage: Archaea > Halobacteriota > Halobacteria > Halobacteriales > Halococcaceae > PXRN01. The sequence goes on along the minus strand of PXRN01000003.1, from coordinate 156,555 downwards.
GGGCCGAACTGCGCCGCGTAGGCATCTCCGGTCGTCATACCGGCGTCGACCCGCTCGCCGACGGGCGTGTCGTTGACTCGCGCTCGGTCGTCGAGGTACCGTTCGTTGTTCCGCCGGATAACGTCGACATGCGGCCGAACCGGCTCGAAGACGTGAATTCCGGACGGTGGCGTGGCCTGTGCCGCGACCATCATGAAGTACCCGCATTTGCTACCGACGTCCCAGACGGTCGCCGACTCGGATCCGTAGAGGACGTTCAGGAACGCCCGGCCCGTGATCGGTTCATGACAGCCGTTCTCGGCGAAATCGTTCCAGAGGTACAGTTCGTTCGATGGTGTCTGCATCCGGAACTCGACCTCGTCGAACGCGATGGTTCGCGTCCGCGTGTCGGTGAACCCTCGCCTGTACAGATACTGTCCGATGGGGGTGTTCAACGCCCAGTAGATCGTGCTGGGCGCCATCCTATCGGTGATCCGGGACAGGACCGAACTCATACGTTCGGCCCTCCGCCGAATCCGATCCCGTCTTTGCCCCATGTCTCGGGTGGCCATTCGTACCGCGTCACGGCCACGATCATACGCGTCCCTCTACGATCAGCCTCTCCCCGCCCGATCGGACGGCCTCTTTCTCCCGTTCGGCGGCCACGTGGCGGTCGAGCGCGGTTGCGAACGCCGCCGCACTCTCGTTCCCGATCGATTCACACGATCCCGAAGTGACGTCCACCAGTTCCGTGCGACCGTTCCGGCGGCGGAACTCGTGGGTCGCGGTCCGCACGGCTGCGCGCCGCTTCCCGCCGACAAACACTTTCGACACTACCCACGGCCGCGTGTCGTCGTCCAGCGAGAGGAGATCACGCCCGGCGAAGGGACACGGCGAGCCAGTCAGTTCGGCGATCGTCGGTGCCAGTTCCCGCAGTCCGACGGGCGTTTCGACGCGCCAGGACTCCTCGAGACCCCACACTACGAGCGGTACGTGGATCAGTTCCTCGGTCACATCCGGCTGATGTCCGTACCGGCCGTTTTCACTGAACTCCTCGCCGTGGTCCGAATGTACGATGAAAACCGGCTCGTCCGCCTGTAGGTCCGTCCACAGCTGTTCCAGAAACGAGTCGCCGTGCCTGATCGAGTCGTCGTATAGGTCGATCATCCGCTCCCGAACCGTCCCGTCGAATTCCGGTTCCCAGCCGCTGTTCAGCATTTCCCAGTAGTGTCGGAACGACCGATACTTGTCCCACCGCGAGCTCCATCGCTGGGAGGACGACGGCGGGACCCACGGATGGTGTGGTTCCAGTACCAATATCCACAGGAAATACGGTTCCTCGACGGCCTCGCGCCACTCCGTGATGTGGTCGTAGTAGTCTTCCCACGGCCGAAGGACCTCCTCGCGTCTCACGACGTTTCTCGCCAACCGGAGATACCTCGTCGCCGATCCCCCCGCAATCGACCGCTCGAACACCCGGTTCCACGCCCGTTCCAGCACACCACGATCCGCAGCGAGGAAGTCTTCGAACCAGTCGAACCCCTCGTCGAATCCAAAGTACGACGAGGCGGGTGGGTTCGGTGACAGTCCGCCCGTCGCATATCCCGCCTCCGATACTACCTCCGCGATCGTCGGTCGCTGGGTGACCTGCTTGCACTGGGCTTCGTCGAAGCCGATTTCGGGACTCGCCAGCGAGTAGTTCCCGGTCATTACCGCGGTCATCGACGCGATAGTGGGCACGCCCGACGCGACCGCGTTCTCGAAGACCACACCGTCGTGAGCCAGCCGGTCGAGCGTGGGCGTCGTGTCCCGCTCGTAACCCATGAAGCCACAGTGGTCCGCACGGAGGCTGTCGTACGTCACCAGTACCACGTTCCGGCTCACTGTTCCACCGCACGGTAGACCGATATAAACTCTTTTCCCACGCTACGCCACGAATACTCCTCTGCGCGGCACTGTGCTTGACGCCCCATTCGCCGACTCCGGTCGCGGTCGTCTAGCAGCGACGTGATCGCCTTCGAGAGCGCCCCGACCTCGCCGGCTTCGACCAACAGCCCCTGTTCGCCGTCATCGATCACCCGAGGTACTCCCCCGACTCGCGTCGCAACGACCGGCGTGCCGGCGGCCATGGCCTCTAACACGGTCATCCCGAAGCCTTCTTCGAGCGATGGCAGCACGAACAGATCCGCGAGCGAGTACAGCGGCGGTACGTCGTCGGCGGGGACGAACCCGGTCAGTCGTACTCGGCCCTCGATACCACGCTTGCGTGCCTCGTCTCGAACACACACAGTGTATTCTTCGTCGAGATCCGCTTCACCCGCGAGCACGAGCGTCCCATCGACGTCGGCTCCGTCCCACGCACGAACGAGATCGAGGATCCCCTTCCGCGGCATGATGGTGCCGACGAACAGCGTTACAGGTCCGTCACCGAGGTCGTAGCGTGACCGGACGCGATCCAGTTCCGTCTCGGCGATCGGTGCGAATCGGCTGCTGTCGACGCCGTTCGGGATCGTCGATAGCTTCGCTGCTGGAACGCCACGTTCGATGAACTGCCGTTCGATAGCCGCGTTCAATACCGTCGTCGCGGTCGCCCGACGCGCCAGATATCCGTCCGGCGACACGCGAGAGAGAATCGACGGTACGTCGAGATCGTCGGAACCGTCCCCCGTAGTCGCTTCGTCCATCAGCGCATCCATACGGAGTTCCCCGAGGTGTGCCGTGTATACCAGCCGGTCACGGAGCCACGGCGCGATCGTCACGAGGACGTTCGCCGCGAACGGGAGATGGACGTGGATCACGTCGGCGTCCGTCTCCCGTAAGCGACGTAGTGCCGCGATCGCGAAGTTCGTCCGGTCTCCCACGAGTCGCAATAGATCGAGCGGATCGTCGACTAGATCGTACGGAACCCGGGCCCAGGGCTCATCGGTGCCAGTGCGCAAGGAGAGCCGTTCGAAACGGACGCCGTCATGGATGGCGTGCGAACCAAGCCCGTCCCACTGGCGCTCGATGATGGTCACCTCGTGGCCCGCGACAGCCGTCTCCCGGGCGACGTTCCAGACCACATTCGGAACGGAACCACGACCGTCGTACGCTTTCTCGTGGCCGTCGTAGACGTGGACGACGTGCATCAGGCCACCCGTCGGTACAGAGCCTCTGCTCGCTCGGCAATGCGGTCCCACTCGTATTTCCGGGCTGCGGCGATGCAGGCTGACCCGTCGATATCGTCACGCGCCCGCAGCAGTCCACGACATAGTCCATCGACCGTCGGGTCACAGACCACGCCCGTACCACTGTCCACGAGTTCCTGCACTGCGTTATGTGGGTGGGCGATCGTCACAACGGGCGTGCCACAGGCAAGCGCTTCAAGCGCCGTGATGCCGAACCCTTCACGACGGGACGTCGATACAAACACGTCCGCTGCCTCCATCAACCCGAGCACCGCCTCGTAGGACTCCCGAAAGGGCAGAATATCGATACTCTCCTCAAGGTCGCGCTCGGCAACGAGCTGCTCGATCGATTCCCGTTCGGGACCCTCGCCAACCAACACACACTCGATGTCCGGGATCGAGCACTGCAGCTCGTCGATCGTACGGACCAGCAACGGCACGTTCTTTGCATCGATGAATCGGCCGACGAACAGTACATCCACCTCCCTGTCCGCCGGCGGCGCTGATTCGATCTCGGACATAGTGATCCCGTTGGGGAGTACCTCGACGCCGCCGATACCGAGACCCCGGACGTCACTGCCTGTCCGCTCGGAGACGGCTATATGAACGTCGGGCGGGTACGAACACAGCCGTTCGACGGTCTTTCCGAAAATCCCCTTCCGCCCTAGGTACTCGAACCAGTAATCGTCCCACACTTCGTGCCACGTCAGACAGAGCTGGGTCCCGTTTCCGAGCGCTCCGTATCCACTCGCGAAGACCGGGAAGTACGGAAACGCCTGACAGTCGATCACATCGAACGATTCACGACGGAGCGGGCGGACGAGTCGGGCCGCGAACGACAGTGCTTCAGTGATCGATCGCCGCCCGTCGACGTACAGGTTCTGGGCGGGGCCAACTCCGTGGAGTGTGACGCCTTCGCGTTCGATTACTGCTGGCCCGCCCCAGAAGTCGAGCCCGTACCAGTGGACGTCGTGGTCGGTGGCGAGACGTCGACTGAGTTCCCACACGCGTTTCTGTATCCCGCCGGTTTTCCACGGCCACACCGCGTCGTAAATGAAGGCGATTCTCACTCGTCATCACCGTCCGCACCAATCGAAGACGGATCGATGGCGAAGTATTCCCGACTGACGAACACGAGAACGAAAGTCAGCGTCGTCGCTACGCCGTACCCGTTGATGAACCCGAACTCGTTGCTGGTGACCTCGCTCGCTGCGTGACCCGTCCTGAGTCCGCCAAAGTCCAGGGCGGCCGGCGGGCCATCGACGGCGAACCAGAACGGTCCCGCCCCGGGACCGACCAGTAGCTCCATGGGATACGAGATCCCGACGCCCGTCGTGACAGCTGGGTACAGGAGTGGCACCGTCACGCCCTCGATGATATCTAGCAGGAGATGACTAAGTGTGAATGCTGATGCAATAATGCTGTAGTGGTGCCCGCCACGGAGGAACCGTTCTAGCACCAACATACTGACACAGATCGGCACAAGCGTGACGAGCGAGTGTAGCAGTCCTGGAAGTCCAACCAGTTTGTCGAGGTCGGCGAGGAGGCCAAACAATCCCAAGGGGAGGTAATGTTGCAACGAGAACGAGTCTGGTCGAAAAGCATACGCCGTCAACAGAGGAAGAAACACGTGCGTCAGTGCGTCCATGTTCGCTCTATTCAAATAATGTCTTACTCTAGGAATACTGAACGAGTCGACGACTACTCGTTCAGATAACCCAGCGACTTGAGACGGCTTTTGACTTCCCTCTCGTCTATCGGTTCGAAATCGTCGTTCTCGGTCTCCTTCTCGACCTGGTACAGTACTTCCTCCAACACGTAGGTGATATACTCCTCTGGCTCGTCCCACTCGGTTCGAGGCAGTCGGTCTTCGACCCGGGCGACGATTCGTTCTGGCAACTTGATGGTTCGATCCGCCTCGTACGAGTCCATTACCGTTGGTTTCACACTGGGTCCTTTTGAATCATTCGGACCATGATACTCTGACAGAAACACTGCCTCCATGCCCTCTGCTGACCATCCCTGACGAGACGCCGGAGCGAAACGAGCTCGCCCGTCAGTGGAACCAGTGCTGGACGCCGTCCGGCCAAACGCGTAGCGGAGTTCCGCTTTCCGGACGATGACCTTACAGCCGACGATTCAATGGATCCCAATATTTATACTTTCGTAACAAGAGCCGCCACACCGTATGAAGCTCGGAAGAGTACTCGGGGACACCGGGGCGGGTAGGGCTTCCGCCTGGACGAGAACGGCGCTGATCGGGATGTTCGCCGGGATACTTTTCGGGCTGATCATCCAGTTCTGGATGGAGGACATGGCCGTCATCGGAACGCTGTATGGTGCTCGATCCCTCGTCCGTGGGTGGATCGCACACTTGACTCACAGCGTTATCGGGGCCTTCGTCTTCGCGGTGATTGTCGGTCGCTCCCCTCTCGGGAATTACATCGTAAATCAAAAACGCAGGGCGGCGTTTGGATTGATATATGGGCTGGTTCTCTGGATTGTCTTCATGGAAATCATCATTCCAATGTGGCTCGATATGACTTCGGTGACCGGACGTACGCCGATAGTCGGCAACAGGTCACGGTTCCCAGCGTCCTTCATTGGATTCCTGGTGTACGGGTTGGTCGTCAGCACCAGCAGTCGGCTTTCTCCATCCACTAACGGAGGTCACGGCGACGAAGCGTGACACCCGGGACCGTTACTGCTCCGCCACGGCTGTACCGAATCGCTGGAAGGCGTTGGGATTCGCTGGGTGACAAAGCGTTGATGCTGTAGACGACACATAGCAGGGCGATGTCTCGGAACTCGCGGCACACGTCGTGGACCGCGTTCGCGGGGCGAGTACCGGCGGACCGGATCTCGATTCGCTCGTCGAGACCACGCTCCGCCCGTTCCCGTTCGGCGATGGCCGCCGTCCGGCTGTGGCGGCGTTCTCGACGCACATGAAGGTGACTCGGGCCGTCGACTCGTCGTCTCCGCCTCCGCTCGAAGACCCTCATGCCGACCTCCGGAGCCGCGGCTCGATCTCCTCGAAGAGGGCGTCGACCCGCGCCTCGATATCGTTACGAATCTCGCGGACGCGGACGTGGTCTTCGCCCTCGGGATCGTCGAGCGCCCAGTCGCGAACGTCGATTGTGGCGTCGAGATCGAGCGTCGAACAGCCCATCGTCACGACGACGTCGCAGGACTCGAGCTCCGCGGTCGTGACCGCCCGGGGGGCGCGATCCGAGAGGTCGACGCCCGCCTCGTCCATCGCGTCGACCACGCCCTCGTGAACGCGGTCGGCGGGGTGGGTGCCGCCAGTGGTGATGGCGACCGCCCCGTCGAGTCCGCGGCGGTCGCGCTCGCGTTCGGCGAACGCCGTCGCCATCTGACTCCGACCGGCGTTTCGAACGCAGACGAACGCGACTCGGAACTGTGGGTCCGCGCTCACGTCTTCCCACCCCGGGTCGCGTCGAGCGCGTCGAGCAGCGCCACCGCTCGCTCGGTCGACTCGTAGTAGCGCCAGGTCCCGTCCTTGTAGCGGGTCACCAGCCCGGCATCGTGGAGGTCGGAAAGCGCGTGGCTGATCGCGCTGTCGCTCACGTTTACGACCGGCGTGAGCTCACAGACACACAGCTCCCGATCGGCGGCGGCGAGGAGGCGGACGATCCGGTATCGGGTGGTGCTCCCGAGCGCTCCCAGCGCGTCGCAGTCGGCGGCGTACTCGGGCGGGATTTCGGTGGCGAGCGCTTCGAGGGCGTCGATACGGGCCCGGACGTCCGCTTCACAGCACTCGTCTCCCTCCTGGGCGACGAGCCGTTCGAGACGCTCCGGACGCTGTGCCATGGATGAATAGATGCACATCCATTCATATAGATGTTCCGGGGTCCGGTTCCGCCGCTGACGATCGCCTCCGTCGATGGTCTCTCGCCGGACAGAGCGAACGCGTGGGGCGGCGGCTGTGGCTGACGACCGGGCTGCGGTGGGGGCTCGTAATCGAGAGCTGGGTGGGGTCGACGGCCGACGGCGGCGAGCGTGCCCACTCGGAGAGCCGACGATCCCACGACACCCCGACGCGAGCGTCCGGGCGGCTCCCGGCCCCGCGATCCTCGACCACGGCCGACCGTGCTGCCGGCCGGCGGTCACCGGCACGCGACGTGGTGCGTCAACGCCACGCCCTCTGCCGTCCGCACCTCGCTCTCGATCCCGGCGTGAGCGAAGAGTGGAAAGAGAGGTTACAGCGGCTACAGCACCACGAGCCCGACGGCGAGCACCAGCAGGACGAACGGTACCACCACGACCGCTGTGAAGGGTGGTCCTGTCTGCCTCGTCCGTCATCCGGCATCGACCATGACCCGAGGACCGTCTCGCGCCAGTATGCCGCTGGAACCGACCTCGACCTCGCGCTCCCGCTACGAGCTACCGCCGCGCTCGCGCCGCCGCCTTCCACTCCTCGCCGCGCCGTATCGTCCGGGGGAGCCGTCGCTTCCCGATGCGCCCGGCGAGCTTCCAGGGGTCGACGAGCGGCTCGGGATCCGGCTCGGCGGCCGCCCGGTCGCGGAGGTGTGCGCCGATCGCCGCGGCGATGGCGGCGGTCTCCTCGTCGGTCGCGCGCGCCGGGACGGCGAGGCCGGTCCGCCCGGACGCGCCGGCGGTCCCGTCCGTTCCCGTCACGTCGCTCACCATGGCTCCCTCCGCGTCGCTTCCGCCGGCTTCTCTCGTCGCGCCGGCGTCGTCCCCGTCCGGCGGGGGCCTCCGACCGGTGGAATCGTGCTCAACGCCATCAGCGGCGGCTGCCGTTCCCTCCGGCGGGCTCCGGTGTTCGCACCGTCCCTTCGGGCCCGCTCTCGCCCGTCTCTCCGCCCTCGACCGCCACGTCACCACTCCATGCCGCCGTTGACCGCGAGGACCTGTCCGGTCATGTAGCTCGACGCCGGCCCGGCGACGAACCGGACGATTCCGCTGATGTCCTCAACCTCCGCGAACCGATCGAGGGGGATCCGTTCGACGATCTTCGCCTGGACCTCCTCGGAGACGTCGTCAAGCATGTCGGTCTCGACGAAGCCGGGCGCGACGCAGTTGGCCGTCGATCCCGTCCGGGCGAGCTCGAGCGCGATCGTGCGTGTGAAGCCGAACAGGCCCGACTTGGTGGTCGCGTAGTTCGCCTGCCCGTAGTTGCCCTGCTGGCCCACCACCGAGGAGATGTTGATCAGCCGACCGCAGTCGGCGTCGACGATGTCGTCGAAGAAGGCGTGCGTGCAGTTGTACACGCCCCCGAGGTTTACTTCGATCACCCGATCCCAGTCCTCGCGGCTCATGTTCGCGAACGTCCGGTCGACGGTGAGGCCGGCGTTGTTGACGAGCACGTCGGCCGGTCCGAACGCTTCCGTCGTGCTCTCGTGCATCGATTCGACCGCCTCGCGGTCGCAAACGTCGGCCTGCACCACGGTGGCCGCGCCCGGCGTCTCATCCTCGATGTACTCCGCCGCTTCGTGGGCTTTCGCCTCCGAAGAGCGGTAGTTCACCACCACGTTCGCGCCGTACTCGCCGAACTCCTCGGCGATGGCGCGCCCGATCCCCCGCGAGGCCCCGGTCACGACGCAGGTCTGTCCGTCGAGCGTCATGCAGTCAGCACACGTCATGGTCGGTACCGGAACTGTGCAGGCAGGGTATGTAAGTCTATGGCAGCGTCCGCGCGGGACGAGGGAGCCGCGTCGCCGTCGACGGGATTCGCTGCCGTCGTGAACCGCTGACGACCGGCCGTCTCCCCCGTTCGCCCGGCCCCTCGCCCGCCCCCTTCCGGTCCGTTCGGCCGCGACACTCCACGATCGCTCGCGGGCGACCGGACGCCGCGGGAACCGGCAGGTATAAGTGTTTTAGGTAAGCCTAAATCAGAACGAACGATGTCTCGACGGAACGCGGCGGCCGAGTCGAGCACGGGCCGGCGGGCCTTCCTGCGTGGAGCGTGTGTGACGGCCGGAACAGCGGCGTTGGCCGGCTGTTTCGGGGACTCCGGCGGCGACGGGACGACCGACGGGGGCCCCACGGCGAACGGCACCGGGGAGGGGACGACGGGCGGGACCGACGGGGCCACGACCACCCGGAACGAAACTGACGGTCCCGGGAGGGCGACCGGCAGCGAGCCGGGCCAGATCGGCTCCGGACGACGGGGTCGAGAATCCCCCGGCGGCACGCCGATGGCCGCGATGCCGCCCCTGGAGGGCGAGATCAACGTCTACTCCGGGCGCGGCGAGGCGCTCGTCGGCGAACTCGTCGCGACGATCGAGGAGCGCTACCCGGACCTCGATCTGGAGATGCGCTACGCCGGCGCGAACGCGCTCGCCAACCAGATCGTCAACGAAGGATCGAACAGCCCCGCGGACGTCTTTTTCTCGGTGAACGCCGGCGCGCTCGGGCTGCTCGCCGACGAGAACCGCACACAGCGCCTCCCCGACGGCGTCCTCGAGATGGTTCCCTCGGAGTTCCGCGCCGATGAGGGGATGTGGGTCGGCACCTCCGGGCGCGCGCGGTCGATCCCCTACAACACCGAGGCGTTCGAGGGCGGGGCGATCCCCGAGGACGTCTTCGCCTTCCCCGACGCGGAGCGCTTCGACGGCGCGATGGGCTGGGCCCCCACCTACAGCTCCTTTCAGGGGTTCGTCACGGCGATGCGCGTGCTCGACGGCGAGGGGAGGACCAGAGAGTGGCTTCGCGGGATGGTCGAGTCGGGGATTACCAGCTACTCCGACGAGTTCGTCGTCGCGCAAGCGATCGCCGACGGCGAGATCTCCGCGGGCTTTACGAACCACTACTACCCGCTGCGCGTGCTCGACGGTCGCTCGGACGCGCCCCTCGACGTCGCGTTCACGCGGAACGACGCCGGTGCGGTCTTCAACGTCGCCGGCGGGGCCGTCGTGAGCGCCACCGAACGGGGGGAGATGGCGGCGAACTTCGTCCGTCACCTGCTCTCGGCGGAAGCCCAGGACTACTTCGCGCGCGCTACGTTCGAGTATCCGACTGTCCCCGCGGTCGAACCCGTCGGAGCGTTGCCCGCCATCGACGAGCTCGCCCCCCCGGAGGTCGACCTCACGAAGCTCTCGGACCTCGAACCGACGATCGACCTCCTGCGCGAGGTGGGCGTGCTCTAATCGCGGGAGCATGAGCGAGCCGACGCCGACCCCGGCGACCGGCGAGCACCCGACCGGGAGCACGGACCGTCCCGACGCCGGGGCCGGAGCGGACGGCTCGCGTTCGGAGACCGGGATCGGACCGAGGATCGAAGAGCGCTCGCGTTCCGATAGTGCTCGCTCGCTCGGACTCACCCTCCTCTCGGGGGCGATCGCGGTGCTCGTCGTCGCACCGCTGGGCTGGCTGGTCGTCACGGCGCTCGGGGTCGGTCCGGGCGAGTCGTTCTCGCTGCTGAGTCGTCCTCGCACGGTCGGGGTGCTCCTCAACAGCGCCGTCATGGTCGTCGCCGTCACCGGCCTCTCGGTTGCCGTCGCCGTGCCGCTGGCGTTCCTGACCGCGCGCACCGACCTGCCCTTCCGGCGCTTTTTCACCGTCGCGGTTTCGCTACCGCTGGTGATCCCGAGCTACGTCGGTGCGTTCGCGTTCGTCTCCGCGTTCGGCCCTCGCGGGGAGTTTCAGGCCCTGCTCGCCCCGCTCGGGATCGACTCGGTGCCCGCGATCTACGGGCTCCCCGGCGTCGTCGGCGTGCTCACGCTCTACACGTACCCCTACGTGTTCCTCTCGACGCGCGCCTCGCTGCTGACGATGGACGCCCGGCTCCCCGAGGCCGCGCGCACGCTCGGGGGGAGCAGAGCGGAGGCGTTCCGGCGCGTGACCGCGCCCGCCATCCGGCCCGCGGTCGCCGCGGGCGCGCTGCTGGTCGCCCTCTATACGCTTTCGGATTTCGGTACCCCGGCGATCATGCGCTACGACGTCTTCACGCGGGTGATCTACGTCGAGCTCACCACCTTCGGGGGCCGGGACCTCGCCGCACTGCTCTCGCTCCAGCTCGTCGTCGTCACCCTCCTGCTTCTCGCCGTCGAGTCCCGCGTGCGCACGGCCGCGGCCGGCCGCAGCGGCTCGGCCGGGGCCGGCGGCGCGCGCTCGAACAGGATCGCTCTCGGCCGGTGGCGCTGGCCCGCGGTCGCGCTCCCCGCCGGGGTCTCGGCGCTCGCACTCGTGGTTCCGGTAGGCGTACTCGGGCTGTGGCTGCTCCGGGGAGCGACCGGCAGCGGGGGCGCGAGCGGGATCGCGGGGACACTCACGGACCTGGCCCCCGCCGCGCTGAACTCCGTGGCCGTCGCCGCCGCGGCGGCGCTCGCCGCCGCCCTCCTCGCGCTCCCGGTCGCCGTCCGTGCCGCTGCGAGCGACTCCCGGCTCCCGCGACTGTTCGAGCGGCTCACCTACGTGGGCTACGGCGTCCCCGGGGTCGTGCTCGGGCTCGCACTGGTCTTTCTGGGCGCGCGGTATCTCGGGGGTTTCTATCAGACGCTGCCCCTCCTCGTATTCGCCTACGTCGTCCGCTTTCTGCCCCAGTCGGTCGGCTCCTCGCGCGCGGCGCTCGGCGGGATCGACGTGCGGCTCCCCGAGGCCGCGCGCACGCTCGGACGGAGCGGAACGGGGGCGTTCCGCGCCGTGACGCTCCCGCTGATCGCGCCGGGCGTGCTCGCGGGCGCGGCGCTGGTCTTTCTGACGACGATGAAGGAGCTGCCGGCCACCCTCCTGTTGCGTCCGACCGGCTTCGAGACGCTCGTCACGACCCTGTGGCGGGCCGAGAGCGCGGGCTACTACGGCCGGGCCGCGATTCCGGCGCTCGCGCTCGTGGCCGTCTCCGGGCTCTCGCTGGCGCTGGTCCTCTCACGGGAGGGGCGGTGAGCAGCGACGAGTTCACAACCCGTCGGCCCGAGAGGGGCGGTACGCGACCGATGGAACGAACGAGCACCCGCGGACGACGGACGAGCGCCCCCGGGGCGGATCGGGCACGCGAGCAGCCACACGACGGGCCACCGGCGCGACCGGCGGCCGCGCGGGCCGGCGGGGCAGCCGGGGAGACGGCGCCGCGTGCGCCGCCGCTTCTCGAACTCGACGGGATCACGAAGCGCTACGGCCCCGAGACCGTGCTCGACGGGATCGATCTCGACGTGCGCGAGGGCGAGATCCTCACCCTGCTGGGCCCGAGCGGCTGTGGCAAGACCACCACGCTGCGGCTGATCGCCGGGCTCGATCGGCCCGACGCGGGCCGAGTGATACTGGACGGGGAGGAGGTGGCCGGCGACGGGAACTTCCTCGCGCCCGAAGAGCGCGACGTCGGCCTCGTCTTCCAGGAGTTCGCGCTGTTTCCCCACCGCACGGCCGCCGAGAACGTCGCCTTCGGGCTCGACGACTGGGAGCGCGAGGCACGCGAAGCCCGGGTCGACGAGCTGCTCGATCTCGTGGGGCTGGACGCCCAGCGCGACAGCCCGCCCGACGAGCTCTCGGGGGGACAGCGCCAGCGCGTCGCCCTCGCGCGCTCGCTCGCGCCCCAGCCGGAGCTACTCCTGCTCGACGAGCCGTTCTCCAATCTCGACGTCGACCTCCGGGTCGCCATGCGCGAGGAGGTCCGGGAGATCATCCGCAAAGCGGGCGTCACCGCGGTGTCGGTGACCCACGACCAGGAGGAGGCGTTCTCGATCTCCGACCGCGTGGCGGTGATGTCGACGGGACGGATCGAGCAGGTCGGCCCACCCGAGCGCGTCTTCCAGCGCCCCGAATCGCGCTTCGTCGCTGGCTTTCTCGGCCACGCGAGCTTCCTCCCCGGCCGGGTGGCTGGCGAGAAGGTCACGACCCCGCTCGGGACGCTCCCGCGCGAGCAACTCCACGGGCTCAGCCGGGAGTACGACGGCAGCGATATCGACGTGCTCGTCCGGCCCGACGACGTGTCGCTCACCCGGGTTCCGCCCGCGGAGGCCGACGGCCGCGTCGCCTACCGCCGGTATCTCGGGCCCACGGTGCTGTACCGGGTGGCGCTCGACGAGCCCGGCGGCGCGGACCGCGCGGGCGATCCGAACCGGTCGGAGGGCTCGGCCCGAGCGGACGACCCGGACCACCGGGGCGACCCGAGCCGCTCCGATCTACCGGGCGACGCCGCTGGCGACCCTCCGGCGGGCGGGGAGAGCGCTCGTTTCTCCGGCGAGCGCGGCGGAGCGGCGGGACGCTCCCCGGCTGCCGACGCCCGCACTGTCGAGTGTATGCACAACCACGCCGCGCGGGTCGATCTCGACGATCCCGTCGCCGTCGAGCTGATCGCCGGCCACGACCTCGCGTGGTTCCCGCGGGCGGACGCGATGGACCGGAGCGACTGACACCGCGACGGCACGCTCGGCCCGCCGTCTCCGTCCGCGTCGCGCCCCTCGATTACGAGGGTCAGCCTCGCCGCCGGGTCAGCGCCAGCACGCCGAGGAGGACGGCGAGCGCGGCGAGGGCGACGCCGAGACCGAAGCCGTCGCCGGTGATGTCGCTGAGCGGGTCGGCGGTGCCGTTCGCCGTCGCGGTGGCGGTACCGTTCGTCCCCGACCCGCTATCGTCGGTCGCGGGGCTGTTCGGGTCCGAGGGTGTCGTCTCCCCGGGAATCGACGTCTCGGTTGGGGTCGATGTTTCGGTTGGCGTCGGCGTCTCCGTCGGTGTTGGCGTCTCGGTTGCGGTCGGCGTCTCGGTTGGTGTCGCCGTCTCAGTAGGCGTCTCGGTCGGCGTCGCAGTGGCCGTTCGGGCTGCGGTCGCCGTCGGGGTGTCGGTCGCGGCCGGCGCGTCGGTCGGCGTCGTGGTCGCCGTCTCGACCGGCGTGTTCGGGACGAACCCCGTCTCACACGTCCCGGGACCGATCTCGACCGGCTGGTCGAGGGCGAGCTCGGTCGGGGCCCCCGATCCCGAGCGGGCGATCCAGCGCTCGATCTCGTTTTCCTCGGCCGGGCCGTCCCACTCCGAGAAGGGATAGCGGTTCGACGCCTCGTTGAACTTCGCGTCGACCGTGATCGCGCGGTAGTCCGTGCTCGCCAGCCCGCGGAACGCGGCCCCGTCGGTCCGTCCGCCCACGGAAACCCATTCGACGTGACTCGTCGTGCTGCCGTGGTCGAAGACGTCGTCGCGGTCGGGGTAGTCGTCGTCTTCGACGACCCACTCGCCCTCGGCCGGCAGCCCGGAGAGGTCGGCCGTGATCGCCGCGCCGCCGGTCGGCTGCACGCTGCCCGTCCGCTCGCCGTGGAGGAAGACGAGACTCAGTCCGTCGGCCCCGTCGTAGACGAACAGCTGGCTCGTCGTCGGCTCCTGGAGGCGTCCGGTTCCGTGGGAGCTGTAGTTCCCCGCGGGATCGAGCACTCGGTAGTCGTAGAACGCCGTTACCGGCCGCGTGCCGTCGCCGAGCGGTGTGATCTCGGCACAGCTCGGCGTAGGCGAGCCGCCACACCCGGCCACGACGACCATCCACGTGAGAATCTCGGGGTCGCACGCTCATTGCTCGCGCTGTCGTGCGTGGCTGCATATAGCTGACGTCTTACGGTCGGGTGTGGCCGACGTCGGGCGCCGATCGACACCGAGTGCCGACCGACGCGCTGGGTACGACTCCGGCCGTCGACCGGCCGGGTCGGCGGCAGTCGCCGGGGAAGGAGGGATCGACTACACCATCCCCTCGGTCTGGAGGCGGTACCAGACGCGCTCGCCCGTGTCGGTGATGCCGTAGACGCGGCCTTTCTTCTGGTCCTCCGAGACGAGCAGCTCGACCATGTCGTGGCCGTCCCCGCGGAGGCCCGAAAGCGCCCGCGAGACGTGTGCGATGGCGATGTCCTTGTCGGTGGCAATGCGCGACGGCGTCGCCGGTCCCTCGACGAGTCGTTCCAGAACCGCGACGCGGTACTTCGATCGGATCACGAAGCTTATCATGTCCCAGTCGTCTTCCATTGTGGTCTCCGCTCCCCAACCCGTCTGACCGACGTATCGGGTCGAATCGAACAACAGGTGCATATAGTTTACTATGCATCCGCTAGCGGGCTACGCACGTCTCGGCTGCGCTTGCCGGCCCGATAGACCGAAAAAATTACCGGTTGAGGGGACGACGGGAAGTGGACGGGGCGACGAGCAGCCGACCGTCGGAGAGCAGTCGAGCAGCCGACCGTCGGAGTAAGCAGCTGATAACCAAACGAGCGCGGTGACTACAGCCGGGAGCTACCGGTGGCCCGCGATCCGATTTCCGGCAGTGAAGCGAGAGCCGAGCGCTACGCGAGCGACGCGTCGCTCGCGAGCGGCTTTCCCGGCGACCTCGTCGCCTGTGCCGGCTACGCCGTCGCCGCATGGGTCGCCGTCGTCTCCGTCGGGATCGCCCCCTCGCTCGCCCGCTTTCTCCTCGGCGTCCCGCTGCTGGTTTTCCTGCCGGGATATGCGCTGGTGGCGGCGCTGTTCCCCGGCCGCCCCTCCCGGAACGCGAGCCAGCTCGGCGCGCTCTCGGGGCTCTCCCGACAGTTCGACAGCGCCCGCTCGATCCAGCGCCGCGGCGTCCGCTGGGGCGAGCGGGTGGCGCTCGCCTTCGGCCTGAGCCTCTTTCTGCTCCCGCCGCTCGCACTGGCGGTCGACCTCTCGCCGTGGGCGTTCGACCCGGCACCGATCGTCTCGTTGCTCGTCGGGTTCGTCCTCGTCCTTCTCGCGGTCGCCACGGTGCGCCGCCTCCGGCTCCCCCGCGAGCAGCGCTTTGCACTCCCCATCAGCACGTGGGTCAGGGACTTCCGCGCGAGCCTCGTCGGCTCGCCCGTCGACGCGCTCGTCAACCTCGTGTTGATCTTCAGCATCGTCGCCGCGGTCGCCAGCGTGACCTACGCGCTCGCGGTCCCCAACCCGGGCTCAACGACCTCGGGGATCTACCTCCTCGCGGGCAACAACGAGACGGGCGAGCTGGCCTTCGCGGACTACCCGACCGACCTCGCTGCCGGCGGGAGCGGCGAGGTCACCGTTCTCGTCGAGAACGACGAACAGCGACGAGTCAACTACACCGTCGTCGCCCAACTCGAACGGGTGAACGAGAACGGCACCGTCGTCGGCCGCACCGAGCTCGACACCTTCACCCCGAGCGTCGCGGCCAACGAGTCGTGGCGACGGGGGCACAACTTCAGCCTCCCGTCGGGCGTCGCCGGCGACGACCTCCGGCTCGCGTATCTCCTCTACCGGGACGAGCCTCCGGCCGATCGGGTGCCACTCCCCTCGAACGCCTACCGCGAGGCGTACCTCTCGCTCAACGTCACCGCCGCGGGCGAGGGCGGCTGAGCCGCTCGCATGTGGCCCTGGGAGCACCTCGCGGTCGGCTATCTGCTCTACTCCGCCAGCGCACGCGCCCGCGGGCGCGTTCCGAGCGAGAACGCGGCGCTCGCGGCCGCCCTCGGCACGCAGTTCCCCGACCTCGTCGACAAACCCCTGTCGTGGACGCTCGACGTCCTCCCCGCCGGGGTACTGTCCCACTCGGTGTTCGTCGCCCTCCCGCTGGTCGGCGTCGTCCTCCTCGTCGCCCGCCGGGTCGGTCGCCCCGAACCCGCGATCGCCTTCGGGATCGGCTACCTCGCACACCTCCCCGGCGACGTGGTTCCCTCGCTCGTGTTCGAGAGCCGCCCCCGCTACTGGTTCCTGCTCTGGCCCGCCGTCCCCCGCCCGGGCGTCGACGTCTCGGACCCGATCGTCGGCCCCGGCGCGGGCGCGGGCCTCCTGACGCACGCCGCCTACTACTTCGAGGGCTATGTCGGCGCGCTTCTCGGCCCGCGCGGCGCGCTGTACGTCGCCGTCGAGCTCGCCGTCCTGCTCGGTGCGGTCGCCCTCTGGCTGCGCGACGGCCGCCCGGGCGTCGCGACGCTCGCCGCGCTCGTCCGGAGTCGTAGAGAGACGACGTAGTGTTTACTGCACTTGTCTTAGTCCGGGCGTCACCGCCGGGGCCGCGCCGGCGGCCGTGGCTGCCGGCACGGTCGTGTCCGCGCGGGTGGGCTGTGAAGTCCACTCGCCGGAGCCGCGTCAGTCGGGCCGCGTGTAGCGCTCGCCGGAGCCGTGTGGCGCGTCACCGGAGTCGCGTGTAGATCTCGCGTGCGAGGCGCATCGCCGGACCGGCGCGCTCGGCCTGATGGTAGGACCGAAGCCCCGGGCCGAACTTCGCCTTGTACCGGTTCAGCCGCCGGGCGTCGGCCCCGACGAGGTCGTACGCCTCGATCCCACGGTCGATCGCGTCGCGCATGATCTGCCAGTCGAGGAGATCGTTGATGGGGAGGTCGGCGTCGTGTTTCGCCCCGCCCTGCCACCGATAGATCGTCCCCTCCCCTTCGAGGGTCACCATCCCGCCGGCGAGCTCGCCGTCGACACGGCAGACGTGGGCCCGGAGAACGCCCTCCGGGAGGCGCTCGTGGAGGTCGCGGACGAACGCGGGGGTGACCCCGTAGGACTTCCCCTGGGCATCGTAGCGACGGCGGACCTGTCCGACGATCCGGTCGACCGCCGCCCGACCGCCCTCCTCGACCGTATAGGCGCTGTCGGGTGTGTTGCGGACGTTGCTCCGCGCGTCGCTGCTGAACCGCTCCAGTAGCTCCTCCGCCCCCACCGCGAGGTCGACGACGTAGGTGTAGCCCGGTTCGACCGAGAAGCCGTTCCACTTGAGCGGCCGGAGGTCCGCGTAGCGGCTGTCGGTGCGGACGTGGACGTACCGGGGATCCGGTTCGGAATCGAGCCAGTCGAGACAGCCCTCGACGAAGCGCTCGTGGCGGCGCTCGGCTTTGCGACGCTTGAGCTTCCCGACGTTGAGCAGCGCCGGCCCCAGGTAGGGAACCAATAGATCGGGTGGCGGCGAGAACAGGAGGGAAAGACCCGCCCGCCGCGTCTCGAACAGCGGGAACAGCCCTGCCGGCTCCTGACCCTTGAACCCGACTAGCGGGTAGAGTCGCGCGTCCGCGTGCTCGGCGAGCGCTACGAGAGCTCCCCAGCGGTGGAACGGGTTGGCGTGGGGCGAGCGCGCGACCCAGCCGTCCCAGCGCTCGCGCTCTTGTGTGCTCGCGCGCCTGATTTCGACGCTCATTCCAGATACCCCAACTCGGAGAGGCGTGCTTCGACCGCGCGATCGTCGGTCGTCGTCCGTTCCCGGTCCGCCACGGCGGGATACTCGCGCTCGCCCGCCGGCTCCACGGGAGCGAGCACGTCGCCGTCCATGTGGGTACCGCGCCCGAGGCCGAACGTCGCCAGCACCGTGGGTGCGACGTCGAAGAGGTGCGCGCCCGCGAGCGACGCTTCCGCGTCGCTCCCCGTGCCGGCGACGGCGACGACCCCCTCGCGCTTGTGGTTCCACGGCTCGGTCGGCGGGCCGAACACGGACTCCCGGAGCTGCGTCGAGAGGAACTGATCGAAGTCGGCGGGGACGGCCACGATGTCGACGGCGCGCTCGGCCTCGGGGCCGTGGAAGTACGCCTCCCGGGGGGCGACGTCCTCGAAGACGGGCGTTCCGTCGGGCGTCTCCACGGTCGAGAGGAGTTCGATCAGTTCCTCGCGGACGGCGTCGTAGCTCTCGGGTGAAACGACGCCGTTCGGCTCGCGTCCGGCTACGTTGAGCCGGACGCCACACTCGATGCGCGAGCGCATGAACGCCCGCGAGGCGGGGAAGTCGACCCGCTCGGTGCCCGCGCGGATCATCCCCTTGGGGACGTGCTTGACGACGAACTCCGCGAGCCCGAGGCGTTCGAGGACACTTTCGAGGCGCTGGCTCGTCGCGCCCGCCCGCGCGGCCAGCGCCATCGCCCGCCGGAGTGCGCGCTCGCTGTCGAACGCTCCGCTCCGGACCGTTCGCGGGCGAGCGGCCCCGGTTCGGCCGTCCCCGCCGTCCCCGCGGTCCTCGCCGGTCCTTCCATCGCTGCCGTTCCCGTCCAGAAACCGGTCGTCGCGGATCGTATCCCACGAGGGCATCCCGCCTGCGCCGCCTCGCTTCGTCCGCACGAACCCGGCGTCACGGAGGAAGGCGTTCGCGCGGAACTCGTATCCCCCGTACTCGCCGATCCCGTGATCGCTGGCGAGCACGACCGTCCCTGGCTCACAAGCGTCGAGGATCGCGCCCACCTGCTCGTCGACGGCCTCGTAGACCGCACCGGCGGCGTCCAGACTGTCCGGGCATTCGTGGAACACGGTGTCGGTGCTCTGGAACTGGACGAACCCGAACTCGGGGTCGAACCGCTCGGCGAGATACCTGAAGGCGTCGCCGCGCATCCGGGCCGTCGCGCGGTACTCCGTGACCTTCTCGGCCTCGCTCGTCTCCCGCCCACCGGTGTGACGCGGGTAGACGCGGTACTCGCCGATCGCCTCGCGCACCTCGTCGAGGAGTCCCTCGGGATGGCAGGCGGGGTCCTCGGGGGCGACGTAGCCCGGGATCAGCGCGCCGTCGAACTCCCGTGGGGGGTGAGTGACGGGCACGTTGACGACGACGCTCGACAGGCCCTCGCCGGAGAGCAGCTCCCAGAGGGCGGGCTGTCGGACGTGGGTGGCGTCGACGACGTTCCAGTCGTAGCCCGCGAACTCGAGGAAGCCGAAGACGCCGTGCTTGCCGGGGTTCGTTCCGGTATAGAGGGAGGGCCACGCGCTCGCCGTCCACGGGGGGATCTGTGATCGTAGCCGGCCGGTCGCGCCCTCGGTGAGGAGTCGATCGATTGCCGGTAGCTCGGCGGTCCCGGAGAGTCGATCGAGCACCGGCCGGCACGCCGCGTCGAGCCCCACGAGGAGCGTGTTCATCGTCTCGTACCGCTCGTCATGTGTGTATCACCGCTCGCCGCGATAGGTGTTATGCGTTGTGTATCGCGCCGTCGTGTCATCCGTGTGGGCTGTGCGACCTATCGCCACACTGCCGGTGTCCGGGCTCCGTGAACGAAGCCGAGAGCGAAACACCCTTTGAACGCCGCCGAACAGCGCCACACGGATGAGCGTGAGCGCGTCACCGACCGAGCCGTCGCTCGACGGGGTTGCGATCCCATCCGTTCTCGGCAGGGCGTGATCGATGCCGGGCGAGGACGCCACCGCACCGGTCGACGACGCCACCTCGGCGACGGACGCGGACGCCGCCCCGTCGGTGGACGACGCGACTCCGGCGACCGACGACGCCGAGGGCGGGACAGACGACGACCTCTCGGCACTCGTGTCGAGCGCGAGCCTCGTGCTCGTCGGCAGCCTGTTCGGATCGGGCTCGAAGCTGCTCGAACAGATCGTCGTCGGGCGGCTGCTCTCGACGAGTGCCTACGGCGAGGTCAACATCGCCCTCTCGACGATGACCCTCGGGTCGACGCTCGCGCTGCTCGGTCTCGATCAGGGGATCTCCCGGTTCGCCTCGCGCTACGACGACGAGCGCGACGTGCGCGGGCTCTGGGTGGTGGGCCTCGCCCTCGCCGGGGCCACAGGGGTGTTGCTCTCGGCGGCGCTCCTGCTCGCCGGCGACCGCCTCAGGCGGCTGCTCTTCGAGCCGACCACGCCGCCGGGGCTGCTCACCCTGTTTGCCCTCGCGCTGCCCTTCCTCGTCGGCCTCCGGCTCGGCGTCGGCGCGGTCCGGGGCCACGAGAACACGCGCTATCGGACCTACGCCTACGACCTCCTTTATAACGGTCTCCGGCTCGTCCTGCTCGTCGCGCTGTTGCTCGCCGGCGGGGGCGTACTCGCCGCGGGGTACGCCTACCTCGTCGCCGCCGTCGTCGCCTTCGTGGTCGTCCACGCCCTGCTGAATCGCCTGCTCGCGCTCCGGGGCCCGTTCCGGACCCACGTCCGTGATCTGCTGACCTTCTCGGCCCCGCTGGTGGTCGCCGCGGCGGTTTCGGCGTTGTTCGCTCAGGTCGACACAATCATGCTCGGCGCGCTGTTGCCCTCCACCGCGCCCGCGGGGGCGTACAACAAGGGCTACACCATCGCCGCCGGGCTGCCCGTCGTGCTCTCGGTGTTCGGCTTTCTGTACATGCCGCTGGCGGCTCGGCTCGACGCCGGCGACGACCGCGACGAGGTTCGCCGAGTCTACGCGGTGACGACGAAGTGGATCTTCGTCGCCGCCTTTCCCTTGTTTTTGACGTTCGTCGCGTTCCCGACCGACCTCGTGACGATCGTCTTCGGGACGGCCGACCCCCGCTCGGGGATGGCGCTCGCGGTGCTCGCGGTCGGCTTTTTCGTCAGCGCGGCCAACGGGCGCTGTCAGGACACACTATCGGCCTTTGGCCACACCCGGGCGATCCTCGCGGTGAACACGGTCGCGGCCCTCGTCAACGTCGCCGCGAACCTCCTTCTCATCCCCCGTTTCGGCGTGATCGGCGCGGCGGCCGCCTCGGCGCTCTCTTTCGTGACGCTCAACGTGAGCGCGCTCCTCGCCCTCCGGTGGCTCTCGGGCATCGAGCCGTTCTCGGGCCCGACGACCCGTGCCTTCCTCGCGCTGCCGGTCGCGCTCCTTCCGCCGGCGTTCGCGCTCTCGGGGGTGGTTTCGCTCTCGATTTTCACGCTTCCGGTCTTCGTCGTCGGTGCCGGCGTCGCCGTGGTCGCGGTCGCCGCGGCCGCGGGGGCGCTCCAGAGCGAGGACGCGGTCCTAATCGATCTCGTCGAGGGTCGGCTCGGCGTCCACGTTCCGCTCGTCCGGCGGTACGTTCCCGAGGACGGCGACGGGTCGACGACACACGAGTGACGCCGTGTGACCCGGCTCCCGCCGGACTGTAACGCCGCCGGCGGCGCGGTCGCCGACCGTCCGCGAACGTCTCACTCGGCGTACCTGATGGGAAACTCCTATATGTGAGAGTGCGGTCTATCAGCCAGAGTCGAAACCCACGACACCACCGACGGTACACGATCCGGTCTATCGTCCACCCGATCCGCCCTCACCCCCTCCACACAGATGACAGGACGGCACCGACATACCGCGTCCGATACGGCCGCCGTATCCCGACGGTCGACCGCCTCCCGCTCGGTCCCTTGGCGAAGCACGCGCCCGCCAGGAGGTGTTCCCGCCGGATGAGCGCCGCGACGGCCGGCGCGCGCACGGGCGCGAACTGCCGGATCGACGCGGACGCCACGGTCGGCTACGCCCCCGATCCCGACGCGGAGCCGACGACGCTGGGCGACGACGCCCGGATCCGCTCGGGCACGATCGTCTACGCCGGCGTCGAGATCGGCGACGGCTTCGCCACCGGCCACGGCGCGCTCGTGCGCGAGGAGTGCGTCCTCGGCGACGACGTCCTCCTTGGCACTCAGGTCGTGCTCGACGGCTCCTGTACCGTCGGCTCGCACGTGAGCCTCCAGACCGGCACGTACCTGCCCGCGAACTCCACCGTCGGCGATCGCGTGTTCGTCGGCCCGCGGGCGACGTGCACGAACGACCCCCACCCCGTTCGGCGCGAGAGCGACCTCGCGGGACCGACGCTCGAAGACGACGCCTCGATTGGTGCGAACGCGACGCTCCTTCCCGGTATCGCCGTCGGCGAGGGCGCGTTCGTCGCCGCCGGCGCGGTCGTCACCGACGACGTCCCCACGGAGACGCTGGCGATCGGCACGCCGGCCCGCCACCGGCCACTGCCCGCGGAGCTCGAGGGAGGGAACGCGCTATGATCCCGATCGCCGAGCCCGAACTCGGCGCGCGCGAGCTCGAAGCAGTGGGCGAGATCGCCGAGAGCGGCCAGCTGGCCGACGGTCCCGAAGTACGACGGTTCGAGTCCGAGTTCGCCGACTTTTGCGGCGTTGAGCACGGCGTCGCCACCACCAACGGGACGACCGCGCTCCACACCGCCCTCGAAGCGCTCGGGATCGGCGCGGGCGACCGCGTGGTGACGACGCCCTTTTCTTTTATCGCCAGCGCGAACGCTGTCCGGTTCGCGGGCGCGGAACCCGTGTTCGCCGACGTCGACGCCGAGACACACACCATCGATCCCCACGCCGTCGAGGAGATCGTTCGGGAGCGCGACGTGGACGCGCTCTTGCCCGTCCACCTCTACGGACTGCCCGCCGAGATGGCTCACTTGGGCGAGATCGCCGACGAGCACGACCTCCTCCTGATCGAGGACGCCGCACAGGCTCACGGTGCCGGGTTCGAGGGCGAACGCGTCGGGACGTTCGGCGACGCGGCCTGCTTTTCGTTCTATCCGACGAAGAACATGACGACCGGCGAAGGCGGCATGGTGCTCACCGACGACGAGACGATCGCGGAGCGTGCGGCGAGTTTCGTCAATCACGGCCGCACCGCCGGTGGGGTCGCCGCCGAGCACGCCTCGGTCGGGCACAACTTCCGACTGTCGAGCCTCCTCGCGGCGATCGGTCGCGTTCAGCTGGAGCGTCTCCCGGAATACAACGAGGCCCGCCGCGCGAACGCCGCGCGGCTCACCGAGGGGCTCGCGGACGCCGTGGAGACCCCAATCGAGCCCGAAGGTCACAGACACGTCTATCACCAGTACACGATCCGGAGTCCCGACCGGGACCGGCTCGCGGCTGCACTCGAACGCGAGGGCGTCGGCAGCAAGGTGTACTACCCGCGGCCGATCCACGAACGGCCTCCCTACGCGGATCACGACCCCGACGCCCCGGAGGCCGAGCGCGCGGCCCGCGAGGTGCTCTCTCTGCCGGTCCATCCGGGGCTCTCGGCCACGGAGGTCGAGCGGGTGATCGCGGCCGTCGGCGCGGGCGTGGAGGCGGTCGCATGAGCCGCGACGAACGCGCGGACGACGGATACAGCCCCGAGGACGGAACGGGGCCGACGGGGCCGAAGATCGGCCCCGCGAAGGCGGACGGGAGCGGGCGCGAGCGGACGGAGCCGGTGACCGCGGGCGTGATCGGCGTCGGGAGCATGGGCCAACACCACGCGCGGGTCTACGCCGAGCTGCCCGGTGTCGAACTCGCCGGCGTCACGGACGCAGATCCCGACCGCGCGGCGGCGGTCGCAGCCAGACACGGCACCCGCGCGCTGTCGATCGACGCCCTCATGGAAACCGTCGCGGTGGTCTCGGTCGCGGTACCGACCGCCCACCACCACGGGATCGCCCGGAAGTGTATCGAGCAGGGGGTGGACGTCCTCGTCGAGAAGCCGTTCGTCGCCGATCCGGAGGCGGGCCGCGCCCTGACGGCGCTCGCCGCGGAGCGTGGCGTCGTCCTCCAGGTGGGCCACATCGAGCGGTTCAACCCGGCCGTGCGGGCGGCCCGGGACGTCCTCGACGGCCAGGAGGTCATCGCGGTCGACGCACGCCGGCTCGGTGCCCCCCGCGAGCGCGAGATCGGCGACGACGCCGTGATGGACCTGATGATCCACGACATCGACGTCCTCCTTTCGTTGGTCGAAAGCGAGATCGATCTCGTCAACGCCGTCGGTGCACGCGACAACCGCTACATCGACGCCCAGCTGCGCTTCGCGAACGGGGTGGTCGCCAGCCTGACGGCCAGCCGCGTCACCCAGAAGAAGATCCGCGAGCTCTCGATCACGACCGAGGAGAGCCTGATCACGGTCGATTACATCAGCCAGCTCGTCGAGGTCCACCGACAGTCGCTGCCCGAGTACGTCGAGGGCAACGGGGGCGTGCGGTATCGCCACGAGGAGGTCGTCGAGCGGCCGATGGTCGAGAGCGGCGAGGAGCTGCGCACGGAGCTCGCCGCCTTCATCGAGAGCGCCACTGCGGGGACCGAGCCCGTCGTCACGGGCGAGGACGGCGTGCGCGCGCTCGAAGTCGCGCGCTGGATCACCGACCTCGCGGCCGGCGAACGGCGGGCCCTGGAGGTCGACTCGCAGTGAGTCACTCCGATCGCGGACGGCCGGACGGCACGGACGGTTCGGGCTCGGATCGCGGCTCCGAGTCAGAAGGCTCCGACTCTGGAGGCGAGCCCGCGTCCGGCAGCTCCGATCCCGGCGGCGGTTTCGGTCTCTACGGGAGCGGGGCGTCCCCCGGAGACCAGCGCGCGGCGTTTCTCGACGGCGACGTCCCGACGGCGGTCTACGGGCTCGGCAAGATGGGACTTCCGCTCGCGGCGGTCTACGCCGACGTCGCGGGGAACGTGACCGGAGTCGACGTCGATCCCGCGGTGGTCGAGGCGGTGAACGGCGGCGAGAGCCACGTCGGCCGCGAGCCCGGCCTCGACGAACTCGTCGCCCGGACGGTCGATTCGGGCGCGCTCCGGGCGACGACCGACGCGCGCGCCGCGGCCGCCGCCGCGTCGATCCACGTCGTCGTCGTGCCGGTCGGGCTGACCGCCGCGCGCGTGGCCGACCTCTCGGCGCTCGAAGCCGTCGGCGAGGCGGTGGCCGCCGGGCTCGACCCGGACGACCTCGTCGTCGTCGAATCGACGGTCCCCCCGGGGACCTGCCGCGACGCACTCGGGCCGCTGTTGGCCGAGGGGAGCGGGCTCGGCGGCGGTGATAGTGGTGAGAACGGTAGTCGGAGACAGTTCGGGCTCGCGTTCTGTCCCGAGCGCACGTCGAGCGGCCGCGCGATCGAGGACATCCGGGGCGCGTACCCCAAGATCGTGGGCGGGATCGACGCCGAGAGCACCCGCGCGGCGACGCTCGTCTACGAAGAGATCAACTCGGCGGGCGTGCTCGCGGTCGCGGACGCGACGACCGCGGAGGCCGTCAAGGTGTTCGAGGGCGTCTACCGCGACGTGAACATCGCGCTCGCCAACGAGCTCGCGCGCTTTTCGGACGCACTCGAAATCGACGTCCGCGGGGCGATCGCGGCGGCGAACACCCAGCCATACTGTGATATCCACGACCCGGGGATCGGCGTCGGCGGCCACTGCATTCCCTACTATCCCCAGTTTTTGATCGACGGCTTCGGGGTCGACGCGCCCCTCATGGAGACGGCGCGCGCGGTCAACGATTCGATGCCCACCGTCGCCGTGGCGAAGCTGCGCGAGGAGTTCGCCGCGGAAGGCCGCGAACTCGACGGGGCGAGGGCCCTCGTACTCGGGCTGACCTACCGGCCCGGCGTCGAAGAGACGGCCGCGACGCCGGCCCGAGGGGTGATCGAGGAACTGAACGGGGCCGGGGCGGCGGTGCTCGCGGCCGATCCGCTGCTCGCGCCCGCAGAGATCGCGGCGTTCGGCACCGAGCCCGTCGGGATCGGTGATCTCCCCGGCTGTGATCTCGACGCGGCCGTCCTCGTGACCGCTCACGAGGAGTTCGAGACCATCGAGTGGGGGATGCTCGGTCCGGCCGGTGATGCCGACGGGAACGGGGATGCCGACGTCGACGCTGGCGGCGGTGGACTGATCGTGGTCGACGGCCGCGGCGTGCTCGACCTGTCGGAAACCGACCATAGGCTATATACGATCGGGAGCGATCGTCGGTGACGATAATGTACCGGGACAAGACCGTCGGCGTCGTCGTCCCGGCACACGACGAGGAGGGGTTCGTCGGTGCGGTCATCGACACGATGCCCGCCTTCGTCGACCGCATCTACGTCGTCGACGACTGCTCGACCGACGGGACGTGGGCGGAGATCGAACGTCACGCCGCCCGGGCAAACCGGCCCGACGCCCGGGGGACGTCCGAGGGGACCCACGGCGACGCGCGCGCCGACGGCGGGTTCGGCGTCGACGGCTCCGGCGCGGGCGACAGACCCGGCGTGGACGGACGTTCCGCGGACGAACGCGGCGCATCGGTGGCGAGCAGCGGAGCGGTCACGAGCGCCGACCTGCCCGACGCCGCGAGCACTACCGGGACGATCGCCGCCGCGCGGGTGGTGCCGATCCGCCACGAGCGAAACCGGGGCCGGGGCGGCGCGGTCAAGACCGGCTACCGGCGCGCACTCGCCGACGGGATGGACGTCGTCGCCGTCATGGACGCCGACAGCCAGCACCCGCCCGACTACCTCGATCGGATCATCGATCCCGTGGCGACCGGCCGGGCCGACTACGCGAAAGGAACCCGGCTGCGCCACCGCGACCGCTCGGCGATGTCTCGCTGGCGTTTCTTCGGCAACTCCCTGCTCACCTTTCTCACCAAGGTCTCGACCGGCTACTGGAAGATGACCGACCCGCAGAACGGCTACACGGCGATCTCCCGGGACGCGCTCGAACGCCTCTCCCTGAACAAGCTCTACGACGGCTACGGCTTCCTGAACGACGTGCTCGCGGCGCTCAACGCCCGCGAGATGACGATCGCGGACGTCTCCCACCCGGCCATCTACGGCGACGAGCAGAGCGAGATTCGATACGGGTCGTTCGTGCCGAACCTCTCGGCGATCCTGCTGCGGAACTTCCTGGGGCGGTTGAGCGCGAAGTACCTCGTCCGGGACTTCCACCCGCTGGTCATCCTCTATTTGGTCGGGGCGGTCGGCCTCGGCATGGGGCTGCTCGGGAGCCTGGTCGCGCTGTGGTCGCTGTTCGGGATGGGCTCGGCGTTCGTCTCGGGCGCGCTTTCGATCCTGCTGGCGGCGGTCGGCGGCGTGGCCCTCGCGATGGGCATGGCCTACGACCGCCGGGAGAACGCGGGCCTGGAGGTCGACGGCGATGGGGAAGCGTCTTGAGCCCGGGCCGCAGTGCATAGGTACACGCACATGAAGATCGTCTCGGTCGTCGGCGCGCGCCCGCAGTTCGTCAAGGCGTTTCCCGTCTCCCGGGAGCTGCGCGGCCGGCACGAGGAGGTGCTCGTCCACACCGGCCAGCACTACAGCGAGGGGATGTCCGACGTGTTCTTCGCCGAACTCGACATCCCCGCCCCGGAGTACGACCTCGGAGTCGGCTCGGACACCCACGGCCAGCAGACGGGCGCGATGATCGTCCGCCTCGGCGAGCTCGTCGCCGAGGAGCGTCCGGACGTGATCGTGGTCTACGGCGATACGAACTCGACGCTCGCCGGCGCGATGGTCGCCGCCAAGACCGAGGCGACGCTCGCCCACGTCGAGGCCGGTCTCCGAAGTTTCAACCGCGAGATGCCCGAGGAGGTAAACCGCGTGCTCACCGATCACGTCTCCGATCTCCTCTTCGCGCCGACCGAGCGGGGTGCACGGAACCTGGGTCGGGAGGGCATCGCGGGCGTCCACCGCACCGGCGACGTGATGTACGACGCCATCCGGTGGGCGCGCGAGCGCGCGGCCGACCGCTCGACGATCCTCCACGAGCACGGGCTGAACAGCGGCGAGTACGTCCTCGCCACCGTCCATCGGGCGGGCAACACCGACGACCCCGACCGGCTCGAAGCGATCGTGAGGGGACTGAGCGAGGCCCCCCGCGAGGTCGTCCTCCCCGTCCATCCCCGCACGCTCGAACGCCTCGACGCGTTCGGACTTCGGACGACCGCGGAAGAGCAGCTCACGCTCGTCCCGCCGGCGAGCTACCTCGACTTCGTCCGGCTGCTCGACGGAGCCGAGCGGGTCGCCACCGACTCCGGCGGCGTCCAGAAGGAGGCCTTTTTCCTCGATACGCCGTGTGTGACCCTCCGCGAGGAGACCGAGTGGGTCGAGACCGTGGAAGCGGGCTGGAACACGCTGGTGGGCGCCGACCGGGCGGCGATCGCGCGCGCACTCTCCCGGCCGATCGAGCTGCCCCCGAAACCCGAACTCTACGGCGACGGCGACGCGGCCGTCCGGATCGCCGACGCCATCGAGAGCCACGCCTGAGCATGGGTGGGTCCACGAGCGGCGGCAACGGGGCGGCGAGCCGGACGTCGGTGGACGGGGAGCCGGCGGACGCCGCACCGACACCCGACGGGACGCCGGCCGCCGGGACTCCCGGGCCCGAAGAGGCCCCGTTCGCGCTCTGTCTCACCCACGACGTCGACCGACCGCACAAGACCTACCAGGCGCTCTACTACGCGCTCGCCGAGCGCCGCCCCGCCCACCTCCGTGCGCTCCGGGCCGGGACGAACCCCTACTGGCAGTTCGAGGTGGTGATGGCGCTGGAAGCCGAGCTGGGCGTGCGCTCGGCGTTCTACTTCCTCAGCGCGCGCCGGCTCGGCGAGCGTCCACTTCGGGAGTGGCTGCGCCCGATCGCGTGGCTCGAACACCTCGGCCGGTACGACGTCGGCGCGCCCCGTATGACCGAGGTGATCCGCCGGCTCGACGCCGGTGGCTGGGAGGTCGGCCTGCACGGCTCCTACGACACGGCCGACGACCGCGAGCGCCTCCGCGTAGAGAAGCGGCGCGTCGAGCGCGCGCTCGGGCACCCGGTCCGCGGGGGCCGCCAGCACTACCTCAACCTACGGGCCCCGGAAACCTGGGCGCACCACCGGGCGCTCGGGCTGGACTACGACAGCAGCCTGGGATCAGCCACGGAGTACGGCTTCCGGCACGGCTACGACCCGCTGCGCCCCTTCGACGACGGGTTCGTCGTCTTCCCGCTGACCGTCATGGAGGTGGCGCTGGTGCGTGCGGCGGGCGGGATCGAGGCGGCGTGGGACGAGTGCGAGCGCCTGCTCGCCGAGGCGGCCGCACACGGCGCGACCATGACGGTGCTGTGGCACCCCCGACTGTTCGCGCCCGAGTTCCCCGACTACCGCGGGCTCTATCGGCGGCTGATCGAGCGCGCGCTCGACATGGGCGCGTGGGTCGGCCCGCCCGCCGAACTGTACGACGCGCTCGACTACTGAGAGCGACGGACAGGGGGACGGCAACGGCGCGAGAACGGTCGGAGACGGCGCGGGCCGACGACTGGCGTGATGGTCGGGCAGCGGTCGTATCGTCCGTCGTCGACGCGACGCCACCGTCCCGTCAGCGCCACGCCGTCCCGGTGTGGGGACGGGCGGCCCGGAACCGAGCGGGACTCGATCCTAACGGGAACGCTTTTGTCCGGTAGTCGGGCAACGGAAGACATCGATGACCGAAGCCGGCCACCGTCGCGCGAGAGCGCCATGAGAATCGAGCGGCTGTCGCTCGGGGAGTGGGCGTCCGCGCTGCCGTCGAGCGGATTCGAGCCCTTCCACGCGCCGGCGGCGCTGTCCGTACTCGCCGAGCACGCGCCCGGCGAGCTCGCCCTCGTGGGGGGCTACCGCGGCGAGCAGCTGGTGGCGATGGCCCCCCTGTTCGTGCGGCGCGGTCCCGGCGTGAGGGTGGTGTCCTCGCCGCCACCGGGGATGGCCGTCCCGAACCTCGGCCCGCTGGTGATGGCGACGAGTCCGAAGCGGCGCAAACAGGAGGCGGTCAACGGGCGCTTCGCCGAGGGGGTGCTCGATGCGTTCGGCGTCGGCTCTTCGAGGACCCTCTTTCGGACGGTCTGTCATCCCGCCTACGGCGACCCGCGTCCCTACCGGTGGAACGGACTCTCCGTGTCGCCGGCTTTCACGTATCGGCTCGACGTCGGGAACCGCTCGCCGGACGCCCTGCTGGACTCGTTCAGCCGGAGCCTCCGCCGGGAGATACGGGCCGGCGCGGACGCGGCCATCGAGATCGGGTGCGAGGGGATCGACGGCGGCGAGACGGTCTTTCGCGAGACCGCGGCCCGGTACACTGAAACCGACCAGCGCTTCGGCGTCGAGTGGCCCTACGTCCGGGACCTGATCGCGACGCTCGACGAGCGCTGTCGGGTGTACGTCGCCCGCACACCGGCGGGCGAGTACCTCGGCGGGATCATCGCGCTGTACTCGAACGACGCCGCCTACTACTGGCTCGGCGGCACCCGAGCGACTCACGAGGGGACGAGCGTCAACAGCCTGCTCCACTGGCGGATCATCCGGGACGTCGCCACGGACCCGCCGGTCGAGTCCGTGGGGGAATACGACCTCGTAGGCGCGAACACCGAGCGGCTCTGTGCGTACAAATCGAAGTTCGGCGCGGAGCTCGCGCCCTACTACGTCGTCGAATCCGGCGGCATGGCGATGGATGCCGCGAAGGCGGCCTACGACTGGGTGGGTCGGCTAGGCGGCCGGCTCGGTCCGGGGTGACGGTTCAGCCGTCCGAACGCTTATTGCGCTCGCTCGTCTACGAACGGACGTCATGAGCAGCGCCGAACTCCGACGACAGCTCGGCACGACCGGCACGCTCTTCGCCGGTGCCGGCGCGGCCGGAGCCCTCGCTGGGGTCGTGCTCCTCGCGCTGCTCGCGGTGGGCGTCCAGCCGGAGCGGCTGCTCCCGATCGTGGCACCGCTCGGAGCCGTGACGGTCGGGTTGCTCGTCGCGGCGAACGTGTGGGCGCTGGCGAACCGCCACAGCGACTGACGTGCTGCCGGATCCCGCGCGAGGCGCTGTGCGTGGCCGAGCGGTAGAGAGGGGATACAGCGTCCGTCATCATCTGGTTTTCCGTGGCCTCGGTACGCCGACCGCCCGGACCACGAGTAATACGTTCAAGTATATTCCGCGCATATACATCGGTGTGGCCTCGTTCACTATCGGCGGCGAGGAAGCCCTCGACCGTGAAGTGAAGCCCTTCGGCAACAGCGCCCACGTCACCGTTCCGAAGCGGTGGCTCGGGTCCGAGGTCAAAGTGGTTCGCATCAGCGAACCCGACGAGTAGACCATGCTCAACTACCGCTTCCGGCTCGACCCGACCGCCGACCACCGGGAGCGGCTCGCATGGACGCTCGACACCTGCCGACAGCTCTACAACCATTTTCTCTACCGCCTCAATCGCGTCGAGGACACGTCCGCATACAGCGAGCAGAAGCGCCTTCCCGACCTCAAAACGTGGTGGGACGGCCTCGGGGACGTTCACTCGAAGGTACTCCAGAAGGTCGTTCAGCGGTTGTACGACAACCTCTCGACGCTCCGGGGACTCAAGGAGAACGGCCACCCCGTCGGGCAACTCCGGTGGAAAGGAGCGGGATACTACCATTCGTTCACGTACAGTCAGTCCGGTTTCGAGCTCCACAAAAAGGGCGACCACGACCGGCTGTGCCTCCCGAAAATCGGTGGTCGAGACGCCCGAAGAACCACCGGCGAAGCCCGCCGACCCCGAGCGGTGCGTCGGCATCGACGTGGGCATCCTGAAGTTCGCCCACGACACCGACGGTACGGCGGTCGGCTCGCTCGACCTCGCCGCCGAACGCGAGCGGCTCGAACACGAACAACGGGTTCTGTCCCGCCGGAAACACGACTCGGCCAACTACCGCAAACAGCAGCGGAAAGTGGCCCGACGCCACGCCGACCTCAAGCGAAAGCGACGGGATTTCCTGCACAAACTCTCGGCGTACTACGCCCGCGAGTACGACCTCGTGGCAGTCGAAGACCTCGACGCGAAGGGGTTGCTGGAACTGCCGGGCAACAGTCGCAACCGAGCGTCGGCGGCGTGGGGGACGTTCCGCCGGATGCTCGCCTACAAGTGCGAACGCGAAGGCACGCACTTCGTCGCCGTCGACCCGGCGGGAACGACCAAGGAGTGTGCCCGGTGCGGCGTCGCTACCGACAAGCCGTCCTCCAGCGCGGCGTCGAGAAAACGGAAGCGAATATAGGCACGGGCTGTGCCGAATCAACGCCCGCGGAGACCGTGGTCCCTACGGCGACCGCCTTTCAACCGGTCGCTGCAAACCACGTCGCTGAAACAGGAAGCCCCACCCTCAAGCGCCCGCTGCGGTGCGGAAGCGGGCGGTAGGGTGGGGAGGATGTCACTGCCACGCTGGCACTCGTCAGCGCACTCGCTCCAGGCAATACGCTACTGCTTGTCGAGAACGCCGTCTTGTTCATCGTCTTCGGCTGTCTCGAAGTCGTCTCCACCGCGTTCTACGGGAAAGAGTAGTTCGTCCCTCGCTTCCGGCCGAGAGCAGGGTTCGCCGTCAGCTCCGGACCGAAGCGGTGTGACGGTGATCGCCGAGCGATGGCGAGTTCGGCAGCCGCTCGCCACGTGGCGCATCCCAGTATGGACGTTCGAGTCGGACGAGCGATGGCGACGGAAGACAGCTGCAATCCGTCCTCAGGCTCGCATCAGTGCCCGGTCCCGCGAAAGCGAATCGAGCGCCCCGGGACCCTGCGGATCGGTCGCCAGCTCCACGATCACCTCGGTGAGGTTCACCGTGTCGTCCATGTAGCGCTCGCGCCGGCGCTGCCACGTCTCGGCCACCGAGTCGTCGGCCAGCAGGGTGAGTGCGCGCTCGATCACGGCGTCGAAGGAATCGAGGTTGAAGATCAGTCCCGCGCGTTCGAGTTCGAGGAAGTTGCCCATGTCGGCGTCGCCGACGAAGGAGTTCGAGCGGATCGCGGGCGTCCCGAGCAGAGCGGCCTCGGTGACCATCGTCTGGGTGTCCGCCACGAGGAGGTCGGCCGCGGCCAGCGCGTCGTGAAGCAGCCCGGGGTGGAGGTCGAACGCGCGCGCGGGGGTTGCGTCGAGGTCCATCTCGCCGCCCTCGTCGGAGACGAAGACGGTCGCGCGCTCGGCGAGGTGATCGACGAGTTCGTGGCGCTTCGCGGGCGCGATGCCCGAGCGGGCGACGTCGTGGTGGGAACCGAAGGCGTTGAACCGGAGGAGCGCGTACTGTTCGTCGGGCGCGACGCCGAGGCGCTCGCGGATGTCTTCTCGGGGATCGAACACGTCTGGATGGAGGTACGCACACTCCTTGAATCCGCGAAAGCGGTAGTGCTTGGGTCCCAGATCCTTCCCGAAGGCGTGGGGGGTGAGGATGGTCTCGACGAACGGGCGGGAAATAGCGTGGTCGAGCGACGTGGGCTCCGAATCGAGGATCAGCGTCACGGGCGTCCGCGAGAGCGCGCCGGCGTGGGCCGCGTACGCGCCCATCCCGAAGATCCGATCGGGATCGTACCGCCGGGTCTTCCGGAGGATCGCCCAGTAGTGACGGGGCAACTGGCGGAACAGCGACCACTTGGTGGTGTCGAGTCGGCCGTAGCACTCGTAGGGCAGGTCGTGATACTCCAACAACGCCCGCGTGCAGCTGTAGTCACGACCGAGCACCAGCACGTCGTGGCCGCGCGCGTCGAGGGCCGCCACGGCGTGCTTGTAGAGATGGACGTGTGCGGGAGTGTTGGTGAGAAAGAGATACCTCATCGGTAGGAGCGACGCCACAGCGGTTTCGGTGCCGTTCGTTCCGACGCTCCGGTCACTGACAGTACAGGAATCCCGTCGGCACATGAAACCACCGGTATCGCCACCCCCGACACGTGCGCTCGCCCCAGGATCGAATCGGCCGGCAGCCGGAACCGGACCCGAGACCGGACGAACCGAAACGCCTTTTCCCCGCGGCGGTCATCTCGCCGCTCAGCAGCAATCCCTCCTTCCCATCCATGACTCCCCGCCCACCCACGACGACCTCCCGCTCGTTCGCGACGACGTCCCTCGCCGTACTCGTGACCGCAGTGGCGGTCGCCACGGCGGTCGCCAGCGTCGTCGCCGGCGGTCCCGCGGCGGCGCTCGGCGGACAGACCGGCGCAACCTTCCCCCACGAGCCCGGCTCGTCGGCCCAGGTCGTCGTACCGGTCGAGGCCGAGGGGGGTGACGCCATCGTCGCCGACGGGCTCGGCCGGCTCACCGTCGACTTCGGCGCGGACCGGCGGTTCGACGGCACGACCGCCAACGTGAGCAGCGTCGACGTGTTCGTCCAGCCCGAGGGCAACGGTACCCAGCGCCAGCCCGTCACGGACTTCACGGTGAACGGCTCGGGCAGCCGGCTCACCGTCACGTTCGCCGATCCGGCGCGGATCGACGCCGGCGACGACATCGTCCTGAAGGCTTACGACTTCGCGAACCCGACGGCGGCGCGGACCTACACGGCTGCGGTGACGGCCACGACGCCCGACGGTGCGACCGACGGGCCGGTTTCGGTCTCCTACCGGATCGCCCGGGCTTCGCTTTCTTTCCCCAATCAGAGCGCCTCGCAGTTCGGCTCCCAGAACGTCACCGTCTCGGGCGTCGTCCCGAATCGGGGGTACGTCGGAATCTTCCGGACGGGGGAGAACGGCTCGCGGGGCGCGCTCGTCGGCTCGGTCCCCACCGGGCCGGCGCGGTACAACGAGCGCAACTACACGGTGAGCCTCGGGGGCAGCGTGACCGAAAGCCAGCGGTTGGTGGCCATCCCCTTCTACGAGTCTCAGGGAACGAACCTCAACGAGCGCGCGGCGGGCACGTTCGACCCCGAACAGGACGTACCGCTCGCCAACAACGGTCGGTCGGTGAACGCAACCGGGTTCGTCTCGGTGGTCGACGCCGACGCGCAGGTGCAGGCGGGGACCGAGTACCCCGGGAACGCCCGGCTGTACTTCGATCCGGGCCAGCCGAACGCGGGCTATCAGGTTCGAGCCGTCGAGGATGGCGCGCTCGGCGGCATCGTCACGCAGTTCTCGACTGACGCCGACGGCAGCGCCGTGATCGACGCCGGCCAGCTCGGGCAGGGCCAGTACGCCATCACCACGGTCGCGAACCCGGACGCGGTCGTGGGCCTCGACGACGACAGCACCACGAGCCCCGCCGACGACAGCTTCTTCGTGGCCGGGGAGACGGCCACCACCGCCGCGACCACTGCGGGCGACGGTGCGGAGGGTGCGACCGCCGGTCCGAGCGTGGACGCGACGGCCGACGGCACGGCCGCGACGACGGGGGGCGGGGCCGGCGACGCCGACGGCGACGGTGCCGGAGCGACCGATGGCGACGGTGGCTCGTCGGTGTTCGGCCCCGGCCTCGGTGTCACGAGCGTGCTCCTCGCGCTGCTCGTCGCCGCGCTGATCGGGGGCATGCTGCTGGCGCGGCGACGGGGCGGCTCGGGCCGGCGATAACCGGCCTTCGAACCGACCGTGGACCGTCGGACGATCGATGACATGAGCGAAGAACACACCGAACCCCGAGACGCGCACGGACTGTCGGACGGACTGCTGGCCGACACTCTCGGCTACGCCCGGGCGCGCGAGTACACCGGCTGGGACTACGCCGACGGCATGAGCAGCCGCCTCCTCCAGCGTGCGCCGATCGACAACCGGTGGGTGAACCTCGCCGTCCAGGAGACCATCAAGCGCGCGCCCGTCAACATTCGGCCCCTCATGCGGGTCGAGCAGCGCCGCAACTACAAGGGCATCGCGCTGTTCGCGTTCGCCAACCTGCGTGCCCACCAGCTCGGGCTCGGCACGGGACTCGAGAGCAATAGAGACGCCACCGGGGGCGGCAGTCGGGACGCCGTCGACTACGCCACGGAGGCACGCACGCTGTGTGACTGGCTGGTCGAGGAGCGCACGCCGGGACATGCGGGCTTCTGTGGGGCCTCACGCCACGAGATCCAGTACCCCGACTTCAAGGGCCTGCCCTCCTATCCCGATCTGGTCTCGACCTCCTATGCGGTGTCGGCGCTGCTGGCGGCGAGCGAAGCCGGCCTCGACGCCGACTCGCCCCACGACTACGCTGCCACCGTGCGTTCGGTCGAGGACTTCGTCGTCGAGGACCTCGAGTACGAGGAGATCCCTGCGGGCGCGCGCTGCAAGTACGTGCCGGCGTGGTCGGGCGAGCACTACACCCTGAACGCGGTCGCGCTCGGGGCGCGGGCGCTGCTCGAAGTCGGGTCCCGGTTCGACGCCGAACGCCCCCGCGAGCGCGGGCGGAAGCTGCTCGATTACGTCGTCTCCAGACAGACCGAGCGGGGCGGCTGGATGTACCGCGACCCGCCCGAGGCATCCCACCTCTCGATGGACAACCACCACAACGGGTTCGTCGTCGAGTGTCTGCTGGCGTACGACGCGCTCGTCGGCGACGGCCGCTACGACGACGCCCTCGATCGCGGCCTTGCCTTCTACCGCGAGGCGCTGTTCGAGACAAGCGGCGCGCCCAACTGGGACGAGTCGAGCGCGTACCCCCGGGACATCCACGCCGCCGCCCAGGGGATCATCGTCTTCAGCCGCGCCGGCGACCTCGCGTTCGCCGAGCGGATCGTCGACTGGACGCTCTCACAGCTCTACGCCGGCGGTGGCCGCTTTTACTACCGGAAAGAACGGTTCTACACCAATCGGACGACGCTGATGCGGTGGTGTCAGGCGTGGATGGCCCACGCGCTGGCAACGTATCTCCGCTGTCGGGCGCGCGCGGATCCGGCGGGCGGGACCGTCGGTACCGGCTGAGGACGGTCGCGCCGTCGCCGTCGGATCCGGCTCCCCGTTCCGTGGGGTTTCATTAGGGGGCTGTGCGAATGGAGGGTATATGCCTCCCGCCGCGCCCGGTCAACGGCCCATAACGAAGCATGCACGGGCGATGAGCGCAGGCAGCCGTCGATCGCGGGCGCCGACCGGGAGTCGAGCAGCCTCGCCCCGTCCGGGGGCCGACGCCGATCCGGCATCCGGCGGTCGTCCCGCGAACGAGCCACATCCCCGCTAACGCCCATGTTCACGCCCACAGCACCCTCCGTGACGCCTACGCCCCCGCCGCTCGCGTCACCGTCCACGGCCCCGTCATCGTCCGCGACCGCGAGCCCCGCCGCGGCCGCGAACCCTCCCACGGCCCGGCCGGGAGGGGAGTCGGCCACGCGCCGATGAGCGCGGGCGAAACCGACCTCGGGATCGTCCTCGGGACCCGTCCCGAGATCATCAAGCTCGCGCCGGTCATCAACGCCGCCGAGCGCCGCGGGGCCGAGTACACCGTGATCCACACCGGCCAGCACTACTCTCGCACCCTCGACGGCGTGTTCTTCGAGCAGCTCGAGCTCTCGCCCCCGGCGTATAATCTCGACGTGGGCTCGGACACCCACGCCGCCCAGACGGGCGCGATGGTCGCCGAGATCGAGCGGGCGCTCCTCGGGGAGACCCCCGAGACGGTGGTGGTTCACGGCGACACGAACTCCGCTCTGGCGGGATCGGTCGCCGCGAGCAAGCTCGACACGACCCTCAGCCACGTCGAGGCCGGCCTCCGGAGCTTCGATCGGACAATGCCTGAGGAAGTGAACCGGGTGGTCGCCGACCACGCCGCCGACCACCTGTTCGCGCCGACGGCGGACTCGGCCGCGACGCTCCGGGAGGAGGGGATACCCGACGAGCGCATCACGGTCACGGGCAACACCATCGTCGACGCGGTGACCCGCCACCGCGACCTCGCCGAACGGAAGAGCACCGTGCTCGCTGAGTTCGGCGTCGCGCCCGGGGACTTCTTCCTCCTGACGGCTCACCGCGCGGAGAACGTCGACGACCGCGATCGGTTCGAGCGCTTGCTCGCCGGCGTCGCCGAGTGTGCCGCCACGGCCGAACAGCCCGTAATCTATCCGGTTCATCCCCGCGCCGCCGAGCGCATCGAGGCGTTCGACCTCGACGTGCCCGCCGGGATCCGGCTCGTCGAGCCACAGTCCTTTCTCGATTTCCTCCGGCTCGAAACGGCCGCCCGCCTGGTGTTCACCGACTCGGGGGGCATCCAGGAGGAGGCCTGTATCCTCGGGACTCCCTGTATCACGCTGCGTGACAACACCGAGCGTCCCGAGACGGTTTCGGTGGGGGCCAATCGCGTGATCGGGGTCGAACCCGACGCGATCGTCGCCGGGGCGCGTGCGGCCGCACGCGCCCCCCGCGGGTGGGAGAACCCCTTCGGCGACGGCCGGGCCGCCGAACGGATCCTCGACACCGTCGGGATCGGCACCCGGCGGGCGTCGGCCGAGGAGGTCACCCGATGAGCACGGTCTGTGTCCACGGGCTGGGCTACGTGGGCCTGCCGACCGCCGCGCTGCTCGCCGACGCCGGCCACGAGATCACGGGTTACGACGTCGACCGAGCGCTGCTCGATCGCCTCTCGCGGGGGGAGACCACCGTCGACGAGCCGGGCCTCGAAGCCGTCCTCGAACGCGTCCTCGGGGAGTCGCTCGTCCCGAGCGCCGAGCCCGTCCCCGCGGCGTACCAC
The DNA here is from genome assembly GCA_003021045.1 of Halobacteriales archaeon QS_4_69_34. Lineage (GTDB taxonomy): Archaea > Halobacteriota > Halobacteria > Halobacteriales > Halococcaceae > PXRN01. The sequence continues at coordinate 117,733 of PXRN01000003.1, read as the reverse complement.
CTCGTCTGCGTGCCCACGCCGCTGTCGAGCGACGATGGACACGCAGGCGCGGACGCGAGTCCAGGTGCGGACACAGAGGCGGACGTAGGCACGGGGCGGATCGGCGCGGACCTCTCGGCGGTCGAGGCCGCGGGCGAGACCATCACGGGCGTGCTCCGGCCCGACGACACCGTGATCCTCGAATCGACGGTCCCGCCGGGGACCACCACGGGGGTGCTCGGACCGCTGCTGGAGCGCTCGGGGCTCACAGTCGGGGAGTTCTCGCTGGCGTACAGCCCCGAGACCGTTCTGCCCGGGAGCGTGGTCGCCGAGCTGCGCACGAACGATCGGGACGTCGGGGGGGTCGACGAGCGCTCGGTTCGACGGGCCCGCGAGCTCTATGCCTCCTTCGTCGACGGCGAGCTCCGGACGACGACGGACCCGACGTTCGCGGAGTTCGTCAAGCTGATCCAGAACACCTACCGCGATACGAACATCGCGCTCGCCAACGAGCTCGCCAAGATCGCCGCCGACTACGGGCTCGACGCCCGCGAGGCGATCGCGTCGGCGAACCACCACCCCCGGGTCGAGATCCACCAGCCGGGTCCCGGCGTTGGGGGCCACTGCATCCCGATCGACCCCCTCTTTCTCGGGCAGAGCTCCGACCAGCTCGACCTGATCGAGCGCGCCCGCGCGGTGAACGACGGGATGGCAGGCTACGTCGCGGACCTGATCGAGTCCCACCGGGGATCGCTCGCCGGCGCGCAGGTCGCGATCCTCGGGATCGCCTACAAGGGCAACGTCGCCGACACCCGCGGGAGCCCCGGGCTCCGGCTCGCGGGCGTCCTCGAAGAGCGCGCACGGGCCCGGCCGGCAGCCGTCGCCGAGAGCACCAGCGAGTCGCGGGGACACCTGGCGGACGCGGCGCCACGGACGAGAGGTCCCGACCGGCCCGTCGGCGAGCGCGGCGAGGGGACGGCCGGCAAGCGCGACGGCCCTCTCGACGTCAGGCTCCACGACCCGCACGTGGCCGACCAGCGCCTCGCGCTGTGCCCGCTCGACGAGGCGCTCTCGGGGGCCGACGCCGTCGTCGTCGCGGCCGACCACGACGAGTACGCCGGCCTCGATCCCGCGGCCTGCGAGCGCCTCCAGGAACCGTTCGTCGTCGACGCGAAGGGCGTACTCGACGCCGCCGCGTGGGAGGCCGCCGGCGCGGCCGTCCGCAGGATATGACCGGTCCCGTCGACCCCGCGAGCGCTCGCGCCGGTGGTCGGCGATGACGGGCTCGTCCGGGGCTGCGACAGCCGTGCGAGCGACGCCGACGCGGGCGTGGGTCGACCTCGTGAGCCCCTCTCACCCCTTCTTTTTCGGGGCGCTCGCCCGCGGACTGGAGGGCGTCTCAGTGACGACGACGGTGCGCGAGAAGACCGAGACCGTCTCGCTCGCCCGCGAGGTCGGCTTCGCCCACCGGGTCGTCGGCCGGGACTTCGACTCGACGCTCGCCCGCAAGATCGGCATCCCCCTGCGCACCCTCCAGCTCGGGCTCCGTGCGCCCGACTGCGACGTTTCGCTGTCGGCACGCAACGCGATGTGCGTCATCGCCTCGCATCTTCGAGGGATCCCTTCGATCCACTTCACCGACAACGACATCACCGCCCAGGTGCCCGGACTGGGGATCGAGAAGCTCTACAATCGCTTCGAGGCGACCGCGACCCACAACGTCGTGCCCGCGGCGTTCGACAGCCGCGAGCTCATCCGATGGGGGGCCGACCCCGACTCGATTCACACCTACGACGGCTACAAGGAGGACGTCTACGTCGCGGACTTTTCGCCCGATCCCGACTTTCCCGACCGGCTCCCGTTCACTGAGTACGTCGTGGTGCGTCCCGAGGCGCTCACCGCCGCGTATGTCGACGCCGACTCGATCGTGCCCGACCTGCTCGCGGGTGCGGTCGAGCGCGACGTCGGCGTCGTCTACCTCCCGCGGGGGCGGGGCGACGAGGAGTACGCACGTGGGTACGACTCCGGGGAGGTGTACGTCCCCGAGGGCGCGATCAACGGCCTCCAGCTGGCGTGGCACGCCCGGTGTGTACTCACCGGCTCGGGGACGATGGGCCGGGAGGCGGCCTCGATGGGCAAACCGGCGGTCTCGTTTTTCCCGAACGCGCTGCTCTCGGTCGACCGCGAGCTCGTCGAACAGGGCCGGGTGTATCACTCCCGCGACCCCGGGGCGATCCTCGACCACCTCGAAGGGCTTGACGCCGGGGACGTGGCGCCCGACCGCGAGCGCGCCCAAGAAGTACGGCGGGAGGTGGTCGCGCTCACACAGCGACTCGTCGATTCGTGCCGAGAGTCATGACCGGGAGCGACCACGACACGACGACCGGCTGTGACGCGCCGGCCGACGATGCGACCGGCGACAGAGCCGGGAGCGAGCGGCGCTCGAAGGAAAGCGGTAGTGACACGACGTCAGGCGACATTGACGCAACCGCGCGCGACGCCTGCGAGGCGGGGCTCGCGTGGGCGCGCGAGCGCGGCTACGCAGGCTGGGACCCCTACGACGGGCTCAACAGCCCCTATCTCGCCCCGTTCCGGCGGACGTGGCTCACTCGACTCGTCGGGATGCACCTCCCGAACCGCGTCCCCCTGAACCTCCATCGCCCCCTCCGGATCCCGCGCGAGCGCAACCCGAAGGGGATCGCGCTGTTCGCGCTCGCACACCTCGCACGTTATGAAGCGACCGGCGAGCGCGCTCGTCTCGAGGAAGCCGAGCGGCTGCTCGACTGGCTCGCTGCACATTCCGCTCCCGACTTCGAGTACCCCTGCTGGGGGTACAACTTCGACTGGCAGAACGCCCGACAGTTCTTCCTGCCCGCCTACCGCCCCTCGGTGGTGGTGAGCGTCTTCGGCGCGCTGGCGTTCCTCGAACACTACCGCCTCACCGGCCGGGGGGAATCGCTCGCGACCGCGCGCGGGACCTGCGAGTTCCTGACGACCGAGATCAACACCCGCACCGTCGACGGCCACGAGGCCTACACCTATGCCACCGACGATTCGTTCGTCGTCGTCAACGTGAACGCGCTCGCGGCGCGGCTCTTGGGGCCGGTCGGCGCGGCGGCCGGCGACGACGATCTGACTGCTCGCGCCGACGAGCTGATCGCGTTCGTCCGTGCCACACAGGAGCCGAGCGGGGCGTGGCACTACTCGGTCCCGGCGGACAGCTCGCCGATCAGCCACGACAACTTCCATACGGGGTTCGTCCTCGAATCGCTCCGGGAGTACCTCGACGCCACCGGGAGTGCCGAAACCGGAGAGCGTCTCGGGACCGAGAACCCGGAGCTCGCGGCCACCGAGCGGGCCTACGAGCGCGGCCTCGCCTTCTACCGCGAACACCTCTTCGAGCCCGACGGAGCGCCGAAGTTCGAGCACGACCGGTCCCACCCCTACGATGCCCACGCCGCCGCCCAGTCGGTCCGGACGTTCGTCCGCGACGGCCGCCCGGAGCAGCGCGAGATGGCCCGCCGGATCGTCAGCTGGAGCCTTTCGAACCTTTACGACGAGTCGGGCTACTTCTACCGGCGGCGCGGCCGGCTGTTCGACGACCTGACCCCCTACATGCGCTGGAGTCAGGCGTGGATGTGTTTCGCGCTGGCGTCGTACCTGCACTCGGCCGGCGGCGGGCGGTGATCGGCGCTCGATCCCACCGACGACACCGGCTGAACGCTCGGTTTCGGCCGCCACCTCGATACGGAGTGGCCGTGATCGCCGGGGGCGCGATGGAACCGCTTATGATCCGGCCACGAGCACCCGCTCTATGACCGACCGCATCGAGACCGCGTGCCTGCTCGTGGGCGAGGCGACGGTCCCGGAGCCGTTCGCGCGGGCGGTCGAGCGGATGGTACGGGAGACGCCCGTCGAGATCGCGCTGGTCGTGATCGCGAGCGACGAGCAGCCCGGCGGTGACAGCAGCAGTAGTGGAGGCGGGGCCGACGACGGCGATACGTCCACGAGCGACGTCGGCGGGGGGATCGACCTCGGGACGCTGCTCGCGCGCGTCGAGCGCTGGGGGCCCGTCCGGCGGATCAAGGGCGCGCTCACCGACCCCCACGAGCCGGTCGCGCTCGACGCGCTCGATTGCCTGTCGGGCGCGCGGACCGTTCGCTGTACCACCGAACCGGCCGACGGTCCCGCGGTTTCGATTCCCGATCCCGCCGTTGAGGAGATCGCCGCCGCGGCCGACGTGGCGATCCACAACGGGGTGGGTATCCTCGCCGGCGAGGTCCTGACCGCGCCGCGGGCGGGCGTGCTCGGCTTCCACCACGGTGACATCCGGGCCTACCGGGGGATCGGCTACGGTTTCTGGGAGTTCATGCACGGCGAAGACGAGAGCGGCGTCACCCTCCAGCGCCTCTCCCCGGAGCTCGACGCCGGGGAGATCATCGCCTTCGCGTCGGTCGACATCGGCGACGCCCATACCTACCCCGAGGTCCGTCGGCGGCTCGGCGCGGCGTCGATCCCGCTGCTCGCCGCCGGGATCGAGAACCTGGACGATCCCGATTTCGAGCCCGAGCGAGTCCCTCGGGAGGAGCTCGGGCCGGTATACTACTCTTCGGACGTCACTACTGCCGTGAAAGCACGCTACCTTCTGCGGGAGGCCACGAACCGGCTTCGGCGAGCCATCTCACGGCGGTAGTCCGGGGCGGTCAGTTCGGGGCAACCAGCGGTCGCTGACGCCGAGACTCCCTGTCAGTCGACCAGATAGCCCAGATCGGCGAGCTGGCGCTCCATCGCGTCGGTGAACTCGCCCTCCCGGCCGCCGTCCGCGGCCGGCCGACCGTCCGTTTCGAGAAAGCGCTCCAGCTCCCCGTCGAGGCGTTCGACCACCTCCGGATAGGACGTCGAGCGGTCGTGCTCCTCGTCGGGGAGACGGAAGAGTTCGCTTCGCTCCTCGCTCCGCTGGTATCTGAACCGCTCCGTGCGGATCGCCGACAGCGCCGCCCGGTGAAAGCGCGCGTCGTCGAAGTCGGGATCGATCTCGAGGAACCGATCGAGGTTCTTCAGACAGCGTTTCGCGCCGCGCTGGACGATCGCGCGCTCCCGGCGCTCCTCGCGCAGGTCGATGCCCTGGAGCCCCTCGGTGCGTGTGCCGGCCGCTTCGAGGATGGTCCGTATCACGTCGGCGTGCTGGACGAGTTCGCCAGCACCGGGGCCGCCGGCGTCATCGCCCTTGAGGCCGTCGAGCCCGTGGACGACCAGCGGTACGTGGGTGACGGCGTCGTCGACCACGATCATGTGTGCGAGCAGGCCGTGCTCGCCGAACAGCTCGCCGTGATCGGCGGTGACGACGAACACCGTCTCGCCCAGATCGAGTTCCTGTACGTAGTCGAACAGCCCGCCGACGAGCTCGTCGGCGTGGGCGATCTCGCCGTCGTAGAGCGCCCGGAGCGCGGCCCACTCGTCGTCCGTGTAGAACCTGCCCTGCGCGATCCGCTCGTGGAAGGTCGCGTGGTGGTCCATCCCGAGCTCCCGGGCCTCATCGGCGCTCATCCCGAAGTCCGCGGCGTAGCGCTCGACGAATCGCCGCGGCGGGTGGTAGGGGTGGTGGGGACCCCCGTAGTGGGCGTAGAGGAAGAACGGCTCTCCAGTGCTCTCCCACGTGCGGAGCCGCCGCTTGGCCACGTCGGTCATCACGTAGCCCGTACCGTGCTTTGCGGTGTCGGTCGTCAGCCCGCCGCCGTGCTTGCGGACGTGCAGCAGGTACTTGAGGATCGCGCGTGGGCCGGCGGTTTCGAGCAGTGTGTCGGCGCTGAACCAATCGAACTCCGCGAACCCGCGGTCGAGCCCCGTCGCGCTACTGAGGTGGGAGTTCGGCGAGAGACACGCGGTGTGATACCCCGCCGCCGAGAGGCGCTCGGGGATCGTCTCGATCCCGGCGGGAATGGCGTCGCTCTCCATGCCCGCGTCGTGGTGGGAGGGGTAGGTGCCAGTGAGGATCGACGCCGAGGAGGCGAGCGTCCAGACGCCGTGGGCGATACAGGAATCGAAGGATCGGCCGCGGGGGGCCTCGGCGATGCGCTGGAGGTTCGGCGTCGTGTCGCGCTCGTACCCGCCGGGAGTCGTGTGGTCCGCGCGGGTGCTCTCGAGGGTCACCCAGACCACGTTCGGCCGTTCCATTACGGTTACCGGCGGCCCCGCTCGGTTTAGGTGTCCCGATCCCCTGGCGGGGGACGACAGGGCTCCCCGACGAGGCCGGTCCCGTTACTGCTCTGGGGTTCGACGGAGTTGATTCATCCCCGATTTTTGCCTCTGGTGCAGATACATTTCTCGGAGGATCGTTCGCCGTTCGCGCCGTCTCACCGGCGGACGGGACAGCACGAACGGGAGCACGACGACAACGATTCCCGCTCGGCGGACCGCACTGTGAAGGGAAGCGACTGCGGCGGGCGCGGCGGTGGCCGGCGCACAGCGGTGAGCGGCACCGCCACCGCGGCCGAAAAGCGCGGCGGCCGGGCTCAGATCGGCGGTGATGAGGCGGCGACGGCGTCGGGCGCAACGAGCCGTTTACGGTCGAGACGAGGGGGGAGACGGTGCCGCGGGACGCGGACTGCAAGTCCGGGCAGTCGGCACTGCGGACGGACGTGGCCTACGAGGCCACTCGCCGTGAGCTGGGGGCACGGACGACGACCAGGCGATGATCTACGTTCCCCGACGAAGCGCAGCTCGTCGGCACCGAGGTCTCGATCCACACCACATCCTGTCCCGCGAACGACCTCGCTCCCATCCCGTTCGGCCCGTCGAACGGATGCTGCGTGACTGACGGCCGCACAACCGCGCCGTTCCTCCCGTGTTTACAGCGTGGTCCGGCGATAGCCCCCGGCGACGCGCCCACCGAGTGACTCCGATACAACGAAGTGACTCGATCAGTTAGAGGCGGCACTCGCCGACCCTCCATCGAGCGGCGCGTTATCGGCCGGATCACATGAGCACGTACACCCAGTCTCCTCGTTCGAACGAGACCACGAGCACGGACGGCCGCGGGAGCCGGATCGCGCTCACGATCGGCTTTCTCGCGCTCGCTGGAGCCGTGCTCGTCGCCTACGCCGCCCCGGCCGACGGCTACGAGACTTCGCTCTACACGGCGACGCCGCTTCCCTTCTGGCTCGGCGTCGTGACCGCGCTGCTCGTCGCCGTCCCGGTCGTGATCTACAGCCCTCGGGGCTACGTCAGCACGGCCGGCACGCTGCTGGCCGGCGGCGCGGTCGTCGCCATCGCCGCGCTCCCGATCGTCCGGACCTACTACTTCTATGGGACCGGCGACGCGCTGACCCACCTCGGGTGGACGCAGGACCTCCTCGACGGGACGTTGAGCGCGTTCGGGCTCTTCTATCCGGGCATCCACACCTACTCGGCGTTCACGAGGCAGGTCCTCGGAATCGCGCTCCCCCGGGCGATGCTGTTGGTGGTGCTCTCGATTCTCGTGGCCTACGTCGTGTTCGTCCCGCTGTGTGTGCGCTCGATGACGACCCAGCGCGGCGCGGTGACCATCGGCGTGCTCGCGGGGCTGCTGATCCTGCCGATCAACCACCTGGGGATGAACTACATGTCCGCCCATCCGATCACCGACGCAGTGTTGCTCACCCCGGTGGTGCTCTATCTGCTCATCAACTACTTCACGAGCCACACCGACGGCTTCGAGTCGCGCTATCCCGTCTCCTCTGTCGGTATCCTGCTCGCGATCACCCTCGGGAGCACAGTGCTGTACCACCCCCAGCAGGCCGCGAACCTCATCATCTTCTTCGTGACGATCTCCAGCGTGCAGTTCGGCTATCGTCTCTTCTTCCCGGCCAGCCGGGTCACCGAACACCAGCCCCTCTACGGCCAGACCGTCTTCCTCGTGGGCGCGTTCATGCTCTGGTCGATCGGGCGCGGCCGGTACCAGAACTCGGTGAACGCCGTCGCCCGGGAGATGACGAGCTTCCTCACGGGCGCGGCCGGAGCCGGTGGGGCCGTCGGCTCACGGGCGAGCTCGCTGGCCGCCGTCGGGAGCGGCCTCGTCGAGGTGTTCCTGAAACTGTTCGCCGTGAGCGCGGTCTTCAGTGCGCTCGCCGGCCTCCTGATGCTCACCAGCCTCGGCGGTCGGCTCCGGGACTCCCCGGACACCGACGCGATCGTGAAGTACTTCACCATCGGACTCGTGATCCTGATCCCCTACTCGCTGGTCTTTTTCGTCGGCAGCATCTCGAAGCTGTTCTTCCGGAACCTCGGGCTGATCGTGACCTTCGGGACGATCCTCGGGACGATCGCGCTGTATCGGTACGTCTCCTCGCTCTCGGAGTTCGTCTCGGCCGATCGCGTGCGTCTCGTCCTGTCGGTCACGTTCGTCGCCATGCTCGCGCTCTCGCTTGCCGTCCTCTTTCCCTCACCGTACGTCTATCAGCCCAACGAGCAGGTGTCCGAGGCCACCGTCGAGGGCTTCTCGACTACCTTCGAGTACCGCGCGCCGGGCATCCAGATGTACGGCGTCCGCGAGGGGCCGTGGCGGTTCCAGCAGGGCCTGCGCGGCGTCCGGGGGACCCGCACCGAGAAGATCGATCGGGCGATCTCCGGCGAGAACATCACCGAGCAGTTCCCCGAGAACCGGTACTTCGCGGTCACCGGCGAGGACCCGGTTCGGGAGACGCTGGTCTACGACTCGCTGCGCTACAGCCGGCAGAACTTCACCGCGCTGGAAGCGCGGCTCGGCACCCACCGGGTCGGGGCCAACGGCGGACTTACGCTGTATCTCTTCCCCGGGACCAACGCCACGGTAGCGGCGAACGGCACGACGCCCACGAGCTCGGCGTCGGCCGGCGCGCCCGCCGCCACGCCGACTCCCGGGGACGGAGCCGGGCCGTCCCCCGGCGCAGCGACGACCACCACGACATCGCCCACCGAGGCCGGGCCGACGGACGAGGCGTCGAGGACGGGTACAGGGACTGGAACCACGGCATCGATCTTCCCCGACACCGAAGCGTCCGCAGCGACGGCCGGCCCCGAACCCGGCGGTTCCGCCGGGCCGCCGGTGACCGACCCGCCGACTTCGGAGCCGATCTTCCCCGACACCGACGTCCCGCCGGACCCGGCCAGTAGGGACGAGAACGGCGACGACAGCGGTGGCGGCGGTGACGACGGGGAGAGCAACGGTGGCGACGAGGGCGGAGACGAGGACGGCGGTGGAGTATCCGGGTCGGCGGCGGTCGAGCTCACGGCGGGGTAACTCACACATAACGAAGTCGGCCGCCGCCGAACGGGGCCCGATGAGCGTCGCATACGGGCAGACGACAGCCACGCCGGGCGGCCATGAGTGAGGGCGACGCGGGACGGGCGTTCGTGCTCGGGCTCGACGGGGTGCCGTGGGATCGACTCTCTCGATGGGTCGAAGCCGGCGAGCTCCCGAACTTCGCCGCCCTGTTCGAGGAGGGTGTGACCGGCCCGCTCGACAGCACCAGACCGGCCAACACCGCGCTCGCGTGGCCCTCCATCTCGGCGGGCGTCCGCCCGGACAAGCACGGAATCTACGCGTTCCACGCCCTCGAAGACGACTACCGCCACCGGCTCAACACGAGCGCCGACCGGTCGGGGCCGGCGCTGTGGGACCGCCTCTCGCCCGCGGTGGTAGCGAACGTTCCGATGACCTACCCCGCGAGCCCGATCGAGGGCCGAATGGTCGCCGGGATGCTCTCGCCCCGGACGGACGAACGATTCACCCACCCGCCGGAGCTGGCCGCCGAGATCGAACGGGAGGTTCCCGACTACGCGGTCGGCCTCGACTGGAACGAGTACGGCGACCGCCCCACGGAGTTCGCCGCGGAGCTCTCGGCGCTGCTCGACGCCCGCCGCGAACTCATGCAGTTGCTGCTCGACGACGAGGACTGGCGGCTCTTTTTCTTCGTCTACACCGCGCCCGATCGCCTCCAACACCTGCGCTGGGAGGACGAGGTCCTCATAGAGCACTACCGCGAGCTCGACGCGGTGCTCGGCGACGTCCGGGAGTACGTCGCCGAGCGCGACGCGACGCTGTTCGTCGCCTCCGATCACGGCTTCGGCCCCGTCTCGAAGCACGTCCATCCGAACACCGTGCTGGCGCGGGCGGGCCATCTCTCCCCGAAGAACGAGTCGGGCTCCCGGAGCGTCCTCTCGCGGCTCGGCCTGACGAAATCGCGGGTCATGGACGGGCTCGAACGCGTCGGCATCGACGACGCGATGCTCGTGACCCACCTGCCCGAGGCGCTCGTCGATGGCGTCGCCGCCCGCGTGCCGGGCGAGAACGCCCGCTACGACGTCGCGTACCCCGAGACGCGAGCGTTCGTCCACGGCCCCGGCAACCTCTATGTCAACGACGCCGCGCGCTTCGAGCAGGGGATCGTCGCTCCCGACGGGGTGGACGCGCTCAAGGACGAACTCGCCGCGCTGCTCGAAGACGTACGCGATCCCGTGACCGACGAGTCGGCGCTGGAGGTCCACGACGGCGACGACCTGTTCCCGACCGACCCGCGCTCGCCGGACCTCGTGATCGAGCCGCGTGCGGGCTACTACGTCAAGCCCACTCTCTCGGAAGCGGTCTTCACCGACCCGAACGCACACGCCGCCGATCACCGCCCCGAAGGGATCTTCCTCGCGTGGGGGCCCGACGTCGCGGCGGGCGCGCGGATCGAGGGCTCGGTCCTCGACGTCGCGCCCACGGTGCTCCACGCCGCCGGCGAGGCCGTTCCCTCGGGGATGGACGGCCGGGTTCTCACCGAAATCTTCGCGCCCGGCTCGCCGGCCGCGACGCGGCCGATCGAGACGACGGACGACGGTCACGACGGGGGGACCGGGCGCCCCGGCGACGCCGAGGAGAGCGGGGACGGACGGAGCGGCGAGGACGGCGGGGACGAACGTGACGACGGCACCGAACGCGACGACGGCGAGGAGGACTTCAGCGGGGTCGAAGAGCGCCTCCAGGGGCTCGGGTATCTGGAATGAGCGGCGTCGATCTGCTGATCGTCGGCACGCAGGGTCCTGGAGGAATCGGCCAGTACATCACCGAGCAGCGCCGCCACCTCGACGGCGAGATCGATTTCTCGATCCAGCAGATCGGCGACTTCTCGACCGCGGGGGTCCTCGCCTTTCTCCGCTCCGTACTACTGATCCTCGGCAACGCGCTCGCCTTCACCCGCCGGTCGCCGCCGGACGTCCTCCACGTCCACTCCTCCTACCGGTTCTCCTTCTATCGCGCCGGTTTCTACGTGCTGTTCGCCACCCACGTCTGGAACCGGCCCGTCGTCCTCCATATCCACGGCTCCTCGTTCGACGAGTTCGTCCGGACCGCCCCCCTGCCGGTGCGGTGGTACCAGTCGATCGTGTTCGACGCGGCCGCGGAGATCCTCGTGCTCTCGGCGGGCTGGAAGGACGTCGTCGCCCTGCGCGCCGACCGCGAGAAGATAACGACCCTCCCGAACGCGGTCGACGCCGACGACTACGGTTCGGCGTTCGAGGGCGGCGTGCCCCACGTCGCGTTCGTCTCCACGCTCTCCGAGCGCAAGGGCGTCCCCGAACTCCTCGCCGCGGCCGAAGAGCTGCTCGACTCGGGGATGGAGTTCCGACTGTCGATCGCGGGCAAAGGGACGTTCTCGCCCCGGGTCGAAGCGTTCGCGGCCGCCCACGGAGACGTCGAGTACCTCGGGTTCGTCTCCGAAGCCGAAAAGCAGGAGCTGCTCGGCGCGGCATCGATCTTCGTCCTCCCGAGCCACGCGGAGGGGCTCCCCATCGCCCTCCTGGAGGCGATGGCCGCGGGCAATGCGGTCGTCTCGACGACGGCGGGGGCGATCCCGGAAGTCGTCGACGAGGGAGGGCTGCTGGTCGCGCCGGGCGACGCGACCGAACTGGCGGCGGCGCTCGCCGAGCTGATCGACGATCCCGAGCGGGCGGCGGCGATGGGACGGCACAATCGCCGGCTGGCCGGCGAGCGCTACGCGTGGTCGACGGCGACCGCAGCGCTGCTCGACACCTACGAGCACCACGCCGAGCGTAGCCGCGCGATCGCACACTGAACCCGTTCACACGTCGTGGCAGCTGTCGAGCGAGCGTCGAGCGGACCACAAGACCGAAGCCGAACGCCCGAGACGGGGCTGCATGAAGACTACACGGATCACCGCCCACGCTCCTGCCCGGGAGTTCGCCCCGACGTGGGAGGCCCTCCCTCCGAAGCCGATCGTCCGCGCGGACGACGCCGTCCCCGATCGGGAGCGCGCGTAGCCGATGCACGTCTGTATGCTCCTCCGGGACCGGTTCCCGCCCGACGAGCGCGTCCGGAAGGAGGCGGCGGCGCTCTCGGTGGTGGGCCACGACGTCACCCTCCTCTGTCGGGGCGAGCCCCTCGAACCCGAACGCGAGCGCGTCGGTAGCGTCGACGTGTGGCGAGTCGACGAGCCCACCGGTTCCGGGGACGCGCTCCGCCGTGCGCGCCACGCGGCCACGTTCGTCGACGCCGCGTGGCTCGCCGCCGTCAGCGAGGTCGCCGAGGAGCGCGCGATCGACGCGGTCCACGCCCACGGCCTGTCGCTCTCGAAGACCGGACTCCGGGCGGGTGCGACCCACGACGCCGCCGTCCTCGTCGACGTCCGCGAGAATCGCGTGGAGCGAGTGCGGAACCGCCGGCAGTCGCGGGGGCGCGGCGAGGCGCTCCGCTCGCCGGCCGTCGTTCCCGGACGGCTGCTCACGGGGCCGCGCCGGCTGGCACGCCTCGAATCGAACGTCCTGCCCGAAGCGGACCGAGTGCTCGTGAACTGCGAGGAGGCACGTGCCCGCTACCTCCGCGAGCGCGACCTCGACCCCCGCTCGGTGGCAGTCGTCCGGGACACCACCGACGTCGCCGATGTCGACGCCGAGCGCGCCCGTGAGCCCTCCCGGGAGACGGGTACAGGTCGAGACCGCGACGATGCAGGCGGGGACGCGGGACGAACGCCCACCGGTCGGGCCGCCGGTACACCCGCGGCCGTCGGTGCGCGCACCCTCGGTCTGGAGTTCGACCCCGCACCGGCGTTCGTGATCGCCTGCTTCGGTCCGCTCGCGCGCGGCCGGGGGCTGGAGACGCTGATCGAGGCGACGGCGCGGGCGGCGGACGACGCCGTGAACAGTAGGTTAGTGCTCGTCGGCGAGGGGCCCGCGGAGTACGTCGCGGAGCTCGAAGCGCTGGCCCGGCGGCGACTGGCCGGGGGACGGGTGACGATCGTCGAGCCCGGTCCCGGACGGGAGCCCTCCCGTCCGGTCGCGAGCGACGTCTGTGTCCTGCCCGAGGGGCCCAACTCCGCGACGGAGACGGAGCTTCCTCCCGGGCTGTTCGCGGCGATGGCGGCGTCGGTGCCGGTTCTCACGACCGACGCCGCGCCCCGCGGGCGGATCGTGGAGGCGACCGACTGCGGGCGGGTCGTCCCCGCCGACGATCCGGGGGCGATGGCCGCCGCGCTCGCCGCGCTCGCCGATCCCGAACTGGCGGACGCGCTCGGCGCGAACGGCCGACGGGCCGTCGAACGCGAGTACAACTGGGGCCGCGACGGCGAGCGCCTGCGGCGGATCTACCGGGAGCTCGCCGCGGAGCGCCGTCCGTACCGAGTGACGTTATACTGAATCGACGGTGCGTGCCCGCTCGCCGGACCGACTGTGGGTTCGAGGTCGAACGACAGGGGAGAACGTATCGGGTCCGGACACCCGACACGCAAGTCGTTTGTCGACGGGCGGCCTCCCCGCCGGTAGTGACCGACACCGGCGACGAGTGCGGCGGCGATAGCGATGAGAACGAGAACGAAGGCGGGAGCGTGGAGGCCTCGGAGTCCGGGCTCGGCGGGGGCGACGACGGCCTCTCGGCGGCGGAGTTCCGGGCCGTCCTCGAACGCCTCGGTCGACCGGTGGCGACCGCGAGCGAGGTCGCGCGGGTGCTCGAATCGACCCACGCGGACGCCACCGACGCCCTCGACGCGCTGGCGAGAGACGACCGGATCGGGCGCGTCGACGCGAGCGGCGATCCCGTGGTCTGGTACCCCGCCGAGCTCGATGCGTTCGCCGACCGCGAGCACGTCGTCGCCTTTCCCGACCGCCGGGAGCTCGTCGTCGACCAGCCCGCGCAGGTCACCCGCGCCCGGCTCACTCAGTTCGCCCACCTGCGCGACACGAACCGCTCGGGCGGGTACGTCTACGAGATCCGCGCGGAGGACGTCTGGTGGGCCCCCTACGAGAGGCTCGACGAGCTCCTCCGGACGGTGCGGGCGGTCCTGCCCGAGCACACACCCGGACTGGAGGAGTGGATCGAGCGCCAGTGGGATCGCGCCCGGCAGTTCGCACTCACCACCCATCCCGACGGGTACACGCTCCTCGAAGCCGCGAGCGCGTCGCTCATGGGCAACGTCGCTCGACAGCGGCTCGACGCCGACCAGCTCCACGCGCCCGTCTCCGATACCGAGAGCTGGGTCGTCGAGGGGGCCGAAAGCGAGATCAAGCGCACCCTCTACGAGGCGGGCTACCCGGTCCAGGACCGGCGCGAGCTCGACTCGTCGGCCCGCCGGGCAGCGGGAAGACGGTCGCCGCGATCGGTGCGATGGCGGCGATCGGCGGCGAGACCCTGATCCTCGTGCCGGGCCGCGAGCTGGCCGGCCAGTGGCGCGCGGCACTGCTCGCTCACACCGATCTCGACGAGGAGGAGATCGGGGAGTACCACGGCGGCGAGAAGTCGATCCGGCCGGTGACGATCGCCACCTACCGGAGCGCGGGCATGGACCGCCATCGGGGGCTGTTCGACGAGCGCCGGTGGGGACTCATCGTCTACGACGAAGTCCACCACATTCCAGCCGCGGTTCACCGGCGAAGTGCCGATCTTCAGGCCAACGCGCGGCTCGGGCTGTCTGCATCGCCCCTCCGGGAAGATGACAAACAGGCCGAGATATTCACGCTGATCGGCCCGCCGATCGGCACCGACTGGGCGGCGCTGTTCGAAGCGGGCTTCGTCGCCGAGCCCGAAGTCGAGCTGCGGTACGTCCCGTGGAACTCGGAGACCGACCGCAACGAGTACGGCAGCGCCACGGGCCACGAGCGCCGGCAGGTCGCCGGGACGAACCCCGCGAAGCTCGACGCCGTGCGCTCGCTGCTCGACGAACATAGCGAGGAGAAAGCGCTCGTGTTCGTCGAGTGGCTCGATCAGGGCCGGGAGTACGCCGACGCGCTCGGAGTGCCCTTTGTCAGCGGCGAGACCCCTCACGCCGAGCGCGAGCGGCTGTTCGAGGCGTTCCGGCGGGGCGACCGTCGTCGATTGATCGTCTCGCGGGTCGGCGACGAGGGGATCGACCTGCCGAACGCTGGGGTGGCGATCGTCGCTTCGGGGCTGGGTGGCTCGCGTCGGCAGGGATCCCAGCGCGCCGGCCGGACGATGCGCCCGACCGGGAGCGCTCGGGTGTACGTGCTCGCCACGCGGGGCACCCGCGAGGAGGAGTTCGCCCGTCGACGGCTCCACCACCTCGCCGGCAAGGGGATTCGGTTGCGCGAAACCGACGTGGCCGACGACGCGGACGAATGAGGGTCACACTGTAGACGACGCCGGGCGTGCCATGGGGTACGTTCCACTATCGCTCGTCGGCGTCGCTCCCGAGGGCGTCTCCGAGTCCGGAACGACGGCGGGCCGGTTCCCGTTGCGTCCGATCCGCTCGATCGGTACCTCTGGGGCGATCGGGTCACTCGAGACAGCCGCGGGGACGGACCGACAGTTAAGGCGGGCCGGGGCCACGGAATAGTATGATCTCCGGACTGCGCTGGCTCGCGCTCGAAGTCGAGTTCCTCGATCCGGCCGTCGCGTTCTACCGTGAGCACCTCGGCTTGCCGACCGCCCGCGAGGACGACCGGGCGGTCGCCTTCCACGCGGGCGATAGCGAGCTCGTGCTCCGGCGGCCCTCGGCGGCGCCCCGGGGTGGGCTGCACACCCACTACGCGCTCTCGACGCCAGCCGACCAGTACGGCGCGTGGTACGACCGGCTCTCGACGGCGTTCGACCTCGACGAGCATACCTTCGGGACGTCGAAGTCGCTGTACTTCTACGACACCGAGCGCAACTGCGTCGAGATCGGGCAGTCCGGCGGATCGGCGGACGGGAGCCACGGATCGAGCCGCGCGACGGGAGCCGCCGACCCCGAGATCACGGGGATCTTCGAGGTCGTCCTCGAAGTCGAGGCGCTCGACCGGGCCGAGGCGTTCTACACCGCGCTCGGCTTCGAGGTCGTCGACCGGGGAGAGAGCCGCCGGCGGACGCGGCTCACCGCCGGGCCGTTCGACCTCGAACTCTGGGAGCCCCAGCGCGGGCTGGCTGAGGCGCGCGGCGGCGTCCACGTCGACCTCGGCCTCGCCGTCGCAGACCCGAGCGAGACGGTCGCGCGCGTCGAATCGTCGGCACTGGCGATCGAGCCCGACGTGGCCGGCGGGGCGGCGACCCGCGTCAGGGACCCCGACGGTCACTGGCTGACGTTCGAGCCGTCGATATAGCAGTGTAGCGGCCGAACGGATACGGGCGGTCGCGGTGGCGCGGCCGCGCCGCTCCATCGCGCGCGTTCGTGCGAAGGGCGAGCACCGCAGCGAGCGGCGCGCGGCGCTACGCGCCTCGATCCGTACGAGCGGGGCGCTCGTTCCGGCGGCGAACGGGGAGACGGCCCGTGAGCGGGCAAATCCGCGAGCAGCGAGGAGCGCAGTCGGCTGGGGAGGCGTGTGGCCCGCGGTGGCGGTAGCGGTCTCTCGTGTCGGTGATCGCCATGTCCGCACGGATAGTGTGCTGGCACTCGCGGTCCGTGTGCCGATCGGCCGCTCCGACAGCGTCCGAACGTGCGAACGGTCGGAGGGCTGGCGCCGTGTGATCGGGTCGTGACAGGGGACAGCCCTCGCATTTCGGCGCTCGCGGTCCGTACTTCGCTAGGGTGTGAACTCCGCGGTCGAGCGTCGCCGAGCGACCACGGAAGTCGACGGAGATTTCACGTGGGACGGCCCTACCGGGTCGGGATGCCCGAGTACCCACGCGTGCAGGTCGCCGAGCTCCCGGACGCGCCGAACCCGACGCGGCACAAAAAGGAGGTCGACGAGGCCGTCGGCGCGAGCGCGTTCGGCTTCAACCGCTACACCGCCGACCCCGGGCAGGGACTGCCGTGGGGCTATCACGCCCATCCCGATCACGAGGAGCTCCTGTACGTGCTCGCCGGCGAACTGGCGATCGAGACTCCCGACGGGGAGTTCCGCGTCGGCGCGGACGAGGCGGTGTTCGTTCCACCGGGTGCCCCCCAGCACGCCCACGCGGTCGGCGACGAGCCCGCCGAAGTGATCGCCGTAGGGGCACCGAAGGCAGCCGACGGGGCGGTCATCAGCGAACCCTGTCCGGGCTGTGGCGAGCCGACCGACCGAACGCACGAGGAACGCGAGGTCGACGACGAGCCGGTCTACGTGCTCTCGTGTGCGGCCTGCGGGGCCGAGACCGACCGGCTCCGTGCGGGGCCGGGCTGATCGGCTCCGGGACGCCGATCGACGGGTGCGCACCGAACCGACCGCCCTAACCGCGAACTGACTGTCGCGACAGCCCGGTCCACGGCGCTCGATCGGATCGGGCGGAGCTCAGTCGAGTCGGCCGGCGTCGATGCCCACTCCGGGCGGGGTGACGATCAGAAAATGCCGGAAGTGGATCAGCTCGCCGCCCGCGTCGCGGATCTCGCGGGCGAACCCCGCGGCGAGGCTGTTCAGGTCGCCTTCGACGGCGAGCACCAGCACCGCGCCGTCCTCGACCGCTTCGACCCACTCCCCGTCGGGGGTCGAACCGTCGAGCACCCCGAGCACTACCCGCGTGTCACGGTCGTCCGCGCCCCCCTCGGCCATGCGGTCCTCGACGGCCCCCAGATCGAGGTCGAACTCACTCATGTGCGCCCGTCACCGGGCCGGGGCAAAAACCCTCCCCTCGACCCGCGTGCGCTCCGCGTTTGTCGGCGATCGTTACGAGGAGCGCGGCCGCCGGGACGATGGACGAACGCTTCGAGAGGTCGACGGCCGGCCCACCCCGTGTGCTGACGAGCGCCGGTGCCACCGTCCGGTGTCGCCGCAGGGCGGCGCGGTTGGCGGCTGTGGCGGTGTGATCGCGGTGCGGGCAAGTGTTCTACCGCGAGCGACCGAAGGAGCGAGCGGCCTTTCCATGAACGTTCTTGCAAGTAGGGCGCCACAGCGAGCGAAGCGAGCGAGGACATCCCGCGGCAGGCAGGTTCGTTAGAATCGGTAGGTCGGCCCGTCGTCGGTGTCCTCGATTGTGACGCCGAGCGCTTCGAGCTCCGCACGGAGCGCGTCGGCGCGCTCGTACTCGCCCGCCTCGCGCTCGCGCTCGCGGGCGTCGAGGACGAGCTCGACGAGCTCGTCGGCCAGCCGCGCCTCGCCTTCGGTATCGCTTCCCGTTTCGCCGCTGCCGAACACGAGCCCGAGCACGCCCTCGCCGAACCCCTCGACGGTCCCGACGGCCTCGCGGAGCCCCCGGTAGTCGTACGCCTCGCGTTCGTCGAGGTGGCGGTTGAGCGCCGTCGAGAGCGCGAGCAGCGCGGCGATCGCCTCCCGGGTGTTGAAGTCGTCGTTCATCGCGGCCTCGAAGTCCGTACGGGCGTCGACGACGGCCTCTCGGAGCGCCTCATCCTCGGCTTTCGTCCGGGCATCAGGGCCATCGAGGGCCCCGACGGCGCGCTCGTGGGCGCGGTCGAGGCGCTCGAAGCGCTCGATCGCCTCCTCGATCGCGGCCTCGCTGTAGGTCTGGGTGCTGTTGTAGGTGCCGGCGAGCAGGAAGGTCCGAAGGGCGTTCGTGCCGTACTCGGCGACGGCCTCCCTGACGGGGACGAAGTTCCCGAGGCTCGTGCTCATCTTCTCCGCGCCGCTCTCGAAGAGGTCGGCGTGGACCCAGTAGCGCACGAACTCCCTTCCCGTACTCGCCTCGCTCTGGGCGATCTCGTTCTCGTGGTGGGGAAAGACCAGATCGCGCCCGCCGACGTGGACGTCGATGGTCTCGCCGAGGTGGGCCATCGACATCGCCGAGCACTCGACGTGCCAGCCCGGCCGGCCGGGGCCCCACGGCGAGTCCCAGACCTGCCCCTCGGGCGGGTCCTCGGGCGAGCCGTCGGGTGGGTCCGTGCCCTCGCGGCGGTGCTCGGCGAGGGCCGCCGGGGAGACGCCGCCGGCCTTCCAGAGCGCGAAGTCAGCGGGGTGGCGCTTCTCGCTTCGCTCGTCGGGGTCGCCCTGGGCCTCGATCTCCTCGACCCGCTGGTTCGAGAGCTTCCCGTACCCCTCGAAACTCGTCACGTCGAAGTAGACCGATCCGTTCGATTCGTAGGCGTGACCCGCCTCGACCAGCGACTCGACGAGCGCGATTATCTCGGGGATATGCTCGGAGACGCGGGGATAGACCTCCGCGCGCTTCAAGTTGAGCGCGCGCATGTCCTCCAGGGTCGCTGCGAGGAACCGTCGGGCGACCGCCGGCTCGGAGTCGCCGAGATCGTCCTCGCCGACGCGGGCGACGATCTTCTCGTTCACGTCGGTGAAATTCTCGACGTGGCGCACGTCGTAGCCCAGCCAGTCGAGCCAGCGGTGCATGACGTCGACGTGGACCCAAGTGCGGGCGTGCCCGAGGTGAGCGCGGTCCGAGACCGTCAGGCCACAGTAGTAGAGGAGAACCGAGTCGGGATCGCGTGGCTCGAAGGGCTCTTTCTCGCCGGTGAGGGTGTTCGTCACCCGCAGGGTCATCGCTTCGTCCTACGCGGGCCGGCGTTTCAATCCGTCGAACACGTACTTGCCGGCCGTGGCACCGCTTCGAGTGCGTCCTCGACTACCCGCACCGCGTCCGGCCCGTCGCGCCGGGCGACGACGACCAGTAACGTCCCGCCGGCGACGCCCGCGGCCACGACCTCGCATTCCTCGACGGCGAGCCGGTCGAGGGCGTGTGCGAGCGCCCTCGCGTCGACTGCGCCCGTGGCGAGCACGCCCGTCAGCGAGCCGCCGTCGGGGACGATCGCGGTCCCGCCGACCGCGAGCAGCGGGTCGCTCGATCCGCTCGCCGCCCGTTCGCTTTCGTCCATCCCCTGTCCCTCGTCTCGGTCGTCGATGCCCACGATGCCGAGCCCGCTCCGCATCGTCACGCGCGCCTCGCGCTCGGCGGTTTCGTGGGCGGGGAGCTCCGCAGCGTAGCGCCGGAGTGCGGCCGTGACGGCCTCGGTTTCACCGATATCGAGCATGCGCGCGGCGGCGGCGTAGTTCAGCACGCCCGCCCGGAGCGCCCTGTGGACGAACGGCCGACGGCGGACCGCTCTGCGCGTCTCGGCTGCGATCGACATACCCCGGGGAGCACCGCGGGCGCGAAAAAGCGGTCGGGTTCGTGAATCGAACTCGGGAGGTCGGGACGCGGTCGGTGACCACGAGGGGGCTCTCGGCTCGCGTTCCGATCGATTCGCCCGCTTCGGCGGCTCGATCGGTCGAAACCAGATGTAGACCACGGGTGTCGAGGGGGCGAGGAGACGACCGCGAGTGTCGATACACACGAGAGACCGCACCGCCCCGCGGCCGCACCGACCCGCGACCGCACCCGGACCGTACCGCCCCGCGGCCACACCGCGACGCACAGCCCACGCGCCTCCTCGGCCGATCCGCTCGCTCGGGCCACCGCACCGCAACCGCAGCCGCGGCCCTCGCTCACTCGTCCCCGCACGGGCATTGCGCGCCGACGGAGCGGCGCGCGGCCACGCCAACTGCACACGCCTCCGGGGCTATCGTGAGACACGGTTACGGAACGGCTCACACCGGAAGACCATTCACTCTCGGCACTATCCGTTCGGACATGGCGATCACCGACACCGTTCGCAGGCGCACGCGCACCCGCCCGCGCGTCGTGACGGCGGCGCTGAGCGTCGTCGGCTACGCGGTCGTTATCGGGTCGTTCGCGGGACTGGTCCCGTTCCCCGAGCTCGGGCGGGGAACGGTGCTCCTGTTCGCCGATCTGATCGCGGTCATCAACGCGGCCGCGCTCACCGCACTCCTCGCCGGCTGGTGGTTCATCCGGCGCGGCGACGTCCGCAAGCACAGGGGATCGATGCTCACTTCGTTTTCGCTCATCGTGCTCTTTCTCGTCCTCTACGTCTGGAAGCAGGCCGGCGGCTTCACCAAGGAGTTCGTCGTCAGCGAGGGACAGTTCCTTGCGGGGTTCGCCACGCTGATCACCGACGCCTACTGGGGAATGCTGGCGATCCACGTCCTGCTGTCGATCGTCGCCGTCCCGGTCGTGTTGCACGCGGTCGTCCTCGGGCTCACCCATTCCCCGAGCGAGCTCGGCGACACCGCCCACCCCCGGGTCGGACGGGCGGCCGTCATCGCGTGGTCGGTGAGCCTCGCGCTCGGCATCGTCACGTACCTGATGTTGAACCACGTCTACGGCTGGGAGGCGCTTCGACTCGCCGGGTAGCACCCGCTCACGATTCGAGCGACCGAGATCGAGTGCCACGGACGTCGTGTCGTCGCCCTGCTACCCGCGGCGGGAAAGCCGCGCTTCCGATAGTCGTACGTTCCCGACGCGGTCGAGGGCGGCGGGACGCCTCCCGGACGTCGATCCTCGCCGATCGCGCCCGCTCCGTGGCGGGCGACCCGGAGCGCACCACGACCCTGAGCACACCACGGCTCGGACATCACGACCCGGACGAGGGATGGAGGGGCGAGCGTACCGACGACGGTCGATGCAGTTCCAGTAGCCGGCCAACGGCGTTATCGGCACTCGCGTCCGACGGCACGAGGTGCCCTCGACGCTCTTTCACGCCGCCGTCGGCGGCCTGCTCGCGGCGGCGCTCCTCGAGACGTTCGACGAGCGCGCGATCGGTGTCGTCACGCTCGCGGTGGTGATCCCGGAGCTCGACGTCTTCCTCGGGCTCTGGATCGAGGGAGCTCACCGGACCTACCTCAACAACGTGTTCGTGCCGCTCGGGCTGGCGGCGCTCGTCTACTACGACACGTCGCTCCGGTCGCGCTCGACGCTCGCACGGCGGTGGGGACCGGACGCCGGCCACATCGCGTGGGTCGGCGTGCTCGTCCTCGCCGTCGCCGGCATCGGCGTCGATCTGTTCTACAACGGCGTGAACCTCTTTTTCCCCCTGATGGACCGGTTCTACGACCTCTCGGGTGAGATGCTCGTCTCGACCGAGCGGGGGCTCGTCCAGACGATGATCGACGTCGAGGGAACCACGCGGGGCACGACCGAGACGACGCAGTTCCGGACCGGCGTCGATCCCAAGCCCGCCCAGGCCGGAACCGAACCGGCGACCGTCGAACGGCTGTTCCCCGTGGCGAACTCCGGCGTACAGTTCCTCCTGACGCTCGTCGGCTTCGCGGTCGTGGCCTACCGCTACGTGGCGACCCGCCGGACGCGTCGATCGCCGCGGTCGAAGACCGACTGACAGACAGCGCCATCGGATCGCAGTTCCCGCGTCCGTCGTGACGATTACGGCGGCTCGCTTCGGCCGTCGGGTGATCAGAAGCGTTAATCCGGCTCGCGCGAGCAGTCGGTGCATGAGTACGGAAGCGTCGGTCACGGGGCGGGCTGCCGATCGCCTCCCGCCGACGGGGAGCCGATCCTGGTGGCTGCTCTACCTCCTCGGGCCGTTCGTCCTCCTTGGACTCGGTTTGTTCGCGTTCCCGGAGCTCGTCTACGACCGCTACGTCTGGCAGTACCTCTGGGGGCCGGTCGTCGCCGACGCCGCCGGAACCCCCGTCGCCCACCAAGGGGTCACCGCCGTCAAGGGCTACAATCCGGTCAACACCCTGACCTACGTTGCGGTCGCCGGCTACGCGCTCCCCGGCGTCCGGGCGTTCTTCGAGACGTTCGACGTCGAGCTGGACACGGCGCTCGCGTACGGGCTGGCACCCATCCTCGTCGCCGGCGGAGTGATGCGCGCGCTCGAAGACGCCGGCCGGCTTCCAATCCCCCTCGATCGCCTGTTCGTCACGCCGCCGATCTACTTCGTCGTCGCGGCGATCGCGGTGCTCGCGCTGCTGGCCGGCGTGCTCGTCCGGGATCGCACCGACCTCCCGAACGCGGTCCCGACCGTGGCCGCGATCGGCGGCTCGATCTGGACGCTCGCCGCGGGCGCCGTCGCGCTCGCGTTCGGGCTGGGGCCGGGAGCGTTCCGGCCGCTCGCCCCGGTCGCCGTGCTCGCCATCGCGGGCCTCGTCACTGGCGCGTTCTACGCGGCCGGAACGGCCCTCGACCGACCGACGCTCCGACATCCGCTGGCGTTGCTCCTCGTGTTCGGCCAGAGCGTCGACGCGGCACAGAACCTCCTCGGGGTGGGCGTCTACGGATACACTCCGAAACTGTTCATCACCAGCCAGGTATACGAGCTTACGGGCTTCGCGGGCTCGACGTTCCTGCTCAAGCTCGGTATCGTGACGCTGATCGTCTCCTACGTGGCGACGAGCGAGGAGGACGTGACCGCGACGTGGAACTGGCTGGTGCTGTTCGCCGCGACCGCCGTCGGCCTCCCGCAGGGAGTTCGTGGAGCCCTCCGGATCGCGCTCGGGGTCTGAGATGGCCGCCGACCTCCCGGACCGGGACTCGCTCCCGCGGTATCTCGCGCCACTTCCGCGGTCGATCGAGGAACTCGCGCTCCGGTACGCGTGGGTCGTCGTCGCCGTCAACCTGCTCGGGACGGCCTTCGGCTTCTGGTACTATCGGTTCCAGTTCGCGGCCACTCCCGCAGTCGTGTGGCCCCTCGTCCCCGACAGCCCGCTGGCGACGCTGTTCATCGCGCTCTCGCTGGCGTCGTGGAAGCTCGGATGGAATCGGGAGTGGCTGAACGCGCTCGCCTTCTTCGGCTGCATCAAGCTCGGACTGTGGACGCCGTTCACGCTGCTCGCGTTCGAGTCGGCTTTCGCCTCGCTCTGGTGGGGGATGTACAACTTCCTGTTCTGGAGCCACCTCGCGATGGTCGCCCAGGCGTTCGTCATCTACCGTTACAGCGATTTCCAAGTGTGGGCGGTCGGGATCGCGGCGGCATGGTATACGTTCAACGACGTGGTCGATTACTTCGTCCCGATCGTCGGCGAGCCGACGCACACGTTCGTGCCGGCGGAGATCACGGCGACCGGGATCTCCCACGCCGTCCCCGCCCACGACGTCGCCGCCGCGGGCGCCGTCGTCTCGACCGTCCTCGGTACCTTCCTCGCGCTGACGATCCGCGTGAAGACCGTCGAGCGGCAGGCGAACGCCCCGGAGATGAGGTCGCGCGCAACGGACCGATCGTGACCGCGAGAGGGGCGGGGAGAGGATAACGCGGTCGGCGTCCGTTCGCCATCACGCGGGACTCGGTCGCGTGGCTCGTTCCCGTGCGACTGCGATCCGAGCGAGTGCGGTGGCCGGTCGGTGGACGCCACCCGGGGCCTCAGTCGAATCGCCGGATCGAAACCAGGACCGCGACGACGAGCCCGGCGATCGCTGCCGCGAAGCCGAAGCCGGGACCGTCGTCGGACGTGGTCGCGGCCCCGCCGGTGTCCGTCGTCGGGGTCGCCCCGTTGCCGCCGGTGGCAGGCGGGACCGTAGTCGTCATTTCCTCCTCGGTCGTCGCCTCCGTCTCCGTCGCCGTCGCGGTTTCCTCGCCGCTGGCGGTCGCCCCTCCGTCGGTCGTCCCGAGGGCGTCCGTCGCCACGGTGGTGTCGTCGGCGTCGGTGGCGGGTGCTGCCGTCGTGGCTGCCGCGGTCGTCGCGGTCGGCGTGGCCGTCGCCGTCGGGGTCGGCGTCCCCTGAGCGGGCGCGAGCGGCGCGAAGACGCCGTCGCTGACGTCCGCGGACGAGAGCGGTGCGAACGTGATGTTCCCGGCGCTGACGGTGTTCGCTGTCGCGTCGACGCTGCCGCCGACCGCCGACCACGACCCGTTGACGCTGCGCTGGAGCGAGACGGACGACGCGGCGGCGCCGTCCTCGAGCGCGGCCGGATCGTAAGGCAACGTCAGCGACAGCGATCCGGGCTGGTCGACCTGCGTGGCCGATACCTCCACGAAGGGACCGACGGCGCGCTCGCCGGCCGGGGGCGCGGGCGGCGAGGAGAGGCCCGGTCCTGGCACCGGGCGGACGGCGACGCCGGTCGGCTGGAAGGAGAGGGTCGTTCCGTTCGTGGTGAGGTTCCGGAAGACGTTGCCCTCCGCGCCTCGCTCGACGTAGACCACCCACCGGCTGTTGTCCTCGGAAGTGACGTTCGAGAGGGTGTTGTCGCTGGCGGCGAAGAGGTAGGCGACGTAGGTCGTCTCGGTCGCGCTGACGCCGGAGACCTCGTTGTTCGCGCTCCCGCCATCGAAGATGAGCGAGTACTTGGTGTCGCGGAACGTGAGATCCGAGAGAGCGTTGCTCGTGCTACCGTCGGTGACGTAGAGGCCGTGACCCGCCCCCGCGAGGTCGCGCTCCTCCTCGGTAATGTTGGCGAGGGTGAGGTCCACCAGCCGGTTGCCACTGGCGTCGGCGAGCCGGATGCCGTTCGTCAGGGCGTTCCGCGCGGTGAGGTCGCGCATCGTGCCGTCGTCGACGTTCTCGAAGTGGGTGCCGTTGCTCCAGCCCACGGTACGGAGGTTCGCGACCGTGACGTTCGTGAGCGGTGCCGAGGATCCGCCCGAAACGTACACGCCGTCGATCCCGGTCCCGGTCGAGCGGGGCGTCGGTCCCGCGATCGTGTTGCCGCCCCCGCGGAGGGTCACGTCGCTCGCGGTGATCTCGATGCAGGCCCCCTCGGCGTCGGGAGCGGTGATGTTCGCGGTGAGCCGGTAGCTCCCCGGATCGTCGATCGTCGTGCAGGCGTCGATCGCCGTCGGCTGCCCGGCCGCGACGCCGATCGGGCCCGCTCCCGTGCCCGCGACGAGGAGCGTCGCGGCTGTGAGTGTCGCAGCCAGCAGCACCGCGGCCATCGAGACGGCGACCGGCGATCCTGTCGAGCGCTCGCCACGCGTACGGCGCATGTGCTACTCCGGTCCGGCCACACACGTATAGCTATCGGGTCGCCGGTATTCGAAGTCGAGGACGGGGCGGACGGCGGAACGACGAAGCGGGTGGACTGCCGCCGGAGCAGGAGGCGGCGCTTCGAGCCGCCGTCGAGCACGGCTATACGCGACGGTCCGCGCGGTCGACGCCGGCGCGCTCGCTGCCCACAGTTCCTCCGAACGGACATCGGGTGCCTTTCCCTCGGCTCCGATACTCTTCTTTTTCCCGCATCCTCTCCCCGAGGCCGCTGTGAGCGGACACGCTTTTGTCACCCCCGACCGATCGGGCGAGTATGAACTACCGGGAGGTCGAGGGGGGCCGCGAGTTCGTCGCCCGACTCGAAACCGGCGCTGACTGGCGAGCGGAGATCGAGGCGCTCGCCGAGGACGCCGGCGTCGACGCCGGCTTCTTCCTCGCGCTGGGCGCGGTCTCGGCGGCCGAGTTCTTCTTCTACGATCAGGAGCGAACGGAGTACGACGCGATCGCGTTCGAGGAACCCCTCGAAGTGGCCGCCTGCGTGGGCGACGTCTCCATTCTGGACGGCGAGCGCTTCGCACACACGCACGCGGTCTGCTCGCGCCCGGACGGCTCGGCGGTGGCGGGCCACCTCGACTCGGCGACCGTGTTCGCCGGCGAGTGCTACCTCCGGGAGTTCGACGCTCGTCTCGAACGCGAGCACGATTCGACCACGGACCTCGATCTCTGGCCGCTATGAGGTGGAAGCACGCGGTCGAGCGCGGCGTCGTCCCCCAGCCATGAGACCCGCAGACGAGCGCTACTTCGAGCGGATCGAAGCGGGATTGGAGGAGGCGCTGTCGGTCGCAAACGAGGCGCGGGCGGCGGGCGGCGACCCGACCCCGGAGGTCGAGATCCCCGTCGCCGCGGACATGGCCGACCGCGTGGAGAACATCTTGGAGATCGAGGGCGTCGCCGCGCGCGTCCGCGAGCTAGAGGGCGAGATGAGCAGAGAGGAGGCCGCCCTCGAGCTCGCGCGTGACTTCGCCGAGGGCCGGGTCGGCGAGTACGAGACCCGCGCGGGCAAGATCGAGGGGGCGGTCCGCACCGCGGTGGCGCTACTGACCGAGGGCGTCGTCGCCGCGCCGATCGAAGGGATCGACCGCGTGGAGCTGCTCGACAACCCCGACGGGACGGAGTTCGTCCGCGTTTTTTACGCTGGACCCATCCGCTCGGCGGGCGGGACCGCCCAGGCGCTCTCGGTGCTGGTCGCGGACTACGCCCGCGCGCTGCTCGGGATCGGGACCTACCAGCCCCGCGATGCCGAAATCGAGCGCTACGCCGAGGAGGTCGACCTCTACGACGCCGAGACCGGTCTCCAGTACACGCCGTCGGCCACGGAGGTCAGGTTCACCGCACGGAACTGTCCGATCATGCTCGACGGCGAGGCCACGGGCCAAGAGGAGGTCTCGGGTCATCGGGACCTCGAACGTGTGGGGACGAACAACCCACGGGGCGGGATGTGCCTCGTGCTCGCGGAGGGCATCGCTCAGAAGGCCCCGAAGATCGAGCGCTACACCGCCGCGCTAGAGGAGGTGAGCTGGCCGTGGATCGGCGACCTCGTCGCGGGTACGATCGACGACTCGGCAGCCGGCGCGGACGACGGCACGAGTGCCGACGGCGGGACGGACGACGGTGTCGACGCTCCCGGGGCGGACGGCAGCACCGACACCGGCGGGACGGACGACAGCGCCGACGTCGGCGGCGACGGAGACGCCGTCCCGAACGCGAGCGGGGGATCGACGACTGAAGCCGACACGATAGCGGCGACAGCCGACGAAACGACGGTGCCAGCTGACGCCGACACCGATGGACCGCTTCGGCCCGACCCCTCCGGGAAGTTCCTGCGCGACCTCATCGCCGGCCGACCGGTCTTTTCACATCCGAGCCGGCCCGGCGGCTTCCGGCTGCGCTACGGGCGCGCACGAAACCACGGCTTCGCCACCGCGGGCGTCCACCCCGCGACGATGCACCTCGTGGGTGATTTCCTCGCCACGGGCACCCAACTCAAGACCGAGCGGCCCGGGAAGGCTGCGGGCGTCGTCCCCGTCGACTCGATCGAGGGGCCCACCGTCAAGCTGGCCAACGGCGACGTGCGCCGGATCGACGACCCCGCGGAGGCCCTCGAAATCCGCAACGGCGTCGATCGGATCCTCGACCTCGGCGAGTACCTCGTCAACTACGGGGAGTTCGTCGAGAACAACCACCCGCTCGCGCCCGCTTCCTACACGACCGAGTGGTGGGTCCAGGAGCTCGAAGCGAGCGACGCGGACGTCCAGGCCATGCGGGACTCGACGGCCGTCGACCTCGACGACCCCACTCCCGCGGCGGCGGTCGAGTGGGCCACCGAGTACGACGCGCCGCTACACCCCGAATACACGTACTGCTGGCACGACCTCTCGATAGAGCACTTCGACGCGCTCGTCGCGGCGGTCACCGAGGGTGCGCTCATACGAGCCGACGGCGGGACGGGGATCGACGGGGAGACGGGAACCGGCGGCGGGGTAGGGCCCGACGAGGCGGCAAGGACCGACGGCGCACAAGCCGCCGTCTCCGCCGAGATCGACGACGCGGACCCACCGGCCGGGGCGCTCGTCCTCGCCCGGAGCGACGCGGTGTGTGCGGCCCTCGAAACTCTGCTGGTGGCACACACACAGGGCGAGGGGACGGTGACGATCCCCGACGCCCGGCCGCTGGTGCGCTCGCTCGGGTTCACCGCCGCGCTCGAACGCGAGTGGAACGAACTCTCGACGGCGGCGCGCGCGTACGATGGCGGGGAGAGCTCGATGAAGGCAGTCGAGGAGGTCGCGCCGTTCTCGATCCGCGAGCGCGCCCCCACCCGGATCGGCGGTCGGATGGGGCGGCCCGAGAAATCGGAGAAACGCGAGCTCTCCCCGGCGGTCCACACCCTCTTTCCGATCGGCGAGGCCGGCGGCGACCAGCGCGACGTGAGCGAGGCGACCGAGTACACCGCCGAACGCGGCGCGGAGCGCGGGAGCGTTCCCGTACAGGTCGGTCGCCGCGAGTGTCCCGACTGCGGCAAGCAGGGCTTCGAGGCGCGCTGTCCCGACTGCGGTGGCGTCACCGAGCCCCGCTATGAGTGTCCCGACTGCGAGACCCGCGTCGAACCCGACGAGGCGGGTCGTGCGGAGTGTCCCCGCTGTGGCGCGGCGGCGAGTCCCGTCGAGTGGCGGCCGGTGAACGTCCGCGAGGAGTACGGTGGGGCGCTCGCTGCCGTCGGCGAGCGCGAGAGCGCCTTCGAGATCCTCAAAGGGGTGAAGGGGCTGACCTCGAAGCTCAAGACGCCCGAACCGATGGAGAAGGGCGTCCTGCGCGCGAAACACGACGTCTCGACGTTCAAAGACGGCACGGTCAGGTACGACATGACCGACCTCCCCGTGACGGCCGTCAGACCCGCAGAGCTCGACGTCTCCGTCGAGCGCTTCCGCGAGCTCGGCTATCACGAGGACTTCCGGGGAAACCCCCTCGAACACGAAGATCAGCTCGTCGAGCTCCGCGTCCAGGACGTCGTGCTCTCCGATGGCGCGGCCGAGCACCTGCTGCGGATCGGGGCGTTCGTCGACGACCTCCTGGAGCGCTACTACGGGATGGAGCCGTTCTACGGGGTCGAGGACCGGGACGATCTCGTCGGCGAGCTCGTCTTCGGGATGGCTCCCCACACCTCCGCGGCGGTCGTCGGTCGGATCGTCGGCTTCACCGACGCCGCCGTGGGCTACGCTCACCCCTACTTTCATGCATCGAAACGTCGCAACTGTGACGGGGATGAAGATTGTTTGATACTTCTCATGGACGGCCTGTTGAACTTCAGCAAGTCCTATCTTCCCGATAAGAGGGGTGGCAAGATGGACGCCCCTCTCGTCATGTCCTCGCGGATCGATCCCGCCGAGATCGACGACGAGGCCCACAACATGGACGTCGTCTCGGGCTACTCCCGCGAGTTCTACGAGGCGACCCGGCGGATGGCCGATCCCGGCGAGGTCGACGTCGAGATCGCCGCGGACTCGCTGGGCACGGACGCCGAGTACACCGGCTTTCGCCACACCCACGACACCTCGAACGTCGCGCTCGGGCCCGCGCTGTCGGCGTACAAGACGCTGGGATCGATGATGGAGAAGATGGACGCTCAGCTCGAGCTCGCGCGCACGCTCCGGGCGGTCGACGAGACCGACGTCGCCGAGCGGGTGATCGAGTACCACTTCCTGCCCGACCTGATCGGCAACCTGCGTGCCTTCTCGCGCCAGGAGATGCGCTGTCTGGGCTGTGGGACGAAGTACCGCCGCGCGCCCCTTACCGGGAGCTGCCGGGAGTGTGGTGGCGACGTGAACCTGACCGTACACGAGGGCTCGGTGAGCAAGTACATCGACGTCGCTCGCCGCGTCGCCGCGGAGTACGGCTGTCGCCCGTACACCCGACAGCGCCTCGCGCTGCTCGAACGCACCATCGAGAGCGTCTTCGAGGACGACACGAACAAACAGAGCGGTATCGCCGACTTCATGTGAGCGGGCCGGCCGCGCTGTCACTCCTCGACGAGCGACGGCGCGCGTCGTGCGACGCCAGCGGGGGACACGCCGACCGCGTCGCTCGTCCATGCACGCCCACACGGGTGGCCGTAACGACGACGTCGGCGATTCAGAGCGCCTCGTCGACGTTCTCGGCGGCCATGAGCGCGAGCGCCGCGATAGTGAGGGTGGGATTCATCGCGCCGCCGGTCGGAAAGACGCTGCTCGATGCGACCCACAGGTTGGCGAGGTCGTGGGCACGCAGGCGTGCGTCGACGACGCTCGTCGCGGGATCGTCGCCCATCCGCGTCGTCCCCATGTGGTGGGCCGCCGGCCCCGTACTGTCGGGACCGACCGTCCACGCGATCGTCGCGCCGAGCTCGTCGAGGATGGTTCGTTGAATCTCGTTGGCGCGCTCGATCGTCCGTCGGGTGCGGTCGCCGAGCGACCACTCGATCCGAGGGACGGGGTTGCCGTGGTCGTCGGTCCTCGACGGATCGAGCCTCACCCGGTTCTCCGCGCGGGGTGGCTGCTCGATCAGCGCGCCGACGCCGACGTGGCTCCCATAGGACTCCCGGAGCGCGTCGAGCAGGTCGTCGCCCCACCGGCCGTCGGAGAGCGCGCGGTCGAGCGGCGACGGGCCGGCGTAGTTCAGGAACTCCAGTTTGATCGCGCCCACGTCGGGATCGTCGGTCTCGTAGAACTGGTGGGACTCGCGGGTGTTGAACCCGAGGTGGTGCTGGCGCGTTCGCTCGTCGAGTCGCCCGCCCACACCCGCAAAGCAGTGGTCCATGAAGTGCCGGCCGACGAGGCCGCTGGAGTTGGCGAGCCCGTCGGGGTGTTCGGGGGAGGTCGAGAGCAAGAGGAGTCGAGGAGTCTCGACGCCACCCGCCGCGAGGACGAACTGCCGGGCCTCCTGGCGGTGTTCGCGCCCGTCGGGCGTCGCGTACACCGCGGCCGTGGCGCGCTCGCCCGAGCGATCGACGGTGAGACGCTGGACCGGGGTGCGGTCGACGACGCGTGCCCCGGCCGCCTCGGCCTTCCGGACGTGGACGTCGCCGCTGTACTGTCCGCCCGCGGGGCCGGCCGGCCGCCGCGTCCCGTAGCCGTCACAGACCGGGCGGCCGTCGTAGGGTTCGGTGTTCCGCGCACCGGGCACCGAGTGCATCGTGATCCCCAACTCCTCGCACGCCGGCGCGAACAGTGCGTCGCTGTAGGACGGTGGGAACGCCGGGAGCGGGAAGGGCTCCTCGCGCGGCGGCGCGAACGGGTTGTCGCTGCCACCGGCGACCCCCAGCCCCCGCTCGGCGGCCGCGTAGTAGGGTCGCAGGTCCGCGTAGTCGATCGGCCAGTCCGCGTCCCCCTCGCCGCGGCTTCCGCGCTCGAAGTCCGACTCGTGGAGGCGCATCACGATCCCCTGCCAGTGCAGCGTCGAGCCGCCGACCCCCTTCACGCGGGTGTGGTTGAGGGGGTACGACCGCCTTCCGGTACTGTAGGCGTCGCGCGCACCGCCCATCTCCCACACCTCGGGAGCAGCGTGGCCCGGCCGGAGGGTACGTTCCATCCGGTCGAGCCGCGCTCTCTCACCCATGTCGAAGCGCGGCCCGGCGTCGAGCACGGTCACGTCGTGGCCGCGCTCGGCGAGCCGATGGGCGAGAAGTCCGCCCGCGGGTCCGGCCCCGACGACGCAGACGTCGACCCGTGGCCCGGGTGTTCGATCGATCTGTGTGGACGAGCGGGGAGGCCCGCCCGCCCGATCCGGCTTCGGGCCCGCGCGATCGGGATCCGTGGTCATCGTCCCCCGCGCCGCCCTGTCGGCGCCCGCCCGTCGGTGCTCCGCCATCGCTCCGGGAGTCGTCCGTCGGGCCCCCGCCGGTAGGCGTCGAGCCCGCCGGGCCAGCCGGGCGGGTTCTCGATGCCGAGCAGTCGCCCGCCCGCCGGCGAGGCGTACAGCGCGTAGAGCAGCTCGTCGACGACGCCGTGGCGCACCCGCTCGGCGTCCGTCCCCCGGGGATCGGACTCGGCAGTGTTCGCACCCATCTGAGCTAGCACTCGTTCGCGCGCATCGGGATCGAGCGCGGCGTATCCCTCACCTTCCCACTCGCGTGCGCGTTCGTCGAGCGTCTGGAGAGCCTCCCGAACGCCTGCGGTGGGCGACGCCCCCGACCGCCGCTCGAACCGTCCTGCGGCGTAGGTTTCGACGAACTCCCGTACGCCCGCCACCTTCGAGGGGTAGAGCACCTGAGCGACCGCGACCAGAGCCTCCAGCTCTTCCTCATCGAACCGAATCGGCCGATTACCGGGATCGGCTTTCTCACCGTTCCCGGCGGCGCTTCCGGCCGATCCATCGCGGCCGGGATCGGCCGGGCCTCGACCGACCACCGCCGCGCCGGTTCCGACGAGGGTCGTACCCCCGGCGAGCGCGGCGAGCGCATCGCGACGGGTGAGTTCCATCGCGCTCGGATTAGGCCGGCCTAAACTTAGGCGTTGGGACCGCGCCCGGAGGACCCGAACGGGACGTCCGGGTGTATACGAAGCACCGTCGAGTGCGCTCCACTCGATGGCTGTTTCGCCGGCATCTCCCTCGTCGAGGCGATAGCGGACGTTCGGTGGCGGCGTCTCGACCGCCGCCGGGGCTCCGGAGGCGGCCGGCCGTACAGCGCGGCGAACGCCCCCGACTGTGACAGTTCGGTGGTCTCAGTTGAAGCGCCCTCCTCAGCAGTTGCTCGGCGCCACCCCGTCGATCGAACTTACGTTTCGGAAACGGTCCACCGCGGAGCTTTCTGAAGTACCGAGTGTCATCCGAACACCGCTTTCGGCACTTGCGAGGGTCATATATAAGTACCAAACGCCACAATAGATCGGTAGTGAGCGATACAGAAACGGTCCAGGGAGAGAGCGAAAGCGGAGAAACGGGCGACCAGTCAGGCAGTAGCGGTTCTTCGGCGTTCGTCGAGAGCTTACAAAACGGGATCAGGGGTGGAGTGCTCGAAAGCCTCGGCAGTGGAGAGGGCGGATTCGAGTCGGTGGGGCGCGAACTCGGCGAACAGGTCGGCCGTCTGTTCGGCGAACTCGTCGGACGGAAGCTCGACGAGCAGCTCCAACAGATAACCAACGAGGACGACACAGCGGCGGAGAGACGTGAAGCGGACGACGAAGACAGGGCGAACAACGAAGAAAAGTCGGCTGGGGACGATTCAGCGGACCTGGAAGAAATGTCCGACGAAGCGTTACAGGCAAGAGCCGAAGACCTGACCGAGGAACTCGAGGAACGGGGGTATGAGTAGCCCTCTCCTTTCCAGCGCTTTCGGGCGTTTTCCTATCGGTGAAGCCGCATCTGCCGAGTGTAGTGTCCGCTAAGGGTCTCGTCGGCGGTGTCGGGGAAGGATCGAACGACGAGGCGCGGCGATCTCGCGGCGCTCTATGCCCGAAACTGCCGGCTTAGGCGAGCGTATTGACCGGATCGACGTGGACTCCGTGGAGCGAAGCAACGCCGCGGCTGTTGGCGAAGCTCGGCACCCAACCCCATCTCGCGTAACTGTCGCTTTCGAATACTGTATCCGTTCTCGGCGTCGAGACCGTAATCCGGCTCGACGACTACTGGCTCTCCGCTGGCGTCGACCCCGGCTGAACGATCCGTTCCACCAAGCTCGGACCGACCGGAACCGCCGTTCTCGCTCATGCGTTTTTCCCACCGGCCTCCGCGGAAGACACGACGTCGGCGACGCCGCCGTCCTCGTCGGCGGCGCGACGCCGTTGTACGCCGCGTGTCGCCGGCACGGCTTTCAGTTCCGCTACGAGAAACCGGCGAACGCAACAGCGTCGAACCCGTCTTTGAAGGAAAACGGCCACCTTGTTCCCGAACTGCTTCAGTCACGCCGAGGGAGAAACTGTCGACGAGTGGTTGCGAGCGTTCGCATGGAACCGGCTTCCCCGAACGCTGCCCTGCCCGCATTTGCCGAGTTAGCTTATTTAAGGGTGGGGCGAACAAGCCACCACCATGAGTTTCGACAGCGGAAACGATGAAAAGCTCTCCAGGAAGCACACATGGAAGAATCCAGTACTCACAGACGGTGGCGACCCCGACAACGACGACGCCAGCGATGAGCAAGACGGGGAAACCGAGCAAGAGCACGAGGAGAGCGAGGGAGCGGAACAAGACGCGGATCCAGAAGAGAGCGATAGCTCTGAGGAGGAAGACGAAGGCGACGAGAAAGAAGGAGACACCGAAGAAAGCAACGAGTCCGAGGAGGATAACGAAGAACCTGAACAAAGCGAAGAGGGGGAGGACGTATACGAACTAACGGTACTCGTCGAGACCGGAGAGGACGAACCCGTTTCACAAGCGGACGTTGCGGTGAAAAGCTCCGACATGGGGCTCGTCGAGGGATTTCTCGACGACCCCGAACAGCAGGAAACCGATTCTGGTGGCGAGGCCAACTTCGAACTCGAAAGCGGTGAATATACCATCGAGGCCGAGGTTGACGGAGAAGGGACCGAGCAAGCCGTCGAGATCGATGGCGGGGACGAAGAGATCACGCTGACTGTCGATACCAGCGAGGAGGATGACGGGGACGAGACAAAGGAGGCGGAAGGCGACGTTTCGGAGGAGGAATCGAAGAGCCACGGAACCGAGCGCGGCACGACGGTCCTCTATCTCGACCTCGAAGGGCTGTTTCTCGATCTGCTTGGACTGGAGGTCGATCTCCATGAGGTCGTTCTCGATGTTCGAGCCATTCCGGGGGGCGGAAACCTGCTCGGGAACTTGCTATCCGCAGTTGCGGGACTGCTCGGTGGCGGACCGCTGTCGGTGCTGCTCAACCGATTGCTCAATAGCATCACTAAACTCGTAAGCACTATTGTAAACTCGCTCACGTCGCCGATTAGCGCCCTTCGCAGCCTCGCAAGCCGCGCCTGGGGGCTGGCGACGAAGCCGATAGACTGGCTGCGGGGTGCCGCGAGCCGAGTTTGGAGCGTGCTAACCGCGCCCCTCGGCTGGCTCCACGACGGATCGGGTGAAAACGAAGAGAACGAAGAGCCCGAGGAAGCCGAAGAAAACAGCGGTGACGACGGATCAGGAGGCGACCAGAGCCGAGCGGGGAGCGCCGGAGCCCGCGTCTTGAACACACTGCCGGATGTCGACCAGTCTGCCCGAAGAGCTGCAAGTATCATCAACGAACTTTCGGGAGAGGACCCCTCTGAAAACAGCGATGGGGCAGCCGTCAGGACAGCAGGCCAGCAGCTGGGGGAGACGGCCGGCCGGCAGATCGGAGAGGCGATCGCGCGCTCGCTCGGCGGGAACGCCGACGACGAAGAATCTACCGACGGTTGAGACAATGAACGGTTCAACCGGAGTGAGGCGCTGGGTGTCGAAAAACGAGATAGTTCTCTGGCGAGTAGCCCTCGGAACTCGGAGGATCAGATCATGAGCGATAAATCAGCGCACAGAGACGGCACGGCAGAGCTACTCAAGCACATCGACATCGAAGAGATACTCCAGGAGACGGATCTCTACGAGCTCTTCCAGCAGATGCAGCTCGAAACAGTACTCGGTAGCCTCGGTTCGGCGGCCGGGCGCGAGATCGGCGCCGTCCTTGGACGAAAACTCGATGCGTCATTCGGCGCGGCCGGAAGCGAATCCGATGAACCCACAGAAGATGAAGCTGTTAGCGACGGAACAGCGAGTGATGAAGACTCCACGGACGACGGACCAGTTGACGAAAAACCCGACACACGAGAGGAACTCGAAGAGCTATCGTACAGGGAGCTTCAATCGCTCACTCAGGATACGGATGTGAAAGGAAACATATCACAAGAACGAATGATCGAACAACTCGCTGAGGAGTTCGGCATAGAGAGCGAATAGGGCCTGCTCGAACGCGTCTCCCCCTACTCTTCGGAGTCGACCCACCCGACGAGTTCAACGAGAGAGTCGCCGACGGTCGCTGGTGTGGGCCCGATCCGCGTCCAACGACAGTACTTCCGAGCAGTTCGTGACCTCCACCTGGAGTTCTTCGAGGCGGTTGGACCACACTCGAGGAACTCGGCTCAGTTCAGCCTCAATCTAGCAGCGTCAAACTGTAGAATAGTCTAACATTGCCGATCGCTGATAGAACGCTTACGATCGGTGGGTTCCTGGCGTCGTACACAGTTCAACAGGAACTATCGTCGTAGCGGTTCGTGCCGATACGGTTCGATATTTTCGTGAGCCAGTAGTCGACCTCCTTCCGCCAGGGAAGACAGGATGGGCGGGGTCCGAGGGTCCCACTCGCCGGGACCGATACCGATGCCCGTTTCTCTATCGGATGTGATCGTTCGATCGGAGGCAGTCGTCGGCTTCGCTCGTCAGCTGTTGTGCGGTGGTTCGTCGCGGTGATTGTCCGGGTTTTCGGCCTCGCGGGCGGCTGCTTCGCGCTGTTTGGCTTCCTCGCGGGCCTGCTCGGCCTCGTCCTCACGTGCTTCCTCGGCGGCTTCCTCGCGCTCGGCCTCTGCCTCGGCCTCTTCTGGTGGGCTCTCCTCGTCTTTTTCCTTTGCGAGCGTGATATCGCGCTCGTGGGGATCGTCCTCCGACACGGTCTCCCTTCGGTAGTAGCGGATATTCAACATTGGGCGCGCATAGGCAAGCGGCGTCGAGCCCCGAGAGGGATGGCGGACGCAGAGCTCCGGGACGATCGAACGAAGGCGAACAGCTCCGCTATCTCGAACTAGGAAACGGTGTCCCCGTCCTGGCAGTCGACGGCGGCTACAGTCTACCGTTCATCAAGGACAACATCCAGGAATTCCGAGAGGTGGACGCTCCCGAGAGAGGCTCTCAGTTCCGTTCTCGCGACCACTTCCCCGCCCACGTTGCCGAAGTCGCTCGTGGAGAGCCGGACTCGATAGGAAAAGAGCGATCTCTGGACGACATACCGGTAAAGCCGGAGATTACCGTCTGTCACGTGGATGGATACGGGAACATCAAAACTTCAATACGGGTGTCCGAACTCGATCCGACGACCGACGAGTCCACGGTCGAAATCGAGTCACAATCCCGGAAGGCCTCGATCGAGGATGGAGTGTTCGAGGTAGAGGAGGATTCCGTAGTGTTGGCCTCAGGCTCGGCTGGGGTGAAGATCCCTACGTGGAGATCGTCCAACGAGGAGGTCAGCGGCGGAAATATTCGATCAACTGAGCCCTGGCGATTCCATCACACTCTCATGGGAGTCGAGGCGGCGATCGATGTACCCTGTTGGTTCTCGAGTGTGGAAAGTAACGTGGGAGGCCCTACTCTGTCCGTTCTCGACAGTACGTCACAAATCCTGCTCGTCACGCTCGTGAACTCCTCGGTAGAGACCGATAGCAGACACCGAGTAGGTGGATCGAGAGACCGGCGAGAGCAAACAACGAGGCGATAGGGGCCTCGATTCCAGTTCATAATATATGGCACGAAATTTCACCGATAGTATAGATAGCAACGTCCTGAACGCGGAAGACGATCAACTCGGACGGGTAAGGCAGGCCCACGGCGATCACGCTACGGTCGAATCGACCACCAAAGAGCAGGGCAGCCTCACCGACGAAGTTAAACACTTCTGAGACTGGACGATTCCGATGGAAATGACCTGAGCAGCGAGCATGTCGACCGCTACGGGGAAAACGAACTCTACCTCGAGGACCCCCGATAGGTTTACCCCGCTAAATCAGTTCTCGTTGTTGTCATCCGGCTCGGGACGAACCTCATCGTCCTGTCCGGGGCCGGTTGCCTCGCCAGGCTCCGCGGCGGACGGTGACTCGTTGGTTTCGACGGTCATCGAACCCGTCGATGCGCTCGCATCCCCGGAAGCGGCAGCAGCGCCCTCGCTTTCTCCTCGGGTTTCTTCGCCGGTGGAATCGTGACCGTCTTTCATATGTTCGTTGAGCTGCTCTCTCCGGTTGAACTCCTCCCCGCAGAGTTCGCACGAGATCGCCTCTTCGTCGGATCCGGATGCCATGGCCTTCGCTTCTCCTCCGCTGCATGAACCGCTTGTGCCGGCGACTGCAACCTCGCCCGTTTCCGTCGTCCCCCCGAGAGTAGGTGGATCACTTCTCTCGCGCCTGAAGATCGCACTCCCCCTCACGGATACGAGTCGTCGTATTCGGCCGACCGTTCCGCGCGTGTTGCCACACTCGTGCACTCGATCCGGCTCGGATCGTCCACGCCAGCCGCGAGCACACCACTACCAGCGCCGCTCCGATGGTGGATCCGTCGTGTCCCTTCGTGCTCTCGTTCGACTGCAGGGGCCGACTCACTCCCACAAAGCGTTTTTGAGCTGCCGAAGCGACGAGTAGCATGGACCTCCCGCTGACATCGAAGTTTCGGACGCTGCGCGAGCAGTACGCCGCAAGCGTGAGTCCGCGCCACGGTCTCGCCCGCAAGGCTGCCCGGCGATGGTACTCCCCACCGGCGGACGCCGACGCGCTTGATGTAATGGCCGAAGCGTGGGATACGCTCGTCATCCTTGATGCCTGCCGGTACGACGCGCTCGCCGCCGCGGACGCCCTCGACGCTGCGGTTGCGTCGCAGGCCTCCCCCGCCACGACCACTCTCGACTGGGTGCGAGCAACCTTTGGTAGTGAGTCCTATCTCGATACTGTCTATACGACCGCGAACGGACACTACGAGCGCTACGCCGACAGTCTCGACGCCGAGTTACACGCCGTCGAGGGGGTCTGGCAAGACGGCCAGGAGGAAGTCAACGGCCAGTCCGTGGTGACGCCCGGCACCGTGACTCGCCGTGCGCTCGATATGCACGATCGATACCCTCGCAAACGTCATATCGTCCACTACGTCCAGCCCCATGCCCCGTTTCTGGGGTCGCTTGGCGAACGGTTCCCCGACGTCGTGCGCGAAAGTGAGTGGAGTACCGACGAGTCGGTTACGCCGCAGCTCGTCCGACGGGCCTATCAGCAAAACCTCGATCTCGCACTCAACAGCGTGTGCGAGCTACTCAGCGGGATCGAGGGCCGAGTCGTGATCTCGGCCGACCACGGCGAGTTGCTCGGCGAGCGCGTCCCGCCGCTGGGACTCCGACAGTACGGCCACCCGACAGGATTATATCATCCCAAGCTTGTGACTGTCCCGTGGGCAGTCGTCGCCGACGGTCAGCGCGAGACCGTCGCCGAGACGCCTGATAGCGACCACCGCTCGGATGCTAGCGACGAGGCGGTCTGCGAGCACCTGCGCGCGCTCGGCTATCGGTAGGGGGTGTTTCTTCCGTGCTCGGAAGAGGCTCGCGAGCACCGTGGCCGGCGTTGTTGAAGTTCCGGCCCTCCCGGTGAGGGTCATCCACGTGGAAACCGTCGTCGGATCGATGGGTTGTGCCGGGACGACCGGCACCACTACGGAGTGGACCCGTCGCGAGAGTAGGCCCGGTCACACGCTCCGGTCCGCGCTCGCCGTCGCGTTCCCGCTGTTCCGTGTCTCGACCGTCGCGTTCAACGTTACGCCGTCGAGGTACCCGTCCGCCCCGGGGAGATAGCTCCCCTCGCGGCCGCAGTCGGTGACGAGCCGGCAGACGGTCGTCTCGGGGGGCCAGAGCAGCCGCGTTCGTCCATCCCCGCTGGCGACCGCGAGCTCCTGGCGGTAGGTGACGGTCGATCCTCCCGGTCCGACGAAGGTGATCGAGAGCGCCACCTCCCCGGTCCCCTCGAGCGCGAGCGTCCGGTTCGCGCCGAAGGGACGCAGGCTCTCGCCTACCACCCACGCGCCGTCGGTCCCGACGATCCACTCGACGGCGACCTCGGTAGTGATGTTCTCGACGGCGTACTGGACGGCCCCCGCTCCCGTGCTGAGCCGGACCGATGCCGACTCGCTGCCCGCGGGGACGCCGACGGTCGTCGTGATCCGGTGGCGAGCGCCCTCGCGCACCCGGAGGCGCTGGAGGCGGGCCGTGATCGTCCCGTCGGGAGCGGGCGTCCACTCGCCGCGGTAGGTGTACCGGTAGGGTGTTCGGTTCGGGAAGGCGTCGAGGACGGCGAAGTCCCGTTCGGGAGGCCCGTCGAGCGCGTACACGGCGGGGCCGTCGAGCGAGCCGCCGTTGCGAAGCGACTGGAAGGGGTGGGCGAGCCAGTCGCCGTAGGGCGTCGGCACGTAGACGAGCGCGTCGTCGAGCGTGCGGTTCTCGAAGGGGACGTACGCCCGCTCGTAGCGCTCGGTGTAGGCCGCGTTCCGCTCGATCGGGGGGCCGAGGACGCCCCGCTCGGCGACGGCGACGACCGGCAGCGACAGTAGTAGGAGAACGAGCACGAGCGTCCACGCGGCCCGGGGCGAGCAGCGCTCGCGGGCGACGGCGCGGACCCGCCCGACGAGGGCGAGCGCGCCCACGGCCCCGAAGATCGAGAGCGGCGCGAGGAGGTCGAAATGATAGAACGGGCCGAAGTGGGCGACGAAGCCATCGCCCGGGACCCCAAGCCGGCCGAGGAGGTTGAGATTGCCCCAGAAAAGGACGTTCCCGAGGATCACCGAGACGGTGACCCCGACGAGCAGCGCGCGCACGCCGCCGTCGGTGAGGTCGATACGGTCGGTCCGGTCGACGGCTGGCCGGCTCGCGCCCGACGGACTCCCGTCGGCGGACGTCGGTCCGTCGACTCCCATCCAGCCAGCACGAGCGCGCACGGCCCGGGCCACCGCGACGGCAACTCCCACGCCGGCGAGGACGGTCCCGATCGGGCCGGCAGCGGCCCAGCGGGTGGCGAAGGCCCACAGGACGCGAGCGTTCGCCGCGACGGCCAACGCCGGGGTGTAGGTCACCGCGTGGTCGAGCAGTCGCCGCCGGCCGAAACCGAGGCCGTCCCGAGGCGCGAACGCCTCGTAGGGGAAGGTGAGGGCGTCACCGGTCACGAGCGCGTTGTACCCGAACGCGACGCCGACGAACAGCAGGGCGGGCACGGCTACGGCGGCGTATCGCCCGAGCGCCGCGACGAACGACTTCCGGGGATCGGTCCCGGTCGATCGGGTTCGGGACTCGCCGGCCGCGCCGGCCGGGCCGACCCTGCCGGCCCCATCGGCTCCGTCCGGTTCGCCGGCGCGTTCGAACCGACGGGCGCGACGGAACCGGCGGGCGAGGGTCAGGAGTGCGTGGGCGACGAACGGGAGGGCGAACAGGACGGCGGTGTAGGGCCGGGCAAAGAAGGCGAGCCCGATGGCCACGCCCGCGAGCGCCGCCCATCGACGGCTTCCCCGGCGCACGGCGCGGACGTACGCGAGCGCGAACAGGAGGTTCAGCAGGGTCGTCGGCGCGTAGGGGAGAAAGAGCGCCGAGGTGAGGAGAAACAGCGGCGAGGCGATCAGCAGGAGGACGGCGAGTGCGCCCGTGCGGCGATCGAACGCCGCGCTCCCGAGTCCGTAGACGAGGGCGGCGTTCCCGGCGGCCACCGCGGCGAGCGAGAGCCGCGCGCTCCCGAGCGCCATCCCGACGGCGAAGACGACCGCGGGCACGGGTGCGTACTTCGGGTAGAGCCTGCCCCCATCCCGAACGAAGAACCACGGCCGGAACGCCTCCACGGCTGGCGGCGAAAGCCAGAGCCGCCCGTCGAGCAGCAGTGCCGCCTGTTCGAGGTAGACGCCCTCGTCGTGGTTGATCGAGTGATACGGGAACAGCTCGATCGCCACCAGAAAGACGAGCGCGCCCGCGAGCGCCGCGAGGCCGAACGCGGCGATCCGCGTCGCGTGCTGTCTCCGGAGGCGGCGATCGGTCCGGTCGGTCACGACTGTCCGCTCGACCCTCTTCGGGGCCGCCGAAAGAATCTGTCCATCGCGGCGCAGCCGGGTCCCAGGAACGCGGCCGGCGGCTGCGTGGGACTGGGCCCCGGACACGGGGGCTTCGGGCCCGGTCGCTGGGGTCGGCCAGTCGCTCGTGCGGATCGGATACACGATCAGGGGAACCGTTATCACCTCTCGTCTCGTCTCTGAGACGCGGAGGGAACAACAGATGTCAATGAGTGCAGTCGTGTATCAGGGAGAACACAACGTGGCGGTCGAGGAGGTCGACGAACCGACGATCGAACATCCCAACGATGTGGTGGTCGACATCACGACGTCGTGTATCTGCGGGTCGGACCTCCACATGTACGAGGGCCGGACGGACGCCGAGCCGGGGATCGTCTTCGGCCACGAGAACATGGGGATCGTCGAGCAGGTCGGCGACGCGGTGAGCACGATCGAGGAGGGCGACCGTGTCGTCATGCCGTTCAATGTCGCCTGTGGGTTCTGTGAGAACTGCGAGAACGGCAAGACCGGCTTCTGTACCAACGTCAACGAGGGCTTCGCCGGCGGCGCGTACGGCTACGTGGCGATGGGTCCCTACAAGGGCGGGCAGGCCGAGAAGCTCCGCGTGCCGTATGCGGACTTCAACGCCCTCCAGCTCCCGAAGGGCGACGAACACGAGGACGCCTTCGCGCTGCTCGCGGACATCTTTCCGACCGGGTGGCACGGCACCCGACTGGCGAACCTCCAGCCGGGCGAGTCGATCGCGATCTATGGAGCAGGTCCCGTCGGCACGATGGCCGCCTACAGCGCGAAGCTTCAGGGGGCCTCCGAGATCTACATCGTCGATCGCGTCCCCAGCCGACTCGATCTAGCCGAAGAGTACTGTGACGCTCACCCGATCAACTTCGAGGAACAGGACCCGGTCGAGCAG
Source organism: Halobacteriales archaeon QS_4_69_34 (assembly GCA_003021045.1). Taxonomy (GTDB): domain Archaea; phylum Halobacteriota; class Halobacteria; order Halobacteriales; family Halococcaceae; genus PXRN01. Next base: position 74,508 of record PXRN01000003.1, on the reverse strand, counting down.
ATCAAGGAGGCCCACGGGGGCGGCGTCGACAAGGGCGTCGACGCCGTCGGCTACCAGGCGATCGATTCCGACAAGGAGGGCGACGGCGCCTACGACGCCGCCCGGGAGAACCCGGCGATCGTCCTCAACAACCTCATCCACACCGTACGCCCGACCGGCCAGCTCGGCATCGTCGGGCTGTACGTCCCCTCCGATCCGGGCGCACCGGACGCGATGGCCGGCCAAGGGAGATTGGGCATCGACTTCGGGAAGCTCTTCGAGAAGGGCCAGAAGTTAGGCACCGGTCAGTGCGACGTCAAGCAGTACAACCGCCGGCTGCGCGACATGATCATCGAGGGGCGAGCCGACCCCAGCTTCTACGTCTCCCACCGCGAGCCCCTGGAGAACGCCCCCGAGATGTATCAGCGCTTCGACGATCGCGAGGAGGGCGTCACGAAGGTCCTCCTGGAGCCCTGACCGGCTCACACCACGCATTTTTCATGACTGACGACTACACGCTCACGCGGACATGACCGAGGAGTACACGCTCACACAGAAGGCGCTCGCGGAGTTTCTGGGGATGTACTCGATCGTCTTTTTCGGTGCCGGTGCGGTCGTGATCGACTTTCTCACCGTCCCGCCGGGCGTCACGGGCGGTGGCGGGGAGTTCGTCACTGGGGGACTAGGGCTGGGTACGCTCGGCTGGGTCGGCATCGCGCTCGCGTTCTGGGCCGCGGTCGCGCTGCCGATCTACGTCTTCGGGCCCGTGTCGGGCCAGCACATCAATCCCGCGGTCACCGTCGCGTTCTGGCTGACCGACCGGATCGAGGCGCGGGCAGCCGGAGTCTACCTGGTCGCACAGCTTCTCGGCGGGCTCGCCGGCGCGCTCTCGTTTCTCGCCATTCGCGGCCCCGAGGCGGCACGGGTCGGCGCGCTGGGCGCGACCGCGGTCTTCCCCGGCGTCGTCCCGTGGCAGGCCCTGCTGAACGAGATCGTCATCACCTTCTTCCTGATGATCGTGATCATGGCCGTCGCCGTCGACGATCGGGGTCCCGAGCGGCTGGCCGGGTTCCTCATCGGCTTCATCGTCGCCGCAGGGGTCCTCGCGACGGGCAACATCAGCGGAGCCTCGTTCAACCCCGCCCGCACGCTGGGACCGTACGCCGCGAACACGGTCGCGAGCCTGCTCGGCGTCGAGGGCGCGCCCAACCTCTGGGAGCAGGCGTGGATCTACGTCCTCGGTCCGATCGTCGGGGCCGTCCTCGGGGTGTACCTGTATGAGTATCTCGTGTTGGAGCCGCGCGGGACGGCCTCGGAGCCGACGGAGGCCGAAAGCGAGGACGTCGAAGCCGGGCGGGCGTAGGCCACCGACCGCTCCCCGCGCCGTCGTCCCGCCGTGAACCGCGCGGGCGGCCGACGTCGCCGCGCTCGGTGTGAGTCGTTCGAGGCGGCACAACACCTAACACCGTCGCGCGAGTAGCGCGACCGTGTGCCAGTACTGTGGTTACACCGCACACGACGGGTGGACGACGCTCCTCGAGTACGACGACGTCTACCGGGAGGCGGCGGGCGCCAGCGAGGCGTCGAACTACGGGTTCCACGAGTCGTGGGACGAACTCCGCGAGCAGGTCGCGCCGGGGAGCGGCCCCGCGGCCGACGCGGGCGCGGCCGAGGTGGACACGGCGGACGCGGACGCCGGCGGGGGATGAGACGCGGTGGCGTGTGAGGCGCCCGCTCACGCCGGGAACGGGTCGACGAGCGCGTCGGGGTCCTCGTCGCCGAGGAGACACCCGTCAAGTCCCCGAACGATCGCGTCCTCGTCGACGTCGGTCCCGATGAACACGAGCCGCGTCCGCGGGTCGTCCCGGGCGGGGTCCCACTCGCCGATCGGGCCCGCCCGGACCGACGGCCCGGCGCGGTCGAGACCCATCACCGTTTTTTCACGGCCCGCGAGCCGGAAGACGCCCTTGGCCCGGACGACGCCGTCGGCGCGCTCGTCGAGCCACCGGTCGAGCCGCTCGGGGTGGAACGGCCGCTCGCGCGTATAGACGAACGAGGAGACGCCGTGGACCGCCGCGGCCGGCTCGGCGGGCTCTCCGGCCCCCGACCCGTGGTCGTGGCTGTCGCTATCGTCGGGGTGCTCGCCGGCGAGCGCCCGCTTCCAGCCCGGCGCGCGCCGGGCTGCCGCGAAGTCGAACCGGCCCGTGTCGAGCACCGTCGCCGGGTCGACGTCGCAGTGGGTCGTTCGGACGAGCGCCGCCCGGGGCTGGAGCGTCCGGATCACGCCCTCCATCTCGTCGAGCACGTCCGCGGGAACCATGTCGCACTTGTTGCACAGGAGGACGTCACAGAACTCGATCCCCTCGACCAGTACGTCCGCGAGCGGCCGGTCGGGATCGGCCCCCGCCGGGAGCGACGTTCCCGCGTCGAACTCCTTCCAGAAGCCGTAGCCGTCGACGACCGTTACGATGGTGTCGAGTCGGTAGTGCTCGGTCGGATCGACCGTACTCTCCGCGGATCCTTCGAGGAACGTCCGTGCGACCGGGATGGGTTCGCTGATGCCCGAAGATTCGACCACGAGACAGTCGAACTCCCGCGTTTCGGCGAGACGGGCGACCTCGGTCAGGAGGTCGTCCTGGAGCCGACAGCAGATACAGCCGTTCGAGAGATCGACGATGCCCGCGTCCTCGCCCCCGGCCGAGCGGGCGAGCAGATCGGCGTCGACGTTCACCGCGCCCATGTCGTTGACGATCACGGCGATCTCCCGGCCGCCGGGATCGGCGAGCAGGCGATTGACGAGGGTCGTCTTCCCTGCGCCGAGCGGGCCGCTCACGAGAGTGACCGGCGTTCGGCCGTCGTCCGCTGCGGTCGTCATGGCCGCCCTTGGAAGCGGACCCTCATAACGTTGTGTCGGCCCCTCCGATCGAACGGTGTCGTGCAGAATCGCTTTCTCGGGATAGACGACGGAGCACTGCCGATCGGGGGGAGCCGGACCGGCAGGCGTGCCGGAGGCCGATCGCTCGACATGTCGGGACGGGCGGCGGGTTCGTCGTGTCTCCGTTCCATTGCACCCCGTTCCACGCACGCTCGCTTCCACGAGGGCAGTCCGAGCCGTGAACACCGTACTCGTCCACTAGGTCGGGACACGCGTGGGCGAGCGTCGGCGTTCGACGCGATCGTGACCGACGGGTGGCCCCGAATCGGTCCGGGGCAGCGGTTCAGAAGGCGAGGACGACGCCGCGGCCGTCGTGACGGCACTCCTCTAGGGCGTGTTTCGCGTCCATCCCCGCCGTGCCCGCCGTCCGCGCCCGGCCGACGCCCACCTTGAGGTCGACGCCGACCGCCTCCCGGACGTGGGCGATCACGTCCCGATAGGCCGTCTCGTCGAGGTTCGGGCAGACCGTGATGACGTTGTCCCCGCCGACGAAAAACGAGAGCGCGCCGTGGGTCTCGCGCACGTACCGCATCAGCGCGGCGTAGCCCTGCTCGATCCGGATGAACGTGTCGTACTCGTTGAGCCGGTCGGTGTACTTGCCGGTGGCGTCGTTGACGTCGAAGTGGGCGAGCTGGACGTCCCCGTCGGTGCGACGCTCCTCCCGCAGGGTCTCGCCCCGGAGGATCTCCTGACGGTCGCCGTCCTGGGCACTGCCGGCCGCCTGTAGCTGGGAGCTCGCCTCCCGCAGCGCCGCGACGGGCGTCCCGCCGGTGGCGACCGAGAGGCTCACCGTCACGGGATAGCGGTTGCGGACCGATTCCTGGACGCGTGCGTGGTCCTCGATCGAGAGTCCGTTCGTGACGGCGATCATGTTGTCGCCGCGGGCGTAGAAAACGTAGCCTTCGCGGTCGCCGATCAGCTGGCAGAGGTCGGCGTACAGCCGCGATTGGAGCGTCTGGAGGTCGGCTTCCCGGCGCGGCTCGGGAGTGACCGTCCACGGCCCGTAGTTGTCGATCTGGATGAGCGCGACCTGCGTGTTCGACACGGGTGACTCCGAGTACGACCCGCTGCGGTATCGTTCTTTGGTTACGGGAACGCCACGCCGCCACGCCCCGAGCGTGCTCGTCCCGAGCGAACACGGTCGCCCGGTCGTCCGGCCCGGCTTCCCGACGAACTGCGACCGGTCGCCGCGGGGCCGGCTCGATCCTCTCCCCCGCCCGGAGCGCTGTTCACCGCTCGCCCGGAACCCGCCCGAGCACGTCGAGCTGGTGGGCGACGTAGACGAGTTCGCCGCGATCGATCTGCTCGTGGCGCCGGCGGGTCCAGTCGGCGAGCGCGCCGCCGTCGATGCGGTCGCCTCCGGCGAGCGCGCCGTCGACGGTCTCGACGATGTGGGCGAGGAAGACCTCCTCGTCGGCGGGGTACCCCCCGCCCCGGGGATGGACCACCCAGTCCGAACTCCCGGCGGCGAGCAGCTCGGCTCCGGCGGCCGGCAGTTCGACGAGGAGGTGCCGGCCGGCCCGGCTGTCGCCGCCGTCGTCCATGTGGGCGTGGTAGGCCCGCTCGATCCGGGCGTCGAGCTCCCCGTCGAGAGTGGGCTCGAACACCGTCCCACCGTCGAACGTAATCGGGAAGTAACACAGCCCGCCGGGAGCCAGTGCGGAGAGCAGCGTTTCGAGGGCCTCCCCGGGCTCGAACAGGTCGAGAAAGGCCTGCCCGACGAGCAGATCCCATCCCCGCTCGTCCTCGCTTCCGCTCCCGGTCGTCCCTTCGCCATCGTCCACGCTCGCGCTCCCCGTCCGCCGGACGTACTCGAAGGCGTCCGCCGCCACGAACTCGACGTCGACCGTCGCGTCCTCGCACTCGATCGCCAGCCCGGCATCGGTTTCGCGCGCCCCGTGGCCCCGATCGGCGGCCCAGCGCGGCAGCCGCCGGCGTGCGGCCGCGACGTTCGCCTCACGGACGTCGAGCAGCGTGTACTCCGCGTCGGCGGGCAACGCGTCGCGTTCGAGCAGGCGTACGAGCGCTCCCCCCAGGCCGCCGCCGACGTCGAGGACGCGGAGCGGGCGGTCCGTGGTGTCGACGAGCGCGCCGAGCGCCGCCGCGAGGCGGTCGAGCACGCGTCGGTTCACCGCCCGGTCGTCGACGGTGCGCTTTGCGGTCAGGTATCGCAGAAACCGGTCGTCGGAACCGCCTCCCTCAGAGCCCGACACGCCGTCCCCCGCCCCGCTCCTGTCCTTTCCCGTCGACTCCCGCACCGTCGTCGACCCCCGGATCAGCACGGCTCTCGCCGGGGTCCGTATCGCTCGTTTCGCCCGGATCCGTGCCTCCCCTCCCGTCCGTGTCCGTGCCGCTCGGCCCGCTTCCGTTCCTGCCGTCGACGGCGTCCGCACCACCGGGAGTGGCGTTCCCGGTCGTCGCGTCGTCGACGACGCGTTCGAGGAACCGCCGGACGCGGGCGGTGCTCTCGGCCCATCCCGGCTGGCGCTCGAAGCGCTCGCGGGCCCCACCGCCCATCCGGGCTAGGTGCCCGCGGTCCGTCGCGAGGGTTCGGAGGGCACGAGCGATCTCCGCGGGTGCGTTCGGGCGGAGCAGGTAGCCCGTCTCGCCGTGATCGACGATCTCGCGCGCGCCGCCGGCCGCGCTCGCCAGCGCCGGCAGGCCAAAGCCCATCCCCTCGAGGTAGGCGATGCCGAAGCCCTCGTGGGTCGAGGGCACGGCGAGGACGTGACTCGCCCGAAGCGCGTCGGCCAGCGCCGCGTCGGCCAGCTCGCCAGCGAAAAAGACCCGGCTACCGAGCCCGAGCCGCGCGACCTGCCGGCGGACTCCCCGCGCGTACCCCGGATCGGCGTCGGGACTGCCGACGACGCGGAGCGTCCACGAATCGCCGGGCAGCCGCGAGAGGCCCGCGATCAGGCTGTCGAGGCCCTTCCGCTGGACGATGCTGCCCACGAAGACGGTCCTCAGGGGACCGGGCTCGCGAGCGCGGCGTTCGATCTCTCGGGCGTCGATCGCGGGATCGAAGCGGTCGCCCGCGGGCGGTGCGACCGTCGTCTGGAGGGCGGGACCGGCGAGCCGCTCGACTGTGGTTCGGGTCGACTCGCTGTTGCAGATCGCGCCGTCGAGAGCGTCGAGGTAGCGCTGCTCAACGGCCCGGGAACACCAGCGCGCGGGGGAGGAGCGGGCTTCGCTACACCGGAGGTGGTGGACGACCGAGACGATCGGCACGTCGCTGCGTGCGCGCAGCCGACGGTTCAGCCCGACGAGCGAAGGGTGGGCGAGCTCGTCCTCGAGCAGGACGTCGAAGGGACCGTCGAGCCGGTCGGCGAGCCTCGCCGAGAGGCCGTCGAACAGTCCCCGGGGATAGCGTCGCCACGGGAGCGAGATCACGTCGACCCGATCACCGCGCTCGCGCAGGCCGGCGATCAGTCGGCGGTCGTAGCGAAAGCCCCCCGTCCGTGTTTCGAGGTCGCCGTAGACGACGAACCCGATCCTCATGGGCTCCCCTCGTAGGCGGCCCACGCGTCGTCGTCCTCCCAGATTTTCACCGCCACCTCGTCGATTCCGTCGGTGTCGAGCGTCCCGACGGCGCGCTCCCAGACGACGCGCGCGAAGCGTTCGACGCTCGGATTGTGGCCCTCGAACTCCGGGAGGTCGTTGAGCGTCGCGTCCCCGTAGCGCGCCCCGACGTCGGCGAGCACGGTCTCGGCGTCGTCGATGTCGACGAGGTAGTCGTGCTCGTTCAGCTCGGCCCCCGAGAGGGTGAGTTCGACCCGGAAGCGATGGGCGTTCACCTCGCCCTCCGGGCCCGGATCGGGGACCGTCAGCCAGTGCCGGGCGAGGAACTCCTCGATCACCGTGACCGTGTACATACGCCCGACACGGCTGCCCACCCTAAATACGGTGGCGCAGCGGCAGTTCGGTCGACCGGCGACGGCAAGGGGAAGACGAAAGTAGGGGAAGGGACGATGGGAAGAACGCCGCGCGGATTCGGCGGGCCACGTCGCGCTACGAGTAGGTGAGCAGGACGCCGACGGCCTCCTCGGGACACTCGTCGAGAAGCCGGTAGGCCGCCGGGGCCCGTTCGAGTGGAACGCGGTGGGTGAGCAGGCGCTCGGCGTCGACGCGTTCGAGCAGCCGTCGGGCCTCGGCCAGTCGGCGGGCCTTGTCCCAGCGGCCGCGGTCGGTCGGATCGATGGAGCTGACCTGGCTGCTCAGCAGGCGGATGCGGCTCCGGTGGAACGCGCCCCCGAGATCGAGCTCGACGGGCTTGGTGCCGTACCACGAGCCGACGACGAGACGTCCCGCAAAGCCCGTCGCGGCGATCGCGCCGTCGAGCGCGGCCGGGTTGCCCGAGAGCTCGTAGGCGAGGTCCGCACCGCCCGGCCCCCGTCGTTCCGCCGCGTCCCCGCTGCCGGACGGCGGATCACCGGGGGGCGAGCCGTCGGTTGCGTCGTCGCCCGAACGGTCGCCGTCGAGGTGCGCGCGCAGGTCGTCCGCGCCGGGGGCGACGCTCGCGTCGGCCCCGAACTCCAGTGCCAGCTCGCGGCGGCGCTCGTGGCCGTCGACGGCTACGAGCGCTTCGAGCGGGAACTCGGCGAGCAGCGCGGTCGTCAGCAGCCCGACAACGCCCTGACCGAACACGGCGACGCGCTCGCCGACCGCGGGCGCGCCGTCCAGCACGAAGTTGACCGCTGCCTCGGCGTTCGCCAACAGGGCGGCCCTCCCGGCCGAGCCGTCGGGGACGCCCCGCAGCTCCTCCGGGACGGCGAGGAAGTGACTCGCGTGGGGGGCGAACGCGAACACGCGTCGATCCCGCCATGCGTCGTCGACTCCCACACCGGCCGCCGCCACGCGCCCGACCGCGGCGTAGCCGTACTGGAGCGGGTACTCGAACTCCTCGTCGAGGGCATCGATGGTCGCGTCGGCGGCCATCCCCGCCGGGACCTCGCCGCGGTAGACGAGCAGCTCGGTCCCGGGGCTGATCGCCGAGACATCCGTCTCCACCAGCACCTCGTCCTCGCCCGGCTCGGGGACCGGCTCCTCGCGGACCTCGACCTCCCCCGAGCCGGTGAAGTAGAGCACGCGCCGGCTCATCGAACACGGCGGCTCGCCGCGCCGTTCGCTCCCGGATCGACGGGCCGGCGACGGTCGGGGAGACGACGATCGGGGAGACGACGATCGGGGCGGTGACGACGGTCAGGGTGTCGGTCGGGACGGACGCCGGCTCCGCTCGTGCTCATGCCGTCCTCGACGGGGGCAGCTCGCAAATAGCTGTTCACGCCATGGCAGCCATTGTACGTTCGATCGGAAGCGGGAGCGGTCCGCTCAGGCCCGCGGTCGGTCGGGGTTCTCGGTGGCGGGGTCGTACTCCCAGAGGCCCCCCTCGCGCATCGCCGTGCCGACGGCGCGGTGGAAGTCCTGGAGCCCCTCGAACTCCTCGCTCTCGACGTGCTCGAAGATGTCGGCGACGCCGACGACGCGCCGGTTGTTCAGCCGGACCGGCTCCTCGCCGTGGGCCTCGACGAACGACGCGACCGAGAGGGGGAACGACTCGTCGTCGACCTTCTTAGCGAGAATCGCCAGCCCGTACTTGCGCATCCCCTCGCTGCCCTCCTCGCCGTCCGGGTCGTGGGGCCACTCCGACATGGCTCGGACGGAGGGCGGCCGGCGCAAAAGGGTTGTCGTCCGTCGGTGCGACGCTCCGCCACACCGTACCCGAAGCCGCCGGGACGGTCGCTATTCGGAGACGATCAGCGGGCTAACGATACCGACGACCTGACTCATGTCCCGGGCGGGGTCGAAGGCGTTGGGCATCGAGCTGGCCGGCAGGTACGCACCGAAGAAGCTCGTGTGACGCGCCTCGACCGAGTGGATGCTGAGTGCGGCCGCCACCACGTCCTGATTGTCGATGAACGGTCCCGCGCCGGCGTACGCCGACGTGCCGACCGCCTCGACCCGCTGGGAGAGCTCGACGAACTCGTCGAGCCCCTCGTAGGGGAACCGGTACTCGGCCGGCTCGACCGGGTCGCCGCCGAGGTCGTTGATCGTCCGGGTGAGCGCCTCGACGTGGGCCTCCTCGTGGTCGCGGATCGCCACGAGCTCCTGCCACGTCGAGAACTGGAGCTGAGGGTCCGCGAACTTCGCTCCCAGCGACTCCGACGCCTCGATGTCGAACTCGTCGTTCTCCTCGAGGAACTGGTTGTAGTAGGCCGCTTCGAGGTGCTCCAGCGTGAGCGCGAAGTTCAGGATGTCGACGTCCGACGCCTCGTCGTAGGCCGCCGCGCTGCCCGCACCGAGGCTGCCGAGCGCGACCGCCCCGGCCCCGGCCTTCGCCGCGGTGCCCATGAACGATCGACGGTTCAAGTAGCCACCGACCCGCGCGAGCAAGTCCTGCGTGCTCTCGGCCTCCCGGTTGACGTCGTCGGTTCCGTCGGCGTTGTCGAACTGGAATCCCTCGACGTCGACGAAGCTCTTCCCCGCGTTCACTCGTTCTGCGATGGTTTCGTGGTCTACCATGATTTCAGTGTGCCTCCTGCACACTCCCCTCGCCGTGGTATCAGCATGTGAAGGTATTCCGAAATCCGACCCAAATTCGACCCCTATCCCGTGGACTCACCGGTACGCTGGCGGCTCGACGTGCGGATTCCATGGGCGCGAGCGATGGAAGCCGGACCGGCGCGCTTTTCGCGCCGCGTTCGCTACCGCGGCCATGAGCGAAGGGTGGTTCGCCGGCGTCGAGCCCGACGATCCGGAAGCCGGGGCCGCGGCGATCCGGGACGGGCGCGCCGACGCGCCCGCCGACTGGCCCGGGCTGGCCGTCGAGGCCGGCTTCGCTGACGATTCGAGGGAGTACTACGCCCGCCTCCGGGCGGCGGCGATCGAGGCCGCCCGGACGGCCGCCGCCGAGCGCGAGCGCGCGGACGACCGGCAGGCGATCCACGCCGTCCGCGCGATGGACGACGCTGAGCGGACCGCCAACGAGCTCGCCGAGCGGGTCGCCGAGTGGAGTGCGAGCCGGTACGGCGAGTCGGGTACGGACGTCGAGTACTGCCGCGAGCTCGTCCGCCGGGCCGACGCCGGGGGCGTGGCGGCCGAGGGACCCGACGCGAGCGCGACAGCCCCGACGGCTGACGGGACGCCACCCACGGCCGACGGGGCGCTCGCCGGACTCGCGGCCCGCGTCGTCGAACTCGACGCCGAGGCCGACCGGCTGCGCGCGTTCGTCGAGCACACGGCAGGAGCGGTCGCGCCGAACCTCGCGGCGCTGGCGGGGCCAGTGCTGGGGGCGCGGCTGCTCGCGCTCGCCGGCAGCCTCGAATCGTTGGCGAAGAAACCCAGCGGCACGATACAGGTCCTCGGCGCGGAGGAGGCGCTGTTCGCCCACCTCCGGGGGGCGGCCCCCTCGCCGAAACACGGGGTCGTCTACACCCACGAGTACGTCCGGAGCACGCGTCCCGAGGAACGGGGCTCGGCGGCGCGCGCGCTCGCGGGCAAGCTCGCCATCGCCGCCCGGATCGACTACTACGCGGGCGACCGCCGACCCGCGCTCGAACGCGAGCTCGACGAGCGCATCGCGCGCATCCAGGCACGGGGCGACGGTTCGGGCGGGGGGACCGGCGCGACCGACGGACCGGAATCGAACGGGAACGACGAGGGCGACGGCGACGACAGCGGCGACCGCCCCGCGGACGGACGACCACCGGGGGACGGATGACCCTGCCCGAGGGCGTCGCGTATCGGGAGTTCGACGGCGCGGAGCGCCTCGCCACCCGGGGCACGCCGGCCTACGGCGAGCCCGTCGTCGACGGCTGGCGCGTGTGGGACGCGGGGCGCTCGAAGCTCGGTGCGATGTTCGACGCAGGGATAGACACCGGGCTCTCGGGGAGCGACGGCGTCCTCTATCTCGGTGCGGCCAACGGGACCACGGCGAGCCACGTCGCGGACTTCGCGCGCGTCGTCTACGCCGTCGAGTTCGCCGCGCGACCGATGGACGACCTGCTCGACGCCGCCGCGGCCCGCGAGACCCTCGTTCCGCTGCTGAACGACGCCCGCCAGCCCGACACCTACGCCCACGTCGTCGAGAACGGTCTGGACGCGGTCGTCCAGGACGTGGCGACCCGCGGGCAGGCCCAGGTCGCGCTCGCCAACCGGCAGTTCCTGGCCGATGACGGCCGGCTCGTCGCGGCACTCAAAGCCCGGAGCGAGGACGTCACGCGCGAGCCCGGGGCGATCTTCGGGGACGCACTCGCCGAACTGCGGGAGGGCTACGAGGTGCTCGACACCCGGCGACTCGATCCGCGCCACGACGACCACCTCGCGGTCGTGGCCCGGCCGCGGTAGCGGGGACGCCGTACCGTGGTGGGACGGCGTGATCACCCGAGCGGCGGCGAGACCGCCGGATCGCCGTGGCCGATCACTCCCTGATGCGGACGATGCCCGACCGGATCACCCGCTGGTTCGGGACGACGAACTCCTCGCCGTCGCTCTCGACGCGGGTGACGAAGACGTCGACCTCCTGGACGACTCCGCGGGTGCCGTCGATGCGGACCTCGTCGCCGATGGCGTAGGGCTCGTTGAGCAGGAGGTAGATGCCCGCCGCGCCCGCGGCGAGGAGGTCCTTACAGGCCAGCCCACCGAGCACGACGAGCGCGAGGCAGTACGCGCCGAGCACCACGACGAGCGCAGCGGTGGCGACGCCGAGCTGGCCGAGCGCGATCAGCGCCGCGACGAAGATGACGCTGTACTTGGCGAGGACGGGCAGTACGCCGACCGAGGGGATCTTGATCCCGCGCAGGCGCTCGCCGACGAGCAGTTCCACCTTGTCGGCGACGACGAGCCCGACGATGAGTACCAGCACCGCGAGGAACAGCCCCGGCAGGTAGTCGATGAAATCGCGGAGGTACTGGCGGTAGTCGAGCAGCGCGGCACTGCCCAGCGCGAGCACGGCGAAGACCAGAAAGACGAACAGCGCGAGCACCCACGCCAGCACCGACACGACCGACGTGCCGAGCCGCCGGGCGGCGCGCTCGGAGGCGGTGCTCTCGACGGCGCTCCCGACCCCCGCAGCGACGAGCAGCCGGCGACCCGCGCGGGCGACGAGGTAGGCGACGAGCACGCCCACGAGGAGAATGACCCCGAGGAGGACGACGTCGACGTTCCGGGAGACCAGATTGCGGGCGACGCCGCCCTGTGCCGCTATCGGCCCCGCCGTCGGGGACACCGTCGACACGACCGCTGCCAGCGCTGACGCCACCGGTGCTGCCGCCACTGCTGTCGAGGCCGAGGTCGACACAGCCAGTGCCATTCAGTACTCCTCCGGATCGAGTTCGAGGATCAGCTCGCCGCTCTTGAACGCCCGCACCATGCCATCGGACTCGGAGAGAACGACGGCCGTCGCGTTGGTGTCTCTGGTGATCGCCCCGCCGGCCATGTGCCGCGAGCCGAGCCCCTTCGGGATATCGACGCCCTCGGCGGCGGGTTCGAGGTAGCGGTACGCGGAGACGATCTTTCCCGCGTCGCTGATGACGAACGCGCCGTCGAGCCGAGAGAACTCCTTGATCATCACGTTGACGATCGGGTCGCCGACGTGGACGTGGGATTTCTCGAAGGGGTTGTAGGAGAGCGGCCGGGACTTGTTCATCACCTTCCCGGCGTCGCCGACGATGAACAGCGCGCCCACGGGTTTGCCCTTCTGGCCCTTCTGGCCCAGCTCGATCGCTACGTCGACCGCGTCCCGGATCACGTCGGAATCGGCTCGGGAGTTCGTAAAGAGGTCGTAGACCCCCGAGTGGTTCATCTCGCCCGCCCGCGCCCGGATCACGCCGTCGATCCCGTCGTTGAACACCGTCGTCGCGCAGGCGATTTCCTCGCCGTCGGCGACGAACTCGTGGTCGAGCGCGCCCTCGATGCCAAAGCGGATGCGCTCGGTGATCGACTCGAACTCCAGGGGAAGCTCGACGAAGCGCTCCGCGCCGACCGCGTTCTCCGGCCCGACCACGACCACGCTAACGTCCTCGAGGTCCGCGAAGCGCTCGTGGTAGGACGTGCTCGGCGAGAACAGAAGCACCGTCGTCACCCCCTCGACGATGCCGCCGAGGAGACCGTCGAGGTCCGCCATTGAACGTCCCTCCGTCCGGGGTTAAAAAGCTCTGTCGGACGACGGCGACCCTCGCCAGATCATTCCCTCTCGCTCCTCCCATCACCGGAGCGGCCGAACGTGCTCTCCCCTACCGCCCGAACTCCGTCACGAATTACGGTCGCTCCACCGACAGAACTCGTTGAAGTCCTTCGCGTCTGGATGGCGGCGATCCGGTCGTGGCGCGAGCGACTGCTGGCGGGGCCGAAGCCGACCCACGAGTCGCCACCGGACCGGACGACTTCGGACTAGATTGATTCATTTAGAAATCGTCCAGAAGACACTGTCTAGTTGAGCAGCCGGCGATCCTTGATTTACCGTAACTGGTTCTGGAGGGGGACGACTCAAAGTCTCTACTGCCGGAGAACTCATCATCGGAGTCGTGAGCACAGTAATTCACGGGACAGAGCCGCTCACCTAGACAGTGCCACTCGATTTAACAGAACCAGCGTTTGCGGTATCTCGGCTTTTCGAGGGCATTTGCGGTATTTTCTGGTCGCTGGACGGGCCGAAAATCGAAAGAAGGCGGTAGTGCGCGGGACCGGATTTGAACCGGCGGACCCCTACGGGACAGCGTCCTAAGCGCTGCGCCGTTTCCTGGCTTGGCTACCCGCGCTCGCCTCCTCGTTCCCGCGAGCGAGAAAAGAGCCTGTCGTCTCCGATCGCTTGCCCGGTCAGCGATTGGTCACCCCGCGCTCGATTTCCTCGGCGATTCCCTCCTCGCCGTCGCCCGCCAGTCGCTCGATCTCGTCGCCGGCGTGGAGCTGACCGCCCTCGACGACGCTCGCACAGATCCCGCCGCGGCCCTCCCCGAGCGATCGGGAGACGCCCTCCTCGCCGGCGACCTGCTCGACGTGGGCACACGGCGGGCGCGGGCGCGTCCCCTCGAAGACGACCTCGCCGACCCGGAACCGCCCGCCCCGCAGCAGCTCGTGGACGTCGACGCCGCGCGTGACGACGTTGCGCCGGTGTCGCCCGTCCGAGAGGTCGATGCCGTGTGCCTCGCGGATCTCCGCGATGGCTTCGTGCTCGATGAGTGTGACCTCGCACTCGTCGAACCCCGAGTAGTAGCCCGTGCCCTCCATGTAGCGATCGCCACGCAGTCCCCGACGCTCGACGGCCTCGATCGCCTCGACCTGCTCCATCGGCTTCGAGCCCTCGTCGGTGGCGAAGATCGTCTCGACGACGCCGGTCATGGGACGCGATTGAGGAGGGACGAGCATAACGCTTCGGCCACCGGCGAGCGCTTAAGCCGCTCGCGCCGGTAGTCGGGATGTGTACCGGGCACGCGATCAGGTCGCAAACGAGGCGTGGCTCGCGGAGCTCGACGCGGCGGCCGACGCGCTCGGCCTCGATCCGGCCGCCCGCGAGCGCGCCACGAGCCTGTTTCTCTCGACGGTCCCCGACGCCGAGCGCTCGAAGCGCGCCGCGGTTGCCGCGAGCCTCTACGCCGGCGCGCTGATCGCCGGCGATCGACGCTCCCAGGGCGCGGTCGCCGACGCCGTCGGCGTGGCGCGGCTCACGGTTCAAGGGCGCTGGAAGGAGCTGCTCGCCGAGGCGGACCTCGAACCGCCGACGTGGTGAACCGCGGGTCGAAGAGAGCAAACCGGAAACCGGGCCCGAGACGGCCGACCGCGTCGCGGTCTCACTCGGCGGGCGAGCGCCCCTCGCGGCCGGGCGTCACGTTGCCGTGAGCGTCGATCTCGCCGCGGACGATCCGCGTACTGGAGATGATCTCCCCGTCCTCGGCACGAGCGTGCCCGACGACCTCGATGTCGAGCGGGTCGAGCCCCCGCTCGCGGCGGATCTCGTTGACCCGCTCGCCCCCCGCTCTGGTTTCGGGCGAGACGACGAGCGCGTCGAAGCGTGGCTCGGTGGCGATCCCGGTCGGCTCCGCTAGCGTGTGAATCTCGTACTCGCGGCCGTACTCGGCGGCCAACCAAGCGAGCTCGGCGTCGAGGTCGCGCCGGCGCTCCTCGTAGGGTCGGACGCGGCGCTTCTCGTGGCGGGTTTCGGTTGCGAGTTCGTCGCTCGTCAGGCCCACCGTGACGTCGCCGAGTTCGAACGCGCGCGCGAAGAGTCGCCGGTGACCGTCGTGGATCGGATCGAACGTCCCGCCCAGCGCGACCTTCATCGTCGTCCGGTCGGCCGCCTCCGGCTTAGCCTTTTGGTCGGCGGCGAGGCCGATCCGATTCCCCCGTTGCCGCGCCGCCTCCGACGCCCCGGGCGACCCGCACTACTCGTCGTCGGGCTCCTCGACGTCGATACGCACGGGACCGCTCCCCGCGTTTTCGGTGCCGCGCGATCCGATCCTGCTGTCGGTCCGGCCGGGACCGTCCCGTCCACCCGCTCGTCGCCCGTCGCGGTCCCGGCGGTCGTCGAGCCGGCCCCGGGGCTCGCGCTCGAAGAGCCGGTCGAACTCGTCGCCGAGCCGATCGGCGAGCAGCGACGCGACTTCGCCGGGCGGGACCGCGGCGTACTCGTCGGGGCCCTCTGCCTCGGGCCCGCGCGCCCGGCGCTCGACGACGCGATCGTCGTAGAGCTCCGCGAGCACCCGCCGGACGGTGCTCGGGTAGATCCCCGTGCCCTCGGCGATCGACTCGACCGTGCTCCACGGCCGCCGTCGCAGCTGGACGTAGACGCGCGCCCGCGTCTCGGTGTCGAACCACCACAACAGCGCGTCGACGATCCCGTCGTCGCGCCCGCCGATCGGGGAGCCAGGCTCCCCGGCCGGCGAGTCGCGTCCGCCGGCACGGGAGCCACTGGCACGCTCACGCTGGCGGTCGAGCTCCGCGCGCACGTCGGCGGGCCCGGGCTCGCCCGGCTCGACGGGGACGGATTCGCCCGCCTCGTCGGTCGTCCCGCCCACGTCGATCGTTCCGTCGGCCCCTCCCTCGTCGGCATCACCGGTCCGACCGATCGCGTCGTCACTCGGATCGGCCGCGTCGTCGACTCCGCTTTCGTCGTCGGATGCCGGTGGCGTATCGTCAGGAGACATCTGTTCACGCCCCGGAGACGCCCGGCAGGCAAAAGCCTTGCTTACAGCCGGAGGGACTCACAGAGCGCGTCGAGGCCGTTCGCCGCGAGGAGACGGCGCTGTCGCGCCGCGCCGCTCTCGGCGACGGCGAGCCGGTCGAGCCCCTCGACGTCGAGCCGGTCGCACTCGCGCTCGACGAACGCCGGAAGCGGGGTCGTCCCCCCGCCATCGGGGTCGACGAACGCCGCGGCGTGGCCGTGTCTGAGCGCCCGCCACTTGTTCTCGCCGAGCAGCTCCCAGCGCACAGCACTGGAGCTCTCCCCGTCGGCGTAGCGCTCGGCGAGATCACAGACGAGTGCGTGGACGTACTCGGCGAGCGCGAGCACGCGCTCGGGGTCGGCCTGTGCGTCGGGAGTGCGGACCTCGACGGTGCCGTGCTCGGTGTGAGGGCGGACGTCGTACCAGAGCTCCCCCCGGTCGGCGATCGAGCCGTGCTCGACCATCGCGCGCTCGAAGCGGACGTAGCTCTCGAAGCTCCCGAAGGCGGTCGGCATTCCCGTGTGGGGCAACCCCTCGAAGATCGTCGCGCGCGCCGACGCCAGCCCGGTTTCGAAGCCGTTCCAGTAGGGGGAGTTCGCCGACAGCGCGAGGATCGGCGGCAGGAATCGGCGAAGCTCGTCGGCGATCCACGCCGCCTTCTCCGCGCCGTCGACGCCGACGTGAACGTGTAATCCTGCGGTCATATTCCGATGCTGAGGGTACTGGATACGGTCGAGCTGGGCACGGTATCGGGGTTTCTCGGCGTGTTCGAGCTCGCGCCAGCGCGCCGCCGGGTGGAGCCCCGCGGCGGCGATCGCGTACCCGTGAGCCGCGGCGTGTTCGACCAGCGCCTCCCGGACCGCAAGGAGCCGGTCGCGGGCCGCCGCGAGATCCGCACAGACGGGCGTCTGGGTCTCGATGACACATTTGAACAGCTCGTGGTCGAGCCGCCCTGCCAGGAGTTCGGGCGGTTCGCTCCCGTAGACGAGTTCGTCGGTGCCCGACGTCGGGCGGCCCCGATCGTCGACGACGTAGAACTCCTCTTCGATCCCGAGGGTGCCCATCCGCGTGAAGTTCTCGGCCCCGTCCGTGGTCATCGCTCCCCGCTACCGGCGGCGGGGGATAAACCGTTCCGCTCGTGCGGTAGTGGGGAAAACGGCGCGGTGGCGGTCGCGGAGTGGCGCAGGGCGTGGTGGTCGTGGGGCGGTGGCGGTCGGGCGACCGCGGTAGCGGTGCGGTCCTCGGCGTCCTGCGTTCGCAGGCGCGAACGCAGGGCTCGGGAAAGCTCCGCTCTCCCGGCGGATCGAGGGCGAGGCCCCGGTAAGAAAGGTGGGCTCTAAGTCTCGATCGCCGGCACGCCGGTGACGGTCGTTCCGGGCGGGACGTCCGCGGTCACCAACGAGTTCGCAGCCACGCGCGCGTCCGCGCCGATCTCGACTCCGGGGAGGACGACCGCCTTCGCCCCGATCATCGCGCGCTCGCCCACGACGATCTCCCCGGTGCGGTACTCCTCTTGGAGGAACTCGTGACAGAGCAACACGGCGTCGTAGCCCACAATAGCGTGGTCCTCGATTGTGAGGAGCTCCGGCCAGAACACGTCGGGGGTGGCTTCGAGGCCCCAGGAGACGCCCTCGCCCACCGTGACGCCGAGTCGCCCGAGCGCCCAGCGCTTCGCGCGCAGGGAGGGTGCGAGGCGCGCGAGGACGACGAGCACGTAGTTGTAGACGATCCGCCACGGCGATCTCACGTCGGTCCAGTAGCGAAGGGAGTTGGGTGAGCCGGGCGTCGAGTGGTGCTGGAGACGGTCGTGGCGGGTCACAACCGTGGCTCGGGCCGGCGCGGTTTCAGTCTACGCCCGCTTCTTGCGTTTCGTCCGCCGATCCACGGAGCGCCTCGGCGTGCTCGACGCGCCGCCTGACGAGCGCCTCGGTCCCGACGTCGTGGCGCACGCGCAGGCCCTCCGTGCCGGCGGCCGCGAGCACCTCCTCGACGACCGCCTCGGCGTCGGCGATGGTCCCGGCGAGGCCGACGACGGCGAACGCGCGGGAGGTCGTCGTGTAGATGCCGTCCTCGCGCGCGTCGACGCTCGCGTAGAACAGGAGCGCTTCCGGAAACGCCCCGCCGCTCCCGCCGTCGGTAGCGACGTCCGGGCTGGAGCCCTCGCCGTCGGCGAACTGCGCGTTGATCCGCTCGACGACTGCCTCGTCGACGCGCACCTTCGCGCCCGCCTCGGGGTCGTCGGGGTAGCCAGCGGGGACGGCGTACTTACAGACCGTCGCCCGACGCGCGACGGTCAGCTGGGGAAGGGGATCGCCGTCGCGGGCCGCGGTCAGCACGTCGAGCAAGGGTGTTTCGAGGATCGGGAGGGTGTTCATCGCCTCGGGGTCGCCGAAGCGGGCGTTGAACTCGACGACCTTCACGCCGTCGGCGGTGAGCATGAACTGGCCGTAGAGCACACCCGTGTAGCCGTCTGCGGCGCTCGCGTTCTCGGACCCGCCATCCCCTTCGGACACGTCCGCGTCGTCGAGCGCCGCGGCGGTGGCCTCGACGATCGAGACGGCCTCGCGGTACTCCTCGTCCGTCAGGAACGGCAGTTCGAGGGCGGCATCGGAGTAACTGCCCATCCCGCCGGTATTGGGTCCCTCGTCGCCCTCGTAGGCGCGTTTGTGGTCCTGGACGGCGGGCGTCGCGCGCACCGTGCCGTTGGCGACGAGCGCCTGAACGGTGAACTCCTCGCCGACGAGGCGCTCCTCTAACACCACCCGGTCGTAGTTCGAGTCACGGAGATACGCCTTGGCGTCCTCGTGGGTGAGCTGGTCGCCGATCACGCGTACGCCCTTGCCGCCCGTGAGTCCGACGGGTTTCACCGCGAGGTCGCCGTCGTGCTTCTCGACGTACTCGCAGGCGCGCTCGATCTCGTCGAACGTCTCGAAGTCAGGACACCCAGGAATGCCGTGTTCGCGCATGAACCGGCGCTGGTAGGCCTTGTCGGTTTCGATGCGGGCCTGCTCGGCGGTAGGACCGAACGGGTACACCCCCGCTGCGGCCAGCTCGTCGGCGACGCCCGCCTCCAGGGGTGTTTCCGGACCGATCACGGCGATCGTCGCGCCGACCCGTTCGGCGTACTCGACGACGGCCTTCGGGGCGGTCGTGTCGAGCGTCTCGAACCCGGCGGTGAGGGCGGTGACGCCGGGGTTGCGGTTCTCGGCGCAGGCGTAGAGCTCACAGTCGGCCGCCGATTCGGCGTCGGGGCCAACGAGCGCGCGGGCGATGGCGTGCTCGCGGCCGCCGCCGCCGACGAGCAGGACGGTCTCGGTCATGAGTGATGGCTCGCTGCTGGATACCTAAGCGTTGCCGTCGCTGGATTGGTAAGTACAACTGGAACATCAGCTGACCGTTCAGCCGCTCTCGGCCCATTCTGCTACCCTGTATGCATCTGCGACCGTTCTGATGGCGGGTTCGAATTTGCCCCCTATCGCCCTCTCCAAACATCTCAGAAGAAATACAGCGCCTTCGGAGTACTGCTATGTTTGAGGGGCGGTCCGGTCCGGGCGTCGAGCGGCCGGTCGAGCAGGAAACGGCGAGGCCCTTCTCCAGTGGGGCGTTCGCGTTGCCACACTGTGGGGACTGCACACACGAGGGACGGCCGCTCGCGCAGAAACAGCCGTCGATCGGCCGTCGGGTCTCGCCGAGCAGCCGTCCGATCCGGTCGTAGCCGCCGCGGGCGAGGCCCGTTCGGTGTGGACGGGCTAAGGCTCGGTGGCACGGTCGCAGTGACGGTCGTCGCCGGCAGTTCTACCGCGAGCGGACGACCGACCGGAGAGGGGGGACACAGCCCTTCTATTCCAGGTTTTTGCGCGGGGTCCTCCGTCGCTCGTGCCTGCGGCACTCGCTCCGCCGAATCCGTGCGGAAAAATGGCTGCTAGCGAATGAACTCGTTGCTCCGCCAGTCGACGCCCTCGGCCGCGGCGGAACCCTCGGTGGGGTCCTCGACGACCTCGATGGAGGCGGGGCGCTCCTCGCCGTCGACGATCCGGACGGCGTCGAGATCCCCGTCGACTGCGACGATGGCGGTGAGCGCGCCCTTCTCGGCGCGACGGGCGATCGCACAGAGTACCTCGAACATGGGATACTGGACGGCGGTGTTCTGGAGGACAGTCTCGCGGTCGCCCTTGAAGCAGGCGTACTCGACGAGCTCGGAGGGGGGCAGCTCCTCGTCGTCGCCGAACCCGGCCTGCCACTGGGGGCCGCTGCCCCCGCCCGGGCGCTGGACCGCCTCCTCCGGTGGTTCCTCGTAGATGCGGTTCTCGGTGACGCTGGCTTTCAGCTGGGCCGTCGGGGTGTACTTGCTGATGGAGTCGTCGGCGGCCTCGGCGTTGATGATCAACGTGTTGTTCCGGCGGGTGAGTTCGACTGACGCGATCCCGGCCGGAAGGGGAGGGTCGTCGAGAAAGTTCTGTACGTCTTCGAGGGGCAGTTCGAGCGTCGAGTGGAGCTGGAATACGCGGTTGGTCATGGTTTCCTCGACAGCCGGGCGTCAGCCGCTACTGCCCGTTCGGTCGTCGGTAGGGCCCCCCGACTTATAGCTGCTGTCTTTTGCAAGCTACCCGTCCGTCAGCGTGGCCTCGAGCTCGCCGCGCTCGTCGAGTTCGGCGAGGACGTCGCTGCCGCCGACGAACTCGCCGTCGACGAACGCCTGCGGGGTCGTCTCCCAGCCGCTGTGGCGCTCGAGCGCGACACGGAACTCGTCGATCGATTCGAGCACGTCGACGGTGGCGAACTCCTCCCTGTACTGTCCGATGAGCCCCAACGCGCGATCGGAGTAACCACACTGGGGCATGATCTCGGTGCCTTTCATGAACAGCACGACCTCGTTATCGGCGATGGCGTCGTCGACGCGCTCGTCGACCGTCGGCTGGGCCAGTCCGGCGTTCGGTTCGAAGGTCACACCTCCTGTAGTGTCCCCCCGCACAAATGGTTGTCGTCGGGCCACGCTCGCACCGAGCGGAGTGGACCGGCACGTCCCCGCCGAACTCCGTCGGGGCCGCGTCAGTCGTCGGCCACTGCGGGATCGTCACCGGCCTCGCCCGCCGCGTCGCCTTCGATGCTCGGCGGGTACGTCCCCCGGTCGAGCCGGAGGTCAGAGAGCGGCCGGGCCATGCAAGTCAGCGCGTAGCGCTCGGCCTCGTGCTCGGTCAGCGCGCGCGCCGCCGGCTGGGTCACTTCGCCCTCGAGGATCTCGGCCGAGCAGGCCAGACACATCCCGACCCGACAGGAGTACTCCTGTGCGATGCCTTCGCGCAGGCAGGCCCGCAGGATCGTCTCCTTCTCGGAGACCTGAATCCGCTCGCCGGTGCCGACGAACTCGACGGTGTGTTCGGTCATGCGCGCCGTAGGCTGGAGGCCGACAAAAACTCTTTGTGACCCCGCTCGCAGGGGCGGGGTCGCCGGAGCGCTCGCCCAGAAGCTCCGGAGCAGTTCGCCGTCGACGAACGGAGCGGGCCGGCTTCGGGACGAGAGGAGAGCGGCGTGGCGGCGGTCGCTCGCGTGTCCCGGCGCTCGCGGTCGGCGTCGTCCCACTCACGTCACGGGCCGAGACGGCGCGCGAATCGGTCGGGGGCGTGTGGACGGTCGAGTCCGCATGTGGTCTGTCCCGCGATTCGCGTGTCGCTCCACCCGACGCCGGTCGCACCGATCCCGCCGGCCGTCGCTCGCGAGGCCCGAAGCTACAAGGGTCGGTAGTGTGATGTGGTGGCATGGCGGCGATCTGCCCGCACTGCGAGGCGGACGTGACGACGTGGGCCCGGCGGCTCGAACAGGCGACGCGCGCGAGCACCCCGAAGGTCTGGACCTGTCCGGAGTGTGACGTCGTGCTCGGCATCTCCGACTGGGGCTCCGGGTAGCTGCCGGTCGGTGACGACCGACGGGCACGTCGGTAGGTCCGCCTCCACTCACGCGCCCCGGGTCGACGTATCGGCGTCCGTCCGGGGTCGTCCGAGTGGCCTGGAGGTCCGCCGACGGCCGTGGCCCTTCGCTGTCTCCGTCGCTCGCTATCCAGCGCCACTACCCGGATCCGACCGTGCCGGCGGTGACCGTCGGGACCGTCGTCGGCAGCGTCGGCGTCTCCGTGTCGGAGGCCAACGTCGGTGTGGCCGTCCCGGTTTCCGTCCGTGTGGCCGTCTCGGTCGGCGTTACCGTTTCCGTCCGGGTCGGGGTCTCCATCGCCGTGGCCGTCCGGGTTGCGGTCTCGGGCCCCGGCGTACTGATGGTCACCGTTATCGTCGGAACCTCGGTCGGCGTCGCGGTTTCCGTCGCCGTCGGCGCGGTCGTCTCGGTCGGGGTCTGAGTTACCGTCGGCGTCGCGGTTTCGGTCGGCGTTCGAGTCGGCGTGGCCGTCGCGGTCGGCGTCGCGGTCTCGGTCGGCGTCCGAGTTGCCGTCGGCGTGGCTGTCTCGGTTTCCGTCTCGGTCGGGGTTTCAGTCGCTGTCGGCGTGGCCGTCTCGGTCTCGGTCGGGATGGTGATTGCCGTGAGCGTCGACTCGGACGTCGCTGTCGCTCCGGCCGGCGTCGTCGGCGTCGCCGCGCCGTCGCCAGCGGTGGTGGCCGTCTCGGGACGTGTCGTGACTGCCGCCGTCTCGGTCGCGTTCGGGGTGGCGGTCGCGTTCGGGGTGGCGGTCGTGTTCGGATCCGTAGCGCCCGTACCGGAGATGGCGGTGATGTCGGGCACCCCGACCGCCTGATTCGGCTCGCCGGAGCCGGGCGAGTCGAACAGTTCCACGGCGAGGAAGCCAGCGCCCGAGAGGAGGACGACGATGATCAACACGCCGACGAGCGGGGCCAGCACCTGCTCGATCATCGAAAGTCCGCCTCCCTCGGTCGTGTCGGCCCCAGCCGCCGCGTCGCTCCCACCAAAGATCCAGCCGTCGCCGGCGAGCGGGGCCAACGTTCGGTCGCGCAGCGGGGCGGCCGATCCGGACTCGGCCGCGCCCACGCTGTCCTCGCCCACCGTCCGGTCCTCGCCGCGCAACGACGACAGCAGCTGCTCGGTCAGCGAGGGCTCTCCAGTGTCGGCCTCCGGTCCCTCCTCGCTCACACTCTGTCCTCTGTCGTCCACTACGCCGGGTCGCTATATGTGTCTTGTCCTGGCGGGTGCAGCCCGGACCGCTCCCGCCCGCGGGCCGAAGACCGGCAGTGGCGGTCGTGAGTGGCCGGTTCGGCCTCCTCGGCGGGCGTTCGATCGGGGACCGCCGCCCCACGGGCAGGTGGGGCCGAGATTGGCGCTGCCGACGCGCACGGCCCGGGAGGAGGCCTGCCCGGTCCGTGCGACCGGGACACCATCCGGGGGAGGTGACCACCCGTTCGCGGGAGGGGGAGGACCCGACGAGCGCGGCGATCCAGTCCGGCCGCGATCCGAAACGCTTTGCGCTCGCCGTCTGAAGGGCGGACATGGCCTACGGCATCGAGCGGTATCTCAACGTCCGCAGCGCCCACGGTGCGTCGATGAGTCCCGACGGCGAGCTCGCTTTCCTGTTGAACACGACGGGCGTCCCACAGGTGTGGACGCTCGGCGGCCCCGGCGAGTGGCCCACCCAGCGCACCTTCTTCGAGGAGCGCGTCACCTTCGTCTCGTACTCGCCCGAGCGGCCCGAACTGGTCTTCAGCATGGACGAGGGCGGCGACGAGCGCGCCCAGCTGTTCGGGCTCGATCCCGACGGGACGATCACCGCGCTGACCGACAGGCCCGACGCGAAACACCGCTGGGGCGGCTGGAGCCACGACGGCGAGCGGTTCGCCTTCGCCGCCAACCGGCGCGACGAGGCGGTCTTCGACGTCTACACGCAGGGTCGCACGGAGACGGGCGAGGACGCCGAACTGGTCCACGAGGGCGACGGCTGGCTCACCGTCGGCGGTTTCTCGCCCGACAACGACCGCCTGCTCGTGAGCGAGTCCCACTCCAGCTTCGATCAGGATCTCCACATCTTCGACCTCGATTCGGGCGCGATGACCCACCTCACCCCTCACGAGGGGGACGTACGCTTTCGAAGCGCAGCGTGGGGTCCCGACGGCGACGCCCTCTATCTCGTGACCGACCGTGACGCCGATACCCTCTTTCTCGCCCGGCTCGACCTCGCCTCCCGCGATATCGAAACCGTCGTCGAGGGCGGCGCGTGGAACGTCGACGGCCTCGCGCTCGACGACGAGACGGGCCGGCTGGTCTACTCGCGCAACGTCGAGGGCTACACCGAGCTCGCCGTCGGCGAGCTGGCCGGCGAGCGCGGGACCGCCATCGAGGAGTTTCCGACGCCCGACCTTCCCGACGGCGTCGCGGGCGACGTCTCCTTCGAGGACGGCGCGGACCGTTTTGCCGTCACGACCACCGGTCGCCGGGACAACGCGAACGTCCACGTGATCGACGTCGCGACCGGTGCGAGCGAGCGCTGGACGGCCGCCGCCACCGCGGGCATCCCGAGAGAGCGGTTCCGTGCGCCCGAGCTGATCCGCTTCGAGAGCTTCGACGGCCGGGAGATCCCGGCCTTCCTCTCACTGCCGGCCGATCCCGTCGCGGGCGGGACGCCCGTCGTGGTCGACATCCATGGCGGCCCGGAGAGCCAGCGCCGACCCTCCTTCTCGCCGGTCACCCAGTACCTGCTCGACCGGGGATACGCGGTCTTCGAGCCGAACGTCCGCGGGTCGTCGGGCTACGGGAAGGCCTACACCCACCTCGACGACGTCGAGAGGCGCATGGACTCGGTGGCCGATATCGAGGCCGGGGTTGCGTGGCTCGCCGAGCATCCGGTCGTCGATTCCGACAGGGTGGCCGCGATGGGCGGCTCCTACGGCGGGTTCATGGTGCTTGCCTGCCTCACGGAGTATCCCGAGCTCTGGGCCGCCGGCGTCGACGTCGTGGGGATCGCCAGCTTCGTGACCTTTCTCGAGAACACCGGCGAGTGGCGGCGCGAGCTCCGGGAGGCCGAGTACGGCTCGCTGGCCGAGGACCGGGACTTTCTCGAATCGGTGAGCCCGATCAGTAGTGCAGAGCGGATCGCCGCGCCGCTGTTCGTCCTCCATGGCGCGAACGATCCCCGGGTGCCGGTGAGCGAGGCCGAGGCGATCGTCGAGACGGCCCGCGAGCAGGGGGTGCCCGTCGAGAAGCTGATCTTCGAGGACGAGGGGCACGGCTTCACGAAGCTGGAAAACAGGATCGAGGCCTACACCCGGATCGCCGCGTTCCTCGATCAGCACGTCTGAGTGCTCGATTCTTCGCCGCCGCATCGACGGCGACGATCAGTCGGGACGGACGAACGCCGCGATGCTATGCCCGACAGACCGTGAGGATGTGTTCGGAGGCGTCGACGACGGCTCGGTCCTCGCGGAGCGACGAGACGACGGCGTGTACGTCCGTCAGTGCGTCCCCGTCCTCGGGCAGCTCCGCGAGTGCCGGCTGCATGGCCGAGGCGACGCCTTCGAGACCGACGAGCGTCTCGACGGTCAGGCCGGCCGCTTCGAGTTCGCCTTCGAGTTCCTCGACGCGAAACGCGTGCATCTCCGCCCACCCCTCCCCGTCGGCGTGCCGCTCGACGAGTTCCTGTGTGTAGTCTCCGGTCTCGGCGAGGGGTTCGAGCAGGCCGTGGTGGTCGGAGGCGTGTTTGATCGCAAAGCGGAGCGCGGCGAGCCGACCCATGACCGAGACGAAAACGGATGCATCCTCGCGGGCGACGCGGCGCAGCTCCCGGAGTGCCCTCTTCCGCTCGCCGGGATCGAGTACGTGCGAGAGCGGGCCGCCGAGACAGCAGACCGCCGCGAAGCGGCCCGCGCCGAACGGAAGCGCGCGGACGTCGCCCTGCTGGAACCGGACTCTCCTATCGACGCCCCGTTCGTTGGCCTTCTCCCGGGCGATCCGCACCTGTTCGCGGCTTGGATCGAGGTGGGCCACCTCGTGGCCGCGCTCGGCGAGCCAGATTGCATAGCGCCCCGGCCCGCCGCCGGCGTCGAGAACGGGTCCGTTCTCGGGGAGCCGTTCGGCCAGGTAGCGCGTGGTGTTCTCGAACTCCAGACGGGCCACCGGGTTCGCCGTCAAGCGTTCCCACTCCTCCTCGCCGAACGCATCGTAGTAGCGCCGCGGGTCCATGTTGTTCACCGGGTGACATCGCCGAATCAGTCAGTCAGCTCCTCCGGTGACACCGCCCCGGCGTCGACGAGCTCTCCATCGAACGAAACGAGGGTCGAGCCCTGTTCGCGCGCACAAGCGAGGATGAGACAATCAATCGGATAGAGGAACGTTTCGCGCTGGAGGTCGTCCGCCGCGACCATGTCTGCCGTGTCCGGCACGACGAGGTCGACGTAGCCGAGAATCCGGCGTTCTAGCGCTTCGATCCGATCCCGTTCCCGTCGCTTCTTCTTGCTGAGAATGGAGCGGAGTTCCATGAGGTTGAGGAGCGAGGTCTGAAACTCGTGGTCGGCGTCAAGGAACGTGGTCGCCGCGACGCCGCGGTCCGGCTCGTCGGTGACGGCCGCGACGAACACGTTCGTGTCGACGAACGCCTTCATTCGCGCCGCCTGAGTTCCCGGACCGCCTCGACGGAATCGACATCCATGCCGGCGAACAGCCCCGAGATGGCCTCACCGAGGGGTTCTTCGGGCATCTCCTCGTCCGGTGGGACGAACGCCGTGAACCGTCGCACGCTGTTTCCCATGACGGTGGATCGTGCCTGCTAGCGTTTAATCCTTCGTCCCGTTCGGTTCCTCGATGCCGTTCGTTTCGCTCAGTCGGCCCGCCTCAGACGAGCCTGTTCCCGTCGGTTCGGACCGGGAGACGCTCGACGACGCTCCCGTTGACGGTATTGACTGCGACGACCGTCGCGTTCGTGTTCGCCGGTACGCTCACTGTCACACTCGTCTGGCCGGCGTCGAGCGCCGTCGAGGAGAACGTCGTCCCGTCCTCGCCGATCACGTTGAGCCGGCCCACGCCCCCGCTCGTGGTGGCGTCGTCGGCGAGCGAGACCGACGTCCGTACGTACCCGCTGGCCCACGGTTCGCTCGTCGAGAGCTCCTCGAAGACCACCGAGTCGCCGGTGTCCGCCCGCACGGCGGGATCGAGCGTGAGACAGCCGCCGAGGCCGACGGTACCGACGGTCGCCGTCGCCGCGAGTAGCCGTCGTCGCAAGAGTTCACCCATGATCGTCGCTCGGGGCGGAACGCCTTATCTCGTGTCGTTTCTCGACGGGCGAGCGCGCCGCCGACGGAGCAGCCGGTCGCACCCGATCGTCCACACCTGTGGCCTCACTCGACCGTCCGTCCGGCGCGTCGGCCCCGACGGATGGGGTAGATACATATCCCTCGATCGAATACGGCGAGTCGAATGCGAACGTCGCTCGCCCATCGGCTCGGCCGGCTGTCCGCGGTCGCCCTCCGGGTCGTGGTCGTGCTCGCGACCGTCTGGCTCGTCGCCGCCGTCGCGCTCGGTGTAGTGTCCCTCCCAGCGGACCTCGACGCGCTGGCCGACGACACGCTCGGCGGGACCGGAGAAGCCCCGGAGATGCAGGTCGGGGGATGGCAGGTCTCGAACGGGACGGGGCCCGATGGGACGGAGCTCAACAGGACGGCACTCGAGTACCGCATCCACGCCTACGTCAACGCGGAGCGCGCCGAGCGCGGCCTGTCGAACCTGAGTTTCGCCACCGGCCTGCGCCCGGTGGCGCGCTATCACAGCGCCGACATGGCGAACCGGAGCTACTTCGGCCACGTCGGCCCCGCGGGCGAGACGCTCTCCGATCGGTATCGCCGGTTCGACTACCGATGTCTCGTCCTCGCGGACGGGTTCAGGGTGGTGACCGGCGGCGAGAACGTCCTGATGACCTACTACGGGAAGAGGATCGATACCAGCCGCGGCTACGAGCGCTACGAGACGACGGACGCGCTCGCCCGCGGGATCGTCAGCGGCTGGATGAACTCGACGGATCACCGCGAGAACCTGCTCGCCGACTACTGGCGACGCGAGGCCATCGGGGTCGCCATCGACACCGAGAACGGGCGGACGGAGGTCTACGCGACCCAGAACTTCTGCTGAGGGCCGAACGGACGCCTCTGCCCACCGATCGAACGGCGCGGGCGATGTGCCGAGACGATCGGGTGGGTCGACAAACCCTTCCATGCCGACGCGACAACGCGCGGCGTTCGGGCTGACGATCGCGGCGCGAACTATAAGCCGTGGCCACCCGTGCGGCGGCCATGCACCGGCGCGAGTTCATGGAGGGCACCCGGGGGACGATGGCCGTCGACTGGGAGGAGCGCATCGATGTCCGGCGACTCCGCGAGGGGCGCAACGAACGCGCGCTCTCGCGGCTGCGTGAGACGGAGCTGGGCAGTATGCTCCTCCTCTCGGATCCGAACATCAGATACGTCACCGGGCTGGCGATGACCGGCGGCAGCGGGGCTGACCACTACACCCTGTTGACCGAGGCGGGGAGGATCACACACTGGGATACGGCCGACCACGCCTCGAATCAGCGACACAACTGTCCGTGGCTCGACGACGTCCGCTACGCGTGTCCCGGTCTCGGGAACGTCCCGCGCGCCGCGGGCCGGGACTCGGCCCGGGAGTTCCTGCTCGGAACGATGGCCGACACGGTAGTGGACGCGCTCGAAGAACACGGCCTCGACGGCGAGCCGATGGGCATCGACGTCGGGAACGCCGGACTGCTGGAGGCGTTCGAGGAGCGCGGCGTCGACTGTCGCCCGGCGGAGTGTTCGGCGGTCATGGAGGACGCCCGGAAGGTGAAGACGCGCGAGGAGATCGAGTGTCTCCGGCAGGTCGCGGCGATCTGCGAGGCGGGCTTCCAGCGGATCAAAGCGAGCGCACGACCCGGCAAGCGCGAGTCGGAGGTCTGGGGCGACGCCGTGCGGGAGCTCCACCGCCACGGCGCGTTCGTCGGCGGGGGCTATCTCACGTCGGGTCCGAACACGTGGCCCAAACATCAGGCAAACACGACCGACCGGGTGATCCGCCCGGGCGATCTGGTCTACGCCGACTTCTACAACGTCGGGTATCTGGGCTATTGCTCGTGTTACTATCGAACGTTCTCGATTGGCGAGCCCACCGACGCCCAACGGGACGCCTACGAGACCGCCCGCGACACCCTCTACGACGTCTTGGAGGGCATCGAGCCGGGCGCGACGACCGACGAGATCTGTGAAGGTTTTCCGGACATGGGCGGCGAGCACGCCGAGTACTACGACGCAGAAGAGCACTGGCAGCTCACCACCAACCACTGGGCGCACGGGCTGGGTCTCCAGCTCTACGAGGTGCCCCTGATCTGGCGTGGCCTCTCGCCCGAGCATCCCGTCGAGATCGAGGAGGGGATGACGATGGCCGTCGAGACCCAAGAGCCCGCCGACAGGCAGGGTGTACGCGTCGAGGAGATGGTCGTCGTGCGCGAGGACGGCGTCGAACTGTTGAGCCAGTGGCCCGTCGAAGAGATCACGCGAATCGACCACTGACAGGGATTGTCGTGTCTGTTTACCGGTAGCCACCGACCCCCGTGTCAGCGGCACACCGAAATGACCGACAACAATCCCTATGAGGCGGCGTCCTCT
This sequence comes from Halobacteriales archaeon QS_4_69_34, assembly GCA_003021045.1. Taxonomy (GTDB): domain Archaea; phylum Halobacteriota; class Halobacteria; order Halobacteriales; family Halococcaceae; genus PXRN01. The sequence goes on along the minus strand of PXRN01000003.1, from coordinate 44,848 downwards.
GTCGGTTTTCGAACACCGAAGTGGACCGTATCGACCGCTCTACGGCAAGCGGTTCCCGGAGCGATCCCCGAGGGACGCTTCTACTCGGCCCGCTCGCTCCATAGCACGCCGAGTCGGGGACCGAGAGGACGCGTCTCGCCGGTGTCGACGTGGAGCCGGTCCTCGTCGGTCCCCGTAGACGACGGTCAGTTTCACAACGAAGCCCTCAGGCGTCGGCGACGTAGACGGTCTCGCGATAGGTTTCGCCGCCGATCTCGGTCTCGGATTCGCGTTCGGGCTCGAACCCGAATCGGCGGTAGAACTCGTTGCCGAGGTCGTTGTCCGCGAACACCATCGCCCGGACGCGCTCCGCGCCCCGCTCGGCCAGCGCGCTCCGGGTGTGTTCGAGCAAGTCGCCACCGACGCCGTCCCGGCGGTGCTCGGGCGCGACGTAGAGCCGGAGAATCGTCCCGCCCTGTTCGTCCGTGACGGCGTGAGCGAAGCCGACGATCTCCGCCTCGATTTCGACGACGGGAACCAGTGCGTTCTCGCTCTCGATCTCGCGTTCGAGCTGTTCGGGCGCGTACCACGCCTCGACGCCCTCCGCTGCGGTCTCGCGGCTCAGAATGTCGGGGTAGTCGGCCTCCCACGACGCTCGTGCCACCCGCGCGATGGCCTCGACGTCCTCGGCCGTCGACTCACGAATCGCCATGACCATCCGTACCACGGTCCGAACGATAGGCGTTTCGGCGGGGGTAGGGCTTTCCACATCGGGGCACACAGAGGAGGCATGGAGATCGGCACCGGCCTGTTCACCTGCCAGCAGCGCCCGGACGACGAGCGCTCGACGAGCGAGATATACGACGAGATGCTCGAACTCGGCGCGACCACCGACGACGCCGGGCTCGCCAGCGCGTGGGTCTCCGAGCACCACTTCCTCGACGATGGGTACCTCTCGGGGACGATGCCCGCGCTCGGCGCGCTCGCCGCGAGCACCGCCGAGATCGAGATCGGGAGCTGCATCGCGCTCGCGCCGCTGTACGACGCCGTGCGGCTGGCCGAGGACGCCGCCACCGTCGACCTCGTCTCGGGCGGTCGTCTCACCCTCGGGCTCGCCATCGGCTCGAACCCCCGGGAGTTCGACGCGTTCGGGATTCCGGAGGAACAGCGCGTCGAGCGCCTGACCGACGCCGTCGAGGTCCTCCGCGGTGCGTGGTCGCCCGGGCCCCTGGAGTACGATCCCCGGTTTCACGACGTCTCCCCCGAGGTGACGGTGACGCCCACGCCCGACGGCGACGTACCGCTCATGCTCGGTGGCTCGGCGAAGCCGGCTGTCAGGCGCGCGGCGCGCGTCGGCGAGGCGTGGTGTGCGCCATCCTCGCTGTCGATCGAGGGCGTCGCAAAGCGCAAGAAGGACATCGAGCACGTCCGGAACGAGGAGGGAATCGAGGGTGACTTCCAGGTCTACGTGCTCCAGCACGGGTTCGTCGACGATTCCCGCGAGGGGGCGTGGGACGCGATGCGCGAGGGATACTTCTACCTCCAGCGCCGCTACGCCGAGATATTCTCCGGCGAGCCGGTCGATGAACTTCCCGAGGAGCGAAAGGAGGAGCTGAGAGAGCAGGCGATCTTCGGCACCCCCGAGCAGGTCATCGAGGGGCTCGAAGCCTACCGGGAGGCGCTCGGCGACGGGATCCACTTCATCTTCCGCACCTACCACCCCGGCACCGGTACCGACGAAATGGTCGAGTGCGTCGAGCGCCTCGGGAGTGAGGTCGTCCCCCACTTCGAGTAGAGGATCGTCGAACCGCCGCGGACCGGGCGGCCGGCTCTGCGTTCGTGGTCGCCGGTGCGGACCACCTCTCAACTCCGGGTCGGACCACCCCCGTGGCGCTCGGTGTACTGTACGCCGTCGTTACGGCGACGACCAATCGTGGCGAGGGCGAAGGGCACGGCCACGCGGCGCGCACATTCCTGCAACGGAGGCAAGCCCCTCCGCGTTCGACGGCCGGGCATGACCGATGGGGGCGAACCCGAGGAGGACCACGAGACGACGCTGCGGCGGCTGAGCAACGAGATCGGCGAGCCGATCACGGTCGGCGGGCGGGTGGTCTACGAGGAGGGCGACCGTTACGTGATCGACGGGACGAAAGAGTCTACCGCGGGACCGCCGCCCGAAACCGACGCACAGTCCGGGCGGTCGGACCTGACCGCCGAGGTGGCCGCCGAGACGCCCGAGGACGGCCCCGAGCGTGACCCGGTCGACGGCGGGAACACCGCGGCGAGAGCCGAGGACGATCGACGGGCGGACGATAGCGGGGTCGATCCCACGAACGACGACGGGCTGGCTCCGCCGGTCCCGGACAGCAGCGAGTCGGGTGAGCGACGACAGGACCTCAAGGACGGGACGGACCTGGAAGACGCGTCCGGACAGTAAGAAGCGAAGCCAGGGAGGCCGTGGGCCGGTGCGGTCGAGCACCTCACCTCCACTGATTCACGCCCGTCTCGACGGCCGCGTCACTGGCTCGACGGTGCCGGCGGCGGTCTCCTCGCCGTCTGGGCTACCCGAACGCCTCGAAGGGCTGCTCGCAGGCGTCGCAGTAGTGCATCGAGCGACACAGCGACGGCCCCTTCGGGTGCTCGCGCCGGGTCTCGGTCGAACCGCAGTAGGGACACGCCGCGCGCTCGTCCTGTCCCGTGGTCTCGACGCTCGGATCGGGCCTTCTCACGGCTGGATCTCCGTCCTCGCGGTTCCTCCCGATCCCGACTCCTCGTCTGCGTCGGGAACGCTCAGGCCGAACTCGCGGAGGTCCGCTCTCCCCTGGTCGGTGACCATCCTCAGCGACCACGGGGGCGACCAGACCAGTCGCAGGTCGACGCTCTCGACGCCCGCGACCGCTCCCACTACGTTCTCGACCTCCTCGGTGAGCATCTTCCGGGCCGGGCACCCCGTGTAGGTCAGCGTCATGTCGACGGTCGCGTGGCCTCCGGCGACCGAGGCGCCGTAGAGCAGCCCGAGGTCGACGATCGAGATCGGCATCTCGGGATCTTCGATGCCGTAGAGGGCGTCCCAGACGCGTCGCTCGACGCCCTCGGCCCCCTCGCCCGTCGCGGGCAGCTCCTCGACTGCGGGGCCGTCATGCGCGTAGTCGGTGTGCGCACAGTAGGTCGGCCCCGCGTCGGTCGGCTCCGCGCCGTCGGTACGGGACGTGTCCGGGTCGGTGTCGTCGCGGCCGGTAGTGGCGTCGCGGTCGGTAGCGAGGTCGTCCATCGTCGAAGTCACTCCGCGTCGTCGGGATCGGACATGATGCGACGGGCCTCAGTCCGCCCGAGGTCGCGGTACGTGCGCGTCATCTCGGCGTGGAGTTCGGGCCACGCGTCGGTGTGCGACCCGTCGCGGCCGACGCTCTCGGGCAGCAACGACTCGACGTCGGTTCCCTCGCAAAGCTCCGGGGCGGCGTCGATACCGAGCGAGGAGAGAAACGGTAGCACGGTGTCGAGCCACTGCTCGCGCATCGAATCGAGCGATTCGGTGCGGAGCCCGAGGGCGTCGACGTCGGCGTCGCTCTCCCCCACGGGTTCGAACAGCGCCAGTGCGTGCGGAAAGAGCCGGTCGGCGGCGGACTGGACGCGCTCGCGGCCCTCCGCGCCGGCGGTGAGCCGTTCGAGCCAGTTCCGTGCGTGCTCGCGGTGGTAGCGCTCCTCGCTCAGCACCTTCCTCACGCGGTCGGCGAGACGCGGGTAGCTGGAGTTCTCGAGCGCTTCGAGCCGCAGGTGTTCGGCGGCGTCGTAGAGATAGGAGCGAACGATGGCGTCGGCCCAATCGCCCTTCTCGAAGGGCAGCTCGACGAGCGTCGCGTGCCGAAACGCCCCCGGATCTCGCTCGAAGATCAGGTCGGCCTCGGTGTACCCGAAGTCCTCCAGCAGGTCGTACCACAGCCGGGCGTGGCCGAACTCGTCCTGGGCGATGTTGGAAAGCGCGAGGTCGGATTCCAGCGTGGGCGCGCGGACCTGCCACTCGGTGTAACGCTCGCCGAGCACGAGCTCGTCGTCGGCGAGCCGGTAACACAGCGTCTCGACGGCCGCCTGCTCGCGCTCGCTCAGCTCGTCGGGACCACCCAGCCGGCCGTCGCGCTCGTTTCTTTCGGTGCTCGCCGCCATCAGCCCTCGCTCCGTTGCTCGTCGGCGTCGCGCTGTTCGGCCTCGCTCTCGGCGATCTCCTCGGCGAACTCGGGATCGACGCGGTTGTACGGCATCACCCACCGGTAGGACTTGTCGGTGGTGCCCCCGAACGTCGCCGCCTCGTCGTCGACCTCGCTGACTTCTGGCTGGGGGACGACCCACAGGCTGTGGGTGGGCTTGCGCCGACCGTGCTGGATCTGGGCGAACGTGAGCGCCATCTCCCGGTCGGGCGCGTGGACGTTCCCGCAGTGGGTGTGATACTCCCCCGCCTGCTCCTGTCTGAACACCTCCCAGATCATGGTTCAGTCGGCCGCCCGCTGGGTGCTCGCGCCCGCCGTGCCGGCGTGCTCCCAGTCGTCGAGACTCTTGCGGACCCACGCGACGGCTTCCTGTGCTTCCTTGCGCCCGTTGATCTGCTCGCGTCCCGAGGGATACTCGTTTTTGGCGACCGTGAAGAATTCCTCCCAGTCGAGGTCCTCCTCGATCACCTCGTAGGTGCCATCCTCCTCGACGATCCGGGGCTTTTCGGGGATCTCCAGCCCGTATTTCTCGGCTTTGGGGATGTACGCGTTGAGGAAGGCCTGCCGGAGCTCGTCGTTGCCCATCCGTTTGAGTCCGACGTCCGCGGAGAAGTCGTGGTGGGTGCTGTCGTCGTCGGTCGGCCCGAAGAACTGGAGGATGCGGGGCCACCACTCCTCGAAGGCCTCCTGGAGGAGCTCCTGTCCGCGCTTCGATCCGGTGGCGAGCTCGCGCATGATGTCCTCGCCGTGCTTGATGTGAAAGCCCTCCTCGAAGCAGATCTTGTCCATCGCGTGGGCGTAGGGCTCCCAGCTCGTGCGCTTGAGCGTGGCCTGCCGGCGCATTGCCGCGCCGTCGACGAAGAAGGCGATCATCGGCGTCTCCTGCCACTCCGTCATCGGGTAGTGAAAGCAGTTCAGGAACTTGCCTTCGCCTGCCGCGAGCTCGTCGAGCATCTGCTCTCTGGTCTTCACGCCGAGGGACTCCGCGGCCCGATACAGCAGCTGACCGTGGCCGATCTCGTCCTGGGTCTTCGCCGAGAACGCGAGCTTCCGGTCGAGGCTCGGCGACTGCCGGATGAACGGCTTTTCGAGGTAGGCACCCATGATCTCGCTGTTCGCGTGGAACTGGATCATCCGGGTCGCGGCCTTCCGGTACTCCTCGGGCATGTCGTCGCCCGGGCCGAACTCCCGCGGACCGGCCCGTTCTTTCACGGTGTCGAGGTCCATGGCTCTGCCCGCGGGTATGATCCCGACTCACATAGGGGTTGACCCGTCCATGGGCGGGGTTTATACGTCACCGGCGGCGACGGTCGCTGTGATCGAGGAGTGTCTGCTCGTCGAGTTCCGCGTCGAGGGCGACGGTTGCCCGCTGGCCGACGCGACCCGGGAGACGGAGACACGTGTGGACGCGCGGCCACCGCAGCTACGAGCCGACGGCTACGCCCTGGTGGGGTTCACCGCGCCGCGGTCGGAGAGGTTCGTCGGAACCCTCGACGCCGACGAACGGATCAGGTACCTCCACGTCTCGGGGGTCGGGGATCGCTGGAACTGCCGGTGTCTCTCGAAGCGCCCCTGTGTGGTCCACGAGCTCGTGAGCGCGGGCTTCATCGCGGAGTCGCTGCGCTACGACGCGGGTAGTGCGGTCTTCACCGGAGCTGTGGTGGGACAGGAAGTGCTCCGCGGCGTGCTCGACACGGCGGGCGAGGCGGTCGGCGTCACCTTGGAGCGCGCCTCGCCGCTCGGGGCCGACGACGAGGCGACCGTCGCCGAGCGGTGGGACGTTACGCCGCGCCAGGAGGCGGCCCTCCGGACGGCACTGGAGATGGAGTACTTCGCCGTGCCACGGGGCGCGACCGCCGCCGAAGTGGCCGAACAGCTGGGAATCGGCAAGTCCGCGTTTCTCGAACGCCTCCGGCGCGGTCAGCGTGCGCTGTTCTCGGAGTTGTTCGCCTGAAGCGGCGGTCACGGCGCGGGCGAAGACCGGCCGAAACGGCGAAGTCACCCGGGCGAGCGAACGAGAACCGTGGCGTCCGAGCTCTCGATCCGTCGCTACCGGCCGGCCGACGAGACGCGGACACGGGAACTCCACGAGGCGGCGCTGCGGGCCGTCCCCGGGTTCGCGTTCGTGGAGGACGTGCCCGAACCGGACCTCGATCGCATCGAAGACCACTATCTCGACGCGGACGGGGAGTTCCTCGTCGGGCTCCGGAAGGGGGTGGTCGTCGCGATGGGCGCGTTTCGGCCCGTCGCCGAGCGCACCGCGGCGGCGTTCGATTCGCTCGTCGGGCCGGTTGCGGAGCTCAAGCGGATGCGCGTCGACCCCGACCACCAGCGCCGCGGGTACGGCCAGCGGATCTACGACGAACTGGAGTCCCGCGCCCGCGAGCGCGGCTACCAGGAGCTGGTGCTCGATACGAGTCCACAGCAGGTCGCCGCACGGCGCTTCTACGAGCGAAACGGGTTCACCGGGGAGCGCACGCTGGAGGTCGAGGCTTTCGGCGAGGCGTTCGAACTGGTCATGTACCGGAAGCGACTCGCGGACTGACCGGCGAGCGCGGTGCGATCGGGTACCTCCGCGATCCCGCGACGGCTCCGACGGGGCGGCTGAACCCGCGCACTCGGTTTCGCGCGCCGTCCCTCCTCTCTTCTCCACGCCGGCGAACGCGGCCGATCACGGGTCGGCCGGAAACCCGTGGCGAGATAGAGGGAATCGCCACAAGGCACTTGCCGACCGAGCCATGATGCCGGCCATGAGGCGACGAACGTTCCTGACCGGCACGGTCGTCGTTACGACGCCGCTCGTCGCCGGCTGCATCGGCGGCGGTGGCGACGACGGCGGGACGACGGCCGCGGACGGGAAGACGACGGCCGCTGGCACGACAGCGGCGACCGGCACCACCGCCAACGGGGAGACGCCGGTCGGCGGCGGTACCGGAACCGACGAGGTCGTGACGGACGCGACGACCGGGAGCGGAGCCACGAATGGCGTGGACGGCGGCGCGGGGACGACGGCCGATCCCGCCGACGGGACCGCAGCGGCGAGCACGACGGTCACGATGAAGAACACGGCGTTCGATCCCGTGCGAGCGTCGGTCGATCCGGGAACCACGGTCGAGTGGCCGAACGAGGACGGTTTCGCCCACACCGTGACGAGTAGCCAGTTCCACGACGCTGCCGCGTCGTGGGAGTTCGACGAGCGGGTGCCGGCCGGCGAGAGCGTCTCCCACACGTTCGAGAGCAGCGGGGTGTTCGAGTACTACTGCACCGTCCACGGCGAGAGCCAGATGTGCGGGGTCGTGCTGGTCGGCGACGCCTCCCTCGATGCGTCCCTGCCCTGCGAAGGCGGCGGGACCACCGACGATAGCGGGACGACTGCCGGTGACGGCGGGGGTGGCGACGGCGATGACGGCGGGTACTACTAGCCGCGTTCGCTCCCCCGCCCCACGCCGAGTTGCCCCATCCCTCGGCGCGAGTGTCGTCTCCCGAGTCGCCGCGGATCGATCGAACCTTCCGTTCGGCGGTGTTCTAGCCGGTCTTGTAGACGCCCCGGACGTCGGCGAGCGCGGTCCCGTCCGCGTCGGTGACTTCCACCTCGACCGTCCCGACCTCGTTCCCCAAGCGGAGCACGTCGGCCGTGGCGTGGAGGTCGCCGGTGCCCGCTTCGAGGTAGTCGATGCGCATGTCGATCGTCGGCACGGGTTGCTCGACGAGCGAGACGAGCGCCGCGCCGCCCACGGTGTCGGCGAGGGTGAACGTGACGCCGCCATGGGCCATCAATCGATCCTCGTTCCACGAGAGCTCCTCGCGCATCGGGAGGTACCCCTCGGCGTGGCCGTCGCTGACCTCGGTGACCTCGACGCCGAGCAGGTCGGCAAAGGGCATCCCCTCGAAGAACGCCTCGATGTCCATACTCGGCGATCCTGCGCGGAGCGATTAAAGCTATGGGAGCGGCTTGAAGCAGGGAGGAAGCGATCACACATCGCAGCGAGGGCCGCGAGTACGATGCACACGAGAAACCCCATCCGCAACCGCACCCCCAGCCGACCCTCCCCAGCCGATCCGCTCCGCTCGGGCTCTCGACTACCACCCACAGCGACCGCGAGCGCCCACCCGTGGCGCTCGCGCGCGCAGACCGTAACCCGCTCCGCCCACTTCGGGTTCGTCCGCCGGAGCGGCTGTGCGACCGACGTTTCCCGGTCAAGGGGAGGGGGAAGGTTAGAGGCCCAAGAACTCCTCGGCGTTCTCCCAGAGCAGCTTTCGTTGTACTTCCTCGGAATAGTCGGTGTGGTTCTCGAAGGAGTCGAGCCACCGCGCGGGCCGGAGCATCGGGTAATCGGTGCCGAACATCGCTTTGTCCTGTAAGACGGTGCCCGCGTACCGGAGCACCTGCTCGTCGATGTACTTCGGGAGCCAGCCCGACAGATCCATGTGGACGTTGCCCTTCTGCTGACAGATCGCCAGCTGCTCTTTCTCCCACGGAAAGGCCGGATGGGCGAGCAGAATCCGGAGGTCGGGGTGGCGCGCGGCCACGTCGTCCACCAGCAGGGGATCGCCGTGTTTCACGCGCAGGCCGCGCCCGCCGGGACTCCCCGCGCCGAGGGTGGAGTTTCCACCGTGGAAGACGACGGGGACGCCGAGGTCCTCGATCACGCTCCAGAGGGGCTCGTGCTCGGGCGCGCTCGGGTCGAACCCTTGTGCTATCTGCTGGAACTTGAACCCTGAGAGGTCGAGGTCCTCGATCGCGCGTTCGGCGTCCGCGACGCACTCGTCCTTCAGGGGATCGACGCTCCCGAAACCGACGAAGAAATCCGGGTGCTCGTCGCGCACCTCGGCGACGTACTCGTTCGTCACCGGCGGGTTGCCCGTGTTGGTCTCTGCGTCCCAGCCCAGCAGTACGGCGCGGCCGATGCCGGCCTCGTGGTACTCCTCGATCATCTCCTCGTAGCCCCACGTTTCGAGCTCGGTGCCGAACGTCCGTGCCGCGTCGGCCATCATCTCGCCGCCGGCGTCCTCCAGGAACTCGCTCGTGGGCTGGTGGGCGTGGGTGTCGATCGCGCGCGGTTCGTCGCCGTCGAGAACGTCGAGCGCCATACCCCATGGAACACTCCGGCCGTGAAAAGCGTGCGCCGCCGGGTCGGGGCTGTCGACGGCTCCGTTCGGCGACCGCTTACTCCCGCCGTTCGAACAGGGATTTCATGTCGCCAGCGAACACCTCGTCACCGTCCTGATCGGACATGTGAGCACCGACGAGCTCGGCGTCCTCGCGGCTTTCGAGCTCGATATTGTCAGTGTTCTAACGTGGCTTCGGGTTCGTGAGCCGCGCGGGCGTCGTCGAGCGAGTCGTTGCTCACGAGCCGATCCAGTTTGCGCTCGAAGGTCTCCTCGTCGATCTCGCCCGCGACGTACCGACGCTTCAGGGCGGCCAGCGCCTCCTCGGCACGCTCCTCGGCGGAGGGCTCCGGTGGTGCGACCAAACCGGATAGCCCGAACGCTTCTACGATCGGATGCCGTCGCTCGGCCCGTTCGAGAACCGACTGGAGACGAGCGCTCCGGGGGATCGACGCACGCCGGAGGAGTCCCAGTACCGAACCGACAGCGGTGACTGTGGTCACGACGACGAGGACCCCCACGATCGCCAAGTAGGGGAACGCGAGGTCGAGGAGGACCCCCACGATCGGCGTCCCCGTCCGGAGAGCCGAATAGATCACCACTGCGAAGTAGCCGAGCACAACGATCAGGAGCGCACCGGAGACGAGTAACCCCAGTAGGGAGGCCACGAACAGGGACTTCCCGGAACGACCCATGGTAGCGAGAGATCGTCCTCCGTGCGGATATATCCCGCGTTTGATGGGGACCTGTGCTCGGTTCTGCGAGAAACGGCGGGGGAAGCGAGAAGGCTACGTGAGTTGCTATCAATGGCCCCACGAGGTGAGCGGATGGAAGAGGGAAGACGAACGTAACGAGTCCATCGACGACGATCCATTATCACGCGGTTGTGGCTCTGTGACACGATGGTCGGTTGCTATCTCTTGGCCCCGTTTCGTCCGTCGCCAGGACGGTCGCCGGACGATGCTCACGGTCATCCGAGAGTAAACGCTCGGACTCGCACCCCCGGACGATCAGGAATCGCTGGATCGCCTCCTGAAGAGGAATTTCATATCACCCTCGAATTTGGTTTCGCCGTCTTGATTAGTCATGGTCGTGTCGATGATTACCAGTCCGGCATCGTCCTGACTTTCGAGTTCGCGCTTTTCCGTACACTCGAACTCGCAACTGATAGTCTCCCCTACTCCCAAAGCATTGGGCAGATCCATGTAGTTCATTCCGAGGAAGGCGACGACCGTGCGCTCGACGACGCCCGTCCGCTGGAACAGTCCCGTCGAGAGGATGAACGTCATCGGTCCCTGCGCGATGCGCGCGCCGAAGGGGCCGTCCTCGGCGTACTCCGTGTTGGTGTGGAGCTCGGTCCAGTCGCCCGTGAACATCGAGTGCATCACGAAGTCCGTCTCCGTGACGGTGCGCCCGGCGCTCTCGAAGGTCTTGCCGACCTCCATGTCCTCGAAGTAGTGTGGCTCGTAGCTGTACGCCATGCCGGCCGTCCGTGCGATGGTGACAAATAGCTACCGCCGGCGAGCGAGCCGTCGCAACCCCGGGGCGACACGCGACACACGAAGGGAGGGGAGATCACCCGACCGGCGTGAACTTCACCCCGTAGCGCGGGACCCCTTCCTGTGTGTAGACACGGCGGATCGCGGCCCGGACCTCCTCGTCCGTCTCCACGTCCCCGGGATCGCAGTCGGTGAGCTGAGCGGGCAGGGTGACCGTTCCGCCGTCGATGGAGTCGCCGTCGGCCTCGCCGTCCTCGGCTTCGAGTTCGACGATCGCCGCCCCGTAGGGACCATCCCGGGCCTGCTGGTCGGCGAACTCCGGCGGTGCGCCGCCCTGCTCGATGGTCGTCAGGGTGGCGACGGTTCCCGTTCGGGAGAGCGCGACGCGCTCGTACTCGACGCGGGCGTGACAGCCCGGGCAGGCTCCCTCCGGCGGAAAGGCGAGCGCGCCGCAGTCGGGACACCGCCCGGCCAGAAGCCGGTAGCGCTGGTCGAGCGTCCGCCGCCAGTTCGGGACGCTCACGTGGGCGCCGCCGCCAGCGACCTCGTTCCCGGCAACGATTCCGCGTTCGCGGAGGTATCGCGTGTACGTCACCTGGATGCCCTCCCGGTCGAGGTCCTCCGCGAGCGCATCGTCGAACCCGGCCCCGCTGCCGAGCCCGCCTTCGAAGACGAACGCGACCGCGCCGCCGCCGAAGAAGGCCCCGACCACCCGGTCGTCCGGGCCGGCGCTCGACAGCGCACGACACAGTCCGAGCGGAACGCCGGCCGCCCCGGCGTCGCCGATCCGGTCGACGACGATCCCCCGTCCCACGGCTGCCGTATCGAACGGCAGGTCACTCCCAACCCGACCGGGGACGCTCGCGTCGGGCTGGTGGATCGCGGCGGCGTGAACGTTGTCCTCCGCAGCGTCGAGCGCGTCGAGTCCCGCGATAGCTCCGGCGAGACACTCCCGCATCGCCTCTCGCTCGTAGCTCGTCGTGCCGAGCGAGTCTATCAGCGTGGAGCCGCGCTCGCGGTAACGAACGCCCGGATGCTCGTCGGCGTACCACGCACGGTCGCCGAAGTCCACTGCCGCGTCGTCGGTCACTACGAACGCCGCCGCGCCAGCACCCGTCCGGTGATCCGCGTTCGCGGGATCGCCCGCGGGACAGTCCGCGGCGACGACGAGCGCCGGCCCCGACGCCCGGAGTGCGCCGTCGAGGGCCTCGGCACCGGCGAGCGTCCCTTGGGTGTGCTCAGCGAGCGCAGTTTCACGGGAGAGCCCGACCATCCGCCCGAGGCGCACGGCCAGCGGTCCCTCCTCCAGCGGCGGGGTCGTGGTCGCCACGGCGACCGACTCGATCGCTCGGGGCCCGACGGCCGCCCGGTCGAGCGCGCGTTCGGCCGCCGCGGCGGCCATCGTGAGCGCGTCCTCGTCGACCGCCGGCACAGTTCTGTTCTCGATGCCGCTCGCGCCGACCGACTCCCACGCGTCGGCGAGCTCGTCTGTCGACAGGCGAAAGCGCGGGAGGTACGCGGCGGCCGCGTCGATCCCCCTCATCGCTCGTCTCCCTCCCGGCCACGACTGCCGCCGTCGGCGCGAGCGCCTCCGTCGACCCGTTCGAGGATCGTCACGGCGACCCCGCCGCCGCTGCCGCCGACGTTGTGCGCCAGCCCGATCTCTGGGGAGCTGACCTGCACGTGGGCCTCGCCGCGCAGCTGTGCGGAGAGCTCGGCGATCTGGCCCGTGCCGGTCGCGCCGATCGGGTGGCCCTTCGATTTCAGCCCGCCGCTGGTGTTCGCGGGGAGCGCGCCGTCGGGATCGGTGACGCCCTCGCGGAGCAGTTTCCCCGACTTGCCGGGCGCACAGAAGCCCAGATCCTCGTAGGCGAGCAGCTCCGCGATCGCAAAGCAGTCGTGGACCTCCGCGACGTCGACGTCCTCGGGACCGATCCCAGCGGCGTCGTAGGCCCGCTCCGCAGCCGTGACGCTCGCCGGGATCGAGGTGAACGTGTCGCGCTGGAACAGTCCCACCCGGCCGCTCGCCGCGCCGACGCCAGCGACGCGCACGAGCGGGGCGGCGTCGTCCGCCTGTCCCGCTCGCTCCGGGTCGCCCGCCCGCAGCTCCCGCGCCACGTCCTCGCTGGCGACCAGCACCGCGCTCGCACCGTCGGAGGTGGGACAGCAGTGATAGAGATTGAGAGGGTCGGCGACCGCCGGGGCCGAGCGGGCGTCCTCGACCGAGCACTCGAATCCGAGGTGGGCGTTGGGGTTTTTCGCGCCATTGGCGTGGTTCTTGACCGTGACGCGCGCGAGGTCCTCTACGGTCGTGCCGTACTCGTCGATGTGTGCCCGCGCCATCTGGGCGTAGACGCCCGCGAACGTCGTTCCTGCCGTACGTTCCCACTCGGTCTCGCCGCTGACGCCGAGCCACCACTTCGTCCGGTCGGCGCTCGTGTCAGTCATTACCTCGTAACCGCCCGCGAGCGCGACGTCGACCGCGCCGGCCCGCACCGCACGGACCGCGCCCCGGAGGGCGTAGGCGCTCGCCGCGCAGGCGTTCTCGACCCGGGTCGTCGGCACGTCGTGGAGCCCGACGTGCTCGGTGACTGCGGGCGCGCTGAGGCCGAGCTGGCGGCCGCCGACGCCGAGCGTTCCCAGATGCACCTCCTCGATGCGCGCCGGGTTGAGCGCGTCGGCGCCGTCGAGCGCGCGCTCGAAGGCCGTCTCGAACAGCGAACGGTAGGTCTCGTCGGGAAACGAGCCGAAGGACGACTGTCCCGCTCCGACCAGGTAGGCGTCGCGCATACCGGTGCTGGTGCGGGCGCGAACTAAAACCCACGCGCCCGCTCCGTGCCGTTCGAGGGAGCCATAGGAGACACGAGAAAGGAGGAACGGACAGAGGGTACAGCAATGCAGTTCGGCGTGCGAACGCGCACCGAGCCGACGCGGCCCCGGTCGTGTTCCGCCGGCGTGCCGGACCCCACGACCTCCGGTGACCGGGGCGTTCAAGTGCAGCTGTGCCGATGAGAACCCAATGAGGAGCCGATCGGACCGCGTCTCGATCCGACGATCAGGACCGGCGAGGCCACGGGGGGCGACGGCCGCGCCGACCGTCCCGTCCGTCCTCGCGGCTCCGGGATCCCCGGAGGGCAGTCGATGCCTCCCGTAGCCACGGGCGCGATTGCGCTGTCGGTCGCCCTCGACGCCGCGGTGGCGGAGCCGCCCCGCCGCATCCATCCGGTAGCGTGGTTCGGCCGGGCCGTCGGGCCGTTCGACCGGGCGTGGCGTCGCCCGCGGGCCGTCGGGGCGCTGCTCGCGCTCGCGCTGCCGCTTTCCGTGGCCGGGTTCGCCGGCGGCGCGACGGCGCTCGGGCTCGCCGTCGGGTCGGTTGTCGGCGCGACCGTCGCCGGACTCGTGCTCTTCGTCACGACCAGCCGGCGACTGCTCCTCGACGCCGCCCGCGAGACCGCCGACGTGACCGAGACCGACCTCGGGTGGGCGCGAAGTCGCCTGCGCGCGCTCGCGGGTCGGGACGCCGCCGACCTTTCGCCCGCCGAAATCCGGAGCGCGGCGGTCGAGAGCGCCGCCGAGAACCTCGCCGACGGGCTCGTCGGGCCGCTGCTCGCCTTCGCGCTGCTCGCGCCCGTATCGCTGTCCGCGGCGGCGGGCGCGGCCGCGTGGATGAAGGCGGTGAACACGCTCGACTCGATGCTTGGCTACCACGCGAGACCCGTCGGGTGGGCGAGCGCACGCCTCGACGACGCGGCCATGTTCGTGCCCGCCAGAGCAGCGGCGGCGCTGCTCGCGCTCGCGGCCCGCGATCCCGGTCTCCTGACCCGCGCCCGGCGGTGGGCGCACGCACCGCGATCGCCGAACGCGGGCTGGCCGATGGCGACGCTCGCGGCCGCGCTCGACGCCCGGCTCGAAAAGCCCGGTGCGTACGTGCTGAACCGCGGTCGGAGCCTCCCGACCGCGGAGCGGGCACGTCGGGGCGTGGGCGTCGTCGACCGGGCGAGCCTCCTCGCAGTGCTGCTGTCGGGGGGTCTCGCGTGGCTCTGAACGGAGGGTCGCGATGAACCGGAACGGGAGCGGGGAGCGCCCCGGCGTGTGTCCCGCGCTGCGGGGCGCGCTCGCGTTCCTCTCGCGGCTGCCGGTCGGCGCCGGCGAGCGCGCGTGGGACGCCTTTCGAACGACGCCCTTCGCCTTCCCGCTCGCGGGCTATGTCCTCGGGGGACTCCTCGCGCTCGCGCTCCTCGGGGTTGACGCGCTCTCGTCCGGACCGACGGTCGCGTTCGTGCTCGTGGCCGGCGTCTACCTCCTGACGGGGATCGCTCACGCGGACGGGGTCGCCGACCTCGGGGACGCGGCGGCCGCTCACGGCCGAGGGGAGCGCCGCGCGGCGCTCGCCGACGTCGCGGTCGGTGCTGGGGGCACCCTCGCACTCACGTTCGTCGTCGCGGCGCTCACACTCGCCGGCCTCGCGCTCGCTGGCCTCCCCCGAGGCGCGCTCCTGTTGGTGATCGCCGCGGAGGTGAGCGCGAAGCTCGGCATGGCGGCGCTCGCGTGTCTCGGGACGGCCACCCACGAGGGGCTCGGCGCGGCGTTCACGGCGCCCAACAACCCGCGAGCGCTCGCCGGAGCCGTACTGGTCGCGCTCCCGGCGGCCGCGCTGACGTGGCCCCGGCCCGCCGCCGCGCTCGCGCTCCTCGCGGGGACCGTCGCGGCGCTCGCGGTCGGCTGGTGGGCGCGCTCGGCGCTCGGCGGCGTCAGCGGCGACGCCTTCGGCGCGGCGAACGAACTCGCCCGCGTCGCCGCGCTGCACGCGGGGGTGATCGCGTGGACGCCCTCCTGATGTGTGGCGGTCGGGGCAGCCGCCTCGGCGTGGACGTCGAGAAGCCGCTGCTCGAGATCGGCGGCCGGCCGATGGTCGACCGGGTTCTGAACGCGCTCGACGGGAGCCGGATCGAGAGGGTGTGTGCCGTCGTCTCGCCGCACGCGCCGGCGACCCGGGCACACCTCGCCGACCTCGACGACCCGTGGCTGATCGAGACGCCCGGCGAGGGGTACGTCGCGGACCTCGACGCCGCGCTCGAACGCGTCGGGAAGCCCGTGCTCACGGTCGCGGCCGACCTCCCGCTGCTCTCCGCCGCCACCGTCGGCGGGGTCCTCGATGCCAGTGTAGTCCCCGACGCCGACGCGACGCTCGACGCCGGCGGCGGCCCGGACGACGGGCCGGACGCGCCGGTCCGGAGCGTGCGGTCGCTCGCGGTCTCCGTCCCCGCGGCACTGAAGCGATCGCTCGGGGCGAGCGTCGATGCCCCCGTCGAGCGCGACGGCCGCGAGCTCGTCGCCGCGGGCATCAACGTCGTCGCCGACGGCGCGGACACGACCCACGTGAGCCACGATCCTCGACTCGCGGTGAACGTCAACCGCCCGCGTGACGTACGGGTCGCGGAGGCGCTGCTGTGAGACTCGTCCCCGTCGCTAGCACGACCGGGACTGCCCGGATCGCTGAGCGGTATCCGGCAGGCGAGTGCAAGGAAGCAGTCGGGATAGGCGGGGCCCTCGCGGTCGGTGAGCGCGAGGGCCTCTCGGGAAGGGTTCGAGAGCGAACGACCGAGGCACACGAGCGCCCCGTGGGCGAAGACGTCGCGGGGGACGACGGCACGAGAGATCACGCCGCGAAGGACGACACCGCGGGGGACGATGGACCCTGATTCGGTCGCCGGGGTCGGGCGCGTCCCTCACGGATCGAGCGACGACTCGGGCCTACTGGACTTCAGTGCGAACACGAACCCGCGGACGCCGCCCGGCGTGCGCGACGTCTACGAGGGCGCGCTCGACGACGCCCGGACCTACCCGCCCGAGCCGCCCCGCGAGTTCCGCGTGGCTGCCGGCGGGTATCTCGACTGTGCGCCCGAGCGGGTGCTCCCGACACCGGGGGGTCTCGCGGCGATCCGGCTCGCGATCGGGACGACCGTCGAACCCGGCGACACGGCGCTCGTCCCGGCCCCGAGCTTCGGCGAGTACGCCCGCGAGGTTCGGCTGGCCGGCGGCGAACCGGTCTTCGTCGCCCACGACCGACTCCCCGACGCCGATCCCGGGGAGCACGCACTCGCGATCGTCTGCAACCCGAACAACCCCACGGGCGAGGCCTATCCCGAGGGTGGGCTCCGCTCGTTCGCCCGCCGGTGCCGCGAGCGGGGGACGACGCTGCTCGCCGACGAGGCGTTTCTCGACTTCACCGATCGGCCCTCGCTCGCCGGCCTCCCGTCGACGATCGTCGCGCGCTCGCTGACCAAGATGTTCGGCGTGCCCGGCCTTCGTGCGGGCTTTGCGGTCGCCGTCGGGGAGGAGTACGAGCGGCTCGAAACCGCGCGCCGGGCGTGGAACGTCGGGACGCCCGCGCTCGCCGTCGGGGCTTACTGCCTGCGCCAGGAGGGGTTCGTCGCCGAGACGCGCGAGCGCGTCCGCGGGGAGCGGGCACGAATGGGCGAGGAGTTCTCGGGGCCCTTCGCCGTCCACCCCTCCGACGCTCCCTTTCTCCTGCTCGACGTCGGCGAGCGCGACCCCGAGAGGGTAGTGGGGGTGGCCCGCGAGCGCGGGGTGGCGATCCGCGACGCGACCACCTTCCGGGGGCTCGATTCCCACATTCGAGTGGCGGTGCGTCTCCCCGCGGAGAACGACCGGCTGCTGGAGGTGCTCGCGGATGCGTGAAGGCGACGAGACCCCCAGAGCCGGCGAGTCCGGCCGTCCGGAGCTGTTCGAGCCCGTCGTGAGAGAGGATGTGCTCCGGGTCCGTCGCCCGGGGACGCGCTGGCTCTCGACCGGCCCGGACGGCGGTCAGTCCCGGGGTTCGGTCGCGTACAACGTCTCCGTGCCCGAGGGCTGGGAGCACACCGACCTCGGAGCCTACGTGGCCGAGCGCCGTGCCCGGGCGGGCTTCGACGAGCCCGGACCCGCGCTCTTCACCGGCGTCGATCTCGATCACCTCCGCGGGGCGCGGGCCGGTCCGGTCGAGGCCTACGCGACGGCGGGCGTCTCCAACCCCGCGACGCTCCCGACGGGAACCGAGGAATCGGCCTCGGCGGAGCCGTCGACGCCGATGGCCCCCGACCGGACGGACGTCGACGGCTGTCCCGCCTGGAGACGGGACGACGATCGCCTCACGAGGTGGACGGACGCCGGACCCGGAACCGTGAATCTGATCGTCGGGACGACGCGGGCGCTCGCGGCGGGCGCGTTCGCCAACCTGATCGCGGTCGTCGCCGAGGCGAAGGCCGCCACGCTCCTCGCAGCGACCGGCGTTCCGGGGACCACGACGGATGCGGTGATCGTCGGCTGTGACCCGGACGGCGAGCCCGCGGCCTTCTCCGGGAGCGCGACGTCCGTCGGAGCGGCCGCCCGAGCCTGTGTCCGCGAGGCGGTGTGCGCGAGCCTCGCCTCGCGGTACGCCGACCGAACGCTACCGGCGAGCGTCGCCGCGGCCGAGCACGGCGTTCACACGACGGGGCGGGCGACCGTGTTCCGCGTGGACCGCCGCGGAGCCGATCGCACGACGGACGACCGCGACGACCGAAACACCGACGACCGCCGCGGCCGCAACGCCGACGACCATGACCGATCGTGACACCGACGGAGGTGGCGACGCCGGGGCCGGCGATCCCGACCGCGAGGCGGTCGTCGAGAACACTCCCGGCGGGGGCGTCACGCCCGCGGCCCAGCCCATCGAGGAGAGCGCGCCCGAGACGTTCGGGCTCGTACAGGTGTGGTGGGGCGACGGCAAGGGCAAGACGACCGCCGCGCTGGGGATGGGCTTGCGGGCGGTCGGTCACGGTTTCCGGGTCCACGCGCTCCAGTTCATGAAAGGCGGCGCATCGTCGGTCGAGGACGTCCGCGGCGAGTACAACGCCATCGCTGCCCTCCCCGGATTCAGCTACGAGAACGCGGGCCACTACGGCTGGGAGGGCATGGCCGACGGGAGCGACGACGACGCCCACGCCGCCGAGGCGCGGGCAGGTCTCGAGCGCGCCCGGGAGTTGATCGAAAGCGCGGGTTCGACGGCACTCGACGAGCCGCTCGCGCTCGACGGCGCTCCCGAGGAGGGGATGCACCTACTGGTCCTCGACGAAATCCTGTACGCCGCCAACCGCGGACTGGTCGACCCCGGGGACGTACTCGAACTCCTCGAATCGAAGCCGGAGGGGCTGGAGCTGGTGCTCACGGGCGGCCACGAGGCCCCCGAGTACGTCTTCGAGCACGCCGACCTCGTGACCGAGGTGCGGAAGGGCACACACCCGATCGACGCCGGCCAGCGCGCCCGGAAGGGAACCGAGTTCTGATCGCGGGCCGCCGCGTTCCACCGGTGTACGGCTGTGATGGCGCGATCGTCACGTAGTGAGAGTTCGCTCCCGTTGTCGGTTGGGCGTGGAAACCGACCGGCAGCGACGCGTGGTGAATCCTCGCGCCCCACCCGACGCTGGCGATCGGGGACGGTCGGCTTATGCACCCCGGCGACCGACGAAGAGACGATCACCCCATCATGGCACGGACGCTGCTCGTCGCCGGCACCGCGAGCCACGTCGGCAAGAGCACCGTCGCGGCGGGGCTCTGTCGCCTGCTCGCCGACCGGGGCGTGTCGGTCGCGCCGTTCAAAGCCCAGAACATGTCGAACAACGCCCGCGCCGTCCCGCGGACTCCAGCAGCTCGGGACGCGGCCGTTGAGGGCCCGACGGGCGAGGGCTCCGCCGATGACGATCCGGCCATCGAGGACACACCGGACGACGCCTTCGGCGAGGTCGGCGTCTCCCAGTACGTCCAGGCCCGTGCCGCCCGCGTGCGGCCGACGACCGACCACAACCCGGTCCTGCTCAAGCCACGAGGAGGGGACGAGTCCCAGCTCGTGATCGACGGTGCGGCCGTCGGCCACTATCGGGCGGGCGACTACTACGAGGAGAGCTGGGAGCGCGCCCGCGCGGCCGCCGCCACGGCCCACGAGCGCCTCGCCGCCGCCCACGAGGTCGTGATCGCCGAGGGCGCGGGTTCGATCGCCGAGATCAACCTCCACCACCGCGATCTCGCCAACGTCGAGACCGCCCGGTTCGCCGACGCCGACGTGCTGCTGCTGGCGGACATCGAGCGTGGCGGCGTCTTCGCCAGCCTCGTCGGCTCCCTCGAGCTGATGCCCGCCGACTGCCGCGAGCGGGTCGCGGGTGTGGTGATCACCAAGTTCCGGGGCGATCGCTCGCTGCTCGACCCCGGCCTCCACGAGTTCGAGGAACGAACGAGCGTCCCCGTGTTGGGCGTACTCCCGCACGACGATCCCGGCCTCCCCGCCGAGGACAGCGTCTCGCTCCCGCCGACGGGCGAGCGGGCCGTCCACGGCACCGGGGACGGCGTTCCCGACGCGCGGACGGTGACGATCGCCGTCCCACGCCTGCCCCGGATCTCGAACTTCACCGACCTCGACCCCCTCGCGCGCGAACCGGGCGTCAGGGTCGCTTACGTCCCGCTCGACGACGACCTCGCGGAGACGGACGCGGTCGTGCTCCCGGGCACGAAGAACACCGTCGACGACGCGCTCGCGCTGGCCGCGGCCGGTCTCGATAGGGTCGTGCGGGAGTTCGAGGGTCCCGTGGTCGGCCTCTGTGGCGGCTACCAGCTCCTCGGCGAGCGCATCACGAACGCCGCGAGCGAGGGGACGGGCGACCGGGACACCGTCGCGTGTCTCGGTCTCCTGCCCGTCGAGACCCGGTTCTCCCCGGAAAAACGCGTCGAGCGGGTCACCCGCGAACTCCGGGGCGTCGGGCCGCTCGCGGGCGGTGCGGGGCCGGTCTCGGGCTACGAGATTCACGCCGGCGAGACGGCGATCCTCGACGACGCGGCGCGCCCGTTCGAGGACGAGGGCGCGGCGACCGACCGCGTTCTCGGAACCTACCTCCACGGGCTGTTCGAGAACCGATCCGCCCGCGAGGCGTTTCTCGACAACGTGTTCCGGGCCGCCGGCCACGACCGACCGGCGGGCGGGGGCGAACGCGACGAGTCGCCGTACGACCGCGCGGCGGCGCTCGTCGACGAGTACGTCGACGTAGCCACGCTCGGGTTCGCGTGAGCCGCGCCGGGAATAGGTCCCCGTGATCGACGGTCGAGAACGGCTATCGGAATCGGCCGGCCGCGGCGACGAGCGAGCAACCCTGCGGCGATCGCGGCGATCCACGACTTCGATCCGGCGGCCCGCTACTGCGATCGGCTCTGCCTGCTCGCCGAGGGGCGCGTGCTCGACGCCGGCCCGTCCGAGGCGGTGCTCACCGAGACGACCCTCGAACGCGCGTTCGACACCCGCGCGGCCGTCGTCCGTTATCCGGCGACCGGAGCCGTGGACGTGACGGCGTTTCCGGACTGAAACCATGCGCGAGATCTACCCTATCCCCAATTTTTCCGACCGGCTTACGCCCCGTCGGTCGGTGCCGGCCCCCGGAGACGTCAAGCGGGCGGCAGAAGTCTTATGCAGCTGTCACCCTAATCGGCAGGCATGTACTGGTCGTTACCGCTACAAGTCGCCGGTATCGGGCTCACCGCCGTGGGGCTGCTGGTGCTCGCGCTCGCGGTCGTCACGGTGTACAGCGCCGTCGAGATCGTCAACGCCTACGAGAAGCGTGCGCTCACCGTGTTCGGCGAGTACCGCAAACTGCTCGAACCGGGCATCAACTTCGTGCCGCCGTTCGTCTCGAACACCTACGCCTTCGACCTGCGCACCCAGACGATCGACGTCCCCCGCCAGGAGGCGATCACCCGGGACAACTCGCCCGTGACCGCCGACGCGGTGGTCTACATCCGCGTGATGGACGCGAAGAAGGCCTTCCTGGAGGTCGACGACTACACCCGCGCCGTCTCGAACCTCGCCCAGACGACGCTGCGGGCCGTCCTCGGGGACATGGATCTCGACGACACCCTGAGCAAGCGTGCGGAGATCAACGCGCGCATCCGCCGGGACCTCGACGAGCCGACCGACGAGTGGGGCGTCCGGGTCGAGAGCGTCGAAGTCCGGGAGGTCAACCCGTCTTCGGACGTCCAGCGCGCGATGGAACAGCAGACCTCCGCCGAGCGCTCCCGGCGCGCGATGATTCTCGAAGCCCAGGGGGAACGCCGCTCGGCCGTCGAACAGGCGGAAGGTGACAAGCAGTCGAACATCATCCGGGCCCAAGGGGAAAAGCAGAGCCAGATCCTCGAAGCCCAGGGCGATGCGGTCTCGACGGTCCTGCGAGCGAAGTCCGCCGAGTCGATGGGCGAGCGCGCGGTCATCGACAAGGGCATGGAAACCCTGTCGGCGATCGGCGAGGGCGAGTCCACGACGTTCGTCCTCCCCCAAGAGCTCTCCTCGCTCGTCGGCCGGTACGGGAAGCATCTCACGGGCAGTGACGTCCGGGAGGACGGTCAGCAGCTCGACAGCCTCGAGTTCGACGAGGAGACCCGCGAGCTCATCGGGCTGGACGACATCAGCGAGATTCTCGGGGAGATTGACGAGGAGGCCGAACTCGACGTTGCGGCGATGGAACAGGAAGCCGAGGCGATCAAGACCGGCGAGATCAAAGACCCCGATAGGGTGATCGAGGAGATGGAGGCGGCCGGTAGCGGGGCGACGCCGGGCGGCGAGACGGGGGCCAACGCGAGCGCGCCCGACCCCGGAGCGGACGTAGACGTCGACGAGAGTTCCGAGGCTACCGACGACAGTCGAGCCGACGACGACCGGGCCGACGGCGACGGGAACGGGGAGTCGACCGGGGAGCTAGAGACCGAGTCGAACTGATCCGACGGTGCGGTTGCGGGCAATATCGTCGCGGACGCGGTGCCGTGGCAGCGGACGCGTGCTATAGCGGTCGGCGCGCCCGCAGTCGGCGGTAGCGGTGCGGTCTCTCGTGTGTCTCGGCACTCCCGGCCCTCGCTGTCTCGCTCGGCTCCGCGTGGGCTACGCTTCGGGTCGACCGATCCAGCCACACTCGAAGCGCGAGTCGACCGAAGAGGGATTTGCCCGGCGAGAAACGCCCCGTTCCGGAGGAGCCGCCCTCCTCGTGTACGGAACTGACACGCACGCGAAACCACTTTACGCACCCGGACGTACGAAGAGGCGATGGGCGACGGCGAGCGCACGTCGGGGTCCGACGCGGTCGACGAGCGCAAGCGCTCGACGCTCCGACGCTTCGCCGCGCTCGGGGCCGCCGGACCGCTCGCGCGCCTCGCCGACGACGGCGACGCCCGCGACAGCGACGCTCGCGACGCCATCGCGGGCTACCTCGCCGCGACGCCGGGCGCACACTTCTCGAAGGTCCGGGACGACCTCGGACTCGCCACCGGCGAGAGCCAACACCACCTCCGTCGGCTCGAACGCACGGGCGCGATCGAGAGCCGGCGCGACGGCGACTACCGGCGCTTCTTCCCCGCGGACGCGTTCGACGCCTTCGAGCAGGTCGCGCTTGGCCACCTGCGCCGCGAGACCGCTCGGGGGATGATCATTGCGCTGCTCCGCGATCCCGAGACCGCACCGAGCGCCCTCGCCGCACGGGTGGGCGTCTCGCGGCCGACCGTGAGCAAGCGCGCCGCCGACCTCGAACGCGCGGGGCTGCTCGCTCGGGCCGACGGCTACGCGCTCGTCCGTCCGGCGACGCTGCTCACGCTGCTCGTCCGCTACGCCGACTCCTTCGACGAGGCAACGCGCGCGTTCGCCGCCGAAGCCGACGACCTGATCCGGGTCGACCCCTGACTCGCCCGTCGCCCTCCCGACCGGGAAACGACACCGTTCCTTGCTGGCCGGTACGCGGTGGCGGTAGAGCTACAGTGCGAGCCGTTCTCCCGTGCGCCGAACGACCGGAGGGTGAGGCGCGAGGGGATTTTCAGCCCAGGTTTTCCGAGAGGGTACGGGGGAGCGAGCGCCGTCGGCGCGAACGACGGAGGCCCTCCTCGAAAAAGGTGGCTGTCTCAGACCGTGACCTTCCACGTCGTCGAGGAGGAGTAGCCCCACTTCTCGACGCATAGGTCGAAATCGCCGTTCTGGATGGCGTTCATGTTCGTTCCAACCTCCCGCGCCGAGAGGCCGAGCGCCTCGCCGATCACCCGGGACTTGAAGTACGTCTTCGTGTCAACGTGTCCGCGAAGGTAGTGCAGGATGCGGCGCTGCTTGTCCGTGAGGGTCGCGGTCGACGGTAGGGTGGCGCTCACGACTCTCCCGACGGCCGATTCCCGTATAGTGGATTTGGTACGGCGGGGCAATACGCCGCAGTCCGGTGGTTTTCCGGCCACCACGACCCTCGCACGCCCGCAGGTGGGCTCGACGACGGCCGGTGGACGCCGGCCTGGTACGTCCGGGCAACGAACGCGTCGGCAGGGGGAGGACGGAAGCAGAGACGAATAAAGGGAGGGGATCGTGGATGGAGCGGGGTGGTCCGTCGATCGCCCCGCGGCGTCGCACCGCCCCATCGACCCTTCCTCTCGACTTCCGTCACCGCTTCGGCCCGGTTCCCGTCGGCCCGCTCCGGTCGTCGCGGCCCGCGGTCGGTAGCTCTTTACACCCCGGCGTCGAGTCCCCCGTAGAGGGACAACGGTGGAAATCTCCGACAAGCTCCTGTGTCTGTTCAGTGCCGAAGTAACCGACGCGGGCGGAACGTACACGGTCGAGGTCCCGCGCCGCGAGATCGACACCGGGTCGGTCGAACCCGGCGAGACCTACCGCGTGGCGCTCGTTTCGGATGACCGGCGCGAATCGGGGTCGCGCTCCGAGTCGGGCTCCTCGGGCAGCCCCCCCTCCGAACCACAGCCGCCCGTCGAAGTGGGCGAGATGCGCTACGTCGAGATCGAGGACATCGGCAAGCAGGGCGACGGCATCGCCCGCGTCGAGCGGGGCTACGTCATCATCGTCCCCGGTGTGGAGGTCGGCGAGCGCGTGAAAGTCGAGATCACCGAGGTCAAGTCGAACTTCGCCGTCGGCGAGGTCATCGACTAGAAACCACCTTCTCGCGCGGGCTTCGCGTCACTCCCGCCCACTTTTTACAGGGGTCCTCCGTCGCTCGTGCCTGCGGCACTCGCTTTGCCGAATCCTCTGCAAAAACCTGGAGGAAAAGGCCGCGAGCTCCCGCCCTTCCTTCGTCGCCGTGAGTAGCGAGGGACGTCCCTTGGACCGTGCGAACGGGCGGCTTTGCCGCCCGTGAGCAGACGAAGCGAACGGGGGCTCGGAGCGCCTCGCTCCGGCGGTCGGTCGTCCGCTCGCGGCACAGTTGCGACCGCACCCCTCATCGCCGCTACGGCCACCCATGGCCGGCGTGACCGCGCGTCGCGTTCGACGGAGCCTTATGTGTCCCGATTGCGAGGCCTCCGAACATGGCCCGCAGCGATTCCGCGCTCGGCCGACCCGGCGACCGGATCGAAGGGTAATGTTCGGCCCGTTGACAACGGTGGTATCGGCTGTTCGTCCAGGAGGTCATCACCGCGCTCACCGTTGCGTATCGTCTCCCATCCTGTTCGTGCCGGGCTGGGGGCGGGCGCTCGTCACCCTCCGACCGAGTCGACGCCGCGAGTCGAGACGGTCGCTGAACGGAGCGCCCGGGGTCCGTGGCGACTGCCGGCGTCGCACACCGGGTTTAATAGCTCGACGGTCGTCGTCGCTCGCGTGCAAGAGACGCGCCGTGCCGTCCTCGACGCGCTCGCCGACGGTCCCGTCTCGGGTCCCACGCTCGCCGAGCGGCTGGATATCTCGCGTGCGGCGGTCTGGAAGCACGTCGAGGCGCTCCGGGCGGCCGGCTTCGGGGTGGCCAGCGGCGGCGAGGGCTACGTCCTCGACGGCGTGCCGGAGTACGGCGGGCCGGCGATCGAGTTCGGCCTCGGCGCCCCCTTCGCGGTCGAGTACCACGACTCGCTGCCGAGCACGAACGCCCGTGCCCGGGAGCTGGCCGCCGAGGGGAAGGGAGACGTCGCCGTGGTGGCCGACGAGCAGACCGGCGGTCGCGGTCGGCTCGACCGGGAGTGGGTCTCGCCGCCCGGTTCGGTCCTGCTGAGCCTCGTGCTCCGGCCCGATCTGCCGCCGGCGCACGTCCCCCTGCTGACGCTTTCGGCGGCCGTCGCCACGACCCGGACAGCCCGCGAGGCGGGCGTCGACGCGCGGATCAAGTGGCCCAACGACGTGCTGGTGGTTTCGGGCGACGGCCACGACGATGGCGATGACGGGAGGGACAACGGCGACGGCGGGGTAAACGGCGACGGAGACGGGGAGGGAACCGAGCGGAAGCTCGCGGGCATCCTCACCGAGATGGAGGGCGAGGCCGACCGTGCCGCGTGGGTCGTCGTCGGAATCGGCGTCAACGTCGAACCGGAGGGCCTTCCCGCGGGCGCGACGGGCCTCCGCGAACACGCCTCCGACCTCGACCGCCGGGTGTTCGTCCAGCGACTCCTCGAAACCTTCGATCAGCTCCGGGCCGAGCCCGACGCCGTACTGGGAGCGTGGCGCGAGCACGCACACACCCTCGGCCAGCAGGTCCGGGTCGAGACGCCCCGGGGGACGATCGTCGGCGAGGCCACTGACATCGCCTTCCCCGGGACGCTGGTGGTCGAGACCGACGACGGTCCCGTCGAGGTCCACGCCGGCGACTGCGAACACCTGCGGCCGGCCTGACGCTACTGTCGGTGAGGATCCCACCGCGTTCTCGGCGGTTCTACGGCCGTCCGCCGATCGGTGGCGATCGACACGGAGACACGTCCCGCCGACAGCCTCCCGGCACTTCGTCCGTGCGGCTGTCCACGGTCGACGCTTCCCCGTCGCCACGCGGTCGGCGGAGCCCGGGATCGAACGGCCCGGCGCTCACGCCAGCACGACGAGCGCGACCGCCCCGCCGACGGCGAGCAGCGCGCCGCTCCAGAGCGTGACCCGGACGGCGAAGCGCCGGTCCGGACCGGCGGCGGTCAGGGCGGCCTTGACGACGACGCTCGACGCAGTGGCGAGCAACACTGCGAGCGCGGCGGCGTCGCCGTCGAGGCTCCCGGTACGGTAGAGCAACACGGCCGAGCTGGTCGCGCCCGCACTGGAGACCAGTCCGGTGAGGGCAGCGGTGACGTAGAAGCCGAGCGCGCCGAAGCCCGCCTCGGCGAGTCCGCCGGCGAGGATCACCGCGGCGAAGATCGCGCCGAAGCCGAGCGCGTTCCGCAGCGAGAACGGGCTGTCGAGGGGGACCTCGACGCGCTCGCCCCAGTCGGCGGTCGCGGCGGCGACGGCGACGCTGCCGAGCACCACGGCGAGGAGGGGAACGGCGGCGTCGAGCAACAGCCCGGTCGAGAGGGTAAAGGCGACGACGATGGCGAGGTTGCGCGCCGCCATCGCCGCGTCGGCGAGCACCACGGCGGCGACGGCGTAGGCGCGCGCCGAGGGGCGCTGGCGCACGTGATCGAGCATCGTCCCGACCACGGCGGTCGAGGAGGCGAGTCCTCCGAAAAAGCCCGTGACGGCGATGCCGCGGCCGCCGTAGGTGGTGACGATCGCGTAGTTGACGATGCCGATGCCGGCGACCGCGACGGTCATCAGCCACGCCGCCCGCGGCTCGATGTCGACCGACAGTCCTGCCACGGCGAGCGTCACCGGCGTGGCCGGCAGGAGGGGATAGATCACGAACGCGAGGATGGCAAACTCGGTCGCGGAACGCAGCTCCGCTCTGGAGAGGCCGCCAGCGAAGCGGTGGAGCTCCCGCTTGAGCACCAAAAGCAGCGAGGAGAGCACGGCCACCGTCACGCCCTCAATGACGAACCCGCGCGCGACCAGCGCGCCGACGCCGTAGGCGACGAGCATCGACACCGAGGTCGTCAACGACAGCCCCGTCGCCTCGCTCGACAGTCCCCGGATCCCGAGCAAGGTGCCCTGTGCGATGACGAGCAGCGCGCCGGCGACGAGCAGCAGCTCCCGGTCGAGGACGGTGAAGACGGCCGCGAGCAGGCTGATCAGCGAGAAGGTACGGATGCCCGCGGGTTTCTCGGACCACTCGCGCTCCAGGCCGAGAAACAGCCCCAGCGCGGCCGCGAGCGCGATCCGGGCGACCGCGCCGTCGAGCGTCGTCGCTCCCAGCTGCGTGCCGGCGATCGCGGAGCTCACGCCCGACCGTCGCCGCCGACGGTGTTAGGTGGACGGTTTCTACCGAGGGGCGCCACGTCCGCTCACCCCTCGGTCGCGCTCTCGACGCGCACGGTGAGCACGGGAACCGTCGGCGTGTGGACGACCCGCTCGGCGACGCTGCCGAGCGGCAGGCGGTCGAGCCCCCCTCCCCCCGGCCGTGGGTGTCCACGACGATCAGGTCACAGTCCCGTTCGTCGGCGTGGGCGACGGCGCGCTCGCTCCGGGGAGCCGTCGGTTGGGGCGAGGACGGGCTCGTGCATCGGCTCGCGGTTCACACCGGGCGGGTTACGCTTTCGGTCGGCGACCGGTGGGCCCGTGACCGAACGGCGTCCGATCGGCGCGCTCATCGCCCCTCCGGGCCCGGGAGCAGGACCCGCTCGACGTCGCCAACGCCCGCTCGGCGGACGACCGCCCGGACGGGATCGCGCGCGCCGGCGAGGTTGTCCGAATCGCCGTCGAGGACGAGGACGCGCGCCTCCCGGCCCGCTTCGAGCACGCCACAGTTCAGCCCGAGCGTGTCGGCCCCGTTCGCGGTCGCCATCGCCAGGACCTCGCGGGCGGACAGGTCCGTGAGCTTGGCGGTGAACTCCATCTCGCGGAACATCGAGGGGCTGTCGAGCATCGCGTTGTCCGTCCCCAGCGCGAGGGTCGTCCGCTCGGCGAGCGCGTCGATGGGGGGGAGTCCGACCCCGGTGACGAGGTTCGAGCGCGGACAGACGGCCACGGGCGTCCCCTGACGCTCGATCCGGTCGAGGTGGCGCTCGCGGGCGTAGACCATGTGGACGGCGAAGTCCGGATCGAGGTCGAGCGCCGCGTCGATGTCCGCGTCGTCGCGCTCGCCGGCGTGGATCGCAAACAGTTTTCCTGTTTTGCGGGTCGCTCGCCGCGCCGCGTCGAAGTCGCCGTCGCGCGCCCCGCTCGCACCGTAGCCGTCGGCGGCCTCCATCGCCGCGATCGAACCGCGCCCGAGGATCGTCGCCGCGACGTCGCGTTCCTCCAGCGCCTCGCCGATCGCGCGCACGCCCTCGACGCCGCCCTCGCGGAACTCGCCGAACGCACCCGTGCCGCTCGCCCGCATGAACCGGATCGTGCGTGCCATCGCGCGGACGAGCTCCTCGTGGCTCGCCGCTCGCAGCAGGCGGTGCTTGAGGCCGTCGGGCGGCGCGACGAGCTCGTCGAGGTCGAGTCCCGCGCCGGCCTCCTTGGCGATCGAGTCGCCGACGTGGGTGTGGGCGTTGACGAGCGCCGGCAGGACGATCTTCGAGGGCGCGGTGGAGGTCTCCTCGACCGCGGCGATCTCGTCGCCCTCGATCACTACCCGGCCCTCGATCGGCTCCAGTGTCCGGCCGGCTAGAAGTACGCCCTCGATCTCCATGTCCGTCGATCGGAGAGCCCCCGTCTTGAATGCGCGGGCTCGCCCACGTGGCTCGTGGTTCGGCCGACAATCCGCACCGAGTCGATGTCATTCGAATTCATCGAGCGTCGCGTGGACGCCCGGCCGCACGTCCGAGACGAGCGCGCCGTCCACGTCGAGGCCCAGCACCCCGACGGCGGCGCGGCCGACCTGTTCGACCACGTCGGCGGGCGCGTAGACGCCCAGTCGCCACTGCTCGCGCTGGGTGGTCCGCAGCGCCTCGACCAGCGTCGACTGCCGATCCAACGAGCGAGCCTCGCCGCCGACGACCACCCGCGTCGAGGACTCGGTCATCCGCGGCCGGCCGGGCACGTCGAGGATCACCCGCTCGGCGTCCGCGCCGGCGGCGATCTCGCCTTCGAGCTCACGGATCCGCTCGTGGTCGACGTCGAGCAGGGCTTCGGGCGTGTCGCGCAGCTCCGCCCAGACGCCGCGCTTGTAGAGATCACGACGGCTCAGCCGGCGGGCGTCCTCGCGCGTTCGCTCGTCGGCCCGGAGAGCGGCGAGGAGGTCGTGGTCGTCCATCCGGCGCAACTCCTCGCCGCTGAGTCCTCCATCCAGGAGCCGTTCAGTCGCGCGCTGGAGCATCGCCTTGGCGATCCGGGCGGTGTGGTGGTTGTACACCACGGGATTCATCAGCGCGCGGGCGAGCAGCAGGCTCTCGGCGCTCTGGACGTTGCCCGCCGCGAGCGCGAGCGCGCCATCGACGAACCGCAGCTCGCGGATGAGCCGCTCGTGGTCGACGACGCCGTAGGGGACGCCGGTGTGGTGGGCATCCCGTACTAGATAGTCCATCCGGTCGACGTCGAGCTCGCCCGACACCAGCTGCCCCAGCTCGCCCGCGCCCGCCACGAGGCCCGCGACCCGGCCGGGATCGAGACCGTGATCTTCGAGCACCGCAGCGACCGCACCGGTCGCGAGCAGGCCGTCGACGTCGTCGTGGTACTTGCCCGTACGACGGTAGATGACTCCCTCGAGGTTGTGGCTGTAGGGCCCGTGGCCGACGTCGTGCAGCAGCGCCGCGGCCCGGACGCGCTCGGCCTGCCGGCCCTCGATGCTCAAATGAGAGAGGGCGCGGTCGGCGAGGTGGAACACGCCCAGACTGTGCTCGAACCGGGTGTGGTTCGCCGAGGGATAGACCAGATCCACCGTTCCGAGCTGCTTGACGTGCCGGAGGCGCTGGACGGGCGGCGTGTCGAGCAGGTCGCGGGCGACGCCAGCGACTTCGATGTGGTCGTGGACGCTGTCCTTGATCGTCTTCATGTCCGCGAGTGGGCGCGTTCGAACAAAAGCGTCCGGCTCGCGGGGGAAGGGAACGTGCTGGAGTGGAGTCGGCGAGACGCCTCCCGAAGCGATCCGACCGCTGTCCCCTCCCCAGCCGTTGTGCGCCCGGATCGAACACACAGAGGGATGGCGACGAACCGCCGTCGGACCGGAGCGTCGGTTCTCCGGGCGCTCGGCGCTGTCCTGATCGCCGTCTTCACCCTCGTCTTCGGCGGATTCGGCGCGTATCTGATGCGACCGGAAGCGGCGCGGACCGTCTCGTCGGTGCGGCGATGACGCCGATAGTCCTCCCGTTCGCCGTCGTGAGAACGGCGACGGCGCAGCCGCCGTCGAGGGCCGGACCGTCGAACACCGCGCGCTCGGGCGCGTGCTCGTCTTCCCGGTCTCGCTCGGTCGATCCGCCGTCGCCCTGGTCGGCCGTCGGCCTCGCCGCGATGTGTGCGATCCCCGGCTTCGGGACCGCGACGATCGCCGGTTCCATCGAATCATCGGTGTTCGGGTACGTCCGCTTCCTCCAGTTTCTCGGCTTCGGCGGGCTGGCCTTCTTCGCCCTGCTGGCGGCCGTGCCCGTCCCGGCGCTGCGTGGCGGCTGTTTCTCGCGCTCCATGCGGACGGCGTGTCCCTTCCGTCGCCGGTCGGCACGAGGGTGATCCCGTGGGACGCGATCACGAGCGTGGAGCGGTTCGAGCGTGCGGTTCGGGGTGTCTCGGCCTGGCCATCGTCGACTGGGACGCCGTCGAGCAACCGCGGGGGGCGGCTCACATCCAGTGGCTCGCTCGACTCCGGTTGGCCCACGGCCTCGCGCCGGACGGACGCGCTCGCGGCGTCCGACGAGCGGATCGAGCGGGCGGTCCGTCGGGTCCTCGACAACCCCGGGGAGGGGGAGCGCAAGCGGCTGACGCGGGATCGCGGCGTGGAGCTGTCGGTCACGGATCGTGAGAGGTGAGGGGCGAACTGTCGACGGCGGGGATGCCGAGAGGGCCCGGCTCTCTGCGGGCGTCGCGGTCGGTCGGGAACCCTATACGTCTCCGCGCCGGACCCGGCCTCGTGTCGGCCGTCGACGACTCCATCGCCGTCCTCCTCGATGTCGTCGCGCTCGCGCGCCGGGAGCAGATCGTGCTCACGGCGGGCAGCGTCGCGTACTTCACGTTCATCTCGCTGGTACCGCTGCTCCTGTTGCTCGTCGCCGCCGTCTCGCTGTTCGGAGCTGACGTGCTCGTACGGCGGGTCGTGAATCGGGCGGCGCGCACGCTCACACCCGAGAGCGCCGACCTCCTCCAGGAGATCGTCCTCGGTGCGGCGAGCGACGGGGGCGCGACCGTCGTCGGTGCCGTCGTCCTGTTCTGGGGGGCGCTGCTGACGTTCCGTGCGCTCGACACTACCTTCACGGGCATCTACGACACCCGCGGCGAGCGCTCCCTTCTCGGGACCGCCGTGGACGTGGTGCTCGTCTCCGCCGTCATCGTCCTCGTGGCGGTGGCGATGGTAGCCGTCGGGGTGGTGCTCTCGACGCTCGTCCGCACCCGGCTCTGGAGCACCGTCGAACCGCTCGTCCTCTTCGCCGTCCTCGCGGTCGTGTTCTTCCCGCTGTACTACGTCCTGCCCGACGTGGAGATCGGGATCGGCGAGGCGGCCCCGGGGACGATCTTCGCCGCCGCAGCGTGGACCGTCCTCCAGGCGCTCTTCGGGTACTACGCGGCGATCTCGGCGACGATACAGCTCTACGGCACCGCGAGCGCCGTCCTGCTCATCCTCATCTGGCTCTACGTCGGGGGATTCGTCCTGCTCGTCGGCGCAGCGCTCAACGCGGTGCTCGCCGGACGCGTCGATCCCGACCCGAAGTGGGTGCCGATCGACCCCTTCTGAGGCGAACGACCTGTCGGGAGAGTAGACCAGAGCGACGAGAACCGCGAGGAGTAGATCAGGACGGTACGACGAAGACCACGGAGCAGGGGCTGGAGTAGAGCGACGGAGACCGCGAGCGCCGATCACGAGAAACCGCCACCGCTCCGCAGCCGCGCCACCGCGGACCGCGACCGCCCCGCACAGCACCGCGAACCGCCCACGCCTCCCGGCCGATTCGCTCGCTCGGGCTCTCGACTATCACCCGCAGCGACCGCACCGCCGGCCCTCGCGCGCTCGCGGGTCGCTGCCCCGCTCGCATCGAGGGACGAGTCTCGCACCTCGCGCCGTCCTCTCGCGCGGGCCGCGCGCCGTCCTCGGCGTGCGACTGCGCGCCGGCCGCACCGCTACCGTCCGCCGACCGCACCCGAACCGTGACCGACTCCACTCCGCCCGCGCGGCGTACGACGCGCACCGTTTGTCCGGCCGGCCCGTCTCGCCCCGGTCGATCCGGGCTGCTCGATTGTCTACCGCGTTCTGGCCGGCCGGGAGGCGAAGCGTTTAGCCCCTCGCTCGATCACCATCGATCATGGTGACCTTCCTCTCGGGGGGGACGGGCACGCCGAAGCTCCTCGCCGGCGCGAGCGAGGTCTTTTCGACTACCGAGACGACGGTAGTCGGAAACACCGGCGACGACGTCGAACTCGGCGGGCTGCTCGTCTGCCCGGATCTCGACACCGTCCTCTTCGAGCGCGGCGGCGTCCTCGACCGCGGGCGGTGGTGGGGGATCGCCGAGGACACCGGCACGACCCACGATGCCCTCCGGGAAATCGCCGAGGCTGCCGGGCTCGACGACGGTCCCCAGTACCTCGACGCTGACCGCCAGACCGCGGGCCGACCGATCGCACGCTGGCGGCGCTTCTCGGGCGTCGGGGAGTTCATGTTCATCGGCGACCGCGACCGGGCGGTGCACGTCACCCGGACGAGCCTGCTCGACGCGGGCCACACGCTGACCGAGGCGACCGCACGGCTCGCGGCGGCGTTCGGCCTCGATACCGACGTGCTCCCGATGAGCGACGATCCGGTGGCGACGATCGTCCACACGCCCGCGGGGGCGATGCACTTCCAGGAGTTCTGGGTCGCACGCGGGGGCGAGCCCGCAGTCGAGGACGTCGAGTTCCGGGGCGTGGACGAGGCACGACCGACCGCTGCCGTCCGGGAGGCACTCGCCGACCCGGTCGTGATCGGCCCTTCGAACCCCGTGACGAGCATCGGACCGTTGCTCGCGCTGCCCGGCGTCGAGGAAGCGCTCGCCGAGATCCCGGTAGTGGCGGTCTCACCGTTCGTCGGGGAGGACGCGTTCTCGGGGCCGGCGGCGAAGCTGATGGACGCCGTGGGACTGGCACCGAGCACGGCGGGCGTCGCCGACGCCTACCCCTTCTGTGACGCGTTCGTGCTCGACGAGATCGACGACACTTCCCTCGCTCGGCCGGTCGTGCGGACCGACGTCGTGATCGACGGGCCCGCCGACGCGGAGCGGGTGAGCCGCGCCGTCGCGGACGCGCTGGAGCTGGTCGGCGCGGGAGCCGGGCCGGGAGAAAACGGCCCCGAACGGACCGGCACGAAGGGAACCGGTACGGGAGGGACCGGCGCGAAGGGGACGGGGCCCGAGCGGGCCGGCCCCGAAGGAGTGGAACCGGAGGGGCCCTGATGGACGAGCCGTTCGAGCCGCGGGTCGCGCTGGCGAGTCTGAGCGGTGCGTCCGACGCGGCGTGGGCGCGGCGGGTCGAGGAGCACGTCGGTGCAGCGATACTGGGAGGGATCGCCATCGACGAGGGCTCTCGAAGCGCTGCCCGACGGATGGTCGAGCGCGACCGCGAGGAGTTCCTTCCGGCGGACCCACTGGCGTTCGTGGACGCCCAGCTCGGGGCACTCGACGACGCGGGGCTCCGCGCCGGGTTCAACGTCCGCAGCGCGACGCTCGCCCCCCTGCGGGAAGCGGCGGCGGTCTGTGCCGACCGCGGCGCGATCGTCGAGATCAACGCCCACTGCCGGCAGGCGGAGATGTGTGCCGCCGGCTGCGGCGAGACGCTCCTGCGGGACGCCCACCGCTTATGCGAGCAGGTCGAGACCGCGAGCGACACGGGCGCGACGGTGAGCGTGAAGCTCCGTGCGGAGGTCCCGGGGGTCGACCTCGCCGACGTCGCCCGGTGGGTCGGGGCGGCCGGGGCCGACGTGCTCCACGTCGACGCGATGGATGCCGAGAAGGTCGTCGGCAGGGTCGCGGGGGCGACCGACGCGTTCGTGATCGCCAACAACGGCGTCCGCGGCGGCGAAACCGCCCGGGAGTACCTCGCGCTCGGGGCGAACGCGGTCAGCGTGGGCCGGGCGAGCGATCGATCCGAACTACTGAAACGGGTCCGGCGGGCGACCGAGGCGTGGTTCGCCGGTGGATCGGACGAACCGGGCACGCCGGCCCGCGACGACCGGACGGAGGGCATCGAGCCGTGAGCGGGTCGCGCGCGCCCGGACGGACCGTCGCCGAGAACGCCCAGCTCGCACTCCTGCTGGAGGTGACCGGAACCCCGAAGCCGGGCAACGTCGACCGCGAGCACGACTACCCCGACCTGCGCTTCGAGCACTTCGTGACCGGGGCGGTCGGCGCGCTGGAAGGGTTCCGGACGGCCGCCGCTGGCGAGCCCGTGGGCGCGGCCTTCGAGCGAGCGATCGCGGGCATGGCCGAACAGCGGGGCGGAAACACACAGTTCGGCGCAGCTCTCCTGCTGTGCCCGCTGGTCGCGGCGATGGCGCGCGCCCCGCCCGGCGGGAACGGAGAGGACGTTCGGGACGGTGGAAACGACCGGAACGACCGGGAACTCACGCCGGCGGGGGTCGCGGCGGTCGTCGAAGCCGCGACGGTCGCGGACGCCGCGGACTTCTACCGCGCGTTCGAGTACGTCGACGTCGCGGTCGACGACCCACCGACGGGAATGGAAGCGCTCGACGTACGCCGGGGCGAAGCGGCGATCCCCGAGCTCGAAGCGCGCGGACTGACCCTCGCGGGCGTGATGGAGCGCAGCGCCGACGTCGACGGCGTCGCCCGCGAGTGGGTCGGCGGGTTCGAGCGCTCGTTCCGCGCCGCCGAGCGGATCGCCGCGCTCGACGGGCCGGTGCCCGAGCGCACCGCCCGCGCGTTCCTCGAAGCGCTCGCCGACGAGCCCGACACGTTCGTGAGGACACAGCACGACGCAGCGACCGCCCGCGAGGCAACCGAGCGTGCGCGGGCCGCCCTCGACGGCGACGTCGACCCCGACGAACTCGCCGACGAGTTCGTCGACAGGGGAATCAACCCCGGGACGACCGCCGACGTGATCGCCGCGGGGCTCTTCATCGCGCTGGAGCGGGGGCTCTCGGTGTGAGTGACGACCGGGCTGGAGCGGACCCGAACGACGGCGTGGACGACGCAGTCGGAGCGGGCGCTGACGCGTCGTGGCCAGTCGCACTCCGGGGCGTGACCGAGTCCGTCGTGGCGACGCTGGGACCGAACGAGAAGTGGAACTTCGCCGCACTCGGACTCCACGCGAGCGACCCGAACGACGAATCGAGAGCCGACGGCGAGCCGGACGACGGACGGACGCGAGCGTACACATGGGGGCGGACGCGCACGTGGCGCAACTTCGACGAGCGCGGCGGAGGGTACGTCCAGTTCACGCGCGATCCCGTCGCCTTCGTCGAGAGCGCGCTGGGCACCTACGAGCGCGACGAGGCGATCCATCCCTCGGCGGACGCGTGGGTGCGCGTCGCGGCGTCGTCGCTGGGCGCTGCGGAGGTCGAGGGAACCCGGCGCGAGGAATGGGCGCTCGAACCCGTCGAGAGCAGCGTCGTTTCTCGAACGGTGCCGACGACGCGTCGCGGGTACAACGCGGTCGTCGAGGCTACCGTCGCGGCCTCCCGGCTCGACGTCCCGGCCTACGACACCGAGGAACTTCGGTCGCGGCTCTCGTATTTCGAGCGGGTCGTCGAGACCTGTGGCGACGCGCGCGAGCGCGAGGCGATGGCTCGCATCGACGAGCTGGTTAGGCGACGGTGAGCGAACCCGGAAGGCTCGACCCCCATCGGCGGCGGGCAGAGAGCGAACGGCCAAACGGCCCTGGTACCCGATCGAACCGGCGAAGCTACGACCGGGTTCGCTCGCGCCACTCGCTGCGAAACAGTTCGTACTGGACGGTATCTCCGTACTCGCCGTCACGAAACGGTCCCCGCGAACGCGTCCCTCGTCGGTGAAGGGGTGGCCGTCGAAGCGGACCCGATCCGGGAACGGGTCGTTTATGAGGCGCGACACGGAGAACGACACATGGCTATCAAACCCGCCTACGTCAAGAAGACGGCGGCAGAGCTCCTCGAACGGTATCCGAAGGCGTTCTCCGGCGACTTCGAGCACAACAAAGAGAGCGTCACAGCGCTGACCGACATCGACTCGAAGGGCGTGCGGAATCGCATCGCGGGCTACATCGCGCGCAAGCAGCGCGCTCCGCCCGCGTAGGTCCCCACCCCACCCCCCCCCCTCCCCGACCGTCCTCTTCTCTCCTTTCCTCTCCACGCAGTTCGCGGTCGCGGAACGTGCCGCTCCCGGATCCGTCGGCGTCACACTGGCGCGTACCCGAACGGTTTTTGCGGCGGCGTCCCCGCTCTGGGGCAATGACTCTCGACGTCGGGGTTCTCGGCGCGACCGGTGCGGTCGGACAGCGACTCGTCGGGCTGCTCGATCCCCACCCCGAGTTCGAACTCACCACTCTCACGGCGAGCGAGGACAGCGCCGGCCGGCCCTACCGCGAGACGGCGAAGTGGCGCGTCGACGCGCCGATCCCCGAGGCCGTCGCCGACCTCACGGTGCGCGAGACCGATCCCGAGGCGCTCCCGGACGGCCTCGATCTGCTCTTCTCGTCGCTGCCCTCCGGGGTCGGCGAGCGCGTCGAGCCCGCCCTCTGTGAGGCCGGCTACGTGATCTCTTCCAATTCCTCGAACGCGCGCATGGCCGACGACGTCCCCCTCACGATCCCGGAGGTCAACGCCGGTCACCTCGATCTGATCGAGATCCAGCGCGACCGGCGGGGGTGGGACGGAGCACTCGTGAAAAACCCCAACTGCTCGACGATCACGATGGTGCCGACGCTCGCCGCCCTGGAGGGGTTCGGGCTCGAATCGGTGCGCGTGGCGACCATGCAGGCCGTCTCGGGTGCGGGCTACTCGGGCGTGGCGTCGATGGAGATCA
Organism: Halobacteriales archaeon QS_4_69_34; assembly: GCA_003021045.1. Lineage (GTDB taxonomy): Archaea > Halobacteriota > Halobacteria > Halobacteriales > Halococcaceae > PXRN01. The sequence continues at coordinate 7,122 of PXRN01000003.1, read as the reverse complement.
TCGACAACGTCCTGCCCCACATCGGCGGCGAGGAGCGAAAGATGGAGACCGAGGCCCGGAAGCTCCTCGGCGAGTTCGACGGCAGCGCGGTTACCCCCCACGGGGTCGACGTCGCCGCGTCGTGCAACCGCGTACCCACCCTCGACGGCCACCTCGAGAACGTCTGGGCCGACACCCGCGAGGACCTCACGGGCGAGGACGCGGCGGCCGCGATGGCCGAGGCCCCCGCGCTCGACCTGCCGAGCTCGCCCGCTCAGCTGATCGAGGTGTTCGACGATCCCGAGCGCCCCCAGCCCAGACTCGATCGGATGGTCGGCGACGGGATGGCCATCGCCGCCGGCGGCCTCCGTGAGACCGCGGGGGGCGTCCAGTACAACTGCCTCGCGCACAACACCGTTCGGGGTGCGGCCGGCGCGAGCGTCCTGAACGGCGAGTTGCTGGCGCGCGAGGGCTGGGTCTGACCTGCCGCCCCCACGTGAGTATCGCCGAGAACCGTGCTTACAGCACCTGATTCTTCAAGCCCTCGTACGCGTCGCTCTCGGCGACCCGTTCGAGATTGGTAGCGACGACGTCCGCGAGCCGGTCGTAGTAGCGGGGCGTGTGGCCGGCGCTGTGGGGCGTGATCAGGGCGTTCTCGAAGGCCCAGAGCGGGTGATCTCGGGGGAGGGGCTCGGGATCGGTCACGTCGAGGGCCGCTCCCCGAATGGCGTTCGAGCGCAGCGCCGCGACGAGCGCGTCGGTGTCGACCACCGGCCCGCGGGCGACGTTGATCAGCACCGCCTCCGAGGGCACGGTTTCGAACGCGGCCGTGTCGATCAGCCCGCGCGTCTCCTCGGTGAGCGGACAGGCGAGCGCGAGGTACTCCGTCCGGGCGAGCGCGTCGTGGAGCTCCTCGAAACCCAGTACTTCGTCGGTCGGCCCGCCCCTCTCGGGGGAGTACCGGATACCGAGGGTCTCGACGCCGAAGCCCGCGAGCCGTTCGGCGGTCGCCTGCCCGATCGCGCCCAGCCCGACGACCGTCACCGTCGAGTCGGCGAGCTCCCGCGAGCGGTAAGCACGCCACTCCCGGCGTCGCTGGCGTCGCCAGCCCTCGTGGAGCCGGCGGGCGAAGACGAGCATCGAGCCGACGACGTGCTCGGCGACATTGGGACCGTGAACGCCGGAGGCGGTGGTGACGGCGACGCCGCGCTCCGCGAGGGCGTCGAGCGGGAGGTGGTCGGTGCCGGCGTAAGCGCACGCGAACAGTTCGAGGGCGTCGGCGCGTTCGAGCAGCGCTTCGTCGATGCTCGTGCCGGTGACGACCGGGGTCTCGGCGACGAGGTCGCGCTCCTCGGCCGGCGTCCGGGCCAGCCGGACCTCGCCACCGACCCGCTCGCGCAGCGCGGTAGCGTACTCGACTGCGGGCATCCCGTGGATACCCTCGCGGAGCACGAGGACGTCGCACTCAGTCACGATACTCACCTCGACAGCCGCACACTCCGGGCATGGCAGGCGTTCGACGGCCGTGCTAATGAACCCGGGCCCCGAAGCAGGACTGTCGATCGTGTGGCGACTACCGCTCCGTCGGTGCGCAACTCCCGCGAGGGATGAGCGCGACGAGATATGAGAAACGAGTCCCCCGGCGTGAGCGGGGCAACGGCCCGCGAGCGACGCGAGAGCCGGCGTCACAGCGCTGTATGCGATAGTCGAGAGCCCGAGCGTGCGAATCGGTCGGGGAGCGTGCGGGTGGTCGCGGTGCGTCGCCGAGCGGTTGCGGTAGTGATTGCGGTGCGTCCTCGCGTGTGCTGGCGCTCGCGGCCCGCGGTACGGCTCGACCGATCCAGCCGAATCCGGACGAGTCAAACGGCCCGGAGACGTGTGCTCGTGTGGCCGGTGTAGTGACGATGCAGCCGCGTGCGAACTCCCGACTCCCGGTCGCCCCGACTGCTGTCGTTCCATCCAGTTTCGGTCGTCTCACCCGTCGTCGATTCGGGGTTCGCTCCGTGGACTCCGTGAATGCCGGAGTCGTGCGGCCGCGCACTATCCACACCGCCCCGGCCACGCCCCTGCTAACCGCGTCCGTACTGACCCGCTCGCCGTGCGGGCGAGATCTCACCCGTCCGATCCGTCCGCAAAGCGCGCGCGGACGCTCTCGGCGTGGGCCGCCAGTCCCTCGGCCTCGGCGAGCGTCGTGATCGTCCCTTCGAGGGCGGCGAGCGCGTCGCGGTCGAGCCGCTGGACCGTGCTCGCGCGCAGGAACGTCTCGACGGAGAGCCCGCCCGCGACCCGCGCGCGCCCGCCCGTCGGGAGGACGTGGTTCGTACCGGCGGCGTAATCGCCCGCCGCCACGGGGGAGAAGGGCCCGAGGAAGACGCTCCCTGCGCTGTCGATCCGCTCCAGCAGGGCCTCCTCGTCGTCGGCCTGGATCGAGAGGTGCTCGGGGGCGTACGCCTCACAGAAGGCGACGGCCTCGCTCGCCGAGCGCGCACGGAAGACGCCGCTCGCCTCGTTTTCGAGCGCGGCCTCGACGATCCCCCCACGATCGCAGTTCGCCGCCCAGCGCTCACAGGCCGCGACGACCGCGTCCGCGAGCGCCCCGTCGTCGGTCACGCAGGCCACCGACGAAGCGCGGTCGTGCTCGGCCTGTGCCACCACGTCGGCGGCGACGAGCTCGGGGTCGGCGGTCCCGTCCGCGAGCACGAGGACCTCGCTCGGGCCGGCGAGGAAGTCGATCTCGCAGTCGTCCCGCACCGCGGCCTTCGCCGCGGTGACCCACCGGTTGCCCGGGCCGGCGATCTTGTCCACCTGCGGAACGGTCTCGGTGCCGTAGGCCAGCGCGGCGATCGCCTGCGCGCCGCCGGCCCGATACACCCGATCCGCGCCGGCCTCGTGGATCGCCGCGAGCGTCGCCGGGCTCACCTGCTCGGCGGGCGGCGTCGCCACGACGACGTGTTCGACGCCCGCGACGACCGCGGGGACGATCGTCATGATCGCGCTGGAGGGGTAGGCTGCCGTCCCGCCGGGCACGTAGAGGCCGGCGCGCTCGATCGGGCGGAAGCGCCGGCCGAGCTCGCGCCCCCCGAAGTCCGCGCGCCAGTCCTCGGGCAGCTGGCGCTCGTGGAACGCCCGAACGTTCGCAGCGGCGGTTTCGATGGCCGCGCCGAGTTCGTCGTCGACGGTCTCGGCCGCGCGCGCGGTCTCGTCAGTGGCGTCGAGACTGCCAACCTCGCAGTCGTCGAACTCGCGGGCGAACTCCCTAAGGGCCGCGTCGCCCTCCTCGCGTACCCGCGCGACGATCCCCTCGACGTCCCCGCGGATCGCCTCGATGCCGGCGTCGCGCTCGAACAGTGCCCGGCGCTCGGCCGGGCCGAGATCGGCGACGGCTCTGACCTGCATGAGCGGGCGTGGAGGCGGTGGGACAAACGGCTTGCCATCGCCCGGCGGGCTAAACAGTGGGAGTGGTACACGGGCCGCGCGCCGAGGACGGCGCGCGGCGCTCGCAGGAGACGAGTGAGCGGCGGGCCGCGGCTGCGGTCGCGGTGTGGTGTCGAGAGCCCGCCGCGAGCGAGTCGGCCGGGGAGGTGTGCAGCGCGGTCGCGGCGCGTCGCTGGGCGGCGTGGTTGGGGAGCGGGGCAGGGCGGTGGCGGTCTCTCGTGTGTATCGGCATCCGCGGTCCACGCCGTCACTCGACCGATCGACCGACCCTGCGCGAGCGCGTCGGACACGAGGTAGGGGCCGTCAGTCCTCGATTGGGCTGACGCCGAGCACCGAGAGCAGCGCCCGCACCGAGAGATAGCAGACGAGCGCGAACGCCGCGAGGCCGGTCGGCGCGGCCAGCAGCCGGGCAGTCCGGTAGGGAACCACCAGCCGGCTGAGTCCGAGCGTGACGAAGCTCAGGAGGATCAGCCCGAACGCGAACAGCCCGAGCGCGACGAACCGGTCCCGGTTCACTACACGACCTACCGGCCGGGCGGGCATAGTCGCGTCGAAAGGGTGTCGCCCGGAACACTAACGGCCGGCCTCATCGCGGGCGGTGTGCCGTCTCGGCCGGGAAACCCTGTGCCGGGCGGGTCGTCGGCGACCATCCGTGCCGGCTCGCGCCGGCTCCACGTCCGTGCGCTACGCGCACCCCGTGTCGTCGGCGATGCCGACTCCACAGTCAGTTGCGCGTAGCGCAACTCGTGTCGCGTGCCGGGGTTCGCCGCGCGTCATCGCGCCCTTGCAGGCGTGCTCGGGCGGGGACTGCGGCACGCGTTCGCCGGGAGGAACGGCGCGAAGTAAACCCTTTCGCGCGACTCAGACAGCGTACTCCGACTGCTCGATCTGGACGTAGCCGTCGTCGCGGTACCCGAACTTCGTCAGCTCGTAGCGTGCGAGCAGCCCGAGCCCGCCGAGTCCGGCCCGAGCGGCCCGCAGCCGGCTGTAGCGTCCCCGGTCGAGGAGCCGATCTACCGCTCGGAACGTGCGATCCCAGTCTGCGGGCTCGAACCCGCGGACGACGTCCGCGAAGGCCACGTTCCGAAGGACTTCTCGACCGATGGCGCGCTTCCACTCGTGGTTGTACGCCGGGAGCGCGCCGGCTCCGGCGAGCGAGCCGGCGATCTTCCCCGTCCGTACCGCCACGTGGTCGCCGCCCTCGTGGAACGCCGAGGTCGCACCCATCGCGCCGCCGACGACGGCGATCCCGGCCCCGGTGGGCGAGTCGATCGGTCGCGTCGAGGAGATCGGATAGGACTCGGTCCCGCCGCGCTTACCCCGATCGGAGACGAGCGGGAAGTCCTCGGCGTCGTAGTCGGGGTACTCCGCTTCGAGGAGCCGCCGGACGTACTCCCCGCCCCGTGGAATCCGGTCGTCTTCGGGCCGGAGCAGCCGATAGCTCTCGGGGTTTCCGACGTTTCCGAGATCGAGCCCGATCGGCATCGTTAGCCCTACCCGCGCGACCCGACCCTCGTTCGGGAACACCCACGGGTAGGCAGTGTGGCCCGGCATCACACCCCACCAGAACTGCAACTCGTCCTCGACGAACAGCTCTTCGGGAAACTCGCGGTACTCCTGGTAGGCGATGTGGTTCGCCCGGGGGGCCGAGAGTCCGTCGAGGCGGCCCTCCGGGAGGAGGTCGTCGAGGACGCCACGCGTCACCGTTCGCTGGGGGCCGTCGGCGAGGATCAGGTGCTCGGCCTCGATCGCCGAGCCGTCGCGCAGTTCGAGGGTGTGGGCGTGTCGGCGGCCGCGGCCGGCCTCGCTCCCCGTCCGAGTCTCGACGTCCCCTACGCCGACGCCGACGCGGTACTCGGCCCCGCTCTCGACGGCGCGCTCGCGGAGCCAGTCGTCGAAGCGCGCCCGATGAAAGGTGAACCCGAAGTGGGGATAAGAGGCGTCCACCGCCGTCTCGCGGAGGGTGACGCGCTCGCTCGGGCCGGCGAACGTCGCCCCGGAGAGCTCCCGGAGCACGACGTCCTCGGGGATCTCTCCGGGACGGACGCCCATCAGGTCGACCCAGTAATCGAGCATCCCCGCGGCGTCGGTCGAATCGGGACCGACACCGTCGCGATCGGCCCGCGGGACGCCCTTCTCGACACAGACGGTCGTCGCCCCCTGCTTAGCGGCCGCCCGCGCCGCCGACGCGCCGGCCGGGCCGCCGCCGACGACCGCCACGTCGAAACGCTCCATGACCGGGCGTGGCCGCCCGGGGATTAAGTCCTTGAGGTTCGCTCGCCGATCGCGGCAGACGACGCCGAGCGCCGGTGTGAGTCGTGGTGCGCTCGGCGGCGCGAATGGCATCCATCCCGACGCTCGCCTTTCCCTGCTCGGAGAGGGAGCCGGGATGGGGCCGACCATGGAACGCTAGCGTGAACCGGTAGAGCCGACGTCGACCGGACGCGCCATCGAACCAGCAGTCACCGCTCGCTCCGACCCCGGTCGCGGTTCGGGCCCCACTGGATTCGGATCGCACGGTCGCGCGGCGTCACCGTTAACACCCTCGGTACGAAACGGGGAGTTATGAGCACCGATGCCACGGCCGAGACGGACACCGACCCCCGGATCGAGGTCTCGGAGGCGGCTGCCGAGGAGGCTCTCGACCTGCTCGCCGGCGAGGGTCTCGATACCGCCGTCGCGGGGCTCCGGCTGTTCGTCCAGCAGGGCGGCTGTGCGGGCCTCTCCTATGGAATGCGCTTCGACACCGAACCGGAGGGCGACGACCGCATCTACGAGCACCACGGTCTCCGGGTGTTCGTCGATCCCGCGAGCTTGGACTACATCGGGGGCAGCGCCCTCGACTACGAGGGTGGCCTCCAGGGTGCGGGCTTTCACGTCGAGAACCCGAACGTGGTCTCGGAGTGTGGCTGCGGGGAATCCTTCCGTACGTAACCAGCTGGAACGGGGGTACCGTCCTTCACGGTTGCACGGTCGCTCGCGGACGGAATCGGGTGTAGACGACCACGGCGGCACAGGCGGAAGACGGCGTGGACGGGAGGAGATGCGTCCGATCCGTCGACCGGCCGTCGAGCGCCTACTCTTGTAGCTCGAAGGCGGTCTCGACCTCGGCTTGATACTCCCGGTTCTCGACGCTTGCGACCTCGACGCCGAGGCTCTCGACCTCGACCCAGTGGACGTTGTCGAGCGTGTTCTCCGCCCGATCGACGGCGTCGTCGACGGCCGCGTCGAAGCTCTCGGTGCTCGTTCCCATCAGGGTGATCTTCTTGTACACCATCGCACGCCCGCTTCGGCGTGGGGTCGCTTAAAACTACGGTCGGTGACGAGCAATCACACTTCGTACGCGGCCCGCGTGTAGATAGTCGTCGCGGACCCTGACCTGCCACGTTCCGAAGTATCGGCTGCCGAACCGTGCGATCGGCTCGATCGTCTGCCTCGGCGTCCGTCCCCGGGGCCGACTGTCGGTACGTCGACACGCGGAACGAAAAGCGATGAGAGTCACCGCAGCCGCGTCAGTTGCTGCCGACGAGGACGGACTCCCAGTTCGGACGCTGCCGACCGGGTCGTCCGTTCGAACCGCAGGCCGTCGATTCGTACCTCGATTCAAGACGAAAAAAGCCGCGTTCGGGTTCGCGTCGGAGCCGTGCGCTCTTTACGAGGTGGTGGTGTTGATGGTGAAGAGTTCCTCGTTGTCGTCGTCGTCGGGTC
>PXRN01000002.1 GCA_003021045.1 Halobacteriales archaeon QS_4_69_34 | reverse complement strand
GGCGGGCGGCATCGCCGCCGCCATCGCGACGGTCGCCGGCCTGTTCATCGCCGGCTCGTCCGCTATCTCCCACGACATCTACACCAACATCATCAACCCACAGGCGACCCAGCGCCAGCAGGTGATGGTCGGTCGCCTGAGCATCATCCTGCTGGGCATCATCACGACGCTGGCCGCCCTGGACCCGGCAGCGCCGATCGCGGCGCTCACCGCGTACGCGTTCTCGCTGGCCGGAGTAGTGCTGTTCCCGATGTTCTTCCTCGGGCTCTGGTGGGAGAACACGAACCGCGAGGGCGCGCTCAGTGGCATGATCGCCGGACTCGTCCTCTGGTCGATCCCGATGATCAACGAAGTCGTCCCGACCTATCTGGGCGGCATCGAAGGTCCGATAGTCGCGGGGCTGGTCCAGTGGATGCCCGCGATCGGATCGGCGCTGGTCGCCACGCCGATCGTGTTCGCGGTCACCATCGGCGTCTCGCTCGTCACCGAGGAACCGGATCTGCAGACCAAGAAGCTCGTCCGGCAGTGTCACAGCCCCGAGCCGATGGGTGACACGACCGCCGCCGAGGCGGTCGCCTCGAAGGAGGGCCGCGAAACGCCCGCGGACGACTGATCGTGTCCGACCGCAGCTCCGTCCGGACCGACGGCGCGGACGGGGGCGGCGACTGACCGCCGTGACCGACCCCTCTCGTGCGGCCGTCGGGGCGAACGAGGTCCAGCGCCGGTGTGTGGGGAACGGTGGCGGCGTCGATCCGCGAGGGGGCCGTCCGTGACCCTCGCCGACCGGCTCCGCGAGCACGTCGCCGAACACCGGTCGGGGATGGTCGCCGACCTGGCGTTCGCCGTCGTCTGGGTGACCGGCGTCACGTTCCTGTTCGAGGTCGTCGACGGTCCGCAGTGGGCGTACTACCTGTTCATGCTCGCCGGCGTCGGGGCGTACTACGCCTTCTTCTGGTCGCTGGCGCTCGCCCGCGAGCAACAGCGGGGGTAGGCGAGAGCCAGGACGACCCGGCCGCCCGCATCCGGCGAACCGAGACCGCGACTACACCACCCGGGCGCTTCGGGGTCGTATTCGTGGGCGTTGAGCGTCGTCAGCGATACGTCGCCGAGCGCCGCCTCGGTGGTCGCTTCCGGAACGACCGGCGGAGCGACGTCGGCGGCGAGCGCCTCGACCCACGGGGGGAGACGGACACGCCACGGGTCGCCGGGCGTCAGCCCCGGGAATCCGATATCCGGTCGCGGCGTCACGAGGTCGTTCCCCTGGCGCTTGCTGTACTGGAGGGCCGTCCCGGTCATCACCGCACGGATCTCGGCGCCCGGGGTCGCGCGCGAGCGCCAGCACCGTCCCGAAGGACGCGGGTCGTCCCGGAACAGGAATCGGAGTCGGGGCCGTGGTCGGGCGGCCGGAGTCGGAATCGAACCCGGACCGCGTCGATGGCTGTCGCGGACACGGTCCCGGCCGTGGGACGATCGCGGTGGCGTGCGGGATTCGGAGCGGCCGGGGAGTGAGAGGAGGACGAGACGGGTCTCCGTTCGCGTCGGTCGATGCGTGGGACCGGATTCGAACCGGGGCAAGACGTGCTCGCTCACGTCGTTCGCTGCGCGCGACTTGCAGGGCTCGAATCGGTCGTGACGCACCTGCGGCTTGCGGATCGCTCGCCGCAGGATGCGTGGGACCGGATTCGAACCGGTGGACCTCTACAGGACAGCGCCCTCAACGCTGCGCCGTTGACCTAGCTTGGCTACCCACGCGAACACGCGTCGCAGTCCAGTTAGCTCCCGAGCACCCAAAAGCGCTTTCGCTTCGCGGGCGGCCGTCGACGCCGTCCTCACTACGGCCCTATCGTGGCGGCGAGAGCGGAAAGCCGGAGAGAGCGCCGGCGATGGATTGACCGGCGTCGGGGTCCTGTAGAGCCCATGGACGAGCACACCGCCGATCCGAGCGTCGCGCCGCCGCTGGGGAACCCGACGGGCTGGCGGCGCGAGCGGCGGGTCTGGGAGCACGCCACGCTCCGTCGGGCGACCGCACACGGCGTACGGCTCTACAACGCGGGCGCGTACCACGCCTCCCACGACTGCTTCGAGGACGAGTGGTACAACTACGGTCGGGGGACGACCGAGAGCGCCTTCCTCCACGGGATGGTGCAGATCGCGGCCGGCGCGTACAAACACCACGACTTCGGCGACGACGCCGGGATGGCCTCGCTCTTTCACACCGCACTCGGCTATCTCGCGGACGTGCCCGCGGACTTCTACGGCGTGGACGTGGCCGGCGTCCGCGCCGCGCTGCGCGAGGCCCTCGACGACCCGTCCGCGATCGAGAGCTGGCGGATCGCTCTCGACGGCGAACTGCCGACGGCGCGCGAGGCCGATCTCGCGTACGCCGACGCACTCGACTGAGAAGCCGCAGCACAACACTTCGTTCGGTGACACGTTTGCGACCGCGGCGGCCGACGCTGCCGATGCGACGCTGCTCGTCGGCGCGGACGACGACTCCGACGCGGTGGCCGGCGTCCGGATCGAGCAGTTCCGCACCGGCCCCGACTGAGTCCGGGGACGACCGACCCGAGAGCGCGACCGGCCCTGAAACGGGGAGCGATTCCGGAGGAGCGACCGAGCCGCCGTCGCTACCCGAGTCGGGCGGCTCGTGGTTCGCCGTGCCGTCTACCGTCCGGTGTCCCTGACCGCTTCGGACGCCCCGTCGTGGACTCCGTCGCCGTACCGGGGCACTCAAAAAGACGGACCGGGTAGGACCGGTAGATGCGCGTCGAGCAGCTGGGCGAGGGCGAACCGGAGGTGGCCGTCGTCGGCGGGATCCACGGCGACGAGCCCTGTGGCGTGCGCGCGGTCGAGGCGGTGCTCGACGCGCGCCCGGCCGTCGAGCGGCCGGTGAAACTCGTCGTCGCCAATGAGGCGGCGGCCGCGGCCGGACAGCGCTATCTCGACGTCGACCTGAACCGGTCGTTTCCGGGCGATCCCGACGGCGAGGGACACGAACACCGGCTCGCCTACGACCTGCTCGCCGAGCTGCGCGGCTGCACGACCCTCTCGATGCACTCGACCCAATCCTACGCGGGCCCGTTCGCCATCTTCGAGGGGGTCGGCCCGCTCGCGCGCGCGGCCTGTCCTCACCTCACCCTCGACGCGGTGGTCGACGCGAGCGCGTTCACGGAGGGCCGACTGATCGCCCACCACCCCGAGACCGTCGAGGTCGAGTGTGGCCGCCAGGGCTCGCCGGGTGCGGCGCGCAACGCCCTCCGACTGGTCGGGGAGTTCCTCGCCGCCGCGGGCGCCCGGCCAGCCGACGGCGGCTGGCTCGACGCCAACCGGGCGCTCGCCGGCGATTCCTCGACCGGAGGGAGCGACGCCCGCGGCCCGTCCGATGGGACGGCGTCGACCGAGGACTTCGAGCCGCCCACCTCGACCGAGTGCGCGACGACCCCGAGCGAGCGGCCACCCGCCGCCAAACCGCCCGCCGCCAAACCGCCCGCCGCCGAACCGCCCGAGGGGCGGGGAGCGCGCCCGAGCGACCCGAATCCGACCGGGACGCGCTCCGGCGGGACGCCGGAGACTGGAGAGTCGACGCCGACGGCGGCCGCCGGTGGGGGCTCGGCGGCCCGCGGGAGTTCCGAGGAGGGCGTCCCGGTCTACCGACTGGTCCACGCGATCCCGAAGCCCGCCGCGACGACCTACGAGGTGTTCGTCGAGAACTTCACGCGCGTGGCCACCGGCGAGGCGTTCGCCGCAGTCGATGGCGAACCCCTGCGGGCCGAGGAACCCTTCTATCCCGTGTTGCTGTCGCCCTACGGCTACGAGACCGTCTTCGGCTACGCGGCCGAGGGGGCCGGCCGGCTCGACGGACGCTGACGGCCGCCCGGCCCCGCTCGAACCAGCCGGTCGGGGCGGGCGGACGCCGCCGGGTCTACTCCTCGGGCGGCGCGAACTCGACGAGCGTCAGGTCGCGGTCGAGCATACAGTGCTCGTGGGGCGGGTCGCCGACGACCTCGCGGATGCGATATTCCGTCTCGAAGTCGGCCCCCGCGGGTTCGCAGTACTCGTAGCTCGGACAGCCGGTGTGTGGACAGGACCCCTCCAGACTGGCCGTGCTGCCGGCGTACGCTCCCTTCGCGGCGACGTTCGCCACGAGCGGCGCGGGCTCGACCTCGACGGCGCGGACGCCCGTGTCGTGGACGCCACATTCGAGGGTGCCCGCGTTCTCGCGGACGGCCGTCACCCGGTACCGGCGACCCTCGCGGAGGTTCAGACACTGCTTGCGGTAGGGACAGCCCGCACAGGCGCTGGCCTCGCCGCCGAAGACGAACTCCCGGCCCACCTCCGCCAGCCGCGTCCCGATGAGCGTGACCTGTGTCATGCCCACCCTACCCGTCGACAGGTGTTAAGCTCCGCGTCCGTCCGTCCGCGTCGGTCGGGACACCGACAACGGGCGGGTCGGTCGGCCGTCGTTCGGATCGGTCAGGGCTCACGTCCGGTGAGCTCGTCGAGTCGGTCGAGGTACGCCGGACGCGGGACCTGATACAGCTCCCGGTAGTCGATCGTGCCGTCGGCGAAGCGCTCGGCGAGGTCGACCGCGCCGGCGACGGCGCGCTCGCGGGTCTCGAAGGCCTCGGGATCGGTCCCTACCTCGGGTTCGAGGAAGAGCCGCACGTACCACGCCTCCTCGGCCGTGGGCGTCCGGCCGCCGGGCCGCCGGTTCCGGCGGCTGTGGGTCAGGTAGAGCGTCGGCAGACAGGGGGCCGGAAACCCATCCGCGTCGAAGACGTCGGGGCGATAGACGAGGACCACCCGCTCCTCGGCGTCGCTCCAGCGCTCCCAGCCCGCGGGGAGGGCGTCGAACCCGGACACCCGACGCCGTAGGGCGGCAACGCACAAATCCCTCCCGGTCGGCTCCGGATGGATCGGCGACTCTGGACCGCCTCGATTTCGGGGGCGGAAAAACGCGGGTACGCCGATCGCCGAGGAAGGGCTTATAGCGCTGTCGACCCTGATCGGTGCATGGACTGTGCGGTCTGTGGGGAAAAGGAAGCCTTCCACCGCTTCGTGGAGGGCGGGGAGCATCGAGCGGGTCTCTGCGAGGGGTGTTTCGAGGCGGAGATCGGCACCATCGCCGACAACGACATGTGCATTCGATGCCGGGGAAGCGCGACCTACTCCATCGAGAAGAACGGGTTCGCGTCACCCGAGAAGCGCGCCGAGGACGCGAGACCCGACGGGTTCGAAGCGAGCACCGCCGAGCCGGTCCTCTGTGAGGAGCACTTCCGGGAACTCACCACGGGCTGAGCGCCATCGCTTCGAGCGATCACGGGGTACTACCGTCGGCGGGGACTGGAAGGCGGTCCGGGCGTCCCGGTCCAAGCCCACTTTCGTCCCGTCGCGCTCCGAGCGGTCGACGGCCGTCCGATCACTTCATCGACGACAGCTCGTCGAGGTGTTCGGCCTCGACGTGAGCGGTGAGGGCTTTCTCGCTCTCGAAGGCTTTCCCACACTCCTCGCAGGTGAGTTCGTCGGCCGGCATGGACCCCCTTCGGCTGCCACGGGCATAACTCGTTGCATTCTGCCGTCTCCCCCTGGGTCGCCGACTCGTCGGGGCCGAGGGTCGTCGAGGCCGGCGTTCCGACGATCCAGCGGGCCGGACCGTCCCCACCGAATCGACGGCGTCGGGATCGTCCACTCGCAGTACGAGCGTCGTCTGCCGCCGTCACACCGCCCGTTCCATAGCAGGAGGGGAGATCGGCTCGGATCGCTGTGTGCCGGTCGGCGACTGCCGATCGGGCGTCGTCGGGTTTCGACCGGACGAATCGGCGGACGACAGCGGGGCGGTGCGAACTGTTCCGGGTCCTTCCCGGCCGGAGGGTGTCAGTCGAAGTGGGCTTGGAGCCAATGTTCGAGGGTCGTGACGGCGGCGATCCCGGTCACGACGTGGTTGGCCTCGCCCGCGAGATGCTCGCGGCGCAGCTCCTCGACCGCGTCGCCGTCGAACAGTCCTCGATCCCGTGCGTCATCGAGCAGGCCGTCGACGAACGCCCGCATCCCCTCGTGCTCGCGGTACCACTCGTCGAGCGTCGAGCGCCCGCCGTAGGTCGTCCGCGAGCGCAGCCGAGAGAGGCCGGTCTTGGCGACGAAGCCCGCCACGTGCAGTCCGAACGGCCACGACGGGGCGAGTCCCGTCCGCTCGTAGGGCACGCCCGCCAGCGCCGGGCCGAGCGCGCGCACGAGCTTGAGCTTGGGCTGGGTGACGCTGTAGGGGATCTCGGTACCCGGAAGCGTCCGGAGCTGGTAGCGGGGCGGGAGCCGGGCGGCGTGGGCGAGGAAGTCCCCGTGGGCGAACGGCACGCGCGTCCCCACCTGACTTCGGGTGACGGCGTCGCTCGCAAAGACCATCCGCGAGTAGTAGTTCCCGAAGTGGGCGTCGAAGATCCGGCCGCGGCGCGTCCGCTCGTCGCTGCGCGCGGCGACCGCTCGGAGGGAGTCGCGGGGATCGACGTCGGCGGCGAGCAGCGCGGCGGCGTCGGCGGCGTCGACCATCGCCTCGCTGCGGTACATCGACTCCGCCGGCGAGCACCGGAGGTGGCCCCGTGTCAGGTGCTCGCCGACCAGCTCGCCCTGACCGGCCCCCTCCAGGAGGACGTCGGGGCGCTCGTCCGGCAGCGCGAACGTCGCCATGAGGTTCGCCATCGAGGACCACCGGAGCATCCCGTCGGTGAGGTCGATCGCCGGCTCGACGCGTTCGAGGAAGCGCTCGGGGGTGAGCCGGACCTCCTCGATCGGCACGTCGAGCCGGGCGGCGATCCGGCGCGCGAGCTCGGGGTTGCCCGCCCCGCGCGGGTTCGAGTCGTAGGTGTACGCCGACAGCCCGGAGAGCACACCCGTCTCGACGTTGCGTTTTAGCTCGCCCGCCATCGCCCGGCTGTCGAGCCCCCCGGAGAGCCACAGTCCGGCCTCGCCCGCGACCGTCCGCGAGGCGTCCGCCATCGCCGTCCGATACCGGCCGATCAGCGAGTCGAGATAGCCCGCGACGGGGGCTGGCTCGAACTCCGGCCACCAGTAGCGCTCGGTGCTCGCGTCCCCGTCGGCGTGTTCGAGGACGGTCGCGGGCGGGAGCGCCCGGATCCCCTCGATCAGGGTCTTCTCCCCCCAGAGGTGGCCGAGCAACAGCATGTCGCTCGCGCCACGCTCGTCGATCCCGGGATCGTCGAGCCCGGCGAGCACGGGCGGGAGGCCCGAGGCGAACAGCAGTCGATCGTCGATGTGGTAGTAACATGGCCGCGTTCCCAGCTTGTCGGTGGCGAGTACCAGCCGCTCGCCGTCGGTACACGCGAGGGCGAACGACCCGTCGAGACCGGGCAGGGTCTCCAGCGGTTCGTCGAGCACCGACTCGAACAGCACCGCGTCGGTGAGGCCGCGCCGCTCGCGGTTCGTGATCGCCCCGTGGAGCACCCCCGCGCTGCCGTCGCCCTGCCACGCCGTCCATCCGGCACGATCGCGCTCGTCGTGGTGGCGGATCCCGAGTCCGCGATCCCCCTCCTCGAACCGCTCCTCGCCGTACCACGGCTCCGCGTGGAGCGCGCCCGCCATCGCACCGAGGTCCCGCCCCGTCACCGATCCGCCGACGATGCCAGTCATCTTCTCGTCCTGCCGTTCGCGCTATCGACGGTTTGAAGATGCCGGTCTCGACGGACCGTGTCGTGTCACCCCGGCGGGTCGTGCGGTGCCACTCCCCTCCGATCGCGGCGCCCTCGCTCAGTCGTCGGATTCGGCCGCCGCGACCGCCGTGCCCTCCGCCGCCCGCCCGCCGAGCGATTCGAGGTAGTCGTCGGCGTCGATGGCCGCCTTACAGCCCATTCCGCCCGCCGTGATGGCCTGCTGGTAGTGGTGGTCGACCACGTCGCCCGCGCCGAAGATCCCGGGGACGGCGGTCCGGGTCTGACCGCCGCCCGCCCCGCCCTCGGTCGCGATGTAGCCCGTGTCGTCCATCTCGACGCCCGTCCCCTCCAGATACCCGGTGTTCGGGGTGTGCCCGATGGCGATGAACACGCCGCCGACGTCCATCTCGAACTCCTCGGTACGGGGATCGTCGAGCTTCTCGGTGGGATGGCCCTCGGGATGGCGCACCAGCGAGACGCCCTCGATGCCCCCCTCGGGCGTGCCCTCGATCGCGGTCACTTCCGCGTTCCGCACCAGCTCGATCTCGCCCGCGTCGACCTGCTCTTCGACGCGGTCGATCCAGTAGTCCTCCGCGCGGAACCCCTCGCGGCGGTGGACAACGTACACCTTCGAGGCGAACTTCGTGAGAAAGGTCGCCTCCTCCATCGCGGCGTCGCCGCCGCCGACCACCACCAGCTCCTGATCGCGGAAGAAGGCCCCATCACAGGTCGCACACGTCGAGACGCCGTAGCCCATCAGCTCGTCCTCGCCGGGCACGCCCAGCGTGCGGGCGCTCGCGCCGCTGGCGGCGATCACGGCGTCGGCGGTGAGAACGTCGCCGCCGGCGAGTTCGACCTCGAACGGGCGCGTCGAATCGTCGACGCGCTCGACGACGCCGTGGCGCGTCTCCGCGCCGAAGCGTTCCGCCTGTGTCTTCATGCGCTCGATCAGCTCCGGGCCGGTGATCCCTTCGGGAAAGCCCGGGTAGTTGGCGACGTCGGTGGTGAGCGTGAGCTGACCGCCGGGCTCGTCGCCCTCGATCACCAGCGGGTCGTGGTTCGAGCGCGCGGCGTAGATGGCGGCCGTGAGCCCCGCGATGCCCGTCCCCGCGACGAGCAGCCGGCGATGTTCGGGCTCGCCTTCGCCCTCGGTTTCGGTCTCGGTCACACGTCCGATAGGCAGGCCACGGTTATCCGACTTGCGCCCGCCGGCGACGACAGCGCACGATCATCGAGCGAACGTCCTTCCGGCGGTGGTTGCCTTCGTCTCCTCCCCTCGTCCGCTCCTCGGCGGGACGGAAGCGTTACGTCCGCCGGTGGGTCCTTCGAGATATGGCCGCCGACATAGACGAGAAGATCGAGCGGTACGAACGGCTGCTCGCCGCGGCGCTCGACGCCGCGACGGTCCGCCCCCCGGCGGGGACGCCACTCGCCGCGGCCGCCGCCGAGTTCGAGGAGATGGCGGCCGCCTATCTGGCGGACGGCCAGCACTTCCGGAGCGAGGGCGACCCCGTGAACGCGCTCGCGGCCTTCGCCTACGGGCACGCGTGGCTCGATGCCGGCGCGCGGATCGGCCTGTTCGGCGTCCCCGAGGGGAGCGACCTGTTCACGGTGTAGGTCGCCGTCGGCCGGCGCCGACCGGTCGATCGGGCGAGGCAGTGACGGACGATCGGCACCGCCAGCGTCGGTGCGTTTACGTGGTCCGGGGGGTACAGTACGGCCGATGGAGGCCGTACTGTGGTACGTGCTGACCGGCACCCGGGGTGGCACGAACCGCGTGCGCATCCTCCAGACGATCGACGAGCGCCCGCGCAACGCGAACCAGCTGGCCGAGGAGCTGGACCTCGACTACAAGACGATCCGTCACCACCTCGACGTGCTCGTCGACAACGGCATCCTCGAAAGCAGCGGCGACGAGTACGGCGCGGTCTACCTCCCGACCGAGCAGGCCCGCCACCACGAGGAGATCATCGAGCGGATCGTCGACCAGGTGAACTGAGCATGGCCCGAGACGAACCGACTATGGCCGAATTTGGGAAAGAGTATAAACGCGCCTGCACGGAACCCGAAGGGAGAGTCAGATGGCCTTAGTCGATATCGTGCGTGCGTTCAGCGCCCTCAACGTCCTCCTCTTGGTGGGGCTGGGCTACGTCTGGGGTCGCAACTTCCTCCGATTCCGCTCGAAGCACACCCTCGGGCTCTGTATCTTCGCCGCGTTCCTCCTCGTCGAGAACGCGCTGGCGGTCTATCTCTTCGCCGTCGACCCCACCGTCTCGGCGTGGATCGCCGACCCGGAGTTCGTCCCCCGACCCGCACAGATCGCGATGTCGACGCTGCGCGTCCTCGAGTTCGGCGGCATCGCCTTCCTCACGTGGGTAACGTGGGACTGATAGTCGAGACGAGCGCGCCCGACGCTCCGACGCGACGGCTCTCCCCGGGAGTAGCCCGATCGACCCTCGGCGGAAGGGGATGGGGGATCGGGGAGCGTGGGGAGGACGGATCGATCCCACACAGCCGGCAGCGACACAGCCACGCGCCCGTACAGCCGGCCGCGTTCAGATCGCCGTTTCGCCCCGCTTCGAGCGCTAACACGCCGATTCTCCGGCCCTCGATCCCGACAACTTTAAGTATTTTACGGCCTAACTGGCGGTTAACGACCCGGGCTGGCTACCGATTCGTCCCGGGACCGACGACTCCGTTTCCACCCTGTCATGAGCGACACTAGAACCCGTTCCCACGTCAACGAGGCGGCCGAGGAGCGAGAGGCGAGCGAGCGCGCAGCCGAGGGCGAACAGGAACTGGCCTGCCCGGAGTGTGGCGGGCGGCTCGTCAGCGACGAGGAGCACGCCGAGACCGTCTGTGCGGACTGTGGGCTCGTCGTCGGCGAGGACGAAATCGACCGCGGCCCCGAGTGGCGCGC
>PXRN01000001.1 GCA_003021045.1 Halobacteriales archaeon QS_4_69_34 | reverse complement strand
TACGCTGCCAACTCTACCGCAAACCAGGGAGAGAAGCACTCGAACACGCTCTTCGAGAGGTGCTCTGACTCACCAACAATGTGCTTCCCAAGAGCGTTCTCGACTTGAGCCCCGAGTCCGAGTTCTTCGCTGGCGATCAGGGCTACGAGGTATTCGAATCGAGCGAGGTCGAGCGCGACCCGATCGTGGAGGCGATCACCGACCGGGTGTCCTCGCTCGGACCGGATCGCGTGTTCGTCGATCCGATAACCCAACTCCGGTATCTCTCGACCGACGAGTACCAGTTCCGCAAGCAGGCGCTGTCGTTCATGGGCCTGCTCGCCGAACAGGGGGCGACCGTACTGTTCACGACCCAGGCCACGGCGTCCGCGCCGGACGACGACCTGCAGTTCATGAGCGACGGGACGATCGAACTCGGATACGCCTCGACCGGTCGGTCGCTGAGCGTGCCGAAGTTTCGCGGCTCGGCGACCAGGAGCGGCGATCACGTCCTCACAATTACCGATGAGGGTCTCGTGGTGTATCCGGAGCTCACGCCGGGAGAGTACGGTCAGGAGTTCGGCGAGGAAGCCATCTCCTCGGGAATCCCCGAAGCCGACGAGCTGTTCGGCGGAGGGTTAGATCGGGGTACTGTCACCGTGATTAGTGGTCCGACCGGCGTCGGCAAGACGACGACCGGCACACAGTTCATAAAGGAGACGGCCAGCCGAGGGGAGCGGTCGGTGATCTACCTCTTCGAGGAATCCGAAGCCACGTTCACTCGGCGGTCCGAGTCGGTCAACATCCCCGTCGGGGAGATGGGTGAGCGGGAGACGCTGCGCGTCGAGGAGGTCGATTCATTGGCGATTTCGCCCCAGGAGTTCTCCGCCATGGTCAGGCGAGAGGTCGAAGAGGAGGGGACTGAACTCGTGATGATCGATGGCATCGTCGGTTACAAGCTCGCGTTGCAGGGCGACGAGGACGAGCTCGTCGCCCACCTATACGCCCTCAGCCGTTACCTGAAGAACATGGGCGTGACCGCCCTCATGATCGAGGAGATCCCGAGCATCACCGGCGAGTTCCAGGCCACCGACGTCGGGATCAGCTACCTCGCCGACAACATAGTCTTTCTCCGACACCTCGAACTCCACGGGGAGATGCGGAAGGTCATCGGCGTGCTGAAGATGCGCACCAGCGACTTCGAACGGACGCTCCGCGAGTTCAAGATCACCCAGCATGGCATCAAGGTGGGCGAGCCCCTCACCCAACTCCGCGGGATCTTGACCGGCACGCCGGAGTGGACGGGGCGGACGGAATCGAGAGCCGAGCATGACTGAAGGGGCGAGAGATACCGCCGACGCTGAAGCGGCCGGGTCGATACTCCTGCTCGTCGAGAGTCCCCGGAATCGGGAGCTGCTCGCCGGGCAGCTCGACGAGGAGTACGACGTTCGGATACCGGCTGGCGACCCCTTCGAGGACGCCCAGTTCGACCTCTGTTTGATCGATACGCCCTCGCTCCGAACCACCGGAAAGTCGTTACAGGCCACAAAAGCAGCAGCTGTTCCGACGTTTTTGCCCGTGCTCTTGCTCACCAGCGAGGGCTCCCCGGACGACCTCTCACACGGAGTCTGGGATACCGTCGACGAAGTGCTTCACATGCCAATCAGCAGGGCCGAACTGGATGCCCGAGTCGAGAACCTGCTCGGCCGCCGCCGTCTCTCGGTGGAGCTCACCCGGCACAAAGAGCAGAGCGAACGGCGCTTCCGGGCGCTTTTCCAGTCCACGCCCGATCCCGTGGTCGTCGTCACCCCGGACGGGATCGTCTCGGAGGCGAACGATGGGTTCATACGGACGTTCGGGGTCGATCCCGAGGAGATAGCGGATCGACCGGTCACCGATCTTCAGTTCTCGTCCCCGGAGCCCGTCGAGCGCGTCCTGCTCCGCGTCGAAGACGAGGACGAACCGTCAACGACGACCGTGGAGTGGCACCGCGAGGGCGGTACGCCGCTCGTCACCGAACTGAACGCGGACGTCGTCACGGGTCTCGGGGAAGCCGCGGAACGCATCGGGATTTTCAGGGACGTGACGGAGCGCGCCGAGCGAACCGCAGAACTCGAACGGCAGAACGAGCGGCTCGAGGAGTTCGCGCGAACGATCGCCCACGACCTCCAGAATCCGCTCACTATCGCACAGGGAGGACTCGAAATAGCGCGAGAAACGGGTGAACGAGAGCATTTCGAGGCGATAGCGACGGCGCTCGACAGGATGGACGAGCTGATCGGGGAGATCCTCACGCACGCCAAGCAGGGACTGACGGTCACGGACCCGGATCCGGTCTCGGTAGCCGACGCGGTCGAGCAGGCGTGGGCCCACGTAGAAACACGCGACGCATCGCTCGAGACGGATCTCGGCTACTCGACGGAGATCATGGCCGACGAGGGGCGGCTCCAGGAACTGTTCGAGAACCTGTTCCGAAACGCCGTCAGCCACGGCGGCAGATCGGTGACGATCCGCGTCGGGACCCTACAGGACGATTCCGGGTTCCACGTCGAGGACGACGGTCCCGGCATCCCCCCGGAACTGCACGAGAAGGTCTTCGAGGCCGGGTACACCGATGCAGAGGACGGGACTGGCTTCGGGCTCTCTATCGTTCAGCAGATCGTACGGGGACACGATTGGGAAATCTCGCTCACGGACAGTGAGGGGGGCGGAGCCCGATTCGAGATCGTCACGAGCGCGTCGTAAAACCGTCCACGCCTCGTCTTCTCTTGTCGTTGGCCTGCGCCCGTCAGCGTCGTTCCCCTTCGTTCCGCACGTGATCTCCCCCGGCCGGACTGTGCTACCGCTACCGTCGACACCAGCAGGTCGGCGCGCCGTACCCGAGGGGTGGCCCGAACCGACCGAGACGGTCCGGTGTTTACAAGCGCCCCGCCCTCCTCTCCGGACGCATGGACCCAAACGAGCTCGTCGAGGTCGTCCGCGAGGACAACCACACCGCGCTCTCGCGGCTCGGCTCCGCGAAGGCGCTGTACGCCGACACCGGCGGCGATATGGACGCCGAACCGGTACTCTAGGCGGCAGCCACCGCGGAGTACCACGCCCGCGAGACCTTCGCGGAGTGGGCCGACGACGAGCGGCACGACGCCGCCCGCGAGGCCTACGAAACGACCGCCGCCGAGGAGGGCGAACACTACGGGCTCGTGACCCAGGAACTCGACGGCGAGCACGAGCCCGGCGAGACGCCGGCGATCCACGAGTTCCTCCGGAGACTCGACGACACCGCCGGGCGCGCGGGCGGGTTCGTCGGCCGGACGATCGCCGCCGAGAGGGGCAAAGAGCAGTTAGTGGGCTTTTTTATCGGGCAGACCGACACGGGAACGACCGGGCTCTTCCGGGACCTCGGCGAGGACGTGGACGCCCAGCTCGACCGCGGGCGTGACCTCCTCGCCGAGGTCTGCGGGACCGACGACGGGTGGGCGCGTGCCCGCGAGGCGGCCGGCGACGCGATCCAAGCGGCCCACGGGGAGTACACCGATCGTCTCGAGAGGATGGGCGAGAGCCCCGAACCCGTCGACTGACGCGCCGTCCGGCGGGGAGCCGCCCCCGTGGTCGCGACGCCGTGTTCCCGGGCGTCCACCCGCTCCGAGCCGAACCGCGGCTCCGTCGCCGGAGCCCGGCCCCTTTTCAATCGCCGCGCCGTACCACGACTCGATGTCCCAACAGCAGCCCGGCCCCGACGGTACGCCCCGGGCCAGCGGAATGCCGATGCTCGGGCTCGGAACCTGGGAGAACGACGACCACGACCGGTGTGTCGAGAGCGTCCGCACCGCCCTCGATACGGGCTACCGCCACGTCGACACCGCTCAAGCCTACGGTAACGAGGCCGCCGTCGGCGAGGGTCTCGACGCCGCCGACGTCCCGCGCGAGGACGTGTTCCTGGCGACGAAGGTGTGGAACGATCGGCTGGGCTACGACGACGTAATCCACAGCACGACCGAGAGCCTCGATCGACTCGGCGTCGGGTCGGTCGATCTCCTCTACGTCCACTGGCCGGCCGGCGAGTACGACCCCGAGGACACCCTCGCGGCGTTCGCCGAACTCCACGATCGGGGGGCGATCGACCGGATCGGGGTCTCGAACTTCGAGCCCGAACACCTCGATACCGCTCGGGAGACCCTCGACGGGTCGGTCTTCGTCAATCAGGTCGAGTGCCACCCCCTCCTGCCCCAGGCGGAGCTCCGGGAGTACGCCGGAGCACACGACATCGAGCTCGTCGCGTACTCGCCGCTCGCACGCGGGAAGGTGAGCGAAATCGAGGAGCTGACCGAGGTCGCCACGAAGCACGACGCGAGCGAGATACAGGTCAGCCTCGCGTGGCTCCGCGAGAAGGGCATCACCGCGATCCCGAAGGCCACGAGCGAGGCACACATCCGGGACAACTGGGCGTCGCTGTCGCTCGACCTCGACGCGGAGGACGTCGACGCGATCGACGGGATCGACGAGCGCGAACGGCAGGTCGATCCGGGCTTCGCGCCGTGGTGAGCCGGCGATCCCGAGCGACGGCGAGCCGGCGACGCCGACCGCTCCGGTAACGCTTATCCTGGCTGCGCTCGTAGTCCCCGCATGGAGTTCGATCTCGCGAAGACGGCCGTGGCGTTCGTCGCTCTGATCGCCCTCGGCGTCGGTGCGCTGCTGCTCGTGCCGGTGATGGCCGCCAGCACTGTGCTGACGATGGTGCTGCCGGCGATGGTCGTCTTCGGCCTGCTCTGTCTTGCGCTCGGCGTCCGCTACGGCGAGTTCCGCACCTCGGGTCGATAGCCGGGCGATCGTCGGGACGGACCGTCGACGAGCGATAGCGCCGGAGACGACCCGAACCGGGCAGAAAGCTTAAGAGGCTACTGGCAGTACTGTGAGACGCCAGAACGCCTCCGGCGTCTCGGCGGATCGCACGGAAACGAATGACAGGAACGTTCCTTGTCGGCGGACCGAGTTCGATCGGGGAGCGACCGCTGAGCCGGAGCAACACTGGGGAGTGAACAATGGCAGAGACAATCGACGAATCCGAGAACGTAGAGCTGACCGACGAGGACCTCGAGAAGGACTCGAAGGGGCCGCTGATCAAGCTCGCCGGCAAGCTCAGGGATCGGCGCAACGAGTTGAACCAGCTGGCCTCCGAGCGCGCCTCCGGGCGCGACGAGCTCAACGCGAAGACCAGAGAGACCGTCGACCGGGCACAGGAACACCGCGAGAAACGCGACGAGCTCAACGACGAGGTCCAAGAGCACAAGCGCAAACGCAACGAGCTCAACGCGGAGGCCAACGAGCTGTTCGAGGAAGTCGAGGCGATGAAGTCGGACCTCGAACTCGACGACAGCACCGACCTCGACCAGCTCGAAGAGGACATCGAGCAGCTGGAGTTCAGACAGCAGACCGAGGTCCTCTCTCCCGAGGACGAGCGCGACCTGATCGACCGGATCGAAGGGAAACGCGAGGAGTACCGCGAGCGAAAAGCGGCGCTCGACGAGACTGACGGCCTAGAGGAAAAAAAGGCCGAGGCCGAGGAGATCCGTGCGGAGGCCTCGACCCACCACCAGCAGGTGACCCAGCTCGCCGACGAAGCCCAAGAACACCACAACGAGATGATCGCGGCCTACCGCGAGGCCGACGACGTCCGCGACGAGGCCGACAGGAAACACGAGATGTTCGTCGATGCCCAGGAGGCCGCGGACCGCCACCACGAGGACTTCGTCCGTGTCCAGAAGCGCCTGCGCGAGCTCGACAAAGAAGAGGAGGACGAGCGCCGCACCCAGCGCGACCAGCGCCGCGAGGAGGCCGAAGCCGAGGCCGAGGAGATCTACCAGCAGTTCAAGGAGGGCGAGACCCTCGACACCGAGGACCTGATGAAACTCCAGAAGGCTGGCAAGCTGTAGCTTCCGGTCGTGGCGGTCAGTTCCGTTCGGACGCCACGGCGAGTGGCCACCGCGCCGGGCGGCGAACCGCCGAGCCGGGACCGCGCCACGGCGTCCCGCGAGCGAACGGTTAATCCGCGCGCCGCCCGAAGCGACGGTATGACGGACCGAACCCGAACGCGGAGGCGTGCGCGGACGGGCGCGCTCGTCGGCGCGATGGTCGGCGGCGTGGCGGCCGGCGACGGCCTGCGTGCCACGGTCGAACGCCTGCGCAGGCGGCTGCACGACGGCTACGACGCCGCCGAGATCGCGGTCGAGGGGCCGATCACCCGCGACGGCGGCCGCGGCCCCGGGCGGCCGGGCACGACGCCCGCCGACGACATCGTCGACGCGATCGAGCGTGCCGACGACGACCCCCACGCCCGGGCGCTGCTCGTGAAGCTGAACACCCCCGGCGGGGCGGTGCTCCCCAGCGAGGACATCCGGCTGGCGGCCGAGCGCTTCGAGGGGCCCACGGTCGCCTACGCGACCGACACCTGCGCGAGCGGGGGCTACTGGATCGCCAGCGGCTGCGACGAGCTGTGGGCGCGCGAGGCGAGCCTCGTGGGGTCGATCGGCGTCCGGAGCGCGGGGATCAACGCCAAGGGACTCGCGGACAAGCTCGGGCTCGACTACCGGGGACTCAACGCAGGCGAGTACAAGGACGCCGGCTTCCCGCTGAAGGAGCCCGAGGCAGACGAGGAGGCCTACCTCCAGGGGATCGTCGACGACTACTACGAGCGCTTCGTCGAGCGCGTCGCCGAGGGCCGCGGGCTCTCCGAGGCGGCGGTCAGAGAGACCGAGGCCCGGGTGTACTTGGGGGCCGACGCCCACGAGAACGGGCTGGTCGACGAGCTGGGCACGCGCGAGGACGTCGAGGAGCGCCTCGCCGAGGACCTCGGCCTCGGCGAGATCGAGGTCGAGGACTTCACGCCGAAAAAGCGGCTCATCGACCGGCTGCGCGGCGGCGCGGCGGCGCTCGCCTACGCCTTCGGCGCGGGCGTGGCGAGCGCGTTCGGCGCGGACCGCGAGGGCCCCGAGTTCCGGCTCTGAGGCGGGTTCGGTCGCTCGAACGGCCGTTTCCGACGCCGAGGATTTTTGTCCGCGGATCGCCTCTCCCCGACCGTGAGTACCCTCGTGGTCTGTGTCGACCGCGACGGCAGCGTCGTCGGAAGCGACGGCCCCGCCGGAGGCACGGTCGATACGGACGGGAGCGACACGGAAGACGACGACACGCCGGAGAGGGGCGACGGGAGCGAGCACGGTGTGCCCGTCGTCGGCCGGGAGGCGGTCCGGTCGCTCGTGCTCGCGACCGGACTCGACGACCCCGAATCGAGCCGGGTGAACTGCCTGCTCGCCGCCCTCCGGACCGCCGACGACCTCCGGAGCGAGGGCGAACGAGCGATCGTGGCCGTGGTCGCCGGCGGGACCGAAACCGTGAACGCCGACCGCGCGATCGCCCGCCAAATCGAAGACCTCGTCGCCACACACCGGCCCGAGGCCGCTGTGGTCGTCGTCGACAGCGCCGAGGACGAGCGCCTCGTGCCCGTGATCGAGAGCCGGGTGCGCGTCGACGCCGTCGATCGGGTCGTCGTCAGACAGGCCCGCGACCTCGAATCGACGTACTACCAGCTCAAGCAGTTCCTCGCCGACGAACAGCTCCGGCGGGCGGTGCTCGTGCCCCTCGGAATCGCGCTGCTGGCCGTCCCCGTGCTGCTGACGCTGACGGCGAGCCCGACGGTCGTGGTCGCGGTCGCGGCCGCGGTCGTCGGCTCCGGTGTACTGTACAAGGGCCTCGGCGTCGACGACGCGCTCGCCGGGCTCGCCGGCGACGCCCGCGCGGCGCTGTACTCCGGGCAGGTGTCGATCGTGACCTACGTCGTCGCGGCGGGGTTGGCGCTCGTGGGGATCGCCGCGGGAGGC
Organism: Halobacteriales archaeon QS_4_69_34; assembly: GCA_003021045.1. Taxonomy (GTDB): domain Archaea; phylum Halobacteriota; class Halobacteria; order Halobacteriales; family Halococcaceae; genus PXRN01. Next base: position 68,913 of record PXRN01000001.1, on the reverse strand, counting down.
ATCGGAGCCAGCGAGCTCGTCGACGAGAGTCCGCTGCTCACGGCGATGGCCTTCGCCTTCGACAGCGTCCCGTGGCTCGCCACCGCGGGGCTGGCCGCCGCCGCCGGCCGGCTACTCGACGAGTGGCTCCGGGCCGAGCCGATCCGGAGTTCGTATCTCTACCTTCCCTTCCTCCCCGTCGCGGTCGGCCTCGTCGTCCGCGGGTTCGCGGCGTACTTCCTCGAGCGCGCGGGCGCGATAGAGCCGGTCACCGTCGCGCCGGTCGCGTTCGGCCCGGTCTCGGTGCGCGGGTTCGCGGTCGGCAGCGACGCCCGCCTCGCTGCGTTCGTCGTCGCCGGCGTGCTCGTGAGCCTCCTCGGCGTGCGGGTCGCCGCCACGGTCGGGGGCCGGAACGGGGAGCGTGACGTCGCCCGGTAGCCCGACCGTCGAAGTGCCCTCCCCTCCGTCTCGACACAGACCGGCCGCCTGAACGGGGCGTGCGTCGAGGAGTCCGCGTTCGATGGGAGCAGGAGGGCGGCGGAGCACTCAGATCGATTCGAGGAAGTCCTCGACGGTGGTGTCGAACACCGCCGGCCGTTCGAGCATGGCGAGGTGGGCAGCGTCGTCGACGATGGCGAGCTCGCCGCCGGGAATCCCCTCGGCGAGGTACTCGTGGTATCGAGGCGGCGTGAGCCCGTCGTCGGCCCCACAGAGCGCGAGCGCCGGGACGCCCACTTCATCGAGCCGGTCGCGGACGTCGAAGCGGTGGCAGGTCTCGAAGTCCCGGCGCGTGGTCGCCCGTCCCGTCTCGCGCAGCGTCGCCGTCGAGCGCTCGACTGCCTCGGGCGCGGGATCGTGGAACAGCCGGTCGGGGCCGTGGAGAAAGTCGATCGCGCGCTCGAAGTCCTCGGCGAGCCACGCCCGGAGGTCCTCCAGTACCGTGAGCTTCGCGCCCGTTCCACAGAGGACGACGGCCTCGGGAGCGAACGCCCGCTCCACGAGGAGGTGGAGCGCCACCGCGCCGCCGAGGGAGTTGCCGGCGAGCACGCCCGCGTCGGTCGCCTCGACGACGGCGAGGACGTCGTCGGCATAGACCGACAGCGCCTCGTAGCCCGGATCGGCGTCGGCGTCATCCGAGTCGCCGTGACCGCTCAGATCGAGCGCGACGGCGGGGCGAGTCACCCGCTCGAGCTGGGCGCGCCACAGCCCGCGATCGCCGCCGCTGCCGTGGATATAGCAGATCGGCGACGCCGACCCGCCGCCGATGCCGGCGTCGGCGTCCGCCCGGCCGCTCCCCTCGGCCGGGACCCGCTCGTAAGCGGTCGTCCGCCCGTGGTGGGCGACGGTTTCCATGGCCCCGGTTCGGTGTCGCTGTACATATACTGCGGGGAGGGAGGAGAGTCGAGGCCGGGTCGGCGGCGAACCGGCCGACAGCCGGCTGCCACCGGCGTCCAGTGACGTTCCACCCGGCGACACGCCCAAAGCCGTACAGCCCGAACCACGACACGACCGAACGCAGCCGTGCCCGTGTCGTCCGGCGTCGGAAGGGGAAGTGTTTATATACTACGAGCGCTAACGTAGAGTTAGGATGACGACTGAATCACCGCAGTTCGCCGAGCGCATCGACGGCCAGCTGCGCCGCTACGAGTACGACGACGCGATCACCTACGCCGCCGACGTCGGCCCCCGCGAGGCGTCGGTCGACGTCGTAGGAGAGACGGCGATCGTCGTCCTCGACGGCGAGCAGTTCGAGATCGAACTCCCCACAGGGGACGCGACGACGGCGGTCACCAACGGCGTGCTCACGATCGAGGTCGAGCGATGAAGCTCACGGTCAAGCCCCTCAAACAGAAGGACGCCGGCCGCAGGCTGGCGGCGATCGACCGCGCGGCGATGGCCGAGATCGGCCTCGAGAACGGCGACTACGTCCTCGTCGACGGCGGCGAGGGTCGGGCCGTCGCGCGCGTCTGGCCGGGCTATCCCGACGACCAGGGCAAGGGCATCGTCCGCATCGACGGCGGGCTCCGCGGGGAGGCCGGCGTGGGCATCGACGACTCGGTGACCGTCGAGAAGGCCGACGTCGAGCGCGCGGCGTCGATCACCGTCGCACTACCCCAGAACCTCCGCATCCGGGGGAACATCGGCCCCTACGTCCGCGACAAGCTGAGCGGACAGGCCGTCACGCAGGGCCAGACGGTCCCGTTCTCGCTGGGGCTCGGCCCGCTGTCGGGCCGCTCGGGCCAGCGCATTCCGCTGCGGATCGCGGACACCCAGCCCTCCGGAACGGTGATCGTGAGCGAGGACACCGAGGTCGCGGTCAGCGAGCAGCCCGCCGAGCAGATCACCGCCGAGTCCGACCGCTCGACCGAGACGCCATCGGTGGCCTACGAGGACATCGGCGGGCTGGATCGGGAGCTCGAACAAGTGAGAGAGATGATCGAGCTGCCGATGCGCCACCCCGAGCTGTTCCAGCAGCTCGGCATCGACCCCCCGAAGGGGGTGTTGCTCCACGGTCCGCCGGGCACCGGCAAGACGCTGATCGCCAAGGCCGTCGCCAACGAGATCGACGCCCACTTCGAGACGATCTCGGGCCCGGAGATCATGTCGAAGTACTACGGCGAGAGCGAGGAACAGCTCCGAGAAGTCTTCGACGAGGCCGAGGAGAACGCGCCCGCGATCGTCTTCATCGACGAGCTCGACTCGATCGCGCCAAAGCGCGGCGAGACGAGCGGCGACGTCGAGCGCCGCGTGGTCGCACAACTGCTTTCTTTGATGGACGGCTTGGAGGAGCGCGGGGAGGTGACCGTGATCGCGGCGACCAACCGCGTCGACGCGATCGATCCCGCCCTGCGCCGGGGCGGTCGGTTCGACCGCGAGATCGAGGTCGGCGTGCCCGACAAGGAGGGACGTGAGGAGATCCTCCAGGTCCATACCCGAGGGATGCCCCTCGAAGGCGTCGACCTCGACGCGTTCGCGGAGAACACCCACGGCTTCGTCGGCGCGGACATCGAGTCGCTGGCCAAGGAGGCGGCGATGCACGCGCTCCGGCGCATCCGCCCGGAGCTCGACCTCGAAGCCGAGGAGATCGACGCCGAGGTGCTCGAATCGCTAGCGGTCACCGGCGAGGACTTCAAGGCGGCGCTGCGGGGCATCGAGCCCTCCGCACTCCGGGAGGTCTTCGTCGAGGTGCCCGACGTCACGTGGGAGCGGATCGGTGGCCTCGACGAGACCAAAGAGCGCCTCCGCGAGACCGTCCAGTGGCCCCTCGACTACCCCGACGTGTTCGGGGCGATGGATCTCGACGCCGCGAAGGGCGTACTGATGTACGGCCCGCCGGGCACGGGCAAGACCCTGCTGGCGAAGGCCGTCGCCAACGAGGCCGAGTCGAACTTCATCTCGATCAAGGGGCCCGAGCTGCTGAACAAGTTCGTCGGCGAGAGCGAGAAAGGCGTCCGAGAGGTGTTCTCGAAGGCCAAGGAAAACGCCCCGACGATCGTCTTCTTCGACGAGATCGACGCCATCGCCGGCGAGCGCGGCCGGCAAGTGGGCGACTCGGGGGTCGGCGAGCGCGTCGTCTCCCAGCTCCTCACCGAGCTCGACGGCCTCGAGGAGCTGGAGGACGTCGTGGTGATCGCCACGTCCAATCGCCCGGACCTGATCGACAACGCGCTGCTCCGCCCGGGCCGGCTCGACCGGCACGTCCACGTCCCGGTGCCGGACGAGGACGCCCGCCGCGCGATCTTCGACGTCCACACCCACGAGAAACCGCTGGCCGAGGACGTCGACCTCGACGAGCTCGCCCGGCAGACGAAGGGCTACGTCGGCGCGGACGTCGAGGCCGTCGCCCGCGAGGCCGCGATGGCCGCCACGCGGGAGTTCGTCACCAGTGTCGATCCAGCGGACATCGACAGCAGCGTCGGCAACGTCCGCATCGACGCCGAGCACTTCGAGCAGGCGCTCGAAGAGGTGAACCCGAGCGTCACCGAGGAGACGAGAGAACGCTACGAGGAGATCGAACAGCGCTTCGATCAGGGCGAGCCCGCAAGCGACGAGGAAGGCAGCCGGGCGTTCCGGTGACTTCCCGAGCCTGAGCCGGGACTTTTCTCTCTTCGTCCGCGTCCTCCCGTCCGTCCGACCGTCTTCCACGTCCCCGATGCCACACTGCAGCGGCTCTCGGTTCGCCATCGGTTCGAGCGCCGCGGCGTGAGCGGGCGCACCGCCCGACGCGCCGCGACTGCCCCGGCGGTTGGACTGTGCCGTCCCGACCCGCTGTCCCGGCCCGTCACGTTTCGCGCCGCTTATGCGGACGCCCCCCGAGCGGAGCGCATGACCGACCGCGAGCTCGTCGACGTGCTCCGGGCCGCCGACGCCGTCGAGTTCGGCGAGTTCGAGCTCTCCCACGGCGGGACGAGCGAGTACTACGTCGACAAGTACCGCTTCGGGACCGATCCCGACTGTCTCGACGCCATCGCCGCGGCGTTCGCCGAGCGCGTCGGCGGGAAGACGCTCGCCGGCGTCGCGCTCGGGGCCGTTCCCCTCGTGGCCGTCACGAGCGTCGCCACGGGATCACCCTCGGTCATCGTCCGCAAGCAGGCCAAGGAGTACGGCACCGGCAACCGCGTCGAGGGCGCGTTCGAGCCGGGCACGCGGGTCGTCGTCCTCGAGGACGTGGCGACCACGGGGCGGAGCGCCCTCGACGCCGTCGAAGCGCTGCGCGAGGCCGGAGCGACCGTCGAGCGGGTGCTCGTGGTCGTCGACCGCGAGGAGGGCGCGCGCGAGCGCCTCGCCGAGGCCGGGGTCGAACTCGAAGCGCTCGTCACCGCCGCGGATTTGCTCGCGGAGGAGTGAGGCCGGACGCCGGCCCTCCCGCGTTGCCCGTGTGCCCCGAGCGCACAGCCACCGTCGTGTTCATACGGCTCCGTCCCCTACCGAGAAGCGATGTCGAACCTGGAACTGTACGAACTCGAGGGCTGTCCGTACTGCGCGAAGGTCAAGGAGACGCTCGCGGAGCTCGACCTGGAGTACGACACCCACATGGTGCCGAGCGACCACGACGAGCGCACCGAGGTCGAGGAGGTGAGCGGCCAGACGGGCGTGCCGGTGCTCGTCGACCACGAACACGATGTCGACGGGATGGCCGAGAGCGACGACATCGTCGCCTACCTCGAGGAGACTTACGGCGCGGCGAGCTAAACCCGCGTTCACCCGGCCGCTCGGTCCGCGACCGCGCGTCGAACACCGCGGGAGCGGCCGTCGTGCGTTTCGACCGAACCCGCCACCAGCGGCGGCGCTGGCGGAACCGATCCGGTAGTCGGGGACGACCGCGGCCGGAGGCAGAGCGGGGCTGTCGGCGGTGTAGTCGGCCGGGAGTCCCGCACGCGGCGGGCGCGACCCGGAGAGGCAGGGCGGCCCGGTGCGGTAGCGGTCGCGGTCGCGGTGCGGTGGCGGTGTGGTGGCGGCGCGGGCAAGCAGTCGTACCGCGAGCGGACGACCGAACGGAGTGAGGGAGGAAGCTCACGGCCTTTTTAGTCCAGGTTTTTGCGCGGGGTTCGGCGGAGCGAGTGCCGCAGGCACGAGCGACAGAGGACCCCGCGCAAAAACCTGGGTTCTAGATTCCGGTCGAGTATCGGAGGACGCCGGCGATCCCGCCGAAGGCGTCGAGGAGCTGCTCGCCCTTCTCGAAGTCCGTCGAGATGAGCTTCGACTCGGTGCCCCGCTGTTCGGCGATCCCGATCAGGTGCTCGATAGCGTCCTCGCGGTTCGCCACGTCAGCGGGCGCGCCCGACTCGCAGGCGTGTTCTGGCGTGTCCGCCCGGCGGTCGACGAGCGCGAACTCCTCGCCGTCCGGGCAGTCGTAGACCACGACGTCCTGACGGAGGTCCTCGCTCAACAGGAGGCGCTCGACCGAGCCCATCACGAGGTTCCGCCGGGTGGGCTCGAAGCCGTAGGTGGCGAGCTCGCCGCCGTGGAGCTCGGCGAAAAAGTCCTCCATCTCGCGCTTGTCGCGCATGACCTCCTGGTCGGCGAGGACGTCGCCCGCGGCGTCCACCAGATCCGAGAGGCCCGACTCGTCGGTGTAGGCGACGTCGAACTTCCCGAGGACTTTCTCACCGAGCTCGTGGTGGAGGTAGTCGCCGTCGAGGAACTCGTCTTTCGTGGGAGAGGGCCCGCCCACGAGGATGCCGTCGAGCTCGTGGCGCTCGGGGACGAAGAGGTTGTTGGCCATGCCCGCGACCTCCTGGTAGAAGTTGTCGATGGCTTCGAGCCGGAGGCGGGCGAACCGCTGGGCGGACTGGCCACCCTTGCGCTGCTTGCCGGGGACGAGCGAGCTCGCCGATTTGACCGGCTCGACGCGCTTGCCCCGGAGCCAGCCGACGTTGGCCTCGCGGCGATCGAGGACGATCAGCCCGAACAGGCCCTGATCGGCGAGCATGTGCTCTAGGGGCTCGGTCAGAAAGGCCGAGTCGCAGTGATACCGGAACGATTGGATCGGCTGGGGCGGGTCCTCCAGCACTCTGGTGATCATCTCGGTCCGGCCGCCGCCCGAGTCGATGGCTCCCGAAAAGAGCACCATGCCGTTCTCGGGCGGGTAGGTGTCGTAGTAGCGCAGCCGATCCTTGATGCTCCGCAGCGCGTCCTGGACGTTCGTCCGGGTCTGCTTCGATTTGATGTTCGAGGCCTCGCTGTGCTCTTGGGTGATGTGGGCGGCCACGTCGGAGATCTGTCTGTCGGGCGGGATGTAGATGGTGACCAGCTGGGTGCCCGAGCCCTCGTACTGGGTGAGGTCCTCGATGACCTTCCGGAACTCGTATTTCTTCCGGTCGGTCTGGTCGGTTCGTTCGGCCTCCTGAGTGCTCATTGACGGCAGTACCCGCTTGTGGGGTAAGTACCCTTTGACCGTCCGAGCCACACGAAGAGAGCGTGCCGATCTCGGTCGTCGCCGTTCGGCGTTCGTCTCCGCTCTCCCCGTCCGGGTGCGTCGACGTCCGTACTAGTGGACTACCCCGGCCGACATCCGCTCACCCACCGCAGCGGATTCGTCGGCCGGATCGTAGGCGGCCCTCGGCGGTCCGGGGACGTCGATCGGCGTGGGCCCCGGCGCGCCGTGGCCGCCGGTCGAAACGACAAGGGCTATGAAAGCACTCGCCCCAGTGATCCCATGACCGACGAAGACGTCCCGATCGGGTGGATACTGCTCTTTCTGTTACTGACGCTCGGGCTCGGCGCGGCCGCGGTGCTGTTCGTCGGCGGCAGCCTGATCGACTCCGCGGCGACGATCGCTCCGCTCGGCGCGTTCGTCGCATAGCCCGACGGCGAGCTCGCCGATTTACCTCGATGGGGGCTCCGTCCCGCGACGACTACATCGATTCGGGGGCAGCGACCCCCAGCAGCGAGAGCGCGTTCGCCACCGTGGTCCGCGCGGCGGCCACCAGCGCGAGTCGCGCTCGGCGGGTCTCGCCTTCGGCCGAGAGAACGGGACACTCGCGATAGAAGGCGTTGAACGCCTCGGAAAGCTCGCGGGTGTAGGTCGCCACCCGGTGGGGCGCGAGCTCGGCGGCCGCGTGCTCGACGACGGCCGGGTAGCGCGCGAGGACCGCTAAGAGGGCGCGCTCCTCGGGCGTCCCGAGAGCGTTCGCACCGACCGTTCCGGCGTCGGTTTCCGTGGACGGCGCGTCGGTCCCTTCCGACGGCGCGCCGGCCTCGTCGAGGATGCCACAGCACCGCGCGTGGACGTACTGGACGTAGGGGGCGCTCTGGGCCTCGAAATCCAGAGCGCGATCCCACTCGAAGGTGATCGCCTTCGCGGGCTGTTTCGAGACGACGTCGTAGCGCACCGCGCCGATGCCCACCTGCCGGGCGATGCGCTCGACGTCTTCGTCCGTGAGGTCGTCGTCCCGGATCCGGGTGTCGAGCCGCGACTCGACCTCCTCGCGGGCGCGGCGGATCGACTCGTCGAGCAGGTCGTCGAGGTCGACGCCCGTTCCCTCGCGGGTGCTCATCCCGCCCTCGGGGAGGTTCACCCACGAGTAGAACGTCGAGGTGAGCCGCCCGGCGTCGTTGCCGAGGATCTCGAGGGCGGCGGCGAGCTGGTCGGCGTGGAGCTTCTGGTCCTCGCCGAGCACCGTGACCGCGCGGTCGAAGTTCGCGAACTTCCACTCGTGGTGGGCGAGGTCGCGGGTGGTGTACAGCGTCGTGCCGTCCGACCGGAGAAACACGAACGGCTTCTCGATCCCCCAGTCGGCGAGGTCGAGCACCCACGCCCCGTCCTCGCGCTCGGCGTGGTCGCTCTCCCGGAGCCGTTCGACGACTGCCGCGGCGCTTCCATCCCGCAGAAAGCGCGTCTCCCTGACGAACCGGTCGAACTCGGCGGGGAGCCGCCCGAGCGAGGCACGCATCCCCCCGAGAACGCCGTCGACGACCGCCCCGACACGCTCGTAGGTCTCCTCGTCGCCGGCTTCGAGCCCGCGCATGATCGACTCGATCTCGGCCTCGACGGCCTCGCGCTCGGCCTCGGCGGCGGTCTCCAGGAACGCGTTGCCCTTCTGGTAGTACCGCACGAGATCGTAATCCGCCCGGTCGCGTTCGGGCTCGGGGAGTTCGTTCTCACCGAAGGTCTCGTAGGCCCACGTGAAGACGGCCATCTGCCGGCCGGCGTCGTTGACGTAGTAGTGCCGGGCGACGGCATAGCCCGCGGCGTCGAGCACGTTGGCGATCGCGTCGCCGACGATCGGATTGCGCGCCCGGCCGACGTGCACGGGGCCGGTGGGGTTGGCGCTGGTGTGCTCGACGACGACCGACTCCCCGCGGTCGTCGAGCCGACCGTACTCGGGATCGCGGGCGGCGGCGAGCGTGTCGTCGTAGTACGCGTCCGCGGGATGGATGTTGACGTAGGGGCCCGCGGCCTCGACGTCGCCGACGTACTCGTAGCCCGCGGGATCGACGGCGGCGGCGATCTCGGCGGCGACCGCGGGTGGGGCCGTGCCGCGCTCGCCGGCCAGCCGGAAGGCGACGCTGGAGGCGAGCACCGCGTCGACGCCCTCGGGCGGCTCCTCGATCCCGAGGTCCGCCGTCGGGAGGCCGAGGTCCCCGAGGGCGTCGCTCAGGGCGGCCTCGACCGCCCGGCGGAGCGCGAGGAACATGGCCGTCGTTTCACACCGCTCGGTATCAACGTATCGAAGCCCGACCGAAGCCCGCGGAGCGCCGCCGTCGCCGGAGCCGGTCCGCGCCGCGGGAGGCGGGGCCGGTCAGCCGTCGGGCGGCTCGTCGATGAGGACGACGGCCTCGCCGTCGATGACCGTCTCGCCTTCATCGGTATGGACGCGGGTCGTCAGTCGGTACTGCTCGTCGCCGAGGTCCTCGACGATCTCGCACTCGGCGGTGACGACGTCCCCGATCTCCACCGGGCCGCGGTACTCGACGTCCTGGGAGAGATAGACCGTGAGCCCCGGCAGCCGGGCGAGCGCGGCGCTGATCAGCCCCGAGACGAGCGTCCCGTGGGCGATGGGTCCGCCGAAGCGCGTCTCGGCGGCGAACCCGTCGTCCAGGTGCAGCCGGTTGGTGTCGCCGCTCGCCTGGGCGAACGCGTGGACGTCGTCGTCGAGGACCGGCTTCGAGAAGCGCACGAAGTCGCCCACCCCGAGCTCGGCGCGGGTGTCCACGGAGCGCTCGAACGACCAGCCCGGCGTCACGTAGGACAGCTCCGCGATCGGCGCACCGACGCGCTCGCCGGTGGCGCTCCGGAGGCCGAGCCCCGCCATGACCGCCCGATTGGCCTCCAGGTAGCTGTTCAGGACGTGCTTCGAGGCGTCGGTCCAGGAGTCGAGGGCGTCGAGCAGGGGCCCGGCGGCCGGCGTCGCCGTTCCCGCGTCGCTCGACGGCAGGGCCGCCATCTCGGTGTCGTCCTCGCTCATTCTTACCGCTCGTAGGGCACTCGGACGTAAAACGGCTCGCGTTCGTGTCCCGCTCTCGGCCGACCGTCGCCACCTCACCGTCCGTGACTATCCGGGCGGCGTCCGACCCCGCGTGTCCTCGCCGCGGCTTCGAACCCTGTGTTCGCTCTCGGTTTTCGTCTCCCGCGCGTCCGCCTCCTCGTTCCGCCGCCGGGTCCGACGGACCGGCGCGCTTTTGTGCGGCCCTCGCGTCCGTTCTCGTGAGCTCCGGCCCGTTTCACGAGTCCCCCGATCGCAGCGACCGCCCTTCGCTCACCGCCGCCGCGTTCCAGATTTGATACGGTTACCGTATTCGGTACGCTTATCACCGACGGTTCCCAAGCGTAGCCATGTCAGGAACGACGCTCGCCGTCGGCCACGACGAGCGCGCGGCGCTCAAGCTGCTCGCGCTCGACGGCGGGCTCGCGGGCGAGATCAAGGTCTCCTGTGCCGGGCTCGCCGAGGGACTCGACGCCTCGAACCAGACCGCTTCCCGCCGGCTCACTCACCTCGACGAAGCGGGCCTGATCGACCGCGAGGTCGCCGGCGACGGCCAGTGGGTCGCGCTCACCGAGGCGGGCAAGCGCGAGCTCCGGAGCGAGTACGCCGACTACCGACGGATCTTCGAGCGGGGCGTGCGCGTCGCCCTCTCGGGAACCGTCACCGTGGGCATGGGCGAGGGGCGTCACTACATCACCCTGCCCGGCTACATGACCCAGTTCGAGGATCGGCTGGGCTACGAGCCGTTCCCCGGCACCCTCAACGTCGCCCTCGACGAGGGAAGCGTCCGTGCCCGGGCGGGACTAACGGCGATCGAACCGGTGAGAATCGACGGCTGGGAGGACGACGACCGGACCTACGGCCCCGCCGTCTGCTACCCGGCGACCGTCGAAGCGGGCGGCGAGGAGTACGAGCCGGCCCACGTCATCGCGCCCGAGCGCACCCACCACGACGAGGACCAGCTCGAAGTCATCGCGCCGGTGAAACTCCGCGAGGCGCTCGGACTCGACGACGGCGATCCGCTCACCGTCCGCATCGAGGAACGGGGGGACGGCTGAGATGGGGTCGGCGACCGACGCCGACGCGCACGGACGCGGGGACGGCGGTCGGGAGCAGGGCACGGAGGAGGACCGCGGACGCGACGCGCTCGATACCGGTGACGCCCCACCCACCGACGCCCCACCTGCCGGCGTCGACCGGGCGCTCGACGCGTTCCGTGCCGGGAAGCCGGTACTGGTCCACGACGCCGCCGACCGCGAGGGCGAGACGGACCTCGTCTATCCCGCCGGGGCGATCACCGCCGAGGCCCTCGCGCGGCTGCGAAACGACGCCGGCGGGCTGGTCTGTGTCGCGCTCTCTGCGGCCGCGAGCGACGCCTTCGGGCTCCCCTTCGCCCACGAGGCCGTCGACCACCCCGCGGTCGCGGGCGGGGAGCTCGCCTACGGCGACCGACCCTCCTTCTCGCTGACGGTGAACCACCGCGAGACCTACACGGGGATCACCGACGAGGACCGTGCGCTGACGATCGCCGCGCTCGCCGACGCGGCGGCCGCTCCCGGGGACGTCGAGTTCGCCGACCGGTTCCGCGTCCCGGGTCACGTCCACCTGCTTCGGGCCGCCGAGGGGCTGCTCGCCGAGCGGCGCGGCCACACCGAGCTCGCGCTCGCGCTCGCCGACGCCGCCGACCTCCCGCCCGCGGTCGTCGTCTGTGAGATGCTCGACGGCGAAACCGGCGGCGCGCTCGCGCCCACCGACGCCCGGGCCTACGCCGCGTCCCACGGCTTCGTCTACGTCGAGGGCGCACGGCTCGTCGAGCGACTCGGCGGGTGAGGCGGAACCCCCCGCGGCGGGGCAAAAATCGCCAACACTCATAACCGCCCGGATCGGAGGGCGGCCATGAGCTTCGCGGAGATGGACGTCGATACGATCTGGATGGACGGCGAGTTCGTTCCGTGGGAGGAGGCACGGATTCACGTCCTCACGCACGGGCTGCACTACGGCTCGGGCGTCTTCGAGGGCGTCCGGTGTTACGACACCGAGGCGGGCCCGGCGATCTTCCGGTGGGACGAACACCTCGCGCGGCTCTACCAGTCGGCCAAGCCCTACGGGCTGGAGATCGAGTACTCGCCCGCCGATCTCACCGAGGCCACGCTCGAACTCATCCGCCGGCAGGACCTCCGGTCGTGTTACGTCCGGCCGATCACGTACTTCGGCTACGACTCGCTGGGGGTGAGTCCCGGGGACTGCCCCACCCGGACGGCGATCGCCTGCTGGCCGTGGGGGACCTACCTCGGCGAGGACGCGCTGGAAGACGGTGTCGACGTCATGGTCTCCTCGTGGCGCAAGCACCACTCCAGTCAGGTCCCCACGACCGCCAAGACCACGGGACTCTACGTGAATAGCCTGCTCGCGGGCGAGGAGGCGCGGCGCAACGGCTACGTGGAGGCCATCGTCCTGAACAAGGAGGGCGACGTCGCGGAGGGCCCCGGCGAGAACCTCTTTCTGGTGCGCGACGGCGAGATCCACACCCCGGGGCTCGCCGAGGGCATCCTCGACGGCATCACGCGAAAGACCGCCATCACGCTCGCCCGCGAGCTCGGCTATCCGGTCCACGAGGCGGCGAGCATCTCCCGGGGCGAGCTCTACACCGCCGACGAGCTGTTCTTCACGGGGACCGCCGCGGAGGTCACGCCCATCCGGAGCGTCGACGACGTGGCGATCGGCGAAGGAGCGCGGGGACCGGTCACCGAGGCGGTCCAGTCGCGCTTCTTCGAGGTCGTCGAGGGCCGCAGCGACGGCCACGAGGAGTGGTTCACCCCCGTGTGAGCCGCCCACCGGACGGTCCGTCCGGCCCGTGCCACCGGATCGTTTCGCGGCGCCGGCGATGAGTGCGCTCCTCGGCGGGCACGGGCCGCAGTCCTTTTCGGCGACCGCGCTCTTCCGGGGGTATGAGCGACTTCGACAAGGAGGCCGAGCGCGAGCGGCTCGAAGAGCGGTTCGCCGAGGAGCAAGAACGGCGGGCCGAGACCGCCCACATGAGCGAACTCCTGCTCCAAGGCGCGACGATGACCGACACCCACTGCGAGGACTGTGGCAGCCCGGTCTTCAACTATGAGGGACAGGCGTTCTGTCCGACCTGCCAGCAGGACGACGGCGACGGCGGGACGGCCGGGGCGGCCGACGGACCGGGAGCCGCGGACGCGGCGACGGCCACCGGGAGACACGAGCCGACCGCGGAGGACGACGCCGACGGGGCCGACCACCCGACGGACGACCGCGACGGCGGGATCGAGGTGACTCCCGATACGGACGCCGACGTCGGTGGCCCGGCGGGCGCGACGGTCGAGGCAGACGGGACCGAACACGAGCGGGGCGGTGCCGGCGTGCCGGCAGACCGCGTCGCGGGGTCCGACGCCGGAAACCGACGGGAGCCGCCCTCACAGGCCGCGGCCGCCGACTACGGGCACGGCAGCCGCGACCGGGCGCGTCGAGCGGGTCGACGGCCCGGTCAGTCCGACGCCGAGGGAGCCGCCAGCGGATCGGAGTCGGGACCGAGTCCGCGGGGAGGGGCGGGCGGCGAAGCGGGCGCGCTCGGGGCAGCCGAGGAGTCGCTCGCACGCACCCTCAACCGGCTCGCGACGGCGGCCGAGGAGGGCAGCGACCTCGGGCGCACCCGCGAGCGCCTCGCCGCCGCCCGCGAGGCCGCCGAGGCGCTCGCCGCCGTCAGGCAGGCCGGGCGGTGACGCCGTGCCGAACGGTCCCGGTCCGTGCGCGGCGCTCGCCGCGGCGCTACCGGGCCGTCGGGGCCGGCATCCAGACACCCTGCGCGCGGTCCATCGCGGCGACGACGGCGACGTGGGGCGGCGTGAGCGCGGCGAGCACCACCAGATACCGCGCGGCGACCCCCGCGAGGGTCGCCGGCGGCCGGACGACCGAGAGCGCGACGAGCAGGCAGGCCGCGACGGCGGTGAGGGGGGCGGCCTCGCGGGCGAACCGAGCGAACGCCGGGCCGACGGCCCCCCGCCGGAGCGCGTCGGAACCGTCGAGCGCCACCAGCCGGGCGACGTGCCGGAGCGAGTGCCACAGCGGAAAGTACAGCCCGATCGCGAGCACCGGCGGCACGGCGAGGAAGTACGTCCACAACAGGAGGGTTTCCGCGGCGTCGATCCGCCACGCCCGGCGGGCGTCCGCGGCGTCAGCCACGGGAGTCGCGGTGGCGGTTCCGGGCTCGGACCCGGCCCCGTCCCCGGTCCCAGTTCCATGCAAGGAAGCGGCACGGACGTAGCCGAGCGCCAGCGCGGCGACCGAAAGAGACCCGAAGGCGAGGCCGGCGGCGCGGCGGACGCCGGGACGGGTCGGGACGGCGGCCGCGAGCGCGCGGGCGGCGGCCGGGTCAAACACCGCGACGACCTCACGGGCGACGGTCTCGTAGACGCCGGGAAAGGCGAGCAGCGGCACGAGCATGGGGAGGCCGCCGCGGACGACCAGACAGAGCGCGCGCTGTCCCCGCGTCCGGAGGTGGGTCCGCCCGGCGAACGCGAGCGCCGCGTGGAGGTCGCCCTGTCCCCAGTGAGCCCACGTCAGTGCGACGAACAGGACGAACGCCGGAGCGGGCGCGAAGGCCCAGAACACGACGTACGCACCACCGGCCAGCGCGTACAGCAGGCCGGTGGCGACGAGCGGGCGGGAGCGGGCCACCCCGATGCGTGCGAGCGCGAGGTGGTCGATCGCGCCGTGGGGGAGGCCGAAAGCGAGGGCGCTCGCTAGCAACACGAGGTAGCCGACCCGCTCGGGGGGCGCGATCCCGAACACCGAGAGGGCAGCGAGGCCGCCGAGTGCGAGCCACGACGGCCGGCGGACCGCCCGCGAGAGCGTCCGGCGAACCGGGAGCGGAAATCCGGGCGCGCTCAGCGCCATCGCTCGCTCACCCATCCCGTGTCGACGCGCCGTCCCACCGCGGCGACCCCCGAGCGCACGTCCGGAAGCGTCCCGGCATCGATCCGCGCGAGCAGCCAGTGGAAAAGCAGGAGACCCTGCACGACGAGCAGGCTCGTCAGTAGGAAGAAGACTGCCTCCTCGATCGGTAGTCCGCCGAGGGCGATGCCGGTCGAGTGTGCCGGCGCGATCGTCCAGAGGCCGAGCGCGATAGCGAACCGGTCGGCAAGCGACAGATACAGCGCCGGGACCACCGTCCCGAGGGCGACGAGCCGCCGGTGGGCCACGAGGGCCGGGCCGCCGACCGCCCATTGGAGCGCGAGGACGGGCCCGGCCCACGCAAGGATCGCGCCGAGGTAGAAGCCACCGGAGGTTGCGAGCAGCCACCCGCCCGCGGCCGCGAGCGCGAGCCACACGACCGCGCCGCCGAGCCGCGAGCGCGCGGGGACCGACCGGGCGGTCACGAAGTCCCGCGGGGCGGCCGACCGACCGCGCGAGCCGCGGCCGCGGGCGGCGTCGGGAGTTCGCCGTGTTCCGGCGTGGTGCGACGGTCGGCGACGGGTCCCGCCCGCGGGAAGGAAGGCGACGGTCCGGGCGGGCGCGAGCCGGTGGAACCACAGCCCCACGAGTACCGTCTGAAGGACGAAGAAAGCGTACTCGCCGAGGGGCGTGTAGCCGAGCCGGGCGGCGACGACGCCGGGGCCGTAACTCCAGACCTCGCGGGCGATCAGGTAGTTGTCCCACGGCGTCGTGTAGGCCACGGCGAGCGCCACCAGCAGCGCGATCCCGAGGCTCGACCGCGGCGGCCGTTCGGTGTGCCACGTCGCGGCCGCCAGCCCGACGATCGGCGGGACGAACACGACGAGCAGGAAGCCCACGTAGGTCAGCGGTGGCATGACTCAAGCCCTCGCCCGATGCGGTTGGACGGCGGTCCCTTCCCGGTTTTGCTCGATCGGTCATGCCGTTTCGGGTTCCGGCGATCGGACCGGCCGGGCCGTCCGGGAGAGCGACTGGCCGGTCGGAAGCCATCACGCGGCCGGCGACGGACCGACTGACAATCCGGCAGCCGAACGGAGGATCTCGCGGGGCCGAACGACGGAGTCGCGGGCCGGCCGGGTCACCGAAACCACGACAGGGAGCCGAATACGTACCGGGACCACGACAGCGGATGAAGGGAGGACAGGAAGCGAGTGGGAGCGAGCGTCCGTGGCGAGGGTACTTGGGGAGGGAGGCCGAACGGCCGATCATGAGTGTTCCGGGGGGCGGACCGCTCCACGTGTTGTACGTCACCGGCCCCCCCGCCGGACTGCGTCGTGAGCGCCTACCGGCTGGCCGACGCCGACGGGATCGAGCTCCTGCGGGCGGTGCGGGCCGAGCATCCGGGCCTCCCGTTCGTGCTCTATACCGCTGCAGGAAGCGAGCGGATCGCGAGCGAGGCGATCGCCGCCGGCGTCACCGACTACGTCCGGCGGGAGGACGGCGGCCGGGACGAACTGGCCGAGCGCGTGCGGGCGGCGGCCGCCACGGATCGAGCGGACCGGGCCGGGGGCGACGGCGAACACGGCACCGGGGGCGGAATGGCGGCGGCCCTCCGACTGAAGGAACGCGCGATGGACGCGGCCCCGGTGGGAATCACGATCTCGGACCCCGCCCTGCCAGACAACCCGATGGTCTACGTCAACGACGCGTTCGAGGAGCTGACCGGCTACCCGCGGTCGGCGTCGATCGGACGAAACTGCCGGTTTCTCCAGGGCGAGGGCTCCGACCCCGCGACCGTCGCGGCCATGCGCGAGGCGATCAACGCCGGGGAGCCGGTCTCGGTCGAGCTGCGCAACTACCGGCGGGACGGCGAGCTCTTCTGGAATGCGGTCGACATCGCGCCGATCCGTGACGACGAGGGGACACTCACTCACTTCGTCGGCTTCCAGACGGACATCACCAACCGGAAGCGCGCGGAGGCCGCCGCCGAACGCGCGGCCGCCGCGGCCGAGGCCGAGCGGGCGACGCTCGAACGCCTCTTGGAGCGGATCAACGGGGTCGTCCGCGAGGTCACGGAAGCGGTGGTGCAGGCGACGGTACGCGGCGAGCTCGAAGACGCGGTGTGTGAGCGGTTGACGGCGAGCGAGCCCTACGCGTTCGCGTGGATCGGCGAGCGCGAGGTAGCCGCCGAGCGGGTCACCGAGCGCACACGGGGCGGCAGCGCTACGGGAGCGGGCGAGGACGAACCGGCCGACGACCGGATCACGGTCGCGCTCGACGGCGACCGAACGATCGGCGGCGACGGGACGACTGCGATCGCGCGGGCGCTGGATTCACGCGAACTTCGCGTGGCCCGGAGCGGAACCGCCGATGCGGGCGATGCGGACGGCCCGGGGGGCGCGGGCCCGGCGGACGCCGACCGAGCCGCGTGGCAGGGCTGGCCGGCGACGGCCGCGGTCCCGCTCGTCTGCCGGGACAGCTGCTACGGCGTGCTGTGCGTGCACGCGGCGCGATCGGACGCGTTCGACGTCCACGAGCGGGCCGTCCTCGAAGCGATGGGGCGGACGGTCGCCGCCGGCATTGACGCCGCCGAGAGCCGTCGGGTGCTCGTTGCCGACGACGTCGTCGAGCTCGAACTCGCGCTCGGAGACCCCGAGGCGTTTTTCGTTTCGATCGCCGAGCGCGCCGGCTGCCGGCTGGAGTACGGTGGGTCACTCGCCCGGGAGGACGGCTCGTCGCTCGTCTTCTTTACCGCCGAGGGCGCACCGGCGGCGGCCGTGCTTGCGGCCGCCGAGGAGTGTGCCGACCTCGATGGCGCGGCGATCGTCGCCGACCACGGCGACGTCCGTCTGATCGAATGTGACGTCGCCGGCTCCTCGGTCGTCACGATGCTGGCCGAGTGGGGGGCGACCACCGAGTCGATCGTCGCCGATCCCGACGGGGCTCGCCTCCGCGTCGAGCTCGCGCGCGAGGCTGACGCGCGGGCGCTGGTCGCGGCGCTCGACGAGCACTACGCCGGAGTCGAGCTCGTCGGCTACCACGAGCGCGAGCGGCCGGCCAGGACCGAGCGGGAGGCCGCCGCCGCGCTCGCCGACCGGCTCACCGACAGACAGCGGACCGCGCTCCAGCGCGCTCACCTCGCGGGCTTCTTCGAGCGGCCACGCCGGATGACCGGCGACGAACTGGCGGCCTCGATGGGAGTCTCGCGCTCGACGTTCCATCAGCACCTCCGAGCGGCCGAGCGGAAGCTCGTCGCGACGTTCTTCGAAACGGCGGCCGATGCCTAACTAGTCGGGTATACTCCTTTTATCCGATCCGCCCGAACGGACACGTTGGATCATGACGATACCGACCATCGGCCACGGAACGATCGGATGGATCGGCGTACTGCTCCAGCAGGAGACCGTCGAGGTCGGCAGCGAGTCGCTCTGGCTGTGGCTCGGCACGGCCGGGATGTTCCTCGGGATGCTCGCGTTCATCGGCATGGGCTGGGGCGAGCGCGATCCGCGCCGGCAGGAGCACTACATCATCACGATCTTCATCCCGGCGATAGCCTTCACGATGTATCTCTCCATGGCGCTTGGCTTCGGCGTCACCGGCGTGAGCGTCGCCGGCGAGACCCTGACGATCTACTGGGCGCGGTACACCGACTGGCTGTTCACGACGCCGCTGTTGCTGATGGACTTGGCGCTGCTCGTCGGGGCCAACCGCAACGAGATAGCGACGCTCGTCGGGCTCGACGTGGCGATGATCGGCACTGGCGCGCTCGCCACGCTGACCGGCGGCGAGGGCGGCGTCCTGAGCGCGGGTGCCCAGCGACTCGTCTGGTGGGGCGTCAGCACCGCCTTCCTGCTCGTGTTGCTGTATTTCCTGTTCGGCGAGCTCGCCCGGAAGGCCGACCGGAGCAGCGCCGGATCGCTGTTCAGCCGGCTGCGTGGCATCCTCGTCGTACTGTGGATTGCCTACCCGGTCCTGTGGCTCCTCGGCACCGAGGGGCTCGGCATCGTCTCGCTGTACGTCGAGACGGCCCTGTTCATGGTGCTCGACCTCTCGGCGAAGGTCGGCTTCGGGTTCATCCTGCTGCAGGGACTGGGCTCGATCGAGGGAGCCCCGGAGACGAGCAGCGCGGCCGCGACCGCCGACGACTGAGGCGGCCACGACGGCCGCCCGGCACGCTGGCCGGCGGTCCCGTCGCCGGAGTTTTCTCCCGCGGGTCGCTACCGCAGGCATGAACGCCGACGCTCCCGGGCTCGTCCTCGCCGCACACGTCATCGTCGCGTTCGTATTCCTCGGTTTCGCCGTCGCCGGGCTCGCGGCGGGTAGCCCCGGCGCGTTCGTCGTCCGCGCCGTGCTGGCGGCGCTGTTTCTCGGCCTCGGGATCGCGCTCCACCGGACGCTCGAACGGAGTTAGAGCGCCACGCCTCGTCGGGCGTGCTCGCCGCGTCCGACTCGCGCCCGCGGCGGACTACCGCGATCCCGAACGCCGCGACCCGCTCCGCCGCGGCGAGGACGAACACGGCGGTCGGTGCCGAAAACCCGGAGCTTTCGAGTGACAGCCGCCGATCAGCGCCGGGACCGCAAAACGCGAAGAATACAAGCACCGCGAGCCCCCCTCGAGCGTCGAGCACGCCGCCCAGCCCGGTCTCGGCGTCCGGATCGACCGTCCCACCTTATGGGATCAGCTGCTCGCCCTCGTCGTCGTAGACCGCGATGGCGTCGACGGGACAGACCCGGGCGGCGAACTTCGCGTCGAGTTCTTCCTCGCCGGGCACCTCGCGGACGAACCGGCCGCTCTCGCGCTCCTCGCCGTTGACGAGGACTGCCTTACCGGCGTCCTCGTCGCGCTCGAAGCCCTCCCACTCGGCGACACACTGGAACATCCCGATGCAGGTGTCCCGGTCGTACTCGACGTGCATACCCGGAGTCGGTCGGGACGCGTCATAGGCGTGACGGACGGGCCGGCGAGTCGGGTGACGAGCGGTGTGAGCGTGAAACGCGCCGAACGTGTGGACGCGGGCGGTACAGTGTGGCTGGCCCACGGCGGGTGCGGCCCGGTCGCTCGTCTGTTGTCGGCACTCGCGGTCGGCACAGCGGCCCGACACCCTCGAACCCGAACGAAGCGCCCGGAAGAGTCCTGCGACGCTGCGAGAGCGACCGCGATCAGTTCCGCCGCGGAGGACGACAGGTTAAACCGCGGAACGGGCAAAGACGGGCCAATGAACGTCGCGGAGCTCTCGGGGGTGCCCGAGTGGCTGCCCGAGCACTTACACGAGCGCGGCGTCGAGTCGCTCTACCCGCCACAGGCCGAGGCCGTCGCGGCGGGCGTCACCGAAGGCGAGAGCCTCGTCGCCAGCGTTCCCACCGCGAGCGGCAAGACCCTCGTCGCCGAGCTCGCCATGCTCGCCAGCATCGCACGCGGCGGGACGGCGCTCTACGTCGTCCCGCTGCGCGCGCTCGCCGGCGAGAAGCGCGCGGCGTTCGAGGAGTACGAGGAGCACGGGCTCTCGATCGGGGTCTCGACTGGCAACTACGAGTCCGAGGAGCGCTGGCTGGCGAGCTGTGACGTGATCGTCGCCACGAGCGAGAAGGTCGACTCGCTCGTGAGAAACGGCGCGCCGTGGATCGACGAGCTCTCCTGTGTCGTCGCGGACGAGATCCACCTCGTCGACGACGCCGGCCGGGGGCCGACGCTCGAAGTCACCCTCGCCAAACTCCGCCAGTGCAACCCCGGCCTCCAAGTGGTGGCCCTGTCGGCCACGATCGGCAATCCCGAGCTCCTCGCGGAGTGGCTCGACGGCGCGCTCGTCGATTCGGACTGGCGACCGATCGAGCTGAAACGGGGCGTCCACTACGGGCAGGCCCTCCACCTCGAAGACGGCAGCCAGCGCGCGCTCCCCACGGGGGACGGCGAGCGCCCGACGGCCGCCATCGTGCGGGACACGCTCGCCGACGAGGGCTCGACGCTCGTGTTCGTCAACTCCCGGCGCAACGCCGAGGCGGCCGCGAAGCGACTCGGAGGAACGGTGGAGGAGTTCCTGACGAGCGAGGAGCGCCGCCGGCTGGCCGACGTGGCCGCGGAGATCAGGGACGTGAGCGACACCGAGACCAGCGAGGACCTCGCCGCCGCAGTGGAGCAGGGAGCTGCCTTTCACCATGCAGGACTCGCGAGCGACCACAGGGCGCTCGTCGAGGACGCCTTCCGCGAGCGCCGCCTCAAGACGGTGTGTGCGACGCCGACCCTCGCCGCCGGGGTGAACACGCCGAGTCGGCGGGTGATCGTGCGGGACTGGCGGCGCTACTCGGGCGACGTCGGCGGAATGCAGCCCCTCTCGACCCTGGAGGTCCACCAGATGTGCGGCCGCGCGGGTCGACCCGGGCTCGATCCGTACGGGGAGGCGCTCTTGCTCGCCAGCAGCCACGACGAGCTCGACGAGCTTTTCGAAAGGTATATTTGGACCGAACCCGAGCCCGTGCGCTCGAAGCTCGCCGCCGAACCCGCCCTGCGGACGCACGTCCTCGCCACCGTCGCCTCCGGGTTCGCGGACTCGCGGTCGAGTCTCCTTGAGTTCCTCGACCGGACGCTGTACGCCGTCCAGACGACCGAGGCCGGACGCCTGGAGCGGGTCACCGACGACGTGCTCGATTACCTGGCGGCCAACGAGTTCTTGGAGCGCGACGGGGAGGAGTTGCAAGCGACCGCGCTCGGCCACACCGTCTCGCGGCTCTATCTCGACCCGATGAGCGCCGCCGAGATAATCGACGGGCTCCGTGCGGCCACGGAGCGTCCGAGTCCGCTCGGGCTGTATCACCTCGTGAGCCGCACGCCGGACATGTACGAACTCTACCTCCGCTCGGGCGACCGCGAGGAGTACACGATGCTGGCCTACGAGCGCGAGGAGGAGTTCCTCGGCGCGATGCCCAGCGAGTTCGAGGACGAGCGGTTCGAGGACTGGCTCTCGGCGCTGAAGACCGCGCGGCTACTCGAAGACTGGGCCGAGGAGGTCGACGAGGACCGCATCACCGACCGGTACGGGGTGGGTCCGGGCGACGTGCGCGGGAAGGTCGACACCGCCGAGTGGCTGCTCGGGGCCGCCGAGCGCCTCGCCGGCGAACTCGACGTCGAGTGGGCCCCAGCGGTCAGGGAGGCCCGAAAGCGCGTCGAGTACGGCGTCCGTGCGGAGCTGATGGATCTGACGGGCGTACGCGGCGTCGGACGCAAGCGCGCCCGCCGACTGTTCGGAGCCGGCATCGAGACGCGCGCGGAGCTCCGCGACGCCGAGAAGGGGGTCGTCCTCGCCGCGCTGCGCGGGCGGCGTAAAACCGCCGAGAACGTCCTCGAGAACGCCGGCCGGGAGGACGCCTCGATGGCGGGCGTCGAGCCGGACACAGCGGCCGCCGCGGCAGCGGGCGTCGGCGGCTGGCGCGGCGGAAGCGGTGCCGACGGCGGAGACGGGAGCGACGGTGCGACCGGGGGCGACGCCGACACCGAAGACCAGTCGAACCTCGGTGAGTTCTGATGGAGCTGGTCGGGGGTCGGGTGACGATCGGCGGCGAGGGCGACGACACCGGTAGCGGCGACGACCGCGGCGAGGCGAAATCGGAGAGCGCGGCCGACCGGACCGACGGCTCGGCGGCAAACCGGGTGGCCTTCGAGAACGTCGAAGCGTTCGTCGAGCGGCTCGACGAAGTAGGGACGGCACACGGCTGCACCGTCCAGGCGTTCGACGCACGCTACGTCGTCGGGCAGGTTCACCTCGAACGCGCCGTCGCGCTCGCCGATCGCGCACGCGAGCGCGGCGAGGCCGTAGCGCGCGAACGCGCCGTCGAGGTCCTGCTCTATGCGGCCGGCCGCCGCCAGATCGACCGCGCACTCGAGATGGGCGTCGGTGCGGGCGAAAACCGGGTGGTGGTGCTGGTCGACGCCGAACCCGACGCGCACGACGCCGACGAGCGGGCCACCGCGGCCGCGACCGAGGCGCTGATCGAGCCCGCCGAAACGCTCGGCGAGTACGACGAGCACCGCGTCCAGGCGTTCTTCGACATCACCGACGCGGAGGTGGCGGCCACCGACGCGGGCCTCGGCGCGCTGGTGGCCGAGCGGGTCGCACTGCTCGACATCGAGAAGTGACGGCCACGTTCGGTCCGCGTCGCTCTCTCGTTTCCGCGTTCCAGTCGGACGAGTTTCCGAAGAGTCATGCGACGGTCGCACGGAGCGACACCGTGAGTAGTACACTGGAATCCGGCGTCGCCTCGCGGCGAATCGAAATCGAGGTCGGGGGGGCCGACCCCGTCGAACTGCGGTACTTAGAGGCCGGCGAGGGGCCGCCGGTCGTCCTGTTGCACGGCATCGGGCTCGACGCGGCGGCCGTCTCGTGGCGCTACGCCCTGCCGGGGCTCGCCCGCGATCGCCGGGTACTCGCGCCCGACTTCCCGGGCCACGGCGAGAGCGACAAGCCCGAGCGCGAGTACACGACCGAGTACTTCGTGAGCGTCCTCCGTGAGTTTCTCGACGCACTCGATCTCGACGGAGCGAGCCTCGTGGGCACGTCGATGGGTGGTGCGGTGGCGATGGGCCACCTCCTCGAGGGGGGCCGCGCCGCGGCGCTCGTCCTCGCCTCCAGTCACGGGTTGGGCCGGGACGCGCCGTGGCGAATTCCGGGGTACTTCCTCCTGCGGACGCCGTTTTTCGACTCGGTGCTCGGTGCGAACCTCGGCGCAAATCCCGCGACCGTCGCGGGCGGGCTCGCCAGCATGGCCGTCGATCCCGACCCTGAGTTCGTCGCGGACGTCCGCCGGACGGTCACGGACCCGGCCGTGGCGCGCACGCTCGGCAGCTGGCAGCGCGACGAGTTTCGACCATGTGGGCTGAAAACCTGTTATCTCGACCGGCTCGACGAACTCGACGTGCCGACGCTCCTGATCCACGGCAACCAGGACCCCATCTTCCCGGTCGCGTGGTCCGAGCGCGCGAGCGAGCGACTCCCCGACGGCCGGTTGGTCCCCTTCGAGAGCTGCGGCCACTGGTCCTCGCGCGAGCACCCCGAGCGGTTCAACCGCGTCGTCGGACAGTTTTTGGGCGCGTAGGTCGGCCGGCCACACGTTCGGGCACGGGACGGTGGCCGTGCGGTCGCGGTGCGGAGAGCGCGAGCAGTTCTCCCGCGAGCGACCCGAACGACCGAAGGGAGAGCGAGCTCGCGGCCTTTTCCTCCAGGTTTTTGCGCGGGGTTTTCGTACGCTCGCGCCTGCGGCGCTCGCTCCCTCGAACCCCGCGCAAAAAAGTGGGTGCTCTAGACCGCCTCGGTGCCCCGCGCCCCGGTGCGGATCTGGGCGGCGTCCTCGATGGGGGAGACGAACACCTTCCCGTCGCCGGGCTCGCCGGTCGCGGCGCGCTCGACGATGGCGTCGACCACGTCCGCGGCGGGCACGTCGGCGACGACGCACTCGACTTTGACCTTCTGGTGGAGGTCGACGGTGTACTCCTCGCCGCGCCACTGACCTTTCTTCACCGGTTGGCTGCCCCGCCCGGAGACGTTCGTCACCGTCAGCGAGGGCGCGCCGACCTCCGCGAGCGCGCTCTTGACCGCGCCGAGCCTGTCGGGCCGGACGATCGCGGTGACCAGCTTGATCCCGCCGTCGTTCGGCGCGCCGCCGTCGGGCCTCGCGGCGTCCCGACGTGCTCGGGAATCGGTCGACGTCGGGCCGCCGTCGGTGCGGATCTCCTCGCCGTCGGCCACCGAGTAGGCCGTTCCGCCGTCGGCGACCGGTCCCCCCGAGTCGCCGAAGCCGAACTCGGGGTAGGTGTCGACGCCGTGTTCGGTACTATCCAGCCCGTCGCGCTCGTGGGCCGCCGAGACGCGCGCCTGCCCGACGGACGTGAACGCGAGGAAGACCCCGGCGGTGGCGAGGACGGTCCACGCGCCGATGACGGTGACGCCGACGAGCTGGGCGAGGAGTGCCTCGAAGGAGAAGCCGCCCACGGCGACGAACGGAAACAGCACTGCACCCATCGCACCCGCCGAGCCGTGGACCGGATACACGGCACAGACGTCGTCGATGTTCAGGCGTTTCTCGACGAACTCGAAGACGATGGGGAGCTGGCCGCCGGCGAGCAGGCCGACAGCGAGCGCGCCCCACCACGTCGCCGCGTCGGTGATGCTCGTGATGCCGACGAGTCCGGCGAGCATCCCGTTGGCGACATAAAGGGTATCGACTTTGTCGGTCCGGAACAGCGAGACCCCCGCCGCGCCGATCGCACCAGCACCCATCGCCAGCGTGGTCGTGAGCGCGACCCGCCCCACCGTGCTCCCGAACGCGCCCAGCGTAAGCTCGCCGTTCTCGGCGGCGAACACCGAGGCGGCGGTGCCGACGTTGAAGCCGTACCAGCCGAAGGCGAGGATCAGCGTCCCCAGCACCGCGAAGGTCATCGAGTGGCCGGGGATCACGTTGGGGGAGCCGTCGTCGTCGAACCGATCCATCCGGGGGCCGATCACCCACGCGGCGGTGAGCCCGGCGACCCCACCCATCCCGTGGACGATCATGCCGCCGGCGAAGTCGTGAAAGCCCACGCCGAAGAGAGTCGACAGGAAGCCGCCGGCCCACGTGAAGCCAGTCACAACGGGGTAGATGACCGCCGCGAGCAGGATCGTGTAGCCGACGTAGGCCCGGAGCTTACACCGGCCCGCCACCGCCCCGGAGACGATGGTCGCGGCGGTCATGGCGAACACGGCCCCGAACAGCCAGCCGACCCAGTCCGTCTCCGCCGCGGGAGAGACGACGCTTCCGAACGCATCCCCGACGGCGAGCGGGCCGGAGCCGGTCAGCTGGCCGGTGATCGTCGAGATCGCCGCACCGACGAGGAAAAAGCAGATGACGCCGACGCTCCAGGTGAGCATGTTCTTCGTCAGCTGGTTGGCGACGTTCTTCGCACGCACCTGCCCGGCCTCCAGCATGGCGAAGCCCGCATGCATGAAGAATATCAGAAACGTTACCGTGAGGACCCACACGTTGTTGACGCCCTCGGCCAGCGTCCCGGCGTCGATCCCCGACTGTAAGAACGCCCCGCCGGCTACCATGCGCTCGCCACCCCCGTGCTGTTTTCGACTCTCGATGCCAGTTCGACCACATCTCGGCAGCTTTCAGCCATATTTGTCGTTCTATCTCCGTCGAGACTTCAGGGAAAGGCCATACATAAATGTTCGAGTTTACAAACACGGATTTATATCTTCCACAGTAGACGCGCGTCCCGTTTGGAATGAGATCTTATGTCTATAAGGACGTATTCCGTTCGGAGCGCGTCCGCGATCGGGGACAGAATCAAACGTTCGTGGAGCCACGATCCGGCGGTTGGGCCCCGCTCGCGGCCGCGCGGCAGGTTTCGTGCTGTCGTCGCCCCGCCGTGGGAGCGGGCGAGGAGAAAACGAGCGAAAGCGGAGGAGAGGAGAGCGGCGGGCGGTCGCTCAGAGCGCTCGGGCGATCTCCTCGGCGAAGTAAGTGACGATCAGATCGGCACCGGCACGCTTGATCGAGAGCAGCGACTCCCGAGCCACCGCGTCGAGGTCGAGCCAGTCCCGCTCGGCGGCGGCGTGCAACATCGCGTACTCGCCGGAGACGTTGTAGGCCGCCACGGGCCGGTCGAACGTCCGGCGAACGGCGCTCACGACGTCGAGGTAGGGGAGCGCGGGCTTGACCATCAGCACGTCCGCGTCCTGCTCGACGTCGAGGGCGACCTCCCGGACCGCCTCGCGCGCGTTCGCGGGGTCCATCTGGTAGTGGCGGCGGTCGCCGAAGGCGGGCGCGCCGTCGGCGGCGTCCCTGAACGGCCCGTAGAACGCCGACCTGTACTTCGCCGCGTAGGCCACGATCGGCGTCGCGGAGAAGCCGGCCCCGTCCAACGCCCCCCGGATCGCGCCGACCTGTCCGTCCATCATCCCGGAGGGCGCGACGGCGTCGGCCCCGGCGGCGGCCTGCGAGCGGGCGACCCTCCCGTACAGCTCTAGGGTCTCGTCGTTGCGTACGGTGAGTGCGGGCTCCTCGGCGGCCCCCTCCTCCAACACCCCGCAGTGGCCGTGGTCGGTGTACTCGCACAGACAGAGGTCCGTGATCACGGTCGCATCCGTCTCGGCGGCGATCGCGCGGGTCGCGCGCTGGATCACGCCGTCCTCGGCCCACGCGCGGCTCCCGTGCGGATCCTTCGATGCGGGCACCCCGAACAGGAGGACGGCTTCGACGCCCGTTTCGAGCACTTCCTCGACGCGCGCGACCGCCTCGCCGACGGGAACGCGTTCGTGACCGGGCATCGATTCGATGGGCACGCGCTCCTGGGCTGTGGCGTCGACGAACACCGGGGCGATCAGGTCGCTCGCGGACAGGTCGGTCTCGGCGACCAGCTCCCGGATCCCGTCCCGGCGGAGCCGGCGGGGACGGCGAGTGAGGCTCATGGCCTCCCTTGCCCACCGGGGCTCAAAGCCCCGTTGTTCGGCCGTCGGTCCTCGTCGCCGGCTGCCCCTCCGTCCCGTTCTCCACTCCTTTCCGCTCTCCTCGCTCTTGTCGGTCGGGTGGCGTCCGACCGGCCGGCTAAAACGGCGGGTCGCGCGAGCGGTCGCAGGGGCCGGTCCGTTCGAGGATCGCGGTGTACTGGTTGGGACCGACCTCCTGCTCGTCGGCGTACTGCCCCGTTCGGGGGAGCAGCCCCACCTCGAGGAGGTCGACCAGCGAGCCGGGCGTCGGCCGTCGGGGGACGAAGTTCGGCGGGCGCTGGCCGAACTCGGCCGCGATCTCGTAGCCGTACTCGCCGGCGAGCAGCGAGCGGAGGTAGGCCGCCTCCCGTTGACCGTTCCTGAAGTAGGTGCCCTCGCTGAGATAGAGGAGGTCGCGGTACCCGACCTGGATGTAGGTCGGGCAGGGGTCGACGGTTTCCCCGGAGGGTTGGCCCCAGACGTGCTGGATCTCCATCCCGTGGGGGATCGCCGCGTCCTGGAGGTCGCGCCGGGAGACCTCCATCGTCGCGTTGGCGGGCGCGTTCGCGTCGAGCCACGCCACCGCCTGGTCGCGGGGCTGGGTGGCGTAGCCCAGATCGCCGGCGACGGCGTAGCTGCCGCTGGTCACCAACAGGAGGGCGACGAGCGGGCGCGCGAGGCCCGGGGAGCGCTCGCGGAGACGCGACAGCGCCGCCGCGAGGAGCACCACGAGGAGCGGAAAGGTCGGCAGCAGGTGGTGAGTCCGGAGGTCGTGCCACCGCGAGAAGATGGCGAGGTACGCACCGAGCACGGTCAACAGGAGCACGCTCGCGCCGGTGCTCGTCGCCCGATTCCGGGACCGGGCGACGAGTGCAACGGCGCTCGCGAGGACGCCGGCGGCGCTCGCTACAAACAGCGGTAGTCCGAGGCCGTTGAAGTACTGCCGGAGGAGCCACCACCACGCCGGCGCGTCGGGCCCGTAGGTGCGCTCTGCCCGCTTCGTCGCGCCCCCGACGACGCGCTCGACGATCGGCTCGGGACCCGCTGCGAGGAGCGTCGGGAGGCCGAGAGCGGTCGCGGTCGCACCGAGGGCTATCCCGCCGATCACCAGCCCCGGGCGCACGAGCGCGTCCCGGGGGACAGTTTCGCGCGCACGCAGGAAGTAGGCGACGCCGAGCGCGAGGACGACCGGGGCGGCGGTGAACTTGAACGCGAGGGCGACACCGCCCGCTCCACAGCCGACGAGGTACGGGACGGCGTCGCCCGTCTCCACGTACCGGAGCGCGAGGGCGACGGCGAGGAGGACGAAAAAGAGCGTGGGGACGTCCTCGCCGGCCTCGTGGGCGAGAGCGAGAAGCCCCCACGTGAGCGTCGTCAGGAGGGCGGCGAGCCGGCCGGTCGCCCGGTCGCGCAGCGAGACACCGATGCGGTAGACGAGATAGACGCAGCCGACCGCGAAGGCGACGTTGAACGCGCGCAGGAGGGCGAGGCTGCCCGTCCAGACCCACTCCGGCGTCGAGTGCCAGACGGCCCAGTAGCCGAACGTCGGGTCCGCGGATGCGAACGCCGAGAACAGGTCCAGCCGGCCGGTGAGAGAGGCGATAGCGGCGATCGGGGCGAGCGCGAGCGCGTTCAGGTAGAGCGTCGCCCCGAACGGCGCCCGTCCCCACTCGATCCCGGTCCTGAGCGACGCCAGCCCCGGGTCCTCGACGACCGTGCCGTAGACGACGAGGGCGTCGAAGAGCCGATCGCGTGCGTCCCGGGTAGCGAAGTTGGGAATCGAGTGCCAGAACCAAAAGCCCGCCAGCACCGCCGCGAGGACGAGGACGTACGGGAGGTACGGGTCGGCGTCAAGGTCGCGCGCGACCTGTCGTCGCGCCCGGCCGGGCAGCCCGTACAGGGTCCGCCACATGAGGCCCCCCTCGGGAGGGTGGGATCAAAAGCGATCGGTCTCACGGGCACGTGCCAGGTCACCGGCGGTCGAGCGCGGCCGCAGCCGCGCGAGTGGAGCGGGCGTCGCTGCGATTTCCCCCGGCGGCCGTGGAGGGGCTGTGGGGCCAGCCATGGGCGGCGCGACGGGCCCGCCTCGACGCCGGTCGGGGCGTGCGCGCCTCCCGGCGGGCGTCGGCCCGCGAGCCGTTCGGGGCTCCGGCGCTCGTCTGGGCGACGAGGGCGGCTCGGCTCTCGTAGACGACCGTGTAGTTCGGCGAGCGCCGCAGGCTCGGCCGGAGCGAGTTCCATCGGCGCTCCGCCGCGCCTACGCCGTAGCCCGCACGCGGGAGGTAGACGTGCGTCGGCGCGAGCCCGGTGCGCTCGAAGCGCGCGGTGAGACAGCCCGCGTCGGCACACCGGCTGAGCGCGGCACGCAGGTGTATCTGTCTCGCCCGGCCGGTCCGGCGGTCCCACTCGCTGCCCTGTGGGACGACCAGGTTCGTCCGGTGGGCGAACAGCGGGAACCACTCCGCGACGCTGCCGAGGACGACGAAGGAGGCGTTCCGGCCCGTCTCCGTCCGCGCCCACTCCATCGCCCCGAGGTCCGCGCTCCGGACGAACATCGGGAGGTCGTCCCCGGCCCCGCCGCCGGCGGCGTAGGTCGACGCCGACGCGACGCCGTACGTCGAGAGCACGAGCAGCGCGACGACCCCGACGCGCGGCCCGACCGAGCGCAGCCGGGCGGCGCGGGCGAACGCGGCCCGACCGAGCGCCGCCCGCGCGAGCGCCCACGACACCTCCGTCGTCCGCTTCAGGGCGGGAACGATCGCCTCGAAGAGCACCGCGGCCGCCATCATCGCGCCGACGAGAGCGAGGAACTCGTCGCGCCCGGTGAGGAGGCCGACGGCGACGAACCACGCCGGGAGGATCCACCGCCGGTCCAGAAGGAGGTGTGCCGCGCCGAGCCACGCGAGCGCCGGCCACGGCGACACGAGCGGCGCGGTCACCTCGGGGAAGCGCGCGTACCACCCCGGGTAGCCGAGGCCACCGTGGGTGGCGCTCGCCCGGCCGAACAGCTCGATCCCGTGGGTGGCGGCGACCGACGTCCACCACGGCGCGGCCACGAGCAGCCCCCCGACGGCGACGATGGCCCCCCGGACCAGCCCCGTCGGCGTGCGATCGAGACCGGCGTAGAGGACGAGCGAGCTCGTCCCGAAGAACACGGTGTAGAGAGGGTGAGTGAGCAATGTCGCGCCGAACAGGCCGGCGGCAGCGAGCAGCCACGTCCGCGAGCCGGTCCGGAAGAGCCGGACGACGGCGTAGATCCCGGCACTCACGAACAGCAGGGCCGCCGCGCGGACGGTCCCGCCCGCGGTGAGCGTCAGGTGGAGCACGGGCGGCGAGGTGGCGACGACGACCGCCGCGAACGCACCCTGCGGGCGGCTGTCGAGCAGCGCCGCCGCGGCGACGGCGTAAGCGACGAGCGCCGCCGCGACCAGCGCCACCGGGAGAGAACGCGCGAGCGCGAGCGGCGGCGCGCCGAGATCCAGCAGGGCCCCGGCGACGTACAGCATCAGCGGCGGGTAGCCGAAGGGGAGGCCGCCGGCCGTGTAGTGGGGAATCCGCACCGGGAGGCCGTAGCCGTGAGCCGCGATCGTCTCGGCCATGTGGAGGTAGAGGCCGCCGCCGAGCGCCGGGAACGGATGGGTCCAGAGGTACGCGAGCGCGACGGGTGCGAACGCGATCACGGCGGCGTAGCACGGCCAGCGGCGCGATTCGACGCGACCGAGCCAGCGGCGCGAACGGCCGCTCATGCCGGCCGGTCACCCCGTCGGGACGGGATCGTTTCGGAGCGAGGGCTTCCCGAGCGGGGACCGCGCCGGGAGCGGCGACGCCGTTCGCCACGGGCGCGCGATTCGCCGGCCGGCGCGGCGCGGCCGCTCGGCGCGGCACGGCTGGCCGGCACCGTCTCCGGAGGGGGGAGCGCGGCCGCGGCGCGCGGACCCGGCGTGTCCGCGGTGCTCCGGGCCGCCCGTGCTACCGGATCCACGTGGTGAAGATGGTGCGGGCGAGGCCGACGGCGTAGCCGAGCCGTGGCTTCTTGCTCTCGCCGGCCTCGCGGCGCGCGACGGTGATCGGTACTTCCTCGATCCGGAGCCCGTTCTTGCGCGCCTCGATGAGAAGCTCGGGCGCGCTGAAGCGCTCCTCGGTGAGCGTGAGCTCGTCGAGCTTCGAGCCCCGGATCGCCCGGAACCCGTTGGTGCAGTCGGTGACGTTCGCCTTCGTCATCGCGTTGATCAGCGCCGTGAACGCCCGAATGCCGACCCGGCGGGTCGGGCTGTTGCCCGAGTCGTCGACACCGGCGTAGCGCGAGCCGACGACGTAGTCCGCCTCGTCGTCGACGACGGGCGTGACCAGCGCGTCGAGGTGCTCGGGGAGGTGCTGGCCGTCGGCGTCCATCGTCACCACGACGTCCGCGCCGCTCCGCTGGGCGATCTCGAAACCCGTCTTGAGCGCGCCGCCCTGACCCTGATTGACCGGGTGTTCGACGACGGTCGGGGCGGCCGCCGCGGCCCGCTCGACCGTCCCGTCGGTCGAGCCGTCCGAGACCACGATCGGCCTGACGGCGTGCCCGCGGATCGTCTCGGGCAGCGAATCGACGACACCGCGGATGCTCTCGGCCTCGTTGTATGCCGGAATCACGATGGCGGCGGTGGGTCCGGCCGTCCCGGCGTCGGCGGCCGCCTGATCGACCGTCAGGCTCCGCGCGAGGTCGGCGATCGACAGCTGGTTGGCGCGCACCTGCGCGAGCAGGTAGAGCACGAGGAAGGTCAGTACCGTGTTGGCCACCAGCGAGACGACAAGCGAGCGCCGGGTGACGTTCAACACCGAGCCCACGGCCGCGAAGGCGTCGGGGAAGACGCCGGCCACGAAGATCCCGGCCGCGAGCGCGCTGGCGACGAGGAACTCCCGCTTCGAGAAGCTCGTCCGGTAGCGCTCGAACCCCCAAAGGAAGGTGGCGACGGCGACGGCGACCAGAAACGCCGTGAGCGTCGCGCTGTCGAGCCCGAGCGGCCACACCGCCGCGCCCACCGGGCCGAGCCACCCGAGACTCGCTGGGGAGGCGATCATGCAGTCGGCGTCTACCGCCGCGTACCCCGATAACCGTTGTGGCTCGTCCCTCTCGGCTCCGTCCTCGCTTCGCCCTCTTTCGTCCTCTTTTCCTCTCCACACCTCCACCGATCCTCTCCGTCCCGCTCGGAGGGCCGCGGGTCGGAGGGCCGTCGAATGGGGCAGTTCGGTCGAAGGGGAGAAGGAAGCACACGCGGCCGGTCGAGCGCGACGACCGACACACCGCCGAGGCCGTGCGGTCCGGCTCCGCGCCGGAAGCGAAGGCACAAGTGTACCGGCGTCGAGCGAGCGGTATCGCTTCCCGATGGGCCATCCAGCCGTCCTCTCGGTCGACCTCGAGTGCTTCTCGCACCTCCCGGCCTACCGGGGCGCACGCGGCCGATTGGACGATCCCGACGTCGGGCTCTCGACGGTGGACGGGCTGCTCGATCGCTTCGGTGCTCACGGCGCGTCGTCCACGTTCTTCGTCGTCTCGGGGATCGCCGAACGCCATCCAGAGCTGGTCGCTCGCATCGCCGAGGCCGGCCACGAGGTCGCCTCCCACACCCGCCGGCACGTTCACCTCTCGTCGGTGAGCAGCGCCGAGCGACGCGAGGAGCTCGCCCGCTCCCGGGAGACGCTCGAACGGACCGCGGGGGTGGACGTGGCGGGGTTTCGCGCCCCCTCGTTCGACGTACCGTCCGGTCCCGAGCACTTCGCGGCCCTCGACGCCGCGGGCTACGGGTACGACTCGAGCGTCGTCCCCTGCCGGTCGATCCCGGGCTGGTACGGCGGCGAGTACACCCAACGGCGACCGTGCCGCGCCGACCGGCTGGTCGACGGCGCGCCGGCGAGCGTCGCCGAGCTCCCGGTCGCGGTCATGCCGGGGCTCAGGCTCCCGCTCTCGGGGACGTGGCTCCGGTTTTTCGGCGTCCGGTACGCGATCGCCGGTATGCGCCTGCTCGCCCGCCGGGGGATCGTTCCCGTGCTCTACGTCCACCCCTGGGAGTTCGTCGACCTTCCCGCCGTCGACGGGGTGCCGAGGCGGGTCTACTGGCGCACCGGTGCGTGGATGCGCCGGACGCTCGAACGGCTGCTCGAACAGCCCTTCGCGTTCGTCACGGCCCGGTCGGCCCTCCGGGGAGTCACCGACGCCTGAGCCGGGTCGCACCCACGGGGACGGGCCTCACCCGGCGTCGGCGTAGCCGAGGTCGCGCAGGCGGTCTTCGAGCGCCGCAGGGACCTCGGTGCGACTCGCCGCGGCGCGCTCGCCGCCGGTTTCGAGCGAGACGTCCGCGTCGCTGGCGACCAGCTTCGTTCCGTCGGTCCGAACGGCGACCGTGGCCGCTTCGTGCCACGGGGCGATCGTGACCATCGGCTCCGAGCCCCCCGCCGCGAGGTCGCTCCCGTGCCAGCGCTCGGGCGGCTCGATCCCGACGTGTCCGAGCAGCGTCGGGGCGACGTCGAGCAGGCTGAACCGGTCGCGCTCGACCGACAGCCCGGAGAACGCGACCGGAACCTCGGTCAGCGTGTCGACGACGCGCCGCCGGAACCCCTGGTGATAGAAGTAGCCCTCCTCGCCCAGCTCGTCGCCGTGATCCGACGTGAACGCGACGGCCGGATCCGAATCGAGCCCGTCGAGCAGGCGCTCGATCCGCGAATCGACGCGCGCGAGCGCGCGTCGATAGGTCCGGCGGATCAGCTCGGTCTCCCGGTCCGAGACGGGCTTCGAGCGCAACAGACCCCGGTTGCCGGCCGCGCCGGCCTTGCGGTCGAGCGCCGGCGGGAGCGCCTCCGCGCCGGTGCCGTAGGGGCGGTGGCTCCCCATGAGGTGCACCCAGAGGAATCGCGGCGCGGGCGCGTCGTTGAACCGCTCGATCGCCTCATCGACGATCGCACCGTCGTCCGGCAGCGACGTGAGCACCGCCTCCATCGGGACCAGCCGACGGTAGAGTCGCCGGACGAGCGGAAACCCGCCGAGGAACTCCCGGACCTGACTCCGCCGGTTCTCGAGCGGATTGCCGCCGCCCTCGCTGAACGTCTCGTAGGCGTCGAACCCGGCATCGAAGCCGAACGTCGAGTCGGCCTGAGGGGACGGGACCAGCCCGATGCAGGTGTAGCCGTGCTCGGCGAGCACCTCGGGGAGGGTGGGCCCGACGGCCTTCGACTGAAGCGCCGAGAGCAGGTTCGCAGTGAGCAGCCCCGCGAGGCTCGGGCGGGTGTAGTGGGCCGCGGTGATGCCCGTGTGAGCGTCGAGCGAGGAGACGAACTCCATCGCGTCGCGGTGATCGTGCCGAACGGAGTCCGCAGTGACGAGAACGACGTCGTCCATGAGCGGGCGTTCGCTCGGAGAGGCATATAATCACGGGCTTCGCGTCGTATCCGGCCGCGGCCGGCGGCGACCGTCGGCTTCGCTCCCGTGACCGAGCGTGCGATAGAGCGGTCCGCGGGCGGAGACACCACACCGGGGGCGACACCGGAGGAGCGGCGGTCGACGGGACGGCGTCGGGACGGCGGACCGGCGTCGGGTCGACATCGGGACGACACCGGGTCCACCGGATCGGCGGGCCGCCGTCGTGGCGTCGGGAAC
Source organism: Halobacteriales archaeon QS_4_69_34 (assembly GCA_003021045.1). Classification (GTDB taxonomy): domain Archaea; phylum Halobacteriota; class Halobacteria; order Halobacteriales; family Halococcaceae; genus PXRN01. The sequence goes on along the minus strand of PXRN01000001.1, from coordinate 34,003 downwards.
GAAGCAGGTAAGTGCGAAAGCGGGCAACCCCGGGAGGTGATATCGCAGACGGGCGGGACACGGGCCGACGCCCCGGGGGCACCGTGACCGCCAGCCTCCGGCGAGTGGGGATCAAGCTGGCCCAGTACGCGGTTGGCCTCGCCGCGCTCGCGTGGGCGCTCGGCCGGGTCGAGTGGGGCCGCGCGGCGGCGCTGTTCGGCGAGGTCTCGCCCGGAGTGATCGCAGCACTCGTCGTGGTGAGCGGACTCGGCCTCCTCGGTCGCTTCCTCATGTGGCACGCGCTGCTCGGTCACGTTCGGCCCACGCGCTTTCGGACGGCCGCCAGCGCCACTCTCGTCGTGAGCTTCGTCAACCTCCTGTTGCCCTCCCGGTTCTCGGGCCGGGCCGCCGCACCGTTCGTCCTCCGCACCGAGGCGAACGTCGCCTACCCGGAAGCGGTCGCGATCGCGGGCGTCCACACCGGGCTGTACGCCCTCGTCTACGGACTCGTCGCGCTGACGGGGTTGGCGCTCGCGGTCGGCGCGCTCCCGGCCGGGCTCGCGCTCGCCCTCGCGCTCTCGACCGTCCTCTATTTTCTCGCCGGTGCGCTCGTGTTGCTCGCCGGCTTCAACCTCGGCGTCGTCGAGCGGGCCGCCGCCCTGCTCGAAGGCGTGCTCCGGCGGGTGCCGGCGGCCGGCGAGCGCCTCGCCGGGCTGGCCGGCGCGCTCCCCGCGTTCACGGCCGAGTCGGCCGGCACCTTCCGTGGGCTGTCGAGCGCTCCCGGGGTGCTCGCCGGCTACGCCGCGGGCTGGTGTGGGGCGCTGCTCCTCGCGCCCGGACTCAGGGTGTGGCTGCTGTTCGACGCGCTCGGGACCGGCTTCGAGCCCGCGCTCTTCCTCCCGCTCTATCTCGTCGCGGCCTACAGCGTGACGCTGCTGCCGCTGACGCCCGGAGGGATCGGCGTCACCGAGGCGAGCGCGACGGCCGTGTTCGTCGCGCTCGGGGTTCCCGCCGCGGTGGTCGTCCCCGTCGTGTTCGTCGACCGCTTCCTCGGCGTGTACCTGCCGGCGCTCGCCGGCTGGTACCCCTCCCTCCGGATCGATCTCTCGGGGCTCGCCGCGGAGTGATTCGCTGTGGGACTCGCCGCGGAGCGACGACCGGCGGCGGACGGTGGCCGCCCGTCGTCCGGCCGCCCGTTTTCGACCGAGGACGGCCACGGGCGGCGTCGGTCGCGGTCGGGAGTGTGCTCGGGAAGCGTGTAAGGGCGGACTCGCGGGGGAGCTCGGAGCGAGACTGGGGACTCGCTTCGAGCCGGCCTGGCGGCACGAGGTGGCGCTGTACCCCGCGACGCCGATCCGGGGGACAGTGCTCTCCTTCGGCCTCGTCGGGTTACGGCCCCGTTGAAGTCGCCCTCTCGCTTCCGTTCGTCGCCGGCGGCGCCGCGTGGTACTTCGGCTACGTGTGCATCCACACCGAAAGCAGGGCGTGCTCGGCCAGTACGTCCAGCGCCGCTGCGGGGGCTGCGAGCCCGCGGTCCCGGCCGCCAGCGTCCAGCCCGGCGGCGGCAGCTACCGCCTGATGGCCCCCTCTCGCCAACCCGAACACGGGAGGCCCCATCGCGCTGGCGAGCGCGATCGCCCGACAGCGCGGTGGGCGCGTGCTCGCCACCCAGGTCGTGCAGGTCCCCGACCGGACCGCTCTGGAGTACGGGGCCGGGACGTTGAGGGGCTCGACGCCCACTCGGCCGACCTGCTCGACGCCGCCCGCGAGGACGCCGCGACGTTCGCGTGTCCGTCGAGACCCACACGATCCTCACGCCGACCGTTCGGGGATCTTCGGTGCCGCTCGGAGCCACGCGGCCGCCCTCGTGGTGATTGGCTGGGGGACCGGACGCCTACGGCTCGCCCGGCCGCGCCGAGAACGCGATGACGAGCTCGCCCGCTCCGTGCCGCGTTATTTCCTCGTGTTCAAGGACCGCGGGCTCGATCCGGAGAGCGTGCTCGTTCCCACGGCGGGCGGCCCGGATTCCGAGTCGAGCACAGGGCCGAACTCGACTGACCGTCGATCGTCGCGGCGCGAGAGCGCGACCGAACGGCCGACCCGCCCACGGTGACTCCCACGACGCCCCCAGGCCCGCCGATCGACGCGTCCGCCGTCCGCGAGCACCCTCTCGACCCACAACGAAACCCTCGAAGCGGTGCTCACGTGCGCCGATGGGGTCGCCGGGCGGTGGGACGGCGACGCGACGACCGATCGGGATCGGGTGGTCGGCCCCCTCGAACGCGCGCTCGATCGGGCCGGCGTCACGGGTCGCCTGCCGGACGTCCTCGCGGACGCGGTCGGGGTCGCCGGCGGAACCCTGCGGGCGGAGCCGGTCGCCGCGCCGCCCTCCGTGACGATCACGAGCGTCGGACCGGTGCTGCGCGCGACGCTCCCGGACGGACGGCTCGTGGTCACGATCCGAGCCTTCGCGGTCGAGCGCGGCTCGGACAGCACGGACGGTGCGGCCGGGGCCCGATACACGCGCGGTTCCGGAACGGCGGCCGAAGCGCTCGCCGTCGAGTTTCGGTCGGCACGGTGACACCACTCTCGGCGACTCGGCCGGTCCGTGTCGGTTCCTCTCCCCGCCCTCTTCGAGGAATTCGGGCTGGTTCAGCAGTCCGGCGAACTGTTCGAAGAACGCCGCGAGGTCGCCGAAGATGCCGAGTACGGGGTATCTCGACGAGTCTCACCGCCGGGGTCGGTCCGATTGCCGCTACCGTCCCAGCGACTGTGACCGCCACCGGTCCGAACAGTAGAGCGCTCTCCAAGCGTCGTCCATGTCCCTCTGGAACGGGAGGCGTGAAGGACGGTTGGGTCCCGCTCTCATGGGCCGTGACTCCCGCCCACGCCAAGCTGTGTGCCCCGGAACGTCTCGATGCTCGAAACCGTCCGCGCCCTCAGAAGGCTTCGAACTTGTCGCGTCGGTAAAGGTCGAGCTCGCTCACCGTCGAGTGCTTCTGACGGGCGGCGAAGGCAACGGCCGCGGCGACCTCCCCGGGCTCGGTGACCGCGCCTTCCGGGAAGCGCTCGGCGAACGTCTCGCCGCCGGCCTCGAACTCGGTGCGCACCTCGGAGGGGTTGATGACGGTGACGGCGACGCCGTTCTCGTCTGTGGCGTCTCGCCTTTGTCCGCTCGACCGTCCCGAGGCGCGTTGGGCCTCGCTGGCAGCGACGCTGTGGGCGAACCCCCGGACCCACCACTTGGTGGCGGCGTAGACCGGGTTGTACGAGCGGGGATACTGGCCCGCGAAGCTCCCGATGACGATCAGGTTGCCCGACGAGTCACGCAGGTGGGGCAGGGCGGCCCGTGTGGCGAAGAAGACGCCGTCGACGTTCGTCGCCTGCATCGCCCGGTACTGCTCGGTCGTCAGTTCCTCGACGTCGGCCCCGCGTGCGAGCCCGGCGTTGTTCACGAGGACATCGAGTCTGCCCCACTCCCCGACGACGCGCTCGATCAGCGCTTCGACCTCTGTCTCCTCGCGCACGTCGGTCGGGACGACGAGCGTCCCGACGCCGTGATCGGCCTCGATCCCCTCGGCGAGCGCGGCGAGGCGGTCCTCGCTGCGGGCGGCGAGGGCGACGCTCGCGCCGTCGCGTGCGAGTTCGCGGGCGGTCGCCGCGCCGATTCCCGAACTGGCCCCGGTGACGATGGCCGTCCCGTCGGCGAGTGGCTGGTCGGTCGCCATATACAGCACTCGACGGCGGGACAGTTCGCTCTTTCGGCGCGGACCGGCCTCGTTCGGGTCGGACGCGTTCGGAGCGACGCGACGGAGGGGAAATCGCGCGTCGCGCGGAGCGCGTTCTCGGTGGCTCGGACCCACCCGGCTTCGGCGATCAGTCGGTCCGGGTGTGACCCCGACGCCGATACACACGAGGAGTCATCCGCGATCGCACCGCGCCCGCTCGGAGGCGCGAACGTTTTGCGTGTGTCGCCCCGACACCGGCCATGCGCATCCGCGGCGAGCGCGAGTGTCAGGACTGTGGGACGCGCTGGTCGTACTACGAGACCGGGAGTCCCAACTGTCCCGACTGCGACAGCCTCCGGAGCGTCGGCCTCGACGAGCGCACCCGCCACACCGCGAGCCCGGCGACGCTCGACCTGACGGCCGCGCGCGAGCTCGCGGCCGCGGACGACCTGACGGGAGCCGCCGAGCGGGCCACCGAGACGTGCCGCGAGTTCGTCCGGCGTCAGGGGTTCGTCGACGCCGGCGAACTCGCGGCGCTCGACGACACCTACCTCGCGGCGACCGAACTACGGTACGTCGCCGCGGCGATCGACCGATCGATGCGGACGGGCGACGACGAAAAGCAGTACCTCCTCGCGCTGCTCGGCGGCGCGGACCGGGGCGAGCGACCGGCCCCTGGGGCCGTTCCCGGCTCGCTGCGCGCGGCGCGCGGGCTCGCCTGTGCCCGCGCCGTCCGGGCCTACCGCCGGGAGGTCGACACGTACCTCGACGACCACCCCGATGCCGCCGCGTCGGCGGCCCTCGGCACCCTGCTGGAACACGTCAAGCGCGTCGAGGCGCTCGACGGCGACGTCGACCCCGAGACCGCGGAAAAGCTGGTCCGGGCCGCACGGGAAATCGGGACGTACCTCCGCGAGGGCGAGGCGGGCGCGCTCGTGGCGGCGCGCGAGCGGCTCGACCGCCTTGCCTGATACACACGCAAGCGCCTGCAAGCGCCGGCGACAGGCGTTTGTGCCGTCGGGGAGAGCTCGGCGACGATGACGCGCGAACGCACCGAACCCGGGGAGGGGGAGCCGCGATGACGGACGTCGGCTACACGCTTTCGAGCGAGGAGTTCGGGCCGAACGAGCTCGTGGCACAGGCCGAGCGCGCCGAGGCGGTCGGGTTCGACTTCGCCAGCGTCTCCGACCACTACCACCCGTGGCTGGAAGCACAGGGCGAGTCGCCGTTCGTCTGGAGCACGCTCGGCGGCGTCGCGGCGGCCGTCGAGGAGCTGGACCTCGCCGTCGGCGTCGCCTGTCCGACGATCCGAATCCACCCGGCGATCCTCGCTCAGGCCGTCGCCTCGGCCGCGGCGATGGCTCCCGAACGGTTCTTCTTCGGCGTCGGCACCGGCGAGCTGCTCAACGAGCACGTGCTCGGCGACCACTGGCCCGAGCACGCCGTCCGGATGGAGATGCTCGAGGAGGCGGTCTCGGTGATGCGGCAGCTCTGGATCGGCGAGCAGACCAGCCACCACGGGACACACTACGACGTCCAGAACGCCCGGCTGTTCACGCTGCCCGAGGAGCCCCCGCCGATCTGTGTCTCGGCGTTCGGCGAGCGCGCCGCGCGGGGTGCGGCCGCGTTCGGCGACGGGTTCTGGTCGGTCGGTCCCCAAACCGTGATCGAGGACTGGGCGGCGGCGGGCGGGGAGGGCCCGCGGTTCTGTCAGCTCCACGCCTGCGTCGCCGACAGCGAGGACGACGCAGTGGAGACGGTCCACGAGCAGTGGCGCAACACCGGACTCCCGGGCGAGCTCGCCGCCGAGCTGCCGACGACCGCCCACTTCGAGCAGGCCACGCAGGTGGTGAGCGAAGCGGACATCCGCGAGGGATCGGTCATCACCGACCAGGACCCACAGGCCCACATCGACAGCTTCCAGGCGGCGATCGACGCCGGCTACGATCGCGTGTACGTCCACCAGATCGGCGACGATCAAGAGGCAGCATTCGACCTCTACGAGAGGGAAATCCTGCCCAGCTTCGAATGAGCGGCGCGCGGGACGGCCATCGCACGGCTTGATCCACTACCACGGCCCCGACCACTACCGCGACCCGACCACCGTCACGGCCGACCACTACCACGATGTCCGGTCGCGGTCGAGCAGCCGGCTGTAGAGGTCGCGATCGAAGGTGTCGGCCGGGAGCGAGCCGTGCCACGCGGCGTCGTCGATGGTTTCGCCCTCGAGACCGGGATCGCTCGCGAGGGCGGTCGTCTCGGGGGTCGCGTCGAAGACGGCAAAGCGGAGGACGAACGCGTCCCGTCCGTCGGTAAAGGTCTGCTCGGCGATCGCCGCGAGCCCATCGATACGCACCTCGATACCGGTCTCCTCGCGGACCTCCCTGCCCGCGCCCACTGCAGGCGTCTCACCCGCTTCGAGCATCCCGCCCGGGAGGAGCCACCGGTCGTCGTGACGGACGAGCAGCACCCGCCCGTCGTGGACGACGAGCGCGCCGACGCCCCAGCCACGGCCGGCACGGGCGCGTGCCGACGCCAATCGCTCCGTCTCGACCTCGACGGTGCTCTCGCTCCGGAGCACCTCCCCCTGGCCGGCGGCCAGCGCCTCGGGAGCGGGGTCGGGCTCGACCCCCATCAGGGCAGCTCGACGTCGACGCCCTCCTGCTCGCTCGCCGCCTTCACCGTGTTGTAGAGCAACATCGCGCGGGTCATCGGGCCTACACCGCCCGGCACGGGGGTGATGGCGCTCGCCTTCTCGCTCGCGCTCTCGAAGGCGACGTCGCCGACGAGCTCGTAGCCTTTCTCGTTCGCGGCGTCGACGCGGTTGACCCCGACGTCGATCACGACCACGCCCTCGGCGAGCATCGAGCCGTCGATCATCTCGGGGACGCCGACCGCGGCGACGACGACGTCCGCGGCTCGGGTCTTCGCCGCGAGGTCGGTAGTACGAGAATGACAGACCGTCACGGTAGCGTTGCCGCCGGGGGCCTTCTGCACGAGGAGGTTCGCCAGTGGCTTGCCGACGATGCGCGAGCGTCCGACGATGGCGACGTCTTCTCCCTCGGGATCGACGCCCGCCGCGCCGAGCAGCTTCTGGACGCCGTGGGGCGTGCAGGGCTTGAACCGGGGGTCGCCGGCGACGAGCCGGCCGACGTTTGCGGGGTGGAAGCCGTCGACGTCCTTCGCGGGATCGATCCGCCGGAGCACCTCGCGGTAGTCGATGTGGTCGGGCACCGGATCCTGGACGAGGTAGCCGTGTACGTCGGGGTCGGCGTTCAGCTTCTCGATCGCCTCGTAGAGCTCCTGGGGGGAAGCGTCGGCGTCGAGTGCGACGTGAACCCCGTCCATCCCCAGCTCCTCGCAGTCGCGCTGTTTCATCGAGACGTAGGTCTCGCTCGCGGGATCGTCGCCCACCAACACGGTGGCGAGCCCGGGCGTGACGCCCGCGCCTTCGAGGGTGTCGATGCAGCCCGCGAGGTCGGTGCGGACGTCCGCGGCGACGGCGTCCCCGTCGATGACGTAGGTCATACCCGATAGGTGACTGCCGCGCTAATCAACGTCCCGAATCCTCACTCGTACAGCGGGAACCGCGCGCACAGCGCGTCCACGTCGGCCGCGACCGCCTCCCGCACGCCCTCGTCGTCGGGCGCGTCGACGATCCGGACGATGCAGTCGGCGACCTCCCGACAGGCGTCGGCGTCGAGCCCCCGCGTGGTGAGCGCTGGCGTCCCCGCCCGGATGCCGCTGGCGACGAACGGGCTCCGGGTCTCGCCCGGCACGGTGTTTGCGTTCAGGACGATCCCCACCTCTTCGAGCGCCTCCTCGATGTCCTTGCCCGTTGTGTCGGGGTGGGAATCGCGCAGATCGACGAGCACGAGGTGGGTGTCGGTCCCGCCGGAGACGAGCGAGAGCCCGTGCTCGATCAGCCGATCGCCGAGCGCCGCCGCGTTCTCGACGACCTGTCCCGCATACTCCTCGAACTCGGGCGAGAGCGCCTCGCCGAAGCCGACGGCCTTCCCGGCGACGTTGTGCATGAGTGGCCCGCCCTGCATCCCCGGGATCACCGCCGAGTCGATCGCGTCGGCGTACGCTTCGTCGCACATGACGATCCCGCCCCGGCCGGCCCGGATGGTCTTGTGCGTCGACCCGGAGACGAAGTCAGCGACGCCCACGGGAGAGGGGTGCTCGCCGGCCGCCACGAGTCCCGTGATGTGGGCGATGTCCGCGAGGTGGAGAGATTCGACGGACTCGGCGATCGTCTGTATCCGTTCCCAATCGACCGCCCGGGGGTAGGCGGAGTAGCCCGAGACGATCATGTCGGGACCGAAGCGCTCGGCGTGGTCCGACAGGGCGTCGTAGTCGATGTACCCCGTTTCGGGGTCGACCTCGTACTGTTCGACCTCGTAGACCTGCCCGGCGAAGTTCGCCGAGTGCCCGTGCGAGAGGTGACCGCCGTGGGTCAGATCGAGCGAGAGGATCTTCTCACCCGGTTCGAGCGCGGCGAGGTAGACGGCCATGTTCGCCTGCGAGCCGCTGTGGGGCTGGACGTTGACGTGCTCGGCCCCCCAGAGTTCTCGCGCGCGGTCGATGGCGAGCCGTTCGACCTCGTCGACGTACTCGCAGCCGCCGTAGTAGCGCGCGCCGGGGTAGCCCTCGGCGTACTTGTTGGTGAGCACGCTCCCCTGGGCGTCCATCACGGCGGGGCTGACGTGGTTCTCGCTGGCGATCATCGCAAGCGTCGAACGCTGGCGCTCGATCTCGCCGGCGAGCGCGTCGGCGACCGCCGGATCGACCTCCCGGGTCCGCTCGTGGTCCATACCGACAGTACGACGGCCACCGTCAATAAGATGTCCTTCCGGCCGCGCCGTCGTCGACCGGCACGGACCGCGGACGGTACGGACGGCGAGCGGTGGTCACCCCGGAGCGCGGTGATCGTCGCGACCGACGGCCACCGTCGACGGAGGCGTTAAGATTAAATTCGGCTGCGTCTTCCGTTAGTATATTGATGGCGAGCAACGTACGCGAACGGAGCGTCGCGGCGGTCGTCGAGCGGGTGCTCGCCGACGCGACCGGCGATTCGTTCGTCACCCCTTGTTCTGCGGCGACGGTCGAGACACTGATCGAGGTGCTCGACGGCCTCGATCGCCCGGCGGCGGTCACCCTGCTCGCCGAGGAGGACGCGCTGAGCGCCGCGTTCGAGAGTTTCCTGGTCGCGGGCACGGCCGCGGGCCTGATCGCGGCGGACACCCTCTCGGTGCGGGCCGGCACGGCACCGGACGAGGGGCTCCTGCTGGCGACCGAAGAACGGGTCGTCTCGGTCGTCGAGAGCGAGGAACGCGTGCGGGGACTCACGACCGACGACGGGGCGTTCGTGGCGAGCGTGCGCGAGCGCTACGCCGACGCGAGCGCGGCGGCGGAGCCCTTCTCGATCCAGACGCCGCCGCTGTCGCGGCTGCACGGGACGCTCCGGGCGGACCTCGGCCCCAACGTCGCCGAGGAGTTCGAGCGCGTGCTCGCCTCGCAGTCGACCCTCCGGGACGGTGCGGTCGACGAGGTGGTGATCGCACTCCTGATTACCGCGCGCGAGGAGGGGCTCCTGTACGACATCTCGAAGTGGGGTGAGGACGTCGGCTTCGCCAGCAAGGCCACCTTCTCGCGCGTGAAGTCGCGGCTCGAAGACCGCGGGCTCGTCGGCACCGAGAAGGTCCCCATCGACGTCGGCCGGCCCCGGCTGCGCCTCCACGTCGACGACGAGCGCCTCGGGGCCGCGCCACCCGAGGAGCTCGTCACCGTCGGCCGGGAGCTGCTCGCCGAGAGCGCGTGAGCGGAACTGAAGCGAGCCGCGTCCCGGCAGCCACGATGGTACCCCGCGTGCGTACCGGTATCCGATCGCTTATTCGCGTCGTCCTCGTACTTCGACCGATGGTCGAACCCGACGAACGCGTCCTAGAGGAGGCGACAGCCCGGCGGCGCAAGCTCCGTCCCGGGGAGCTCGTCGAACTCGTCGAACGCCACGGCTCCCGCGATCGCCCGGGCGTCGCCCGGGACGTAATCGAGACGCACGCGGCGGCGCTCAACGAGCGACTCCGCGGTCAGTTCGACGCGGGGACCGTCCGCGACGCGATCGACGAGCGCCTCACCGAGTCCGAGACGTGGGTGGACGAGAATGCCCTCTACGCGGTCGGCGACCGCGTGAGCGTCTACCCGGCCCGGTGGCACGAGACGCTGGGCGGCTCGACCGATCTCCCGGCCTACGTCGAGTTCCTCCGGGAGGCGACCGCGTTCCGCGAGGACGTCGACAGCGGCGGCCGCGGACGCGGCGTCCCGAAGGACGCACTCCTCGACGCCGTCTCGGTGATCGGGCGGGTCGAGCGCAGGGCGGCGAAGGCCCGCCTCGACGAGCTCAGAAAGGAGGGCGTCGTCGCCGAGGACGCCGACCAGCACCCGGAGAGCCGGGTGCGCCTGACCTGAACGGTCGATACCGTCACCGCCCGATACCGTCTCGGAACTTCTGGATCGGTGCGTGGATGCGCGCGCCGCCCGTCGATCGTCGAGAGCATCCGCCGAAAGACGCGCGACCGACGGTGCGAGCGACGGGGCCCTTCCCGCCCTCCTAACGCGCCGGACCGTATCGCGGGCCGGACCGTTGTTCGGAGACGGGCCGCCGGAGGAGCCGGGGAGCTTTTCACGCCCTCGGGGCTCCCGGCTACATGGACGTCGGCATCGTCGGCTCGGGGCCCGCGAGCGAGGCCGTCCGCGCGGCGCTCGCCGACGCGAACGCACGGGTAAAGTCGGTCGAGAGCGGCGACGTCGGCGACGTCGGTCTCGCGGTCGTCGTCGACCGGGCGGGCGCGGCGACGTTCGAGCGCGCGAACGACGCGGCCCTCCGGAGGGACGGGCCGTGGCTCGCCGTCGAGCTCGGCGGGATCGGCGGGATCGACGGCCACGACGTCGGGATCGAGGCGGCGATCGCGGGATTCGCACCCGGGACGGGCTGCTACGCGTGTCTCCGGGCGCGCGTCGCGGCGAACGCGGCCGACGCGACCGACGTGGACGCAGCGACGTCCGTCGAGAAGTCCGCTCCCCCGACGATCGATCCGCCGACGGCCGGACTCGCCGGCGCGATCGCCGGCCGCGAGGCCGCCCGCCTGCTCGCGGGCGGGGAATCGAGCGTGCTCGGCGGCGTCGTCGAGCTTCCCCACGCCGAGCGGGCGTTTCTGCCCGTCCCCCACTGTGAGTGTGCCGGCGAGCGCGACCGAACGCTCGCGTACGGCGATGGGCCACACGAACGCGGTCGCGGAGCGGACGAGCGCGACGAGAGTCGCCGAGACGGCGGCGCGGACGACCTCGGTGGAGCGGTCGCACGCGCCGAGCGGGCGCTCGATCCGCGGGTCGGGATCGTCAGCGAGGTGGGCGAGGCCGCCTCCTTTCCCGCGCCGTACTACCTCGCGCGCAGCGCCAGTACGGATGGGTTCAGCGACGCGAGCGCCGCCAGTGAGGCCGCCGGCGTTTCCGCCGGCTGGGACGAGGCGCTGATGAAGGCCCTCGGCGAGGCGCTCGAACGCTACAGCGCCGGCGTCTACCGCGAGCGCGGGTTCACGACCGCGCCCGCGAGCGACCTCGAAGGGGCCGTGGCCCCCGCGGCGTTCGTACTTCCCGAGGGGGTCGACCCGAACCCCGAGGAGCCGCTCTCGCGCCCGCCGAGTTCGTCCAGTTCCCGCCGCCAGCACACGAGTACGGGCCCTCGATCACGACGGGACTCGGGCTCGGGAGCTCGGAGGCGGCGGCCCTGCTCTCGGGGCTCTACGAGGCGATCGAGCGCGACGCGGCGATGCTCGCGTGGTACTCGACGTTCGAGCCGCTCGGGCTCGCGGTTTCGGACGCGGAGTACCGCGAGCTCGCCCGGCGTGCCCGCGGCGAGGGGCTCTCGGTCACGCCGCTGTTGGTCACACAGGACGTCGACGTGCCCGTCGTCGCCGTCGCCGTCCACCGCGAGGCGGGCGGTGACGACGGGGCCATCGAGGGCGGCAGGGCTGCCGAGGGCGGTGGAGTCGACGGAAGGGATGGAGACGAGAGCGGGAGCGACGGATGGCCGCGCTTCGCGGTGGGATCGAGCGCGAACCTCGACGCGGCCGCGGCCGCCCGCTCGGCGCTCGCGGAGGCGCTCCAGAGCTGGATGGAGCTGCGCGCGATGGGCCCCGACGGCGCGACCGACGCGGAGGGGGCCATCGGCCGCTACGCCGACTTCCCCGCGTCAACACGGGCGTTCGTCGAGCCTGCGGGGCGAGTGCCGGCGGCGAGCGTCGGCGAAGAGGTGCCGGGGGCCGCGGCGGAGCTCGACGCCCTCCTCGGACGGGTGGCCGACGCCGGGCTCGACGCCTACGCGGCCCGGCTCACCACGCGGGACGTCGAGCGGTTGGGCTTCGAGGCGGTGCGCGTGCTCGTCCCGGGGGCGCAGCCGCTGTTCACCGGCGCGGCCTTCTTCGGCGAGCGCGCGCGAACGGTGCCCGAGGAGCTGGGGTTCGAGCCGCGGCTCGACCGCGAACACCACCCGTATCCGTAGTCGCCCCTCCCCATCAGCCGAGACCGCGCTCCGAACGGAAATCGGCGACGACGCTGCTCCGACAGTTGGCTGTCGCGGCCGCGGTGGGGAGGCGTGCAAGCACTCTCCCGCGAGCGGACGACCGCGCGAGCGCAGCGAGCGCGGGAGGGAGCTCGCGGCCTTTTTCGTCCAGGTTTCAGATACCGAACGTCGCCCGGAGCATGTCGCGGGTCCCGGGCCCGAGTCCGACGGCGACGATGGCGACCAACAGGAGGAGCGCGTACCGGCGGCTCTCGGCGAAGATCGACTCGTCGAACAGCCAGAGCACCCCGACCGCGAGCGCGAGCTTCACGAGGGGGAACGGCCACGAGTCGCCGATCACCTCGATCACCGACGGCGGGAACACGGTCTCGGTAGCGCCGACGATGATCCGGTTGACGGGGTGTTTCGCGCTGTAGGCGAACGGGAGACCGATCGCGGTCGCCCAATCGGCGGCGAGGACGTTCGCCACGCCGTCGATCGCCTGACTCCAGAGCACGACCAGCCCGATGTAGCGAGTGCCGGCGTTGAGTCCGGGCCGGGAGCGCTCGATTGCGAGGTAGACCCCGCCGGCGAGCAGCGAGGCGAGCCCGAGCGTGAGCACGGGCATCTGGGGGAAGAAGCCGACGTACTCGGTGGCGGCCGCGAGATACCCCAGATAGCCGACGGTCAGCACTAAAATGACGGTCCCGACGGCCGCGAGCGTGGGCTCGTAGCGCTCGATCGCGCCCCGGCGCGAGAGGGCGACGCTCCCGAGCAGCGCCGCGAGCGAGAGCACGAACATCGAAACGTAGATGACGGGGCTGATGACGAGCACGTTCGTGGGATAGGAAAGCAGCGGCTCGATGCCCGCGGCGGTGGCGGCGTCGTTGGCGTCCTCGACCACGCGGAGCGCGCCGCCGAAGAACATGAACGGGAGTAGTGCGAAAAAAAAGCCCCGGCGCTCGCCGAGGCCGAGCCGATCGAGCAGCAGGTAGACGCCGACGAGCATAAAAAGGAGGACGACTGCGTAGCCCGCCTCGGAGACGAACGTGTAGCCCGGCTCGGCGTAGATCGCGCCCCGGGCGAGTGCTGCCTCGCACGCGGCCGACTCGAAGAGCAGCTCGGCCGTGCCGCCGTCCATGACCGCACAGCGGGCCCCGTTCGCGTCGGCGTACACCGGCCCCCAGAAGTACTGCCAGACGAACCGATCGTAGACCCGGCCCGGAAAGGCGAGCGCGCCGCCGCCGAGCGCGACCAGCCCGACGGCGGCCGCGGCGAGCCACGCCCGCACGGGATCGGTCCGGTCGGCGATCGCCATGCCGAAAGAGGAGTCCGCCGCCGGTTTCACCGTTGCGGTCGCGCGCACCCGCCGCGCACGGCCGTGGGTGTAGGTGCAGGCCGAGCGGGTGCGGGCGGACCCGAGCGCAGCTGTCGAACGCCGTCGTGGAACGAAGGATCTGCGAGGGCAAGACGCTCTTGCCCGCACTGTCGCGCCGCGCGGGCGCGGAGTGCGAGGGACAGGATTTGAACCCGTGGACCTCTACAGGAGCGGAGCTTGAATCCGCCGCCGTTTCCAGACTTGGCTACCCTCGCACGCAGCCGGGCGATTCGTGCCCGCCGGCATCAATGCTCGGATTCCGCGAGGGACAGCGCTCCGTCGGCTACCTGGACGGCCCCACGTCCAGCCGTTCGTGGACGACGAACTCGGCGGCGTTGACGAGGTAGTGGGCGACGACGACGGCGAGCAGGCTCCCCGTCAAGACGAACGCCGCGGCGAGGACGAGTCCAAGCACGCCGGTGACCCCCATCCCGAGCGCCCCCTGTGCGCCGTGACCGAGCGCGAACGCGACCGATGAGCCGAGCGCGAGCAGCCACGGCGAGAGCCCGAACCCGGCGCTCAGCGCACCGACGAGTGCCGCCCGAAAGAGCAGCTCCTCGAAGACGGCCACGGTAGGGAGCACGCCAACGAGGAGAACGAGCCAGCCACGCCGCGACTCGGGTGCGAGCGCCCCGCGGAGTGCCTCGGCGTGCTCGACGCCCAGCGCGTCCGCGCCGATCGCGCCGAGTTCGTTGACGAACGCGAGCGCCAGCCCGAGGCCGACGCCCGCGGCGAGCGCCGGGAGGCCCGTGCTCGAGGACGTCCCGTGCACGCCGAGCGCGGCCGGCGGCACCCGCGCGTACCACGCGCCGAGGAGCAAGAGTACGAGAAAAAACCCCTGCGAGAGCGCGACGTTCGCCAGCAGCGCACCCGCCGGGAGCGACTCGCGCCCATCGGCGGCCCACGGCGGCCGTGCCGACGCGGCGTCGTCGGTCCGCGGACCACCGTCGGCGTCGGTCGCCCCGCAGTTGTCCGCGCCGGCCCCCACGCTGTCGTTCTCGCCGCCTGTACTGTCGCCGTTCGGAGCGGCTCCGTCACTCCCGAGCGCACCAGCTCCGTCGGTGTCGTCCGGCGCGTTCGGCCGTACGGGCGCTTCCGGTGGGGCAGCCGCGGCGTCGCTCGCCGTCGGCTGCGAGGCGCGTGCGAGCGCGAGTAGCGTCCCGAGAACGAGCGCGACGATCCCGGCGAACGCCGCCCACCGGGTCACGGCGTCACTGGGGGCTCGGGTTCGGGTTGGTGTGACCCTGGCCGACCTGCCGTTCGAGCGCCTTCCCCGTGATGTTCCGCAGCCGGTCGACGAGACCGTCCGTCTCGCCCTCACCAGCGAGCGCGACCTCGAGCACCTCGCTGATGTGGCTCACCGGGACGATCTCGATCGCGTCCTCGTATTCCTCCTCGATCATCACGTCCTGTTCGTTCGCCGTCGGGATGATCACCGTGTCCAGTCCCGCCTTCGCGGCGGCCTCGATCTTGTGGGTGACGCCGCCGACCGGCAGCACGTCGCCCCGCACCGACAGCGAGCCGGTCATGGCGAGGTTCTGATCGACCGCGACCTCTTCGAGCGCGCTGATGACCGCCGTGGCGATCGAAATCGACGCGGAATCGCCGTCGACGCCCTGCTGGCCGGCCTGCACGAACTGGATGTGGACGTCCTTCTCGCTCAGGTCCGTACCGGAGAACTTCTTGATGATCGCCGAAACGTTTTGAACGGACTCCTCGGCCATCTCCTGGAGCTTGCCGGTGGCGATCACGCCGCCGGGACCCTGACTCGGCGTGACCTCGGCCATCACCGGCAGCATGATGCCCGAGTCCTCGCCCATCACCGCGAGACCGTTGACTCGACCGACGACGCCGCCGTCGGCGACGGTGAGCTCGTAGTCCTTGCGGCGCTCGATCATGGTGTCGGCGAGCTGCTGTTCGATCGAGCGCGACCGGCGCTTGGCCTGGAGGACGTGCTCGCGCTCGGTGAACTCGGCGTCTTCCGCGCGGGCGATGTCGCCGGTAACCCGGATGAGTCCCCCGAGATCGCGCATCTTGAGCGTGAGGTGACCCTTCCGGCCCGCGCGGCGCTGGGCTTCGAGGATGACCTCCTTGACGGCCTCGCGGGTGAAGTGGGGCAGCCGGCCGTCGTTGTCGATCTCCTGGGCGATGAACCGGGTGTACTTGCGGCGCATCTCGGGGTCGTCCTCGATGGTGTCGTCCATGTACACCTCGTAGCCGTAGCCCCTGATCCGGCTGCGCAGCGCGGGGTGCATGTTCTCCATCGCGTCGAGGTTGCCCGCGGCGATCATGATGAAGTCGGTCGGGACCGGCTCGGTCTGGACCATCGCGCCCGAGGAGCGCTCCGACTGGCCGGTGATGCCGAACTCGCCCTCCTGGATCGCCGTCATCAGCTTCTGCTGGGAGCGGATATCCAGAGTGTTGATCTCGTCGACGAACAGCACGCCCTTGTTCGCCTTGTGGATCGCCCCCGGCTCGACGCGGTCGTGGGAGGGGGTCTCCATGCCGCCACTCTGGAAGGGGTCGTGGCGGACGTCGCCCAGTAGCGCACCCGCGTGTGCGCCCGTGGCGTCCTCGAAGGGCGCGGTCGCCTTCTCGGCGTTGTTCACCAGCAGGTTCGGGATCATCGCGTCCGTGCTTCGGGAGCTGTACTTGAACGCGATGTAGATGACGGCCGCCGCGAGGATCCCCAGCAGGACCTGCTGGGCGATGAGCAGCGCGTAGGCGACGACGATGAGGATGATGATCCACATCAGAAAACTACGCATCTGGTTGCGCTTCTGGGCCTCCTCCTTGTGGGCGTCGATGATCTGATCGCCCTTGCCCGCCGGCACCGTTCGCACTTTCGGCTCGTTGCCGTCGTCGGGGTTGTGATAGACGAGGACGTCCTGGAGCTCCTCTCTGGGGAGCAGCTGGCTCATCGCCTTCGCCAGCATCGACTTGCCGGTACCGGGAGTGCCGATCATCATGACGTGGCGGCGCTGCTTTGCGGCCTTGGTCACCACGTCGCGGGCGTGGTCCTGTCCGATGACCTGATCGACGAGCCGATCGGGGATCTCGATGTCCGCCGTGGTTTCGATCCCCAGGCCGCCGAGCAGGTCGTCCTCCTCGCCTTCGACCTCGCCCTCGACCGTGACCGCGCTGCCGAGGTCCTCGCCGGTCGGTATTTCCTCGGGCGGGTCGTCTCCGGGGGTGGCTCCGTTCGTCTGGCTGCCCGAAGGTTGCTCCCCCGGGTCACGCTCGGGGCCGGGGTTGGAGTCGGAGTCCGGGTCGCCATCGGCTGGCCGCTCTGATTCCACCTCGCCGGCCCCGTCGACGAGCGCGTCGTCGGCGTCCCTGTCGTTGCTCATAGGCTGGTCTACTACTCCAACGGAGGGCGCGTTTACTGATATACTTTCCCCCAGCCCGAGACGGGATCAACCCCTCGTGTTCGGAGGGTAGCGCCGGTTTCAGCGCCAATCAGCGCACGGCGATCGGTCGCGGGGTTTTATAAAATAGTATCCCCGACCATCCGGTATGCGCCGGGGATTCTACATCGGGCGCTTCCAGCCCTACCACGACGGCCACCACAGCATGGTCGAGCACATCGCCGACGAGGTCGACGAACTGGTCCTCGGCATCGGCAGCGCCGACGACTCCCACACTCGGCACGATCCCTTCACGGCAGGCGAGCGGGTGATGATGCTCACCAAGGCGCTTGCGGAGTTCGACCTCGTCACCTACACCGTTCCGATCGAGGACCTCGATCGCAACGCCGTCTGGGTCAGCCACGTCCGAAGCATGAGCCCGACCTTCGACGTCGCCTATTCGAACAATCCCCTCGTCGTGCAGCTGTTCAAGGAAGCAGGGGTCCCCGTCGAGCAGTCGCCGATGTTCAACCGGGAGAAGCTCGAAGGCAGGGAAATCCGCGAGCGGATGATCGCCGGTGGGAACTGGGCGGCGTCCGTCCCCGAACCTGTCGCTGCGGTCGTCCGGGAGATCGATGGCATCGAGCGCATCCGACGGGTCAGCGACACCGACGCGAACGGCCACGACGCCGCCCCCGGCGATACCGGTTATAACGATCCCGGCGCGAACGCGCGCGATTCCGGAGACGACGGTGACGACCCGGCGACCGACGCGAACCGGCTGCGATGAGGTCTCACGCTCCTACCGAACGATGATCACCCTCAGCTCCGACTTCGGCTCGCCCTACCCGGCCGCGATGCGGGGCGTTCTTCTCTCCCGGACGGACGCACGCCTCGTCGACGTCGCCCACGACTTCCCACGGCAGGACGTCCGGACGGCCGCCTTCTGGCTTCGGGAGGTGCTGCCGTACTTCCCGCCCGCCGTCCACCTTGCGGTGGTCGATCCCGGCGTCGGCACCGCCCGGAGGTCGCTCGTCATCCGCGCGGGCGGACACGCGCTGGTGGCCCCCGACAACGGGCTCGTGCTCCCGGCGGCCCGCGCGCTCGCGGCGAGCGATCCCGACAGCCACAAGGGAGCTACCGCCGCCCACGGAACCGACCTCGACATCTACGAGTGGGACGCCGGCGATCCCGCGAGCCACACCTTCCACGGGCGGGACGTCTTCGCGCCCGCGGCCGCCGCGGTCCACGAGGCCGGCGTCGGAGCCATCGCCGATCTCGATTGCGTACGGCCCGCCGACGGCTACCAGGAGCTTCGGTTCCCCGAGCCGGAGGCGGACGAGGACGGCGTGACCGGCGAGGTGCTCGTCGTCGACGGCTTCGGCAACGCCGTCACGAACGTCCCCGGCGACGTGCTGGCGGGGCGCTTCGGCGAGCAGGTCGCGGTGAACGGCGACCCCGCGCCGGTCGTCCGGTCGTACGCACGGGTGGCCGCCGGCGAGAGGCTCCTCACCGTCGGCAGTCACGGCAACGCCGAACTCGCGGTCAACCGGGGTCGGGGCGAGGCGGCGTTCGGGGTGGAGCCGGGATCGCCGGTCCGGCTGGCGTGGTGAGCCGACGAGTCCCACTCGACACGGCCTCCACGTGCTCGTGGTGAGCCGGATCTCGTCCGTCCGTTTCGACCGCTCCCGTCGGTCTGCTCGTCGTCGCGTGTGCCCGCGAGAGATGAGCAGTATATATCGTGCGGGCGAGTCTCCCTCGCCGATCATGAGCGCGATCGCCGAGTTCCAGATCCCGGCCGCGGAGTTCGCGCTCTCGGGGACCCTCTCGGCGGCCCCGCGTCGAGTTCGAGACCGTCGGTCGTCGCCCACGAGGCCGACCGCGTGCTCCCGCTGGTGTGTCCAGACCGACGACGCCGGCGCGCTCGACGCGGCGCTCGCGGCGGACCCGACCGTCGAGAACGTCCGCCTGCTCGCGGCCCTCGCCGAGGAGCGCCGCTACCGGATGGACCGGGTGGCGAACGTCGAAACGGTCGTCCACACCCTGCTCGAACACGACAGCACGGTGTCGAGTACGTCCGGGCGGGCCGACGGCTGGCACCTCCGCATCCCGTCTCCGGATCGGGGCTCGCTGTCGGCGACCTACGACTTCGCCACCGACGCCGGCATCGACTTCGCGCTCCGGAACGTCCTCGACCTGGCCGAGAGACGGGACAGCCAGGTCGCGCTCACCGAACACCAGTGCCAGGCGCTGCTCGCGGCGTACGAGCACGGCTACTACGACATCCCACGGAGCGTCACCCTCGCGGATCTGGGAGGAGCGCGGCGTCAGCGCACAGGCGGTCTCCCGGCGACTCAGCCGCGCCTACCGGAACTCGATCGAGAACGCACTCGTTATCGGCCGCCCGCTGGAAGCGGTTTCGGCGTGACCCCGTTCGCCGATCGATCCACCGCCCCTCTCGCCGATCGACCGCCCCACCGAGCGCGAGCGCGCACCGCCACCCGTCTTAAATGCCTTGTATTTGGGCGCGCCACCCTTCCGTGCGTTCGGGTACGACCGCCTTCCATGACCGACCCGGGTAGCGGACGGCACGACCGCCGGAAGCACAGCGAAGACGAGCGCCCTCATCCATGAAAACCGGGGCATCGCCAGCCACGGACGGCGAGCACGGCCCGAGCCGGCAACAGCTGCTCGCGGGCCTCGGCACCGTGGGGGCGGCGGCGCTCGCGGGCTGTTCGGCGAACCCGACGATGCCCTCCGGAGGAGATCTCCGGATCGGAACGCTCCATCCCCCCGCTCACCCTCGATCCGATCGAGGTTCACGACGTCGGGTCGGCCCAGATGGCCGAGAAGATCTTCGACGGGCTCTACACCTACGACGAGCGGACCGGGCTCGTCCCACAGATCGCCACCGACGAGCCCCGTGTCGAGGACGAGGGTCGTCGCTACACGATCGACATCCGCGAGGACGCCACGTTCCAGAACGGACAGGCGGTGCTGGCCGAGGACGTGAAGTACTCCTTCGAGGCACCGGTCGAGGAGGAGACCCCGACGGCGTGGCGCTTCGATATGATCGAGTCGATCGAGACGCCCGAGGACCGAACGGTACGGATCGAGCTGGAGTATCCGTACCCGGCGTTCGAGCACTCCCTGACCCACGAGATCGTCCCGAAATCGGTCCGGGAGGCCGGCAAAGAGGAGTTCGCGACGAAGCCGGTCGGGGCCGGCCCGTTTCGGGTCCGGTCTTTCTCCGAGGAGAGAAAAGCCGAAGTCGTCCGCTGGAAGGACTACTGGAGCGACCCGAAGCCCGCCGTCGCGAAGGTGACGACGATCCACCAGGAGTCGCCGATCACCCGGATGATGAGCCTCGTCTCCGGTCGGAACCGGATCATCGAACCCGTCTCTCCGCGGATCCAGACCTGCTCGCCGAGCGCAGCGGCACGAACGTCGGCCTACGCAGAGGGTTCAACACCTACCACGTCGGGTTTAACCTGAACGAGGGCCCGACCACCGATCCGGAGGTTCGGAAGGCGATCGACTACTGTCTCGATATGGACGAGGCGGTTGCGGACTTCCTCGCGCCGATCGGCGAGCGCGAGTACAGCCCGCTGCCGGGGGAGGTGGCGAAGCGGTGGGGGATGCCCTTAGAGGAGTGGCGGGAGATTCCGGTCGACCGTGATACGTCGAGAGCACAGCAACTCTTCAGCGAGGCGGGGATGAGCACGGAAATCGAGATCCTCGTCCCGAAGGACCCGAAGCGAAAGGAGATCGGCCGGCGGCTGGCGACCGGGATCCGCGAGGCTGGCCGGCGTGCCTCCGTCTCGCCGGTGAGTTGGACGGCGTTTCTCGAAAAACACGTGAGCGGATCCCCGAGCGATTACATGATCTACATCGACGGCACCCACGGCGGCACCGATCCCGATTCATTCGTCTATCGGATTCTCCACCGCGATCAGGAAGGGAAGACCCAGGGGATCTTCTACGACAACGAGGAAGTCATGGAGAAAATCGAGCAAGCACGGAAGACGACTGACCGGGAGAAACGCCGGACG
Organism: Halobacteriales archaeon QS_4_69_34; assembly: GCA_003021045.1. Taxonomy (GTDB): domain Archaea; phylum Halobacteriota; class Halobacteria; order Halobacteriales; family Halococcaceae; genus PXRN01. The sequence continues at coordinate 12,956 of PXRN01000001.1, read as the reverse complement.
CTCTATGAGTTTGCCATCACCAAGGCCCTCCGAGACCGGGCGCTCCTCCCGGCGTACTCCTATCGGAATGGTTTCGGGTACAAGGACACGGTCGAGAACTTCCGGATCCACCCGAACGCACAGCTCAATCCCCGGCTCGTGAGTCCCGACGGCGTGGTGTCGGTCGACGACTCCGACTTCCTCGGCAACCTCCTCGGGGGTGGCGACGGATGAGCGAGGGCTTCGGCCTGCCGACCAGCGTCGCGCTCGGCGTCGGCGGGATCGTCGGCGGGGGCATCTACGCGGCGATCGGGATCGTCGTCGCGGCCGCCGGCGTGCTGACGTGGCTCTCCTACACCATCGCGACGGCGGTCGTGCTCTGTGCGGCGTACGCCTACACCAACATCAACCAGATCACCGACAGCGAGGGCGGCTCGGTCAGCTTCATCGAGGAGCTGACCGGCTGGTCGACGGGCGCGGCGGTCGTCGGCTGGACGCTCACCGTCGGCTATATCGGCACGATGGCGATGTACTCCTACGCGTTCGGCGCGTTCGCCGAGATGATGATCGGGATGTCCTATCTCGCGGGTCTTCCGATGCGACAGCTCCTCTCGGTCGGGATGGTTGCCCTGTTCATCGGCCTCAATCTCCTCGGGGCCGGCTCCTCGACCGCGGTCGAGCGCTATCTCGTTATCGTCCAGGCCGGGATCATCGCCGTCTTCGGCGTCTGGGCGCTCTTTTTCGGCTTTGCCAACCGGAGCCTCGGGCTCGGGCTCTCCGAGTTCGGTATCAACGCGTTCGTCGCGGCGTCGGTTTCGTTCGTCTCCTTCGAGGGCTGGCAGCTCCAGCTCTACAGCCAGAGCGAGTTCGAGAACCCCAAACAGACGCTGAAGAAAGGCATCTATCTCTCGATCGCCGTCGCCTCGTTCATCTACGTTCTCGTCGGATTCGTCATCACGAGTCTGCTTCCGCCGGCGACGATCGGAGCCCAGCCCGAGGCGGCGCTGCTGTTTGCCTCCCTCGAGATCGACCAGTACCTCGCGCTCGCGGTCGGCATCTCGGCGCTCGTCGCGACCGCCAGCGCGGTCAACTCGACGCTGTTCAATAGCGCGATCTTCGCGGACAACCTCGCCTCGCGGGACATCCTTCCCGAGGAGATGGGGAGCCACGGCGACCGGACGGTGCCGATCTACGCGGTGCTCGTCATCGGCTTTCTGACGGCGCTGTTCACGAGCTTCGGTAGCCTCGAAGCGGTCGTGGAGTTCGCCTCGCTGATGTACATCGTGGTGTTTGGAGCGGTGTGTGCGCTCGCTTTCCTGTACCGCGAGGAGGCCGACATCTCGGCGATTTCGCCCCTCGTCGGTGTTGTCGGCTGCGTCTTTTTCTTCTTCGCGCTGCTGTGGTTCCTCTACACGCGGCTGTACTCCGTGTTTGTCCTCGTCGTCGCCATCGCCATCGTGGTGTTCGCCGTCGAGGCGCTCTACTTCGGACGTGACTCGATCAGGAAGGGAGCCCAGGAAATCGAGGAGGACATATGAAGCGCCCGCTGTCGCACAGTTCCGGCAGTAGAGTCGCTGAGATGGGGACGAACACGGGGCGAACGGAGGGGAAAAGCGCATGAAGACGGCGTCACAGCCCCAGCGGCTCGCGGCAGTCGTCGGACTGATCGGCTTCTGGCTGGTCGTCGGTCCACCTTCCTCATCGAGGCCCCGTTCGCGGACTTCTGGAGCGGTCTCCTCGTCGGCGTCGCGCTCGTGGCGCTGGCGATGACCGACGCGTGGCGCGGGAGCGTTCCGAGCCGCTGGAGCGCGGCCGCGGTGGCGGTCTTCTGCGGGTGGCTGATCGTCGCCGCCGTGCTCTGGGAGACGAGACGACCCTCCACTGGAACGACGTCGCCGCAGGCGTCGTCGCGATCGCCGGCGGCTACGGGGCGTACGGCGCACACGGGCGCACGGAGAGAACGGTCCCGGAGACGGATCGGGTGATGCTAACGGCGACTCGGGGAGTGACTCCGGAAACGGATCAGGAGGCGATGGCAAGAGCGGAGGCGATGGCAAGGGCGACGCGGAAAGCGATGGCGAGGACGGATCAGGCGACGCCAGCGACGTCTCCGAGACCGGATAAGACAAAAAGCCTGTCTCCGTGGCTCGGGCGCCCGGTTCTCCTCTCGTCTCTCCGTCCGTCCCCCGACCGGTTCCGGTCGAACGGCGGGGAGAGCGCGACAGCGGCCCCGATGCCCGCCGCGAAACGGGCACATTCGTGGAACGGACGATCCGATCGCGGGGCTTTCAGTCCGAGGAGATGACGTCGTCGATGCGGACGATCATCGTCGCGGACTCGGTGGCGGACTCGACGGCCTCGTGTTTGACGGCGGCGGGATCGACCACGCCCGCATCGACGGGATCGTCGACGTGGCCGGTCTGGCCCTCGCTGATGACGCCCGCGCGGCCGTCGCTGTCGTGTCTGGAGCGCAGGTCGACGAGGGCGTCGATGGGGTCCATGCCGGTGTTCTCCGCGAGCGTGCGCGGGAGGACGTCCACCGCGTCGGCGAAGGCGTCGACGGCGAGCTGGCGACGGCCCGTGATCGAGGCCGCCCGGTCGCGGATGGCGTCGGCGATGGCGGTCTCGGTCGCGCCCGCACCCGGGACCACCCCGCCCGAATCGAGCGCCGCGGTGACGACGTCGAGAGCGTCGCCCAGCGCGCGTTCGAGCTCGTCGGTGACGTGCTCGGTGCCGCCGCGTGCGAACACCGTCACTGAGGTAGCGTCCGCGCCGCCCTCGACGAACGCGAACTCGTCGTCGCCGAACTTCTGGACCTCGACCGACTCAGCGCGGCCCAGATCCGTGTCGTCGAGCCCGTCGAGCGTGCCAGCGCGGCTCGCGCCCGTCGCGTTGGCGATGGCGCGCGCCTCGTCGTCGTCCACACCCTCGAACGCGAGGATCCCGGCGTCGGCGAGGTGGGCCGCCGCGCGGTCGTCGACGTCCTCGGTCGTGAAGGCGGCGTCGACACCGGCGTCGGCGAGCGTGTCGGCGAACGCCTGCAACTGCCCTTCCTCGGCCTCGATGGCGGCGTTGAGCTGGTCGACGCTCGTCACGTCGTACTCCGCGTCGACGTTGCCCTCGCGCACCTCGAACTCGACGTCGAGGACGGCGACGGTGGCGTCCTCCACGCCAGAGGGCATGTTGTCGTGGACGGGCTCCTCCTCCGAGATGACGCCCTCGACGAACTCCGTGGCCGAGGAGCTCGCGCCGGTCTGGGTGCGCACGACGACGTCCTCGCGCTCGACGCCGTCCTCGTCCTGGACGCGCTCGATGGCCTCGACGACGGTCTCTGCGAGCACCTCGGGGGCGACGTCGCCGGTTCCCTTGCCGGTCATCGAGGTCGCCGCGACCTGCGCGAGCAGCTCCGCGTCGAGCTCCTCGTCGAGGACCTGCCCGTCGATGGCCTCGTGGGCCAGCTGTGCGGCCTCGTGGTAGCCTTCGACGATCGTCGTCGGGTGGACGTCGTCCTCGAGGAGGCTCTCGGCCTTGGCGAGCAGCTCGCCCGCGAGGACGGCCGCTGTCGTGGTGCCGTCGCCGACCTCCTCTTCCTGCGTTTCGGCCACTTCGACGATCATCTGGGCGGCGGGGTGCTCGATGTCCATCTCGCCGAGGATCGTCGCGCCGTCGTTGGTGATCACGACGTCGCCGGCGTCCGAGACGAGCATCTTGTCCATCCCCCGCGGACCGAGCGTCGTGCGGACGGCCTCGGAGATGGCCTTGCCCGCGGTGATGTTCGCCGTCTGGGCGTCCTGCCCGCTCGTTCGCTCGCTGTCCTCGCTCAGGATGAACATGGGCTGGCCGTGCATCTGTTGTGCCATGATGAACTCACCTAACAGGTGGCCAGCGGTTCTATATAAAACTTGCTAAAGCGGCCGGGAAACCGCCGGATACGGGCGGGATGGTTGTGCCGGTCGGTGGCACGGGTCGTCGCTCCCCTGCTGTGGCCGTCCCTCGCACGGTGCGGTCGTGAGGACACGGGACCGGCTCGGACACTGCCCCGCGGTCGAGCCACGCTGTCGTGCGAACCGGGGCGCGTGCGAGAGGCGCGGACGTCTGCTCCGGCGCTCACCGCCAGTCGTAGACCGCGACAGCGCGATCGGTGCGCGAGGACAGCCCGTTGGGATTGTGCCGGCCCCGGTCGCGCCAGCGTGCGAGCAGGCCGCCGGCCTCCCCGCGGAGCGTCCCCCAGAGGACGTCCCGGCCGTTCCCGAGCCAGCCCGAGGGGCTCGCCTCGCCGCCGATGACTCCCCGGAATCCCGAGAGCGCGTCGCCGCCCGCGTGGCCCGCGAGCCGGCGGGCGGTCGTCGGGCGGAGTCCGTAGTTCTTCGCCAGCCGGTAGGCGAGCGCGCGGTACTTCCAGTACCAGTCGTCCTCCCTGTGGCCGCCGTCGGCCATCGCCCGCGCCGTCCCGCCGTTTCCGATCCGGTCGTCGGCGGGCTCGCGCACCTCCAGTCTCCCGCCTCGGCCTCCGCTCTGTGGCCCGCCGCCCGGGCGTTCACCCCCGGCTTCGCTTCCGGTCCCGCTGCGGACGCTCATGGCCCGGTTCCAGACCACGCCGAACCCGCCCACGGCGAGCCGGTGGGCGAGGTCGCGCGCGCCGCCGGTCTGGAGGTACTCGTCGAACCCGTCCGCGGCGTCGAGCGCCGCTCGGGTGAACGCGGCATTGGCCCCGTCGAAGTACGTCACCTCCCGGCCCGCGATCGTCCGCCGCTCGGGGCCAGCGGGTTCGTCTTCGGACCCATCCCTGCCGTCGAGTCCGTCTCCGGGATCGATCCCTCCGTCGTCGACCGCTCCGCCGCTCTCGGCCGCGTTCACGGCCCCGCGTCCGCCGCCCTCGCCGCCCGACCGGGTCGGTCCGGTGACCGCGCCCACGCGCCCGGCCCGTCCCGCGGTATCGCCCAGCCCCTCGGCGACGGCGTGACCGCGCGCGCCGGCCGGCCCGCCGAGGCCGGCCGCGAGCCCGGCATGCCAGCCCGGCTCGATCCGGCGGTCGTGCTCGACGAACGCGATCCAGTCGCCGCCCGCGTGCTCGATGCCGGCGTTGCGCGAGACGTTGAGGTTTCGTTCGGCGACCTCGACGAGGGCGTCGACGCCGTCGCGCTCGCGCACCATCCCGGTGGTCCCGTCCGCGGAGGGGCCGTTGACCACGACGACCTCGGCGGCGGGGGCGTGGGCGTCGAGCGCGTCGAGACACGCCGCCAGCCGCCGCCGGCCGTTGAGCGTCGGGACGACCACCGAGAGGTCCATAGCTCTCGATAGCCCGCTCCATACATAAAATACGCCGGTCGACGGGCGGATCCCTCGCTATCCTCGCGTCCGCCCCGGCCGACGCGGCCGGTCGAGCGGCCCGTCGGTCGAGTGGAGGTGGGACGACCGCGATTCCAGCTCCTGTGGGCCGCCGGCCCGCTCGCCGCCGGCTACCAATCGTCGGTGCCGATCGCAGCCGCGGTGGCGTCGCGGAGTTCGTCGAGGTCGAGCGCCCCATCGACCGCGACGCGCTCGATGGCCGCCCGCAGGACCGCCTCGTCGGTGGCGGCATCGAGGCCGCCTCCTCGACGACCGATTCGACCACGTCCCGTCCGAGAGCGTCGACGACCCGGTCGGTATCGACGTCCGGAAGTGAGCCCAACGCCCGTTCGACCGCCTGCATGCAGCGACGACTGCCACGTGCGTCCCGTGGGTCGGCCGGCCGTTGACGACGGCGACTGCTGCCCGCCGCGTCGTGACCGCGGCGGCGGTCGGCTCTACCGTTCTCGTTCAGCCTGACGTCGGTCAGGGGAGGGGAAGGGGAGACGCTACCCCTCCACCCGGGCGTCCCAGTAGCAGACCGACGCCAGCGCCCGCCCGACCGGCACACCGACGGCCGCGGCGTCGACGTCCCGGAGCGATCGCGCGAGTCCGTCGGGCAGCTTTCGGTAGAGCCCGTAGGGGAGGAGGAAGTCGTGCTCGACGCCGGCCAGCCCGAGGCCCGCGCCGTCGAGCAGGCGCTCGACCTCCCAGCGGGAGTACAGCCGCGATCCCATCGGAAGCAGCCAGTTGTAGATCGAGCGTGTCGAGAAGCGGGTGAACGTGTCGAAGACGACCTGCTCGCTTGCGACCCGGCGCAGCTCCGCGAGATAGGACGCCGGCGTGTCGGCGAGGTGGAAAAACCGCATCGCCACCACCGTCTCGAAGTGGTCGTCGGGGAAAGGCAGACGGGCGGCGTCGCCGCGGAGGAAAGCGAGGTCTCCGTCGGCGCCCGCCGCGCGGGCCTTCGCGCGGCCCTGCTTGAGCATCGCCGGCGAGATGTCGAGGCCGACGATCGCCGCGCCGCGCTCGGCGAGCATCGTCGTGAACCGGCCCGTGCCACAGGCAATCTCGAGGACCCGCTTTCCCTTCACGGGGCCGACGGCGTCGAGGACTGCGCGCTTCTCGCGCCGATCGATCAGCGCGCCGCCGTTCGAGAAGCGCTTGGTCTCGTAGTCCGCGGCGACCTCGGGGGCCTGATACCACTCCTGTCCCTTCACGCTACCTCGCCGTATCTCCGCCGGGAACTAAAAACCGTACGGGAAGCGACCGTCGCCGAGGGGCCGAGGTCGGCGTTTCCGGCTCACGGCGGCCGGCGCGCTCGACGGCGGGTCCGGTTACGCCGACTCCGAGGTGACGACGCTCTCGGGGCGGACGCGCAGCTGGACGCGTGCGCCCTCCTCGCTCCCGTGGCCGGGGTACTCCTCGACGTCCATGTACCGCGCCGCGAGCGCGTCGATGTGTTCGACCGCGCCCTCCTCGGTCAGCTCGGTGACCTCGCCCCGAATCGAGAGGAACCGGTACGGATCGTCGGGGTCGACCGCGGAGAGCCCCACTTTGGGGTTACGGCTCGCGTTCCGCTCTTTCTGTCGCCCCCGTTCGGTGTTGACGAGTACGCGGTCGGCGTCGGCGTCGTAGTCGATCCAGACGGGCGTCACCTGTGGGGTGCCGTCGGGCATGACCGTGGCGAAGTGGCCGTAGGTCTCGCGCTCGAACAGGTCGTGGAACGCCTCGGGGATGGACGCCATGCCACCGCTTCGGGCCACCCCATCAAAGCGGTTTCCCCGCCGTCCCCGCGTTGCTGCCCCTCTCGTCTCTTTCCTCTGCCTTCCCGCCGATCGCCCTCCCTACTCCTTCAATATAAGGTCATAGGTACGAACCAAAGGGTCGGTATTATTTATTCGCAAATGTAGCCAACGTTTACCACGACGCACCGCTCGACGGGGCATGCATGAGTGCCACCGCCGACGACGGGACGGGTAGAGTCGAACAACTGACAGAGACGGAGTTCCGCGAGCGCCTCAGTGAGCTCCCGCCGAGCGCGAAGCTCGTCGCCAAGGTCCTCGAACTCGACGCGCCGCTCTCGCAGGGCCAGCTCGCCGACGAGTCGCTGCTCCCCGATCGCACGGTGCGGTACGCCCTCAACAGGCTGGAGGAGGTCGGTCTCGTCGCCTCGCGGTACAGCTTCCACGACGCCAGAAAGCAGGTCTACTTCCTGACCAACTGAGTCGGCGGCGCTTCGCAGCCACGACGGGCGTTTCCGACGGCGAGCCGTCACCGAAGCTCCGGTTCGCCGCGAGGGCGAAGCGATCCACCGTTGGCGCGGTGGGACGGAGGAATGCTCTACTGCCGGTGTCTCGCGCCGATCCCTCGAGGCTGCCGGCCAGCCGACGAGGGGCCGCCGGCGGCACGCGTGCGGGGGCGTATATTTCATGGGCCATTTTTATCAGCACTACCGACGTGGGTTGTACCGACCGCCATGAGCCACCGTTCACGACCAGTAGGTGTCGCCGACGCACCCCCGACGGGCTCGACGCCGAACGCGTCGCGGCCCGACCCAGCCCTCGTTGCCGAGTCGCGGCGTCAGCACGCTCTCCAGCACCTCAGTGCGTTCGAGTACCCCGTCGAGCTCCGTACGCTGGCCACCTACGCTGCCGCGGTCGAGTGCGACACCCCCGTCGACGTCGCCCCGGGCCGTGCCGTCGAGCGCGCCGCCATCGCCCTCCACCACGTCGACCTCCCGGAGCTCGACGCCGCCGGGCTCGTCGACTACGATCCCGAAAGCCGCATGGCCGTGCGGACCGACGACGCCACGTCGATCGCGAGCGCTCCCCAGTTCGCCCGCCGGAACTGATCGCCGGTCGGCTCGTGGGGAGGGGCGTCGAGCGGCAGCCGATCGAGACCGATCGCGGTCGGCGCTGGCCCACCTCCAAGGCGCTCTGCTGCCGGACTGATCCTGCAGCGATCCCGCCGGCCCGTGCCGGCGGAGACGTTTCATCGATTCCGTTCGGTAGCGTGTTCCGGTGGATCGAGGTCGCGCCCGAACTCGTCGAAGGCGTCGAGGTCGTCGGGCAGGCTGTACTCGATGCGGCGCTCCTCCCGCCTGCTCTCGCCGCCGGCCTCCAGGGGCTCGGCGATGGACTCCCAGCCCGGCTTCACCCTGACGCTTTCGGCGGGCGCTCCGACGGCGACGTGGTGGTCGGGGACGTCGCCCTGAACGACCGCCCGGGCCCCGACGACGGCGTTCTCGCCCACCCGGCAGCCCGCCCGGACCATCGCATCGTAGGTGACGCGGGCGTCGTCGGCGACGATCGTGTGGTAGTTCCTGACCTCGGTCTGATCGACGAGGTCGTGGTCGTGGCTGTAGAGGTGGACGTCGTCGGAGATGCTGGCGTGGCTCCCGATCGTGAGCTTTCCCCTGTCGTCGAGGTGGACGCCGTCGTGGATCACGGTGTTGTCGCCCACACGGACGTTGTGGCCGTAGGTCATCGTGATCCCCTTGAACAGCCGGAGGTTCTCGCCGGCCTCGGCGAAGAGGTGATCGGCGAGCATCGCCCGGAATCGCAGCGCGAACTCGACGTTGTCGGCCATCGGCGTGGCGTCGAACTGCCGCCAGAGCCACTGGAGATGCTTCGAGTCCTCGAAGGTTTCCTCGTCCTTCTCGGCGTAGTATTCGCTTTCGAGCGTGGAGTTGCAGGGATCGTATCCCTGGAGGCGGACGCGCTCGGCGGACGAGACACCCTCCCCGTTCTGCCAGCGGTCGTAGGCCTCCCGGTCGCCGTAGAGATCGACGAGTACGTCGGTGACCACGTCACAGGTGTCCTCCGGTCCCGACAGGCGTTCGTCGACCTCGCCGATGAACGCCTGGAGCCCTTCCTCGGCGGCGGCCGGGAGCCTGACCCGTCGCTTCGTCATATCCGGGGTTGACCGTCGGCGCGGATAGGAGTTCCGCACCGTCTCTTTTCGCCGGGCGCGATCCGGACCGGAGACCGAGGGGACGCCCGTGGGCCGAAACGGAGGACGGAAAACCGGGACGGCAGGTGGCGTAGCTATCGCGGGAGCGGTAGCGGGGGCGGAACGGGAGCGGTGGCGATGCGGTTTCTCGTGTGCATCGGCACTCGCGGTCGACGCCCCCTCGCCCGATCGATCCAACCGCACTCGAAGCGCGAATCGGCCGGGGCGGGGAGGTCATTCATCGCGTTCGCCGCCACGGCTCCCGTAGCTGCGAGCGCTCCGGTTGCGGGAAGGAGCGCATCGCCCGACCGCGCTTGCTAAGTGGGAGCCGCCCGTAGGGGAGCCATGCAGTACCGCGAACTCGGCGGCTCGGGCGTCGAGGTCAGCGAGGTGGGCTTTGGCGCGTGGGTCGTCGGCACCGACTGGTGGGGCGACCGGAGCGAGGAGGAGGGGATCGAGATGGTCCGCCACGCGATCGACCGGGGGATCACCTTCATCGACACCGGCGACGTCTACGGTCACGGACGGAGCGAGGAGCTGATCGGCGAGGCCGTCGCCGGCCGGCGCGAGGAGGTCACCCTCGCCACCAAGGTCGGCTACGACTTCTACGAGAACCCACAGGCCGGTCACGGCGAGCTCCCGAAGGTGATCGAGCCCGAGTACATCCACGAAGCCGTCGGCAGAAGTCTCGATAGACTGAACACCGACCACGTCGAACTGCTCCAGTTGCACAACGCGAACGTCTCCGAGGTGGACGGAGACGTCCTCGAAGCGCTCGACGAGCTCCGCGAGTCGGGAAAAGTCGAGGCGATCGGCTGGGCGCTCGGGCCCTCGATCGGCTGGCTCGCCGAGGGCGACGCCGCCATCGAGGCAGGGTTCGACGCCGTGCAGGTGGTCTTCAACCTCTTCGAGCAAGTACCTGGAAAGCACTTCCTGGAGACCATCGCGGACCTCGACGCCGAGACGAGTCTCCTCCCCCGGGTGCCCCACTCCTCGGGCCTGCTGAACGAGCAGGTCACCCCGGAGACCGAGCTCGACGCGGGCGACCATCGCGGCTTTCGGCCCGACGAATGGTACGAGACCGGCTGGGAGAAGGTCGAGGCGCTTCGCTTTCTCGAACGCGCCGACGAGCGGAGCTCGTCGAGCTCCCGGACGTCGTCCGGGAACGACCGCGAGCGCACGATGGGACAGGCCGCCATCCAGTGGCTGCTCGCCCACGACGCGGTCGCGAGCGTCACGCCTACCTTTCGCACGGCCGCGGACGTCGACGAGTGGGCCGCCGCGCCGGAGACGCCGCCGCTCTCGACAGCGGAGATAGAACGGGTCGCCGAGTGCTCCGCGAACGACTTCGGCATCGAGCGCGACGACGGCATGAAGGGGCTCCGATCGTCGGTCGACGGCGCGGACCTCGACGGCGTCGGCGCGGTGCAGGCGGGCGACTGAACCGTCGCGCGAGGACCGCGCGAAGCCGTGAGTGGGGGTGTTCGATCGACCCCGTCGCGTCCGGTTCGAATCACGCTGCTGTCGATCGGTTTTCCCCTTCCCCCGCGACGCCCACTTCCCCTGTGGTTCGGCCGGCGGGTTACCCGGCCGGCCCGTCGGGCGATGCGCGATGCTACGCGAGGAAGACGTGTCGGGGCCGGTCGGCGAGCACGTCCCGACCCCACGAGACGGTCTCGCGGAAGGCCTCGGATCGGAAGAAGTCCATCGCGTCCTCGCGCGAGCGCCACTGGCTAGCGATGAACATGTCGTTCTCGTTTTCCCTGTCGACCAGCAGGTCGGTCTCGACGTGTCCCCCCACGTCGTCGAGGAGGTCCTCGACGGCTCCGAAGCGCTCGACGAACGCCTCGCGGTGTTCGGGTTTCGTCGTGTAGAACATCCCCATCGTGCCGAAACCCGACTCCTCGCCCGCGTGTCCATCGGCACGTTCGCCGGCGCGCGCGACGACGTCGGGGAGGTCGGCGAGGAAGCCGCCGGCGGTCTCGGCCGCGCTCGCCGTCTCCCAGATGCTCACGACCGCCGCGTCGCCGCCGTCCGGGTTCTCGTAGACCGCGGTCTCGACGTGGGTATCGTAGTGCTCGAAGCTCTCGCGCAGTCCCGACACCTCCTCGCCGAGCGTCCCGGGGTCGGCCGCGGAGTACAGCACCACCGCGTGGACGTCCTCGCCGTGGGGCTGGCCCGCGTAGACGTCGAGCTCTTCGAGCTCGCCCCGGATGTCGTCCGCCCCCCCGCTCGTCCCGTCCGTTCCGGCCCTCTCGTGGGCGCCCGTCGCTTCGTCACCGTGAGCACCGCCGTGTGCGTGTCCGCTCGCGTGAGGGGACGCGTCGCCCTCGCCGGTCGGAACGGGCTCGCCCGCCAGCAGCGCCCCGAGGTCCTCGGGCGGGAAGCGCCGGCCGAAATAGAACGACCCGAACTCCGCGTAACGCGAGGAGGAGGGATCGAAGCGCATCTCGGCGAGCAGCGTCTTGATCCGGCCGGGGTCGTCGGCGAACAGCGTCACACCCCACTCGTGGTCGTCGAAGCCCGTGCTGGCGGAGATGATCTGGGTCACCTCCCCGGCGTACTCCCGGCCGATCTCGCCGTGACCGGACATGAGCTCGGCACGCTCCGCGAAGGGGAGGTCGTACCAGTTGTACTCGGGGTCGCGGCGCTTGTCCATCGGGTAAAAGGAGACGTGCTCGGCGTCGGGGATCTCGGGTTCGAGCCGGGACTCGATGTAGTGCGCCATCCCTCGATCCTCGACCTCCTCGCCCTCGAAGTACGCCTCGGACATGTAGCCCGAAACCTCCGTGACCGAGACGTAGGAGTCGGCGCGCTCGGTGTAGCCGGCGAGCGCGGTGTGCTCGAAGCGCCGCGCCGCGGCGTCGAGGTCGGCCATCGAGGGTCGGAGGTGAAGACAGAGCAGGTCGGCCCCGTGGCCCAGCACCGAGAAAACCGCCGAGCCGCCCGCGTCGGCGTCCGCGACCGCCTCGTGGGCGTCGAGGTATTCGACGCCCTCCGCGATGGCGCGCTCGCGTTCGCGGTCGGGCGCGTTCCGCCACGCGTCCCAGTCTACGGTCCGGAGGTCGTGGAGGACGTACCAGCCCTCCTCGGTTCGGGGGGGTCGCCGTCGATCCATACCGAGGGTCGGGGCGGCGCGGACAAGGGTGTTGTGTGTTCTCTCGGTGGCTTCCCGGCGGGCGCTCGCCGCGAAGCCGGAACGACGAGCCGTGGAGCCGAACGATGGGTAGGAGGAGGGCAGTGGCCACCGCGTGTCAACACGTTCAAGCGCCGCACGATCATCGTCGGAGCCGTCCGTGCCGAAACAAGTCTAAGAGAGCGGGCTTCAATTCCACGGCCGTCATGCCTTTTTGCTCAGAAGTGTCAAAGTAATCGGGGTTGCCCGTGTAAAATCGGCGTGCGAACTGATAGTCCGCATCGCCGGGGTCGACGGGGCCGGAGCGGCCGAACACGTCGCGCCAGATCACGGAGATCGGGACGCCCTCGGGGTGCGTGACGGTATAGTGGATCAGACGGAGGCGATCGTCGTCACGCAGCGAGTCGCCGAGGAGTAGGCCCGCGTCAACCATGCAAGGTGGGGCGGCGATTTTACAAACATCGCTCTTCGGAAGCACATTGTTGGTGAGTCAGAGCACCTCTCGAAGAGCGTGTTCGAGTGCTTCTCTCCCTGGTTTGCGGAAGAGTTGGCGGCGTAG